>DHGP01000019.1 GCA_002402825.1 Firmicutes bacterium UBA4795
CGGGATTTGGAATTTTTAAGGGACATGCTTTGTGCCCCCATGGAATACAGCAGGTTAAAGAACGGCTATTACTACACCAGCCCTTTTGAAATGCCACATTTAAACCTTACGGAAGGAGAACAGGTAGCGCTATTTTTAGGACAAAAGCTTTTGCTTCAATGTGCCGGTACCCCCTTAGAAGAACCCATCCGCAACGCATTTACCAAGATATGCCTGTGCTTTCCTCAGGGAGTAAGCGTGGATATGAATTCCTTAGATCAAATTATTTCATTTAATGTGCAACCACTGCGGGGAGATGAACAAAATCTGGCCAGCACTTACCATCTTTTAGCCCAGGCTATAGAAGACAAGCGTTCTTTAAATATACATTATTACACTGTCAGCCGGAACGAACTGACGATTCGAAAAGTTGACCCTTACCACCTGCGCTATTTCCAGGGAGCCTGGTATTTAATAGCTTATTGTCATTTTCGCCAGGAAGTACGTATCTTTGCTCTGGACCGCATCCGCCAGCTTGAAACTTTGGAGGAAATCTTTCAGGTAAAAACAGACTTTTTGCTTGAAGAATACCTGGGCAACAGTTTGGGGATAGAAAGAGGTGAAAAAGTTGAGGAAGTGAAGATTCTTTTTGACCCTGAACAGGCCCGTTGGATCCGTGAACGCAAGTGGCACGAGTCCCAGGAGATTGAATACCAACCGGACGGTTCCCTTATCCTGGGCTTAAAAGTAAGCGGCCTGGGCGAGATAAAACGATGGGTATTAAGCTTTGGCGCGCACGCGAAAGTGCTGTTCCCTGCTTCACTGCAAGAAGAGATAATGCAGGAAATAAAAAATATGGATCAAGCTTATAAATAATTTTTTGGTACGACGTTAATTGTCACCCCGACGGCGGTAAAATGTTTCAAAGCATTTAAGAAAGCCATATGATATTTCTTTCCGATTTGGAATAAAGATGAAGCGAAAAACTGGCTGGATGACCATAAAAGAATATTGTACGTAAAATGGCAAGCTTGATAGCATGAGGAGGGATTTTAAATGCTCTCAGCGGTAAGGGAAATAGGGGAAAGAGTTATAAAAGAAGAAGGCAAAGAAACAATTAGCGTTCTTGTTGACGAGAAAATATCAGATAAAGAATATAAGGTTTTGAGTATATTGGTTGACCCCTTACAAAAAAAATTTGAAGGAATTGACCTGGAGGATTTTGATTCCGAAAAAACATTAAGGTATCTTTTCAGGGGGGTTTTTAGAAAAGGGGTAACTTCTGGTGCCAACCCCACACCGGCAGCTAATATTAACCCAAAAGAACCTCACAAAACCTTAGAGGGTAAAGTAAAGGGATGGTTTAATAAGTATGCAGATCAAAGAATTTTAAGAATTTTAACAGAAAAAGAAAAAGTATTTTTGCAAAAAGTTAAAGAAGTATTAGAAAAAGAAAGCGATACTATACTTAAAGATTTAAAAGTAAAAATCACTGAACTATCCAAAAAAGAAGGTAAAATTCTTACAATAAAAATAAAGCAAGAGGAAAAATGGAATTATTTGGGCGACTTTGAAGTGTTTAAAAAGATACTTTTGGCAACGGAAAGTAATGTTGATAATGCTTCATCAGTAACAACATGTTCAATTTGTGGAGAAATGAATCTGGTTTCTCCAGATGCCGGGGTTTTTAAGTTTTATACGATAGACAAGCCTGGATTTATCACAGGAGGGTTTCAGGAATCTTTATCCTGGAAAAACTTTCCTTTATGTCCTGACTGTAAGCTTGACTTAGAGGAAGGCAAAAGGTTTTTAGAGAGCATGCTGGCCTATAAATTCTACGGCTTACAATATATTTTAATCCCCAGGCTATTATCTGGTACAGAAGAAATTTTTAAAGAAATAATTAATATCTTTGTTACTTCAAAAAAGACGGTTTCTCTCCAAGATAAGGTTAAACGGAGAATAACCAATGATGAAAGTGAAATTTTAGACCTCCTTGCTGAAGAAAAGGATGTTCTAACCCTGGATTTTTTATTTCTAAGTAAAGAACAAAGTGCAGAAAGAATTCTTTTACTTATTGAAGAAGTTTTTCCCTCAAGATTAAAGAGAATTTTTGAAGCTAAGGACAAAGTGGACAGTATATTCGATGAAAGATTTAATTTTGGCTGCATCAGAGAGTTTTTTTCAAAATCAGATAAAAATAAGAGAAATTATGATTTAAATAAATATTTTCTGGAGATCATTGACGGGGTATTTAAAGGGAGGCAACTTGATTTTAAGTTTTTAACAAATTTTTATATGTTAAAAATTCGTAAGGAGTTTATCAACGACGGATATTATCGCCCGGTGACTAAAAGGGCTCTAATGGACACCATTTTTTTTTATGATTTAAATTTAATCACTTTTGAGGAGGTAATTGTCTTGGAGGAAGAACTGCTTGGAAATTTGTTTAAAGATTATCATTCTGTTTTTGCTTCACCAATAAAAAAAGGGATTTTTCTTTTAGGTTCCTTAACCGAAATGCTGCTTCGTAAGCAATGGAAGGCAAGAAGTGCAAAACCTTTTATGAAAAGTTTAAAGGGTTTAAAAATGGATGAAGGAGATATAAGAGCCCTTCTTCCAAAAGTACAGAATAAGTTTGAGGAGTATGATTCTTTCGATAAAGGTAAAAGGCTTCTAGCTAAAGAGATAGCTGATTATCTTTTAAAAGCTGGAGATGGATGGAACTTCTCGGTGGACGAAATTAACTTTTATTTTGCCTGCGGAATGAACCTTGTGGACAAAGTATTACCGGTTATTTATCCGGAAGGGATTCAGGATCCTGATGTAATTGAGCAGGAAAATCAAGTAGAGGAGGAATAAAAAGATGGTTCTAGCTATTAAAAACAGGTCGGAAATTCTTTTTCTTTACGATATAACAGATGCCAACCCCAACGGTGACCCGCTAGACGAAAACAAACCTAGAATAGATGAGGAAACGGGAATCAATATTGTTACCGACGTAAGATTAAAAAGAACGATTAGAGATTACCTTTATGATTATAAAAGACAGGATATTTTTATCCTGGAAAAAAAAGATGATAAAGGTAACCTAAGGACAAAAGAAGATCGCTTGAGTGATTTTAAAGATAGCCCTGAAGAAGTTAAAAACAGGTGTATAGATGTCAGGCTTTTTGGGGCTACCATTGCTGTTAAAGAAAAAACATTAACTTTAACTGGGCCAGTGCAGTTTAAGTATGGGAAGTCTCTACATAAGGTAAGTCCTGCCTATATTAAGGGAACAACCGTAATGCCATCCAAGCAGGATAAAAAACAAGGTACTTTTACGGAAAAATATATTCTTCCTTATTCACTTATTTGTTTTTATGGCGTTGTTAACGAGAATGCTGCTTTAAATCAGGAAATTTATTTAACTGAAGATGATATTTCTTTGCTTTTGGAAGGTATCTGGCTGGGAACGAAAAACTTGATTTCAGGTTCAAAGTTTGGTCAAGTACCCAGGTTTTTAATGCAGGTAGTCTATAAAGAAAAAGCAAATTTCTTTATTGGCGAACTGGATAAAAGAATAGCTCTTATAAAGGAGATAAGGGATGAAGAAATAAGAGATATATCGCAAGTTAAGTTGGACGTTTCAGAGCTTCTTAAAGCCACTGAAAGCAATAAAGATAAAATAGAAAAGATATTATTAAAAGTAGATGAAAGGGTTACTATGACAAAAGATGGCAAGGAGATTGAGGTTAAGAAAGCTTTGGGAGACATCGCTATTGAAGATTTTCCCTTTTAGAAGGTGAGTAAACATGAAAGTATTAATTTTTGATCTTTGGGGAGACTACGGGCATTTCCGAAAGTTTTATACGACATCTTCTCCCCTTACTTTTTCTTTTCCACCACCCCCCACCATTGCTGGAATTTTAGGAGCAATTTATGGAGCAGGAAAAGATGAATATTTAGAGGTATTTTCTTCTGCCAGATGTAAAATAGGTTTAAAAATACTTAAGCCTGTAAAAAAAATAAGAATGGGAATAAACCTGATTAACACTAAGGGTAATTACTGGACTATTGTCAGTAAAAAAAATCATGAACCAAGGACTCAAATCAGAACAGAATTTTTAAAAGAGCCGGCCTTTAGAATTTATCTTAGCCATGCTGAAGATAATGTTTTTGAAAAGCTAGTGAATAATATAAAAGAACATAAAAGTTTTTATACAGTTTCCCTTGGTCTTAGCGAACTCTTGGCTGATTTTAAGTTTGTTGCTCTGATTGATGGTATGGAGAAAGAAGAATTTGTTCAATCGATAGAGCTATCCTCAGTTATTCCTGCGGTTCAATTGGCATCTAGGGAGATTGAGATAGAAAGTGGGAGGAAATATTTCCGGGAAAAAATACCCATGGTAATAGATAAGACCAGGGTTGTTCAAAGATACGAGGATGTAATATTTGAAACTAACGGAAAAAACATAAGGGCAAAAGCAAATGAATGGGTGGTGCTGGAAAATGGGGAGTATATTACCTTCTTCTAACCTATATTCCCATCCAGAAAGATTGCTGGAAGATCACTTACGTGGAACTGCTTCCCTTATCGAAAAGTTCATAAAAGAAAAGGATAATGATCAAAACATAAAAGAAATGGCCAGAATAATTGCCTTATCCCACGATATAGGTAAGGCAACAGCTTATTTTCAAAGATATTTGTTTAACGACGATGCTTCAAAAAGACAAAGGGAAGCTAGGCACGGTCTTTTTTCTGCGCTTTGTGCTTATTATTTGACTAAAGAATTTTTATCTAAAAAGGGGATTGAAGATTGGCATTTACCTTTTTTTGCTTATGTTACAGTTAAACGCCACCATGGGAATTTACAGGATATAATTGATGAGGCAATTTTTAACGACGAAGATAAAGATCTTTTATCTTTACAGTTAGCAAGTATAGATAATAATAATTTTAATATTCTGGCTAAACATATTTTTAACTATGGATTGCCTTTAGAATTATCAAAGAGCCTTATCAAAGAATGGATAAAAGATTTTTCTTCTGAATTAAAGGTTATCAAAAGAAAGTTAAGAAAAAATACCAGCGGTATATCTTCTTATTTTTTATTAAATTATTTGTACTCACTTTTAATTGATGCTGACAAAAGTGTTGTTGTTGTCCAACAAGAGATTTTTTTTAAGAGAGATTCAGAAATTATTAAGCCATATCTGGTTGATAATTATAAAAAAACAAAGCAATTTAAAGAATCGCCTGTAAATATACTCAGGGAAGAAGCCTATCAGGAAATCTGTAATAAAGAAATTAATCTCAAACAAAATATTTATTCTCTCAACCTTCCTACGGGGTTAGGCAAGACATTTTCCTCTCTTTCTTTTGCTTTGAAATTAAGGGAAAAAATAAAGAATGAAACAAAAGGTTTAATATCCCCAAGAATTATCTACGCCTTGCCTTTTTTAAGTGTAATTGAGCAAAATGCAGATGAATTTGGAAAAGTACTTAAAGCAAACGGTATTATTTTAAATACCAGTGTATTACTAAAACATCATCATCTATCAGAAGTCTTTTACAAAACGGGCGAGGAAGAACTGGAAACCGATGCAGCTAAAATTCTTATTGAGGGATGGAATTCAGAAATTATCATTACTACCTTTGTTCAGTTTTTTCATACCCTTATCTCAAATAGGAATAGGAGTATTAGAAAATTTCACAGGCTGATGGATTCTATTATTATACTTGACGAAGTTCAGGCAATTCCCTGCAAATACTGGTTGTTAATGAAAATTGCGCTGGAGACATTAACCCAAAAATTTAATTCTTATATTATTTTTGTAACGGCTACAGAACCATTAATCTTTTCTCGTGAAGATACTGTTCCGTTGGTTGTTAAAGATAAATACTTTTCTGCATTAAGCAGGGTGATTGTTCAACCAGTCTTAGAAAACAATATGACTTTGGAAGAATTGCTCAATTTAATAGACTTCAAGGAAAACAAAAGGTACCTTTTTGTGCTGAATACTATCAACTCAGCTAAAAATTTCTATGAACTTGTGAGTGAAAGGGAAAGTGATGTTATTTTTCTTTCTACTCATATTATACCAAAGGAAAGATTAAAAAGGGTAGATGAAATAAAAAACGGCAAGTATAAAATTGCTGTTACTACTCAACTTGTAGAAGCAGGAGTAGATATTGACTTTGATGTGGTGATTAGAGACTTAGCCCCGCTTGATTCAATAAATCAGGCTGCCGGGAGATGCAATAGAAACGGGTTGAGTATAGGTAAGGTATTGGTTGTTTCTCTTCAAGATGAAAATAAAAAGAAATTTGCCTCATATATTTATGACAGTGTGCTGTTGGATATTACGAAGAAGATTTTGGCAAAGTACAAAATCATTCAAGAAAAAGAGTTTATAAATTTAATCGAAGAATATTATCAGGAAGTATCTGCCAAAAAATCTAGCGATGAAGCAAAAGCACTTTTAGAGGCCATTGCCAGATTAAGGTATGATGGAGAGGACGATATTTCTATTGCTGATTTTAAACTCATCGAAGAAGATTATTACAAAGAAGATGTTTTCGTGGAAATTGATAATCATGCTCAAGCTGTCTGGCAGAAATATATTGAATTGAAAGAAATTAAAAATCGTTTTGAGAGAAAAAAAGCTTTTGATATTATTAAAGCGGATTTTTATCAATATGTAATATCTGTATCGGCTACAATAGAAAACCGCCCGCCGGAAGTAGCCGGCTTCAGGTATGTTTCTAATAATTTACTGGAAGATTATTACGATCCGGCTACCGGGTATAAAGTAAAAGGAAGAGTAGCAATATGGTAGTTATGTCTGTTTGCAGCTTCGCTGGGCTATGATATAATGCCTTTAAGAGATATCCCCCAGGAGGTGAAAATACCTGTGTTATTTTTAACTCCAATTGAGGAAAAGGCGCTTCAGGAATTTTCTTCGCGGATCAAGGTTGCGCTTGCCGATAATTTACGGGAAATTAAATTCTTTGGTTCGAAATCTACAGGGAAATTCCGCGATGAATCAGACATTTTAAATTCAGGGATGTATAGCGGTTCCCTGGGGCGTTCATATTATGCCATGTTCATGGATGGATTTTATCTTCCCTGTAATCGTCGTGGGCATACGCATTAACCTGGAGCAATACTTCCGCGAAGCCATACACCTGACATCTCACGAGAATATTGAAATTCGCAAGAGGGCCATTTTTCTATTGGAAGAATTCAGTATTCGGAGCAATCCATGTCATTTTTTTAAAGAAAAGTTGATTCAAGTTTGAAACATGGTATACTTAAAGTAAGAATTTCTTCTTACAGGTAGGAGGTATCCTTTGTGAGGAATGAATTAATGCGCATAAGTGCCAAAGGACAGTTGACAATACCCGTGTACATGAGGAAAAAATTAAATATTCAGGAAGGAGATTATTTGCAAGTTCAAATGGGAGAAGACGAGATCCGTATTAAAAAAATCAAGCCGCTCCAGCCCCTAAGTGCTGAAGATCCAATCTGGCAGTTAATTGGAGCAGGAGCAAGTGGGCAAAAAGATGTTTCTGTGAACCACGATAGATACCTTGTTGAGGGAGAAATTAAACAGTGGAAAGGATAATGGTGGATACAAGTGCAATCTACGCCTTACTGGACAGATCAGATAACTTTCACAAACAAGCTGTAGCGATCCTTAAGGAAATAAGCACAAAACAAAAAATAATCGTAATTACAAATTTTATTATTGCTGAAAGTCATGCCCTGCTTGCAAACAGATTGGGTTCTGAACTGGCCCGGACCTGGCTGAAAGGATTATGCTGGCCAGTTGAGCGGATTACTGAAGAAGACGAAAGAAAAGCCAGAGAGATTATTTTTACTTATTTTGATAAATCATTTTCCTATACCGACGCCACTACCTTTGCCGTTATGGAACGGCTTGGAATAACCAACGTGCTGGCTTTTGATCAACATTTTACGCAGTACGGTTTTACCTTATCCGATGAGGTATAGTGCTGGTTTTGAGATAGCAGGTAGTGAACGATTTTCAAGAAGCAGACCCAACCGATCGTGTGCCGGATGCCGATTTCATCCTGGTCTGCCACCATGATGGAAGAAAAGCTTGAGCAAGCTAAAAGCGCTCTGCAGCTCTGCCTCAGGAATCTTGCTGAAGGAGATAGTTTTAACCTCGTCGCCTTTAATCATGCGTTCACCCGTTTTGCCAAAAAGTTTAAGCCCTTTAACCAGCAAAACCTAAACCTTGCCGGCCGGAACGAACTGACGATGCGAAGAGGCAAAGAGGTGAAAAAGTTGAGGAAGTGAAGATTCTTTTTGACCCTGAACAGGCCCGTTGGATCCGTGAACGCAAGTGGCACGAGTCCCAGGAGATTGAATACCAACCGGACGGTTCCCTTATCCTGGGCTTAAAAGTAAGCGGCCTGGGCGAGATAAAACGATGGGTATTAAGCTTTGGCGCGCACACGAAAGTGTTATTCCCTGCTTCAACACTGAAATGCTTTCAGTATATTATATCCTTGACAACAATAATATCATTGACTTAAAATAAAGAAAGAGAAATTAAAAAGAGAAAGGACTGGGTTGATTTTGCTGAAAGCTGTAGGGAAAATTACCGGAAAAGGACAGGTACAGGTGCCTAAGAAAATTAGAGATGCCTGTGGTTTGAAGGTAGGTGATGAGCTTGTTTTTCAGCTTGATTCTAATAGGTCGCTGGTAGTTCATATTCGTAAGCGCCAGAAACTTTTGGATTTAGCCGGGATTTTAGAGCCCCGGCATAATTTTCCCGGGGTAGAAGAGGAAGAGGAAGGAACCCGGAGGGTAATTGCCGAAAAGATTGCTCATAAGGGGCTTAAAAATGAGTCTTGAAGTTTTATTAGACGCAAATGTTGCTCTTCGTTATTTGCTAAAAGACCAGGAAGCGCTTTTTGAAGAAGCTTTGCAGATTATGAAACTGGCCCAGCAGGGCAAAATAAGACTTCATCTTGATCTGCTTACAATTGCTGAAATGGTATGGGTCCTGGATTCGTTTTACAAGTACCCCAGGCAACAGGTAGCCGATACGGTTAGCGCTTTTGCAAATACCGAAGAGGTTATTGTTGAAGAACGAGAACTGGTTTTTCGTGCTCTATCCGATTACGCTGCCTGCCGTGTTGACTTCGTAGACGCTTACCTGGCAGCCCGGGCAGCAAGTAACAACTGGCCGGTGATTACATTTGATAAGAATCATTTTAAGCGGTTGGGAGTGGAGATTTTTTCTGTTGGTAAGTCCTTGTAGACGTATGGAGTCAGGAAAATTTGATAGCATAAGGAAGATAGCCAGAGAGAGTGCGCAGAAGATTAACTTGTACTTCTTTTACGGAGGGGAAGTGTCTTTTTTGTTGTTATTGAGATATAATTTACGGGACTGGATCTGGATATTTTAGGATAACTCTGCGGTTGAGAGCTAATTGCCGATACTTATGTTTTCTTTGTCTTCTGTGGTTAAATTTAGTAACGTCTTGAAAACTTTACTGTAACCCTGTTCAAATGCGGTTTTCTTTTTGAAAAGAGGCGGTTTCTTATGCCGGAACAAGACATTCACGTCAGCGGAACGCTGGTGTGGTACTATTACATTTGCTCGCGCGAAGTATGGCTTATTGGCCACCAGATTACTCCCGATCAGGATGACGCCAATGTTTCCCTGGGACGTTTCATCCAGGAATATTCCTACACCAGGGAGAAAAAAGAGCTTGTAGTCGGGCACAGCAAAATGGATGTATTTCATATGGGCAACGGTGAATTAGTTATTGGGGAAGTTAAAAAAAGTTCCCGTTACCGCCAAAGTGCCCGGATGCAGTTGGCTTTTTACCTAAGTGAACTGCAACAACGGGGGATCAAAGCAAGAGGGGAATTACGCTTTCCGAAGGAGAAAAAGAGAGAAGAAGTCGTGCTGGACGAACAAACAGAGCGCGAACTTGACCAAACACGGCGGGAGATCTTGCGCATTCTCTATCTGCCACAACCACCTCTGCCCGTTAAGAACCGTTATTGTAAAAAATGTGCTTATGCCGAGTTTTGTTGGGCTTGATAGCTAAAAACATGGTATAATTAAGCAGGTTATATTTTGCGATGCCCCATGGTTTTATTTGTCATAAAAGCAAAGGAAATGGTGTTAGTCATTGAAAAAGACGCTTTATATTTTTTCCAGTGGAGAACTGAAAAGGAAAGATAACACTCTGTACTTTGATACCGAGAGCGGCCGGCGATTCATCCCCGTAGAAGATACCGGCGAGATTATGGTCTTTGGAGAAGTGGACGTAAACAAAAAGTTTCTGGAGTTTCTCTCTCAGAAAGAGATAATCCTTCATTATTTCAGCCACTATGGCTATTATATGGGCAGCTTTTACCCGCGGGAGCACCTTAACTCGGGTTACATGATCTTAAGACAGGCCGAATACTATCTGGATGAGGAAAAACGTATGGCAATTGCCCGCTCCTTTGTTGCCGGCGCCGCCAGGAATATTCGTCAAGTGCTAAAATATTATTCTAACCGGGAAAAAGAAGTAGCAGAACCTTTAGCTTCTATAGAGAGCCTTATGAACGGAATAAATAATTGTGGAGAAATTGCTGCCCTAATGGCTATAGAAGGCAACATGCGCGAGTATTATTATAAATCTTTTGATAAAATTATAGGCGATCCTGATTTCGCCTTTCGGGAGCGCACCCGCCGTCCCCCTAAAAATTTCCTGAATACTCTGATTAGCTTTGGCAATTCAATTATGTATACTATCTGCTTAAGCGAAATTTATAAGACGCATTTGGATCCGCGCATCGGCTATTTACATACCACTAACTTCCGGCGTTTTACACTAAACCTGGATGTAGCGGAAATTTTTAAACCAATAATTATTGATCGGTTGATTTTTACTCTTTTAGGGCGTAAAATGATTACCATCAGTGACTTCGAACGAGACACGGAAGGCGTAATATTAAAAGAAAAGGGCAAAAAATGTTTTGTTGAGCAATTAGAGGAAAAACTTAAAACCACAATTACGCACAGGGAAATTGGCCGACCTATATCGTATCGCCGGTTAGTTAGATTAGAATTGTACAAACTGGAGAAACACCTTATGGGTGAAAAAGAATATCAACCTTTTGTTGCCCAGTGGTAAATATTTACTTGATTTTTTGTCGCCATTGCCATAACCTTAAGGTATTATTGGTTTCTTTTCGGCGTGGTGATCTAACAATTTGTTCATTATCCTTGTTTATGATGTAAACGAGAAGCGCGTTGTGAAGGTATTGAAAAAATGCCGGCAGTATCTTCATTGGGTGCAAAATTCAGTCTTGGAGGGAGAGATTTCTGAAGCTGGCTTGAAAAAATTAAAAATTGAGTTGGAGAGAATCATTAAAAAGGATGAGGACTCTGTAATTATTTACAGCCTTAGAACTACAAAGTATTCGTCCAGGGAAATAATGGGCATAGAAAAAGGCAGCCCGGGCAATATTCTTTAGCTATGAAGAATAAAAACATAAATAATGCTGTCGACTCCTGTTAACGTATAACTCACAGAGGTTCGACGACAATTAACAAGTTACCAGATAAACTTAGGAACCCACAAACCACACCGTTTTATCGTTAATAATTGTTGGGGTTTAACCTGATCCAAAAATACGAAAAGATATTGAAAAAAAAAGAGAAAGTCTTATTTTTATGGCAAATAAATTAGTTTTTAGCCTGCCTAAGAGGAATTGAAAGGAAGCGAATTTTAAGCGGGCAATGAAAAAGTTTTTCCGTTTTTAGCCTGCCTAAGAGGAATTGAAAGCCAGAGCACAAAAATTTAAAATCGGGGTGGACAGACGTTTTTAGCCTGCCTAAGAGGAATTGAAAGATTAAGAGAACGCCATTACTGCCGGAATGGGCTATAAAGTTTTTAGCCTGCCTAAGAGGAATTGAAAGTTCTGGGCGGGTACTTCGTGCAGGAAAGCGCTACAAGTTTTTAGCCTGCCTAAGAGGAATTGAAAGCTACTACCAAAATACAGGTCAAAGAATTGCCCTCGTTGGTTTTTAGCCTGCCTAAGAGGAATTGAAAGCATCACCGGCGGCACGGGCGCGGGCCAGAGTAAGCGGAGTTTTTAGCCTGCCTAAGAGGAATTGAAAGGGTTTGGCAAAAGGTCTGGAGATAACCAAAGAGGAGTGTTTTTAGCCTGCCTAAGAGGAATTGAAAGACAGACTTGGGTAAGGAAATCGGCCAGGCCGCCGGTGTTTTTAGCCTGCCTAAGAGGAATTGAAAGATGTAATCCGTGTAATCCGTTCCCGGACCCGCGTGCCGTTTTTAGCCTGCCTAAGAGGAATTGAAAGTTTCCCACGATTGAAACTCCTTTGCAATAAGTCGCAAGGTTTTTAGCCTGCCTAAGAGGAATTGAAAGAAGCAGATGACTGCCGGGACTCCGTCCGAGGGCGGCGTTTTTAGCCTGCCTAAGAGGAATTGAAAGTTCCTGATAACGGTAATAGCCGCATTAAGATTGTCTTTGTTTTTAGCCTGCCTAAGAGGAATTGAAAGCTGTAAGCGGGGGAACGCTGGCAAGAGTGACCGACACTGTTTTTAGCCTGCCTAAGAGGAATTGAAAGCCTGCGAAACGTGGCGAAGTGGCTTGATCCGTCTGAGTTTTTAGCCTGCCTAAGAGGAATTGAAAGACCAGCAAAGCCCAGGAGTTCGCCGACCAGGGCGATCCGTTTTTAGCCTGCCTAAGAGGAATTGAAAGAAATCGAAGGGCCAGGAAGTGCTGGACAAACTGGCCGTTTTTAGCCTGCCTAAGAGGAATTGAAAGTACAAACTCAAGCGGCCAGCTTCAGGGCAATGTAGGTTTTTAGCCTGCCTAAGAGGAATTGAAAGACAGACTTGGGTAAAGAAATCGGCCAGGCAGCCGGTACGGTTTTTAGCCTGCCTAAGAGGAATTGAAAGACTTCGGCTACACAAACGAATTGCGCTCATACGTCTGTGTTTTTAGCCTGCCTAAGAGGAATTGAAAGCAAGATGCTGGGCAACCTCTCCAAACGGGGCGTTGACCGTTTTTAGCCTGCCTAAGAGGAATTGAAAGCAGTATCCTGCGCCGACGTGCTGCCCGGCGGCACGGTTTTTAGCCTGCCTAAGAGGAATTGAAAGGCGTCATTTGCTAGAAATTCAATAGCTTACGACCAGAGTTTTTAGCCTGCCTAAGAGGAATTGAAAGCACCGAATTACTACCGGAATATCGGCGGTTCAGCGGGTTTTTAGCCTGCCTAAGAGGAATTGAAAGCTGGGAGGGTGCGGCTTCCGCGTGCGCCACCAGCAACAGTTTTTAGCCTGCCTAAGAGGAATTGAAAGACGCAAACAATCGGGCCTGGGTAGGTATCCGACAGGTTTTTAGCCTGCCTAAGAGGAATTGAAAGATGGGGATGTTTTGGTCATAGACACCGGGAAGATGACGGGTTTTTAGCCTGCCTAAGAGGAATTGAAAGCTCACTTTCAAAATTCCTGCCGTGAGCGAAAAGCTACAGTTTTTAGCCTGCCTAAGAGGAATTGAAAGCTCGAAGTTGACAACCGTATTGTCGAATCTCGGCGCAACGTTTTTAGCCTGCCTAAGAGGAATTGAAAGTATAAGTGAGGAGGAATTAAAAGAAAAGGCTATTCTTGGTTTTTAGCCTGCCTAAGAGGAATTGAAAGAGAGTAACTGGAGTACTGTACCTAATAATACTTCAACCGTTTTTAGCCTGCCTAAGAGGAATTGAAAGCGTTTGAAATACTTGCTAACGCGATAATAAAAATAAGTTTTTAGCCTGCCTAAGAGGAATTGAAAGTTGTGATGGTAGAGAGTTTATCCTTGCCGACCCCGGTTTTTAGCCTGCCTAAGAGGAATTGAAAGTGACGAAAGAATACGAAGAAGTGGAGAAAATGAAGGCGTTTTTAGCCTGCCTAAGAGGAATTGAAAGCCGGCATGCATGAGATTAGGACTTCTCAGGAGAGCATCCGTTTTTAGCCTGCCTAAGAGGAATTGAAAGATGCAAGTAACTATTATTGTCTTTATACGAGTACTAGGTTTTTAGCCTGCCTAAGAGGAATTGAAAGCGGGCAAAAATGGCCGATATGCTGTCTCAGGCGGGAAGTTTTTAGCCTGCCTAAGAGGAATTGAAAGTTTGAAAGCTTAAAACCGGCCATGGAAAGTGCTTTGGGTTTTTAGCCTGCCTAAGAGGAATTGAAAGTCAGTCTACCGAGCTTAAGTGGCTATGGGGCACGGGGTTTTTAGCCTGCCTAAGAGGAATTGAAAGAGAGTAACTGGAGTACTGTACCTGATAATACTTCAAGTTTTTAGCCTGCCTAAGAGGAATTGAAAGAAAGCAGTGTCCTATGTAGGTCGAGACCTCTATATGTTTTTAGCCTGCCTAAGAGGAATTGAAAGGCTGCAGGTCAACCACCTGGACAACCATCTATACCTCCGTTTTTAGCCTGCCTAAGAGGAATTGAAAGATTTTTCAATTTCTATTTTAAGACTATCTATTTCCGTTTTTAGCCTGCCTAAGAGGAATTGAAAGAGGCCATCGCTTTTTCACCCGCTACACTTTCTCCAGCGTTTTTAGCCTGCCTAAGAGGAATTGAAAGTCTCTAATAATATCTGCGAAAGTAGCGGGTTGGACGGGTTTTTAGCCTGCCTAAGAGGAATTGAAAGATGGAAATAAAGCTAACCAAACAACAGGAAACCAAGTTTTTAGCCTGCCTAAGAGGAATTGAAAGCCGTTCAGGTGCGGGTGATAAAACATAAATATAACGGTTTTTAGCCTGCCTAAGAGGAATTGAAAGGCGGAGACGTTTTAGTCATAGATACCGGTAAAATGACGGTTTTTAGCCTGCCTAAGAGGAATTGAAAGCAAGGTTGGTAGGTCACCTACTCTTGTTGTTGCCGAGTTTTTAGCCTGCCTAAGAGGAATTGAAAGACTCATCAGACTGCGATGGTAACCTAGTAACCAATAAGTTTTTAGCCTGCCTAAGAGGAATTGAAAGAAAATGTTCGCCAAAGGCCTTTAACTCTATCTTATTGTTTTTAGCCTGCCTAAGAGGAATTGAAAGCTCAGAAGAGGAAGCAACCAGAGTAACAAATCAGCTAGTTTTTAGCCTGCCTAAGAGGAATTGAAAGCGAAAAAGGTTCTACTATTCGTTCCCGTAGCAATTGGGTTTTTAGCCTGCCTAAGAGGAATTGAAAGTCTGGGTAATACTGCTAGTAGCACTGGAGCAGATAGTTTTTAGCCTGCCTAAGAGGAATTGAAAGCAGAGGGGGTGTAAAAGATGAGAGGTGGATTGTATAAGTTTTTAGCCTGCCTAAGAGGAATTGAAAGATATCAGTCCGTGATTTCCACAACCATATACATGAAGTTTTTAGCCTGCCTAAGAGGAATTGAAAGGTGCTGCTGGCGGTGGAACAGTTTTCTTCCCCATTGGGTTTTTAGCCTGCCTAAGAGGAATTGAAAGCAGTGATACAAAGTTTTATATGCTCAAGATAAGGAAGGGTTTTTAGCCTGCCTAAGAGGAATTGAAAGCTGTCCACTGTGGCAACCTTGGTTGACCCGTTGTAAGTTTTTAGCCTGCCTAAGAGGAATTGAAAGTATGTTTTGCATGGATAACGAGCCAGGTGCAGAAATTGTTTTTAGCCTGCCTAAGAGGAATTGAAAGCAATAGTACTGCCTATAATTCTACTAGAAATAAAACTGTTTTTAGCCTGCCTAAGAGGAATTGAAAGAAGGCGGCGAAAGAAGCCATCGAAGAAGAAATGCCTAGGTTTTTAGCCTGCCTAAGAGGAATTGAAAGGGAGGAATCAATATGGATAAAATTCTTGAAATGCGTCAGTTTTTAGCCTGCCTAAGAGGAATTGAAAGATCTGTATAATAATCTGTCTAATGCGGTTACTACCTTGGTTTTTAGCCTGCCTAAGAGGAATTGAAAGAGCGGAACGTGTCTGTACTGCCTGCTGAACAAAGGGTTTTTAGCCTGCCTAAGAGGAATTGAAAGTGCCATCATAAGTAGCCCGTGGCTGACCATACGCCCCGTTTTTAGCCTGCCTAAGAGGAATTGAAAGTCAATATCCAGTATGCCTCCATCATCAGTGTGGTTTCCGTTTTTAGCCTGCCTAAGAGGAATTGAAAGTTTAAACAAAACAACATATTCGGTTATTAATAAAATAGTTTTTAGCCTGCCTAAGAGGAATTGAAAGAACAACCTCTTTAAGGAGGGGAATTATGGGGCTATTGTTTTTAGCCTGCCTAAGAGGAATTGAAAGAAGAAACTGGTATATTGACAGAGTGGGGCACATTTTCTGGTTTTTAGCCTGCCTAAGAGGAATTGAAAGTAGTAAATTAGTAAATACCATAATTATCAAAAACTTAGTTTTTAGCCTGCCTAAGAGGAATTGAAAGGCTGGAAAAAAAGTAAATTGGGGGTGGGGCTGGATGGTTTTTAGCCTGCCTAAGAGGAATTGAAAGTCTGGAACAATACGGGTCAAACTTCGACTTCGGGGGTTTTTAGCCTGCCTAAGAGGAATTGAAAGGCAGCCTACTGTCAGTCGTATGGAAGGTGGGTCGATGCCGTTTTTAGCCTGCCTAAGAGGAATTGAAAGAAAATAAGCAAGGTATCACCTCCAAAAAACCACCTTGTTTTTAGCCTGCCTAAGAGGAATTGAAAGAACGACAACGAACCAAAGCCGCGTCCTATCGTACCAAAGTTTTTAGCCTGCCTAAGAGGAATTGAAAGCGGAGATAACGGAACTTTCAAGACAACCCTTTTTGGTTTTTAGCCTGCCTAAGAGGAATTGAAAGTCGCCAGCGATCCAGCGCTTGCTAAACTTCCCCTTATGTTTTTAGCCTGCCTAAGAGGAATTGAAAGTGATTGTCAAGTTTGCGACCATTGCCACCGGTGCCGTGTTTTTAGCCTGCCTAAGAGGAATTGAAAGACCGTCATAACCGATCCGACAAACGCCTGGATACTGCGGTTTTTAGCCTGCCTAAGAGGAATTGAAAGCCAAGTCCTATAAACGCAAAGATTCCACTGCTCATTGTTTTTAGCCTGCCTAAGAGGAATTGAAAGCGTTTCAATGGCGGCTATGTTGTTCATGCGTTTATGTTTTTAGCCTGCCTAAGAGGAATTGAAAGACTGCTGAGGAGTTGGCGGCGTGCGAAAATAGAGAGGTTTTTAGCCTGCCTAAGAGGAATTGAAAGTATTGATAAAGACGGCACTAATGCTACGGCAGAATCGGTTTTTAGCCTGCCTAAGAGGAATTGAAAGATCGGGCAATGCGCCACGAACAACCGAAGCGGTCGAGTTTTTAGCCTGCCTAAGAGGAATTGAAAGCTGTGAAGGTTCCCCTGAATGAATTCAGGGGCTTCTAGTTTTTAGCCTGCCTAAGAGGAATTGAAAGTTGATACCATTGGTGCAGAAAACATAAAACTGCTCCGTTTTTAGCCTGCCTAAGAGGAATTGAAAGTGCAGGATGGCGGCGGGCGAATCCGGCAACTATGGGTTTTTAGCCTGCCTAAGAGGAATTGAAAGTGGAGACCCATGCGCAAAAGATAGCCGATAGCCGACGGTTTTTAGCCTGCCTAAGAGGAATTGAAAGTTTTTATCCCGGCCAAATTATTTCCGTAGAAGATGATTTGGTTTTTAGCCTGCCTAAGAGGAATTGAAAGTTTTCAGATTGAAGATATCTGCCGGTGGTTCCGGATGCCGTTTTTAGCCTGCCTAAGAGGAATTGAAAGCACGACCAGCCGAACCCAGAAATGACATCTTTCACTTGTTTTTAGCCTGCCTAAGAGGAATTGAAAGCATCCTCCAAGCGCGAGGCTTTCCGCAGGTTAAATTCAGTTTTTAGCCTGCCTAAGAGGAATTGAAAGACCAGCGGAACAGTTTTTCATCGGAGGGGTTTTCCTTAGGTTTTTAGCCTGCCTAAGAGGAATTGAAAGACTGCTGAGGAGTTGGCGGCGTGCGAAAATAGAGAGGGTTTTTAGCCTGCCTAAGAGGAATTGAAAGCTAAACACATTTTGAGCACCTAAAATACTAATTCCGTTTTTAGCCTGCCTAAGAGGAATTGAAAGCTGAAAGGTCTATTGGCAAAACGGTATGGTCAAGAGGTTTTTAGCCTGCCTAAGAGGAATTGAAAGTTGTATGTGATTCGCCTGAAGAGAAAAAACAGATAAGTTTTTAGCCTGCCTAAGAGGAATTGAAAATCAAGGCAGGGTACGATCCGATACCCGACGATTTAGAGCGTTTTTAGCCTGCCTAAGAGGAATTGAAACACCTGCTATTCTGGCGAACGGTCGAAAGTAGCAGGGTTTTTAGCCTGCCTAAGAGGAATTGAAACTTGTCCTCTGGCAGGAGGATTATCTACCAATAATTTCAGTTTTTAGCCTGCCTAAGAGGAATTGAAACGCTTCTTCAGGTTTGGCTAAAGCTGCAAAAAGTGAAGTTTTTAGCCTGCCTAAGAGGAGCAGGAGATAACTTGCTTTAAGAGTTTATTAGGAGGCTTATGGACGATGCGGGAAAAGCTTAATATGCCTGACGATGCTCTTAGGTGCTTTATGAAGGCCGGCACGTTTGAAGAATGTATGGATATTTTAAAAGCAACTTTTCCCGGCGTGTATCCGGATATACAATTTAACCAGCTCCCTGACAAGGTTAACCGGCATATGATGACAGTAATGAAACGTAACGCCAGGGATTTATACGATTCACCGAGGGATCCAAAGGGTTTTTCCCGTATTCTATACAAAAAATAGCAAACTTTAACGGTTTAAACAGTGGATAAGAGCCTTTTAAAGGGCCTTTATTTTTTGGCAAGGGCGAAAGAATCTTTAGGGAGATGAACCAATAGAGGTAAGATGGTAGCATCGGGCAACGGGCGAAATGACCGATGGTACTGATGCAGTGATTTATCTTCAAGCAGGCGTTTCCGGAGAAATCAAACCGGAAGATATCTTACTGGCGCCGGGCGTAAACCTGAACGTCCTGAAGGCCGGGGATGAATATTCGGTGGGGGTGGTGGTGGAGGTACCGATTGGCCGATCCAAACGCGGGTGGAATTACAAACAGTCAGCCATTCAGGCTGAACTGAACCTTTGTGCCTGCCGTAAGGGAAGGCAGAAATTTGTGCAAACCAAACTCCTTCCATATTTTTTCTTAGACGAGGTAACCCCAGTTTAAAATCTCGGCTTCTGATGCGTTGTTCAGATCAAGCGCTTGCTTTTGCTTTGCATTGGAATTTCCTTTACTCCTGCCTGCCCTCAAGCCGTCTTATCCTATCCTTTAAAGTAAAAAGTACGGTAATGTGAGGTTGTAGACCTGAAGAAACCTTAGGGCAGCCCGGAAAAATGGCAGCTAAGAATGGAGGATTGGCGGGTTATTTTGCGAATTGACCAGGAGCAAGAAGTGCTTTATGTTTTGCATTAAGCAAAAGCCTGGATTCCTCTTTTTTGTATCTTTTTATAAGAAAGAAGTTTAATTCCTGAGGAGAGAAAAAACTTTCTTAAGACAGGATTCTTTAAAAGATGTATGTATTTTTCTTGTTTTTTCTTCTTTTTTAACCATTCTTCAATAAGATTTTGAGAATAATGCTTCTGTAGAATATCCCTTGCCACTTGAGTACCGGATAAAAAGGCAGCGTAGATTCCTTTTCCAGTTATCCCAGAGGCTAAGCCTGCACTATCGCCGGTTAAAAAAATGTTACCAAATTTATAGCCTCTATAATCATAGTTTATAAAAGCTGTTTTAAGATTAGCATCCAATATATTAACTTTGCGTAGCATAAGCCACTTTTTAAAGTTAGATTTTAATGTTTTGGGATTCATTATTTTTAGGTCATTTCCACAACCAACCAGGGTATAATTTTTGTGAGGGAAAATCCAGAGATAACCCATACCAAAAAGATTATCGTCTAAAAATATTTGAAACGATTCAAGCTTTTTTGGAAGTGTATATTGAAAGGTTGTCATTAATTTGTTTACAGGTAACCTTAAATACCTTCTTACAACAGAAACAGAACCATCTGCACCGACTAAAAATTTAAATTTAATCTGTTTTCCAGAACTTAATTCTAAAAGATACTTTGATATTATCCTTGTTACTCTTATTCCTGTTAAGAGCTGAATATTTTTAAATTTTTTTAAATAATCTATTTGATAACAAGCTAGCTTAACTTTATCAACAGAAGAAATAAGCCCTTCCGGTGATGAAACGACAATATTCATTTTCTTGTAATTTATATGCAAGTTATTCAAGGGGAAGTTTAAAATTCCTTTTGGAATATACTCCAGGTCATTAAAAGTAACACCGCCGGCGCAAACTTTTTCACCTGGAATCTTGCTTTTTTCGACTATTAAAACATCCAGATTAGAACCACAAAGATTTTTAGCACATTCAAGGCCAGCAGGCCCTGCTCCAACTATAATTACATCATAGGCGTCTTTTATATTTTCTCCAGTATTCACGGGATCAATAAACCAACAATTAAATTTCTTAGTTATTATTTCTCCATTATTCCTGGTTTTCCTTTTTTAAACCCTCAAAAATCCTGCCCAATTCTTTTTAAACAAGGGAATTTTTATAGTCCTATTTTATCCGCCACCTCCTTCATCCCGGCAATAACATCTGCCACCAACTCTTTTACTTCTATCCCTAACATTGAGGCTCCCTTTTCAATTACCTGGCGATTTACACCGGCCGCAAATGACTTGTCCTTCCATTTTTTTATTACCGATTTTACTTCCAGGTCAGCCAAGCTTTTTGAAGGCCGGATTAGGGCGGCCGCGCTGACTAGTCCGGTTAATTCATCCACCGCATAAAGCACCTTTTCCATGTAAGATTGCGGTTCAACATCACTATACATCCCCCAACCGTGAGAAACAACAGCCCGGATATATCCCGTTGGCCAGCCATGCTCCTCCAAGATTTCTTTTGTTTTCTTGCAGTGTTCTTTTGGAAAAAGTTCGTAATCCAGGTCATGAATTAACCCAATAATACCCCATTTTTCCTCGTCTTCCCCTGTTTTGCGAGCCACATAGCGCATTACTGCCTCAACGGAATAAGCATGTCTTAAAAGGCTTTCGTTTTCGTTAAATTCTTTAAGTAAAGAAAGTGCCTCCTCGTAAGTCGGCCTATGTACCTGCATTTTTTAAAGCCCCCTTTTTTTATTAGCTAAAGTTTTTTAAAGTCTTTTGCTTGCTATTATATAACCATAAACGTAAAATATAAAATTAAAGATAAGCAAGAGAAATTTCAAGCGGCTTATAAATTTATTAAAATTTAAAAGGGAAAATCCATTGCTTTATTTTCCCTTTTAAGGAAGGAAAGGAATTATGTCAGCAAAGGAAAAAGAGCTTTCCAGTAAGTACGTTTACCGGGGCCGGGGGGTAAATTTGCGGGTGGCTTTGGTGGAAAAACCCGGGGGCAAAAAAACTACTAGGGAAGTGGTGGAACATGTCGACTGCGTGGCCGTAGTGGTCCTGGATGAACAAAACAATGTGCTTTTAGTCCGGCAGTTTCGCTATGCCATCGGAAAATTTCTTCTTGAAGTACCCGCCGGTGGCATGGAACCGGAAGAAGAACCTTTTGACTGTGTCCGGCGAGAACTACAGGAAGAAATTGGCTACCTTCCTAAAAAGATTATTAAAATGGGGGGCTTTTACGCTATCCCTGGTTACGGCACAGAATACCTGCATTGTTTCTTAGCCACCGACCTTATGCCTTCCCGCCTTATGGCCGAGGATACGGATAATATAGAGCTTATCCGTGTTCCCTTAACGCAAATCCCAGGCCTTATTGCTTCAGGGGAAATAAGTGATGCCAAAAGCATTGCCGCCTTGCTCACTTATTTGGTTTACTCAAGCAGGGAAATTATTTCCCGAGCATTTTCAACGGCGTAGCCCTGAAAGTCATTATTAAAGTAAACATAAACATCAAGACCAGCAGATTGCCAGTTTTTAATTTCCCGGGCCAATTCTCCCATTTCTTCACCCGAATACTTAGAACCAAACATGGCTCCTGGCCCATGCATTTTAAGCCAGAAGATGGACATTGCCCAGCCTCACCTGCTTTAAGCCTGCAGCAAGGGCGACTTCCTGGCAGGCCAGGGCCTCTTGTTTTAAAGCTAAAGGCAAATCTCCCATCAAGTGGTGCGGATAAAAGGCAAGCAAAGAATAAGGGATGTCCGGGTTAAGCTGGGCAATAAACCCCGCGATTGCCTTTACCTCCACGCTATCCACATACCCAGGGACTAATAACGTACTGGCCACCAAAAATGGGGGCTCCGTCCGCTTTTTAAGATAGCCCGTCAGGGCAGCAAAGTTGGCCAATGTTTGCCGGTTGCTAACTCCGGTTAGGCTTTTATGCAAGTTTTCATTCCAAGCTTTAAGGTCAAACTTAATACAACCACCTGTATTTAAAGATATTTCCGCCATTGAGGTTAAGTAAGGTGGGTTAATGTTCCCGTTGGTTTCCCAACAAACGCGTAAAAATTTACCCGGGTGCTTTTCCAGGGCCAATCGGCAGGCTTTTAAAGCAAAAACCATTTGGGGGGAAGGGTCACCCCCAAAAAAGCAAATACAGGCAGTTTTGGGTAAAACAGCGTTAGCCAAATCTTCAATGGTGGCTAGGGGCCGTAAATCCTTAACCATTTGGTGATAGTTTCTGTTCTGGCAAAACAAGCAGTCAAAAGAACAGCCCCCTAAAAAAACGGCTAGGTTATAATACCCGTATTCTTTTCCTGGAACATAGGAGTATTTTGGGTAGCCACATTCACTGCCTGCCGGACAAACCCAGTCCGCCACGCAGTTAGTGGGCAGGGGGTCATGGTACCAGGTAACCAGACCTTTTTTATTGCTGCCTGTAAGATTAACCAGACGGCCGTCACGGTTTGCCCGCAGGCCGCAAAAGCCAACTTTACCCGGGCCAAGAAAGCAATTGTTTGCGCAAAAACAACAAGAAATCCCTTCCGGCCGCAAATACCTAGGACTTCAGCTGTGCGTACGCTGCCGCAAACCTTGCAGGTAGTCAAGAATCTCACTCCAGACCAAAAATTTAAAAACTTTTTCCTTTGGCCGGTTCTTCCTTTCCTAAAAAATCACAAGCCATTACCTAATACTTTTCTGCTACAATTTATGTTAATTCCGTTACAAAACACCTGTTAGAATAAAGCCATTAAGCAGGTTGTTGGTCAACATCAAACTGTACGAAAACTCTACCATTACTATACCTTACAATGGTATAATTAAACAAGAAAAACCTCAAAAAGGAGTAAAAAGATGGCTTACATCCGAGGGATTAACCGGAAACAGATAATATTATTCCCTGAAACCAAGTAACAGATGTGGAAAATATTTCGCACGAAAAGCCAGGGAATATTTAGCCCTTAAGGAGGAAAATTGGGAGATTGTCATTTTTGCTTTTTTCTGTCCGGAACGCTTTTCGGAAGAAAGCTGTTGCCACCCTGGCCATTTTAGGGGTGGCCTGTGGCTGCGCGCTGATGACCTTTCTTTTTTCCGTCACCGACGGGATGGAGAAACGTGTAGAACGAACCCTTAACGAGTTTTCCGGACGAGTTCTGGTGGTCGGACGGGACGCCATTTTCGGCGGGGTGTTTTTGGGGATGGGAACGTCTCCCCTTCCTGTTGCGTATGCGGACGCGGTAAGGCGAATTCCGCACGTGAAAGAAGTGGCTGGGCAGGTTTCGGCCCTTTTGCGTCCGGAAGGGATAAATTTTAATATGCCCCTTTTTGGTTACGGAGGTGCAGGGAATCCCGTCCCCGCCTGGTCCCCACCGGGTAGAATTATTGCGGGCACAGCTCCCGTGGACGATGACGAAATAATTATCGGTAAAAGCCTGCAGGAGTACATGGCTTTTTTTAACGTCAATTATGCGGTGGGAGGAGTTTACCGTTTCCTGGTGCCGGAAAGTAGTGCTCAGCCCGCCCGGATGCTGGATTTAAGGGTGGTGGGAGTTTACCAAACGGGCAACGAGGTGCTGGACGGTGCTTTTAGCGGAACGGAAAGGCTGGCTCGGGAAATCGCGCATATCCCGGCAGGAAAATTTTCTGCCCTCAACGTTCAAGTTGACCATCTGGAAAATATAGAAGCGGTTGCACAGACGATTACCCGAGAGTTGGCTGGAAAAAATCCGGAGGTACAAGTGGCGGTGCCGCGGGAATTGCTCATTCCTTTCCAAAACGTTCTCCGGGTCCTGACGAATTTTGTTATGCTCATCTCGACCACAGCTGTTACTGCGGGTAGCCTTTTGATTATGGTGGTCATGCTCTTGTCGGTCATAGAGCGGCGACGCGAATTCGGGATTTTAAAAGCGCTGGGCTGGACGCCCACCAATATTGTTATGATGATTTTGACGGAGTCTGTCTCCTTAAGCCTGCTTGGCGCTAGCCTGGGGATCGGCCTAGGTTTAACTGGCCTAGCGGCGGCCCAGAGGTTCTTGGAGGTAGAGGTTGGTTCTGTTGGTTGGCCGGTTGCTTTTGCTGTTGGTGCCCACGGGGTACTGGCAGGCGCACTGGGCGGTTTGTATCCGGCGTGGCGGGCCAACCGGGTGGTGCCGGCGCAAATCCTGCGCGGTACATGAGGCTTTTAAGGAAAGAAAAGATGCTCGTGGATGTTTTAATCACCGTGGAAAACTTGACCCGTGTTTACGGTCGGGGGGCATTAGCAGTGCAGGCGTTAGCAGTAAACCGGCTAACGGTCTTCCGCGGGGACTTTGTGGCCGTCACCGGCCCCTCAGGTTGCGGGAAGACCACCCTTTTAAACCTGCTAGGAGCCTTGGACAGGCCAACCGGTGGGGTAATTCTTTTTGCAGGAAAAAAAATCACCACCCTTGGCGAGAGGGCTCTTTGCCGTTACCGTCGGGAAAAAGTGGGGTTTATTTTTCAGGATTACTGCCTACTCCCCACGCTGAATGCTTTTCAAAACGTGCTGGCTCCTGCCTTCCCGCTGCTAAACGGCCGCGGAGCCAGAAGAGCTAGAGCTCGGGCCGAAGAACTCCTCCATCTGGTCGGCTTAGCCGGTAAGGAACACCGCCGTCCGGGTGAACTCTCTGGCGGAGAACAGCAGCGGGTGGCCATTGCGCGAGCGCTACTGCTGGACCCGGAGCTAGTCCTGGCGGACGAACCCACTGGGAACCTAGATTCGACAATGGGGGAAGAAGTTATAAACCTTCTAAAAAAGCTAAACGAGGGCGGGAAAACGGTAGTGGTGGCCACCCACAACCAACGGGTGGCTGAAATATGCCAGCGGCACATCAAGTTGCGAGACGGCCGGGTGGTGGCTGATGAATTCATTAATTGAAAATATTGTATTTAACCAAAAATGATTTTATAATTAAGTAATGAAGCAATTTAGTTTTAATTACCATCAAACGGGGTTGGTTAGTTGGCTTTGCTGGAAGTTGAACGAGTAAAAAAAAGTTTTGGCGGCTTAGAGGTTCTTAAGGGAGTGAGCCTTGAAATAGAAGCAGGAAAAATTATTGGTCTGGTGGGCCCTAACGGAAGCGGTAAAACGACCCTTTTTAATCTTATTTTTGGTCTTTTTAAACCGGATACCGGTCATATTTATTTTCGGCAAAAACGCATTGATGGTCTCCCGCCGCACCAAATTTACGCCCTGGGTTTGGCCTTTGCTTTTCAATTGCCCAGGCTCTTTTTGCAGCTTACGGTATTAGACAATTTAATTTTAGCGGCAAGAGAGCAAGTGGGAGTGCAGCTGGGGGGAGTCCTTTTTTGCAGGAGGTGGTGGCAAAGACAAGAAGCGGCTTTGGCGGAGAAAGCTTATCAAATCCTGGAACTTTTGGAGCTGACCTCACTGGCCACAAACGCGGCGCAGGAATTATCCGGGGGGCAGCGTAAACTTTTAGAGATAGGAAGAGTCCTTATGACCGACCCGGTATTAATTCTTTTGGATGAACCTGCGGCTGGAGTAAATCCTGTTTTAAGCCAAAAAATATACCGGAATATGAAAACACTGGCCGAGCAGGGTTTAAGTTTTTTGGTAATTGAACATAAACTGGAAATGCTTTTTAATTTCGCCCATTATATTTACGTCATGGATAAAGGCAATTTAATTACCTCTGGCGAACCCCAAGAAGTGGTAAGTTCTCCTTTATTTTATAGGGCTTATTTGGGCGAAGAGGAGGAAGGTAACGTTGTTTGTTTTGGAAGCGCAAAGTATTAACGCCGGTTATAATGACGCTGTAATTGTGCGTGATGTTACCGTTAGGGCAAAAAAGGGGGAAATAGTAACCATTGTAGGCCCTAATGGAAGCGGTAAATCTACTTTAATTAAAAGTTTATTTGGTCTGGCGCGTTTATTTTCCGGGAAAATTTTATACCAGGAACAGGAGATTACTAAAGCCACCCCCTGGGAGGCCGTGGATTTAGGCTTGGGTTACGTGCCCCAGTTTAACAATGTTTTTATTAACCTTACGGTGGTGGAAAACTTGGAAATGGGCGCTTATCTACAGGATAACCGTAAAATAGTCAAGCAGGACAAGGAAATGATTTATCAAATGTTCCCCGAGCTATATGCCCGCAGGAAAGCTTTGGCGGAAAATTTAAGCGGCGGGGAAAGGCAGATGTTGGCCATTGCCCGGGCTATGATGGCCCATCCCAAAGTCCTGTTTTTAGATGAACCTTTGGCTTTTTTATCCCCAAAAGTAGCGAATTTAGTTTTAACGCGGCTTAAGGACATTAAAAATCAAGGTACCGCGGTTGTTTTGGTGGAGCAAAATACCCGTAAAGCATTAAACCTGGCTGATTTTGGTTATTTGCTGGTGGAAGGCAGTTGTGTTTGGGAAGGAGAAGCGGAACAGCTTTTAGACGATGAAGAAATGAATTATAAATTTTTAGGTTTAAATCAAGGAGGGAGTTATGGTGAAAAAACGTATAATTAGGATAGTTTCTTTGTTATTACCCGGGATGTTGCTTTTATTTTTTGGGGCCGGCTGCGGGCTAAAAACCACCGGACCGGCTCCCCAGGCAGCAGAAGAAATTAAAATAGGTTGTGTTTTATCCAAAAGCGGGGCTTTATCTACCATGGGCACGAAGATGACAGAAGCAGCTCGCCTGGCAATAGAGGAAATAAATAAAGCCGGGGGCGTGAACGGGAAAAAAATAAAGCTTTACGTTGAAGATGATGCCACTGACCCAGCCACTGCCCTGCAGGCCGTGAAAAAACTGGTGGAAGTAAATAACGTTCAGTTAATGGTGGGCGGGATGACTAGCGGGGCCGCGATGACCTGCGGTCAATACCTGGCTGAACGGAAAGCGATTCTTATTTCTCCTTCGGCCACCTCCCCAGAGTTAACCGGTAAGCCCTGGCGGGAATATGTTTTTCGGACCTGTCCCAGTGATGCTTTCCAGGGTCGGGTAATGGCCCAGCTAGCTTTGGAAAAGGGTTACCGGAAGGTGGTAGTGTTGGTAATGGATAACACTTATGGCGTCGGTTTAGGCCAGGTGGCCCAGCAAACTTTGGGTAACAAAGCTCAGGTATTAGCTTTTATTAAATATGATCCTAACAAAATGGATTACCGGACTGAATTAACCCAAATTAAAAACTTAAAACCCGAGGTGGTCCTTCACGTAGGCTATAATGATGACGGCCAGGTTGTTTACCGTCAAGCATTAGAATTGGGGCTGGAAAACATTCAGTGGATTGGCTGCGATGGTGTTTACGGTACCGGGATGTTTAAAACAAAAGAATCAGCTACCTTTATGGAAAAAGCCGTGATTGGAACCAGGGCGGCAGCCCCGGAAATAAAAGCTTATGAAGATTTTAAAAAAGCTTACGAGGAAAAATATAAAGCCGCTCCGGAAGTATACTGCGACACCACTTATGATGCGGTAAAGCTGTTGGCTCTGGCCATTAAAAAAGCAGGGAGCGAGGACCCGCAAAAAGTAAAGGAAGCCTTAAAAAAGGTAGGTCAAAACTATACTGGGGCCAGCGGAACGTTGTCTTTTAATCAAAGTAACGATCGGACTACGGCTAATTACGAAGTATGGCAGGTAATAAAAGAAGGCCCGAATTATAAATTCACCCCGGTGAAAATGGTTTCCATAGAATAGGGCGAAAACATAAAGGCCGAAAGTAATAAATTTAACCTCTTGACACAAAACATAAGTTTGGTAAAATAAGTACAAACGTATGTTTTGTCAGGAGGTTTTTTTATGTCCAAGACTATTTTTTTGGCTGATATGAACGCTTTTTTTGCCAGCGTTCACCAGGCGTTAGATCCTGCGCTTAAAGATAAACCAGTTATTGTCGGCGGAGACCCGGTCAAGCGCCACGGTATTGTATTGGCGGCTAGCTATGAGGCCAAGGTCAAAGGCGTAAAAACAGGGATGACCGTTGGCGAAGCTAAAAAACTATGCCCGCAGGCAGTTTTTATTAGGCCCCAGCACCACCTGTACCTTCAATTTTTCACTTGCATTTTACGAATCATGCGCCGTTTTACCCCGCTGGTGGAACCTTTTTCTATTGACGAAGCCTTTCTTGACCTTACCGGCTGTCAAAAATTGTTTGATTCGCCGGTTGATACGGCACTGGCCCTTAAAAAACAAATTCGGGAGAAGGTTGGCGTAACTTGTAGCATTGGAATTGGTCCCAACAAGCTTCTGGCCAAAATGGCGGCCGGACTTCAAAAACCTGACGGCCTGACCGTTTTAAATTATGAGGATGTACCTGCCCGGCTGTGGCCCTTACCGGTGAGAGAACTTTTTGGGGTGGGCCCTAAATACGAGCGTCATTTAAAATTGTTTAACATTCAGACTATCGGAGATCTGGCCAGATTTCCGGTAAAAATCTTAAAACGCCGGTTTGGAGTAAATGGAGAAATTCTCTGGCAGTGCGCCAACGGCATAGATTATAGTCTGGTTGACCCCTATACGTTGGAGAGGGTTAAAAGTATAGGCCAGCAGATAACCTTACCGCGGGACTACCATTCCCATGAGGAAATTAAGGTGGTCATCTTAGAGCTTGCTGATCTGGTGGCAAGACGAGTCAGGGCAGGAGGCTACGTGGGCAAAACAGTGGTTTTATCTTTAAAAGACGCTAGTTTTGCCTGGCTTTCCCGTCGCTGTACCCTTTCGGAATATACTGAGCTTGCTTTTGATATTTACCAGGCCGCGGTAAAACTTTTAACCTGCCACTGGCCTGAAGGCTGGCCCGTACGCCTGGTAGGGGTGACCCTGGCGGGTTTAATTCCTAAACGGGTTGAACAGTTAAACCTTTTTAAGGAAAAAGAAAAACTAAAAAGCAGTGAACGAGCCTGCGACCGCATTAAGAGTAGATTTGGCGAAAAAACCATTTTTAGGGCCGTCTCGCTTACCAGGGCAGGTGTGCGGTATGGATAGAAACAAGCTTTGGGAAAGCCACCGGCTAATCCTGCCGGAAATGAGGGAAAAAGCTATAGAGCGTTGTAGGAACTGCCGGTTTTTTGTCCCCATCCAGGGGAAAGAAGAAATAAGGTACGGATGCGTGGTAAGCATCCCTGTTTACGGTACGTTGCAGAAAAGGACGCCAAAGGTAATGCCCGTGGTTGAAATTCTAAGGATGGTAGGGCGTAAAGGATTGGGTAAAATCATAGAAAGCGGGAATGCCCAGGCTCAAGCATGCGGGCTGTTTAGGCCAAGGACAGAAAAATAATTCTTCTCAATTAAACGTAAATGGAGCGGGTGATGGGAATCGAACCCACATAGCCGGCTTGGAAGGCCGGTGCTCTACCATTGAGCTACACCCGCACAGTAAAAAAACCACATAGTTACCAGCCTTTTCGGTTGTTCCTCATTCCTCACTAAAATTCTGAGCAACCGGTCATTTATATTATACTAACATTATATATAATTTAGCAAGTATTATAATTTGAACATAAGCAAAAACTTGCCGGTTTTAAATATATAAAAGAGATTTTGTTTTTATTTCTTTTAAAATATCTATTGCTTTGGCTAAAGCACGGGCCCGGTGGCTGATTTTATTTTTTACTTCTAAATCTAATTCTGCAAAAGTTTTGTTATACCGCGGCACATAAAATACAGGGTCATAACCAAATCCTTTTTTGCCCCGCGGCATAAGGCTGATAAAGCCGTAGCACGTTCCTTCAGCGGTGAACAACTGCTCCTTAGGAGTGGCGATGGCAATCACGCAGCGAAAACGCGCCGTTCGCCTTTCCATGGGAACACCCTCCATTAAACGCAACAGTTTTTCAATATTGGCCTGGTCATTTTGGGTTTTACCGGCAAAGCGGGCCGAATGCACTCCCGGGGCTCCTTTTAAATAATCTACCTCTAAGCCCGAGTCATCAGCTAAAGCAACACAACCGGTGGCCGTAGCCACAATTTTTGCTTTTTTAACGGCGTTTTCCTTAAAGGTTTTCCCGTCTTCAATTATATCCGGAAGGTCAGGATAATTATTTAAAGAAAGAACTTCTATGCTATTTTTAAAAGAATTATTAACTAATAATTTTATTTCTTTTAATTTGCCTTGATTTGCCGTGGCTATTACCAGTTTCAATTATCTTACCTGCCTGCTATTTTTTAGTAAACAAAATAGGTGTGACCTTCTAAAACCAGTTCAACTTTTTTGCCAAAGCCTTCTTCTGCTTGGGCTCGTAGTAACTCCAGATCATATTCAGGGTAAAAGTGGGTTAAAATTAACTGCTTTACCCGGGCTTTTTTAGCCATTTCTCCGGCTTGGCGAGCAGTCGTATGAATGTTTCGAAAAACTTCCTCATCCTTGTCCAGTCCGCTGGCTTCGCAGAAAAAAATGCTTGCTTTTTCCGCAAAAACCACCATTTCTTTTGTCGGAGCCATGTCCCCTGAATAAACAAAATAACCAGAGCCATCCACCCCAATTGCATAAGCAGGGATTAAGTGCGGTACAGGCAGGAAGTACAGGTATACCTGCCCTACCTCAGCCCGGCGGGCTAAGACCCCAGGGGGTACTTTTTCTTCAGGCAAACTTTCAATAGCGGTAACTTCAAAAGCTTCTTGATAAGAAGCAAATTCTTCAAAAATTGCGGCCGGCTGTGCGGGTAAAAATAACTTTACCGGCCGGTAACGCCGGCCTTCCCGGCGGGAAATTTCTACCGCGTGACGCAAACAATAAAGATCAGCAAAATGATCCGGGTGCAGGTGAGTAATGGCTGCAGCTCGTATATCCTCGTGGCTGGCAAACTGTCCCAGGAAGCTAAAAGTACCGTTTCCCGCGTCAAGTAGAATGTAAGCCCCCCCATCCTGCAGTAAATAACCGGAACAATTGCCTCCCGTCCTGGGGTAAGGAGCCCAACAGCCTAAAACCGTAATACGCATTTTAACTGGCCCGCTTTAGTTTTAAAACTTACCCGGGCCTTCCTCCCTTCGTTTTCTATGTCCGCAGCATTTCCAAAAAAGCTTCAAGGCGCAAGCGTGCCCGCGCGTCCAACTGGCCAGGCTTATCTCCTTCTAAAGTAAGAACAGGTATTTTAAGCTTGGTGCGGATGATTAAGTCTTCAATTTGCCGGAAACAAAAACTTTGCACGTAATGAATGAGCCCTTTTATTTCCCGGCGCTCAATTTCCTTCTGAATATCTTTTAGCCGGAAAAATACCCCGTAGGGGTAAGTATAGGTACGATACTGTTCGACCAGACTTTTTTGAGGAAATGGCAGGGTAAACTGGCGCTGTATTTCGTTAAATACTACCCGGGCCCCTTTTTCCTCCAGAAAATCATAAAGGTCGGTAGCAATAGGAGGCACCCCAATAAAACCAAGCCGAATTTTTGACGGTGGCGTTTCCTTACTTGACGTTAATTTATTTAAAAATATCTCTGTTTCCTGGGCAAAAGCGGCCGGGTCTCCTTTAAAATCACTGCAGTTAACCTGAAACAAATGATTATCGTGGCTGGGAACAACTCCTTTTTGCCAGGAAAGGTCATCAATTTGCCATACTTTTTCCCTGATTTCATTTAAGCTTTTCCGGGTCTCCTTTACTTGGGCCCAGCTTACGTTAAAATAAGCCATCATTTTTTCAATTTGCAGTTTTAAAAGGTCCTTGTCCCGGTCAAAGGGATAAGCAAACGGGAATACTTCCCTACCTTTTAACTGCCAGGTTTCCATAAGAGCGTGTGTATTGCTGCAGTCTCCTTGGGTTACGGCCACCACAGCACGAATATCCTGGTTTCTTAAAACCACGCTGTAAATCCCTTTAATCCAACTGCATACGTTACGGGGAAAGCCCGCTAACTCAGCCTCATCTACCAATTGTTGGGGGTTAGGAGAGGTGATAAAAACATTATTTAAATCAACCGGAACCAAACCCGCCGCGTAAATTACTTCCACCGGAACAGTAGTGGTAATCCCTACTTTGTCCTGGGGGTTAAATAACTTAATTTGTCCAGGAAATTTTTTGTCTCGCTTCATTTTACTATATCTTATTATATAATTGCCCTGGGAGCAAGATTTAAACTATAGCTACTGATTATTCCTCTAAACTAACCTGTCCTACGCCAGGCATAGGGTGATTCCAAAGACAGCTTGCTAGTTCTTGAAACTTGCGGGGGTTTCCGCTGACGTAAAAACGGTGAGTTGGTGAATTATAAGTGATAGGGTTATTTAAAAGGTTAAGTTTTTGCATTTCTTCCCAGGCTTTCAGCACAGTTGCCGTGGCTGGGTCAACAAGCTTTATATCTGGCCCTAATGTGGCTGCAAATTCATTACTTAAAAAAGGGTAATGAGAGCAGCCTAAAATCAAAGTGTCAATATCGGCCTTTTTCAAAGGCTTTACATATTCTCTGGTTGCTTGAAGTGCTTCGGCTGTTTTTATTTTACCACTTTCAACTATTGGCACCAGGCGGGGAGCTGTCTGACTAAAAACTGTCACCCGGGGGGAAATGGCTTTTATTTCTTTTTCGTAAGCCCCGCTTTTTATGGTTACTGCGGTGGCAATAACGCCAATGCGACGATTTTTGGTTATTTTTACAGCTTCTTGGGCCCCTGGTTTGATTAAACCAATCATTGGAACCGTAAAGTATCTTCTTAGGACCGGCAAAGAAACTGAAGAATTGGTGTTGCAGGCAAAAATAATATATTTTACTTTTTGGGCCACTAAAAAAGAGATAATGTTATGGGCCAATCCTATTAATTCTTCTGTCGTACGTGAACCGTACGGCACATGAGCGTTATCACCAAAGTAAACAGTGGATTCTTTTGGCAGCAGCCTTAATATTTCCTGTAAAACCGTCAGGCCGCCTACCCCTGAGTCAAATAAACCAATTGGTCGTGCATCACCCAAAAATATATACCCTCCTTGCTAGAGCTCTTTCTTAATCTATTTCTCAGGTTTCTTTTTTATAATAAAGCATAGTAAATAATTTTAAGAATATACCTTATAAATTTAACATATTTTTGCGAAAAATTGTAGGGCGTTAAATTTAACGTCTCTATTGAGCTTTTTGGGTGATTATAAAATCTATTATTCCTTGGGCAATGGCCTGCGCTATTTTTTGGCGAAAATATTCTTGGGCTAAAAGATTTTCTTCAGTGTAATTGGAAATAAAAGCAGCTTCAACTAGAATGGCAGGCATATTTGTCGTGCGTACCACCGCAAAATTAGCTTGCTGTACCCCCCTGTCCTTTAGGCCTAAAAAATTAAGTAAATTTTGCTGCATAATATTAGCTAATTCTTTACTTTTTTCTTGGCGAACTATCTCTTCTGCTTTTTGCTCGTTATAGTAGCAGTAATAAAAGACGCTGGTGCCGTTGGCATCCCGGTTTTCGTGGGCGTTCATATGGATACTGACAAAAATGCTAGCGTCAAGGTTATTGGCCATCCCCGAGCGTTCGTAAAGACCAACGTAATTATCGCCTTCACGGGTAAGCGCCGTCTTTATGTTTTGGGAGGCTAATATTTCTTTAACTCTCTTAGCTACGTCAAGGTTAACATCTTTTTCCTTTAAGCCGTTTGGTCCAACTGCGCCAGGGTCACTTCCCCCATGACCAGGGTCTAAAACAACTAAATTTTCTTCCCCTGGTTTAGGGGTAAAAATTTCTACGGTAAGGCTCTTTTTATCCTCTGATAAGTAACTGTGATAAGAAGCCCTTTTGTTTAAGTCAAAAACCAGACGGGTAACGTCAGGATTATTGCTAAACCAACCCACTCTTACCTGGCTTACTACTTCAAAGTTAACAATTACCGCCGGGGGCAGGTTTCCTGGCCTTATGTCCTGAACGTCTATTATCAACCGGTCAGGAGCGGTTAATTTAAAAATTTTATAATTTATCTGCTGAAAGGCAGTAACGGTTGCTTTGGTAATGCTGTTTTCTTCATTTATTTTTAATTCCAAGGTAGTTTCTTCGCTTTCACTCTCCTTACTATTATTTGTTGTTTCGCTTAACACTTTTGTTTCCGCTGGTTTTTCCAGGGGCAAGACAACTACTTTATTGCTCTCCTTTTCCCACTTTACTTTAAAGGAAAAAGCTTCAGCTATGGGACGGGCAGGCAAGTAAACCCGGTTGTTTTTAAGCACCGGGGCAACGTCCATCTGGTTTGTTTGACCGTTAATTGTTATTATTTTACGGTCAATATTTAAATCAACCCTGCTATTGTTTAAAAGTAACGTAACCGTTTTTGTTTTTTGGTTCCAGTTGATCCTGGCATTCAAGGCTTCACCTAAATAACGCACCGGCACGTAGGTACGGCTATTTTCAATGAAAATGGCGGCATCCATAGGTTTAATCTGGTCATTTACCTGGTAACTTGATTGGCCTACCACGAAAGCTATTTGCTGTATTTCAGACGCCGCTACAGGAAAAACAAAGATGAAAAAAAGAATAAAGAAAATAAACAGGATTTTTATTTTTATATGCATAAATTTAACTCCTTTATTTAATGGTTAACTAATATTTCAACATTTTCTCTAAAAATCCTGCTTAAATTTTATTTAGAAATATTTGTCCTGACTTTCAAAAATCAGTTCTTTACTCTTGGCTAAAACCTCACCTAAAAATAGAAGGGTAAGATAAGATAAAGGGCAATATTTGTGAGGCCATGGGCCAAGGTAACGCCAATAAGGGAGCCTGTGCGCCAGACAACTACCGAGAAGAAGACCGCAACCCCAAAAACAAAAACCACGTCAATCACCGACAGGTGGGTGACGTGCAGAATAGCAAAAATAAAACTTACCAGGATAAGGGCTGTTTTTTGCCCTAAAAAATCACGCGCCGCTTTTTGCATGATGCCGCGAAAAATTAATTCTTCGGTAAAACCCGTACATACCAGCAAGATCAGGGCAGGCAAAAAGACATCGGGCAGGCTCAGCAACGGAACAAGAGGTTTTGGGCGTAAAATAAGGTATTCAATAAGTCCCAGGGGTAATCCCGCCAGCCCGAACAGAAGATGAAAAAGCAGGTTATTGTTGCCCCAGCCCAGCCCCAGTTCCTTTCGCCGGTACCTGTTAATACGGGCTACCATCACTGCTCCCACTAGGAGGGGAAAACTTACCACCGCATACCAGTACATCAGGGGAAAAACAGTCAGCGGCAGAGAAAGATTTAATATCCGGATAAGCGGGGCCAGAGTAAGAGCCAGATAAAATTTAGCCGTTTTTGCTTCCAGGCCCGCTCCTTCCCTGACGGCATAAAAAGCCGCTTGGAGTAACAGGGCCCCCAGGAGCAACAGATGAACCATCTCCCCAGCACGCAAATTTTTTATTACCAGCAGCTCCCCAAATAATATCCCCGCCGCGTAAAGCCAGGGGTAAATCTTTTCCCGGCAAATGAAAGATGCTATTTGATGATTTAACAAAAGATTTTGTTCCTTTCCCCTTACTTTTTCTGGTGAACGTTTACCCATAAATGGAGGGAACGATAAGGCTTTTGGTCACCTTCCCGGTACAATAAAAATTTTACCTTTAAATTTTTGCGAGGCCGGACGGCAGAAAAATCCACCGTTTCCTCCCATCTTTCTTCATGGGCCAGTTCAATTGGGCCCAACTGCTTCTTAAGAAATTTATCCATTACCACCCTAACATAGTATTTCTGGTAACTGTACTCATGGTTAACTATTCCCGCGATAACCCGCCCTTTTTCATTTACGGCTAGCTCACTGGGGTAGCCTTGGGCTTTTCCGCCTGTCCCCAAAAGGTAAAACTCGGTAAACCTTTCGCCCACCTTAGGAGTGACCACCACATAAACAATGCTTCCCAGGGCAAAAACAATGGCCGCCGCCAAAAACACGGAAAGTGCCTTATCAATTCTGGAAAGCTCTCCCAAAAGCGGAAGGTTAAATTCAAAAGTAGGGTAAAAACGCCGTTCAACGGGCAGTTTATTCCGGCGGTAATAGGCTAAAGCAGATGTACCGGCAATAAATACAAGCAGGGTTATAAGAATGGGAGTCAAACGAATTCCCCAGGGCGTATAATTAAGCCCCAGGCCAAGCAGCGGAACCACCGCAATGCTTAAACCAAAACTTAGGGCCATTCGCTCAATACCCTCAAGGTCCCCCCGTCCAGGGAAAAGGGCAGCAATTAGGGTGTATCCGGGAAAGAAAAGTACAAAGGGTAACCCCAAAATAACCCGAAGAACACCAATGCTCGAACCATCCTCAAAATTACTTAAAAAAATAATTGCCGCCAGGATCCAAGAAAAAAGGTTAATATAAATCAGGTCATTGGACAGGGAAATTTTTTTGTGTATAGCCATACCTTTATTAATTAGTTATTAATCTAAAAAATCCTGCTAAAATGGATCATTAAAAACAAGGAAAAACTTGTTATATAGCGAATAATTAAATAAAAGCTTTTTATGATTTTAGGGGATGAATTAAAATGCACCTGCCGGGCAAGTGGGTTATGCTTTTGGTGTTTTTTCTAGGTCTGTCGCTGCTGGCTTTTGTCGGCCTTAGAACAGTGGGGTTATTGCCTTTTAATGATAGTCTGCTCCAAGGGGAACAAGAGAAACTTTCCACTAATAAAGGAAATGGTGAAGAAATACCTAGAGAAAAAACAAAAGAGACCTCCAGGGAAACGCCTGCAAATACACCAGAGAGCTTTGCCGGTACGCCGCCTGAGGCAACTACAGACAAGTCATTTTCCTCACGCCAGGAGATTGAAGCTTATTTCACCACCAGGCTAATGGTCATTTGCGGATATTACGAAGGAAGATTAAACAGCTTGCTCGGTTCGACATGGAACGAGTACCATACCGCCCAAAAACAGGGGCAGAAAATTTCTGCCGTTTCCTTGGCCCAAAAATATATTGCCGCCGGAAACGCTTTGGAAAGAGAATGCGACCAAGAATTTTACGCCGTTTTGACTGATTTTAAAGCTGAGCTTCGGAAAAACTCCTTTCCCCTGGACAAAGCTCTTGAGGCCCAAAGAGAATACGAAAAGGCTAAAGCGGCCCGCAAAAAGCAAATCTTTCACCACGCGGCTAAGCTTTTTTCGTAAGGCAGGAAAAACGACAAAAATGTAGAATATTTATTTTAAATCAATAAAAGACGAATAAATTTCCAGGGAGAAAAAATAATGAATTACGATGTTGTGGTGGTGGGCGGCGGCCCGGTAGGCTGCGCCGTGGCGAGGGATATTGCCGCTGCCGGTTACCGAGTGCTTGTTTTGGAGGAACATCAAGAAATAGGCGCCCCGGTCCAATGCGCAGGTTTGATCAGTAAAAGAGCCCTGGAAATCTCCCGGGTTCCTTCAACGACTGTGCTTAATCGGTTAAATGGGGCTGTAGTTTACGCCCCCGGGGAAAAAATCCTTAGGCTGGAAGGAAAGAAAGTATATGCTCTGGTAATTGACCGCCGGGCTTTTGACTGTTCCCTGGCCGAACAGGCTAGACTTACCGGAGCCGAAATACTTTGCGGCTTGCGGGCAGTTAAATTTGCCTACGTACCTGAAGGAATTATGGTGGAGGCAAGAGGCAGGGAAGGTAAAAACTGCTTTTTTTCCTGCCGTTTGTTAGTTGGCGCTGACGGGCATAATTCTGCCGTAGCCCGCTGGCTGGGCATGCACCAGCCTTTAGAAAAAGTATTCCTTTACGCCACAGAAGTACGGTTATCAGAGGGCAATGGCCATTTAGCCCATATTTTTCTTGACCGTTGCCTTGCTCCTGGCTGGTTTGGGTGGATTTTTCCCGCCGGCAACAACCGGGCCAGGGTAGGGATAGGCAGTTCTCCATTAGTGGTGAAAAACAAAAGAGAATCCCCTCGTTTACTTTTTAACCAGTTGATTAACCGGTATCCGCTTCTTTTTCGAGGAATGAAGGTTCTGCAAAATACCAGCGGGGTTATTTCTATTGGCCTTCTAAGGCAAACGTACGCGGCACACGTACTGTTGGTTGGAGACGCGGCCGCTCACACCAAACCTGTTTCGGGAGGGGGGCTTTATTTCGGGCTGCGGGCAGGGAAACACTGCGCGGGTACGGCAATTAAAGCCTTGAAGATCCAAAATCTTACCCCTGATTTTTTAAGCGCTTACCAAAAAGAATGGGAAGCAGCCATTGGACAAGAAATATCTACCGGTTTAAAACATAGGGAAGTATTTCTGGAAATGAAAAATGAAGAAATAGGGCGTCTTGTCTCTTTTTTAAACAAACCTATCTGGCAAAAACTTATCCTTAAATACGGCGACCTGGACTACCACTCCTGGCTTGCTGCCCGGCTGGCCTTTGTTCCGCCCTGGGCAAGCCATTTTTTGACTGCCGGTTTAAGAAAATTAAGCCAAGAAAAATAACCCATAATAAAAAATAAAGGATCCTTTTTAAAGAATCCTTTATTTTTACCATTAACCTGGCTAATCAAAAAATTGGTGAAAAAACTAATAATTTCGTTTTTCTGTTTTAACCCAAGACCTCCACAATTTTTACCAGCACAATAAAGCTAAAAACAATAAGCAAGGGAATAATGGCTACATTTAAAACACGCTCAACAGTTCCAGCATAGCCCATGCTACTCACCTTACCGTCCGCAGCAACCTGGACATTCCATGCCCCCGCCAACTCTTTGGCTATTAACGCCAAAATTAAGGCTAAGGTAGCTAAAATTCCAAGTCCTGCAGCTACAGCCGTGGTTGTCGTTACAGTAGTGGTAGTTACTGTAGTAACTGTAGAAATCACGGCTTAATTCACCTCCTTTTCTTATTATTAGTTAGTTATTCAATAATTATTTTTAAATTCCTTTAATAATTTCCCTCGCTTAAAAACAATTTTACAAAAACTATCCAAGCAATGTCAATACCTTTAAAAAAATTAATTTAACCTAAAACAAAAACCTAAGTGGTATCTTTCTTTTGGAGGGCCAATTAATAAACTCAAGAAAAAAATTTTTGTTTGAGTGCGAATTTATATATGTCTTTGTTTAGCGTCTGAGATGAAATACAGATATTTCCGGCATTAAATCTGGGAATATAAAAATATGGGGAGTTAGCGTTAAACAACCTGTCGTTAGTGTAATAAAAGTACCTAAAACCAACTGATTGGGCTATTTTTAAAGCTTGCGGGCTGTCTTGACCATAAGGCCAAGCATAGTGTAACAGCGGTTTTCTTCCTAATTCTTGTTCCATTATTTCTTTAGCCTTTCTGAGGTCATTGGAAACTCTTTTTTGATACTCGGCTTCTGTTTCCCATCTCTTTTGGGAAGTTAGCCAGATCCGGGCAGTCAGGCAAGACTTTCGCTGGTAATAAGGATAGGTAAAGGCAAGATAATGTTCTTTAAAAGCATGGGGGTAAAAACTTATCCCGTGGGCTTGCATTTCCCTCATTTGTGTCCACGTCAACCGAGGAAGCGGCTCTTTGGGATTACCAACAAAACCAACAATTATAAAGTTAGCGGCAGACATGTGTCTTTTTAGCAGTTCGGGATAGGCGTAAGTATAAAAGGACTCATAACCATCGTCAAAGGTAATTATAACGTTTTTGCCTGAAAGGCTGGTTTTTCCTTCTAAAAAATTGGCGTATTGATCAAGAGAAATTACCCGATAACCTTCTTTTTGCAACACATCCAGTTGCTGACAGAACAATTTTGGCGTCACTGTAATTTTGCCTACAATATGATTACCAATATGATGATACATCAACAATATTACTTGCTGGTTAAGGAAGTCAAAATGGCCTGTTTTATTTAAGACCTGAACAGGCAACAGTAAGGAAATAAAAAGTAAACTTATAAGTAACAATAATTTGCTTTTTAATAAGCCCATCCTTTCACCCGCCTAAAATTAAAACCTATCTAAACTTTACCCTCATAATATTCATATACATTCTACACATACAGACATATCCGTTCAACAAAAAATTAAAAATCCCTGCTATTCCTGATAACTAAAGCGGCATAGCAAAAATTGGCCTTGCTGATATTTTGGAGTAGTAATTGTTGACTAAAACCAACTTATTGGTTACTATTAAACGTTCTTTGTATTTCCTACTTACGCCTTTATCTTCGGCATTCTAGCCTTAGTTGCTACGGGTGTTATACAGTTCTAATTGGACAGGAGCCAGTTCTACTGTTTCCAAACCTCCTGTGACCATGCCTGCTAATTAAACATAAAATATAAAAAGAAGTACCGGTAGATTATGGGGAGGTATAAATAATATTATGGAAGATAAACAGCTTATCTTTCATTTTATCCTGGCTATCCTGGTTACCTGGCGAATAACCCATTTAATAGCTAAAGAGGACGGCCCAGGACAGATTATCTTTTTCTTCCGCAAACGGTTAGGCCAGGGATTTTGGGGGCAACTCATGGATTGCTTTAACTGTCTTAGCATTTGGGTAGCCGCTCCCTTAGCTTTTTTTACGGGAGAAAGTGCGTCCCTAAAGATTATGGTTTGGTTAGCCCTCTCTGGAGCAGCGATGATTATTGAAAAATATCTTCCCGAACCTTTAACACTTGAAGAGGAGGAAAAGAAAAATGAGTTGCTGTAATCAAAGACGCAAAGAAATAAAAAGTGAAGGTATAAGGAATATAAACGAAGATACAATTAAAAAAAAGGCAAATGCAATTGAAAGTAGTTCTACGTCCAACAATATGGTTCAAATAACATACATAGGCAGCAAAACAGTTGGCTTAATGGGTCCGGTAACCCGGCAAAAGTATTATTTTTCACCCCACCAGCGAACCCAGTGGGTAAATTTTAATGATGTTCACTATATCCTGCGAAACCGCTATTTTCTTCTTTCTTAAGTTTAAGTCTTGCTTTAAGCCCGGGGATGAGTCTGGTTATAAACTTCTCTTAAACGTACATCAGTTAAGTGAGTGTAAATCTGGGTAGTAGTAATATCTACGTGTCCCAGTAATTCCTGGACTGACCTTAGGTCAGCCCCATTTTCTAACAGGTGAGTGGCAAATGAATGGCGTAGCGTATGAGGAGCAATTTCTTTTTTAATTCCCGCTAGACGGGCGTATTTTTTAATAATTTTCCAAAAACCCTGCCTGGTAAGCTGTGTGCCCCTTTGGTTGATAAATAATATTTTAGTTTTTTTGTTTTTAAGGAGCTTTGACCTTCCTTGCGTAAGGTACAAGGAAACATAACGGGCGGCTACCGACCCCAGGGGGATAATTCGCTCCCGGGACCCTTTTCCTAAAGCCAGCACAAAACCATGTTCTAAATCAAGATGCTCTAATTCAAGAAAAATAAGCTCGGATACCCTCATGCCGGTAGCGTACAAAAGCTCTAACATTGCTTTATCACGCAACCCCGCCGGTTTGGCCAGAGAAGGTTGCCTTAAAAGAATTTCAACTTCCTGTAAAGTAAGCACCTGAGGCAAGTACTGGACTAGGCGCGGAGATTCCAGGTTATCTGTTGGGTCAACACTAACATATTCTTCGTTTAAAAGAAAACGGTAAAATGACCGTATGGCGGCTAAATGACGAGAAATTGTAGCCGGCGTAAGATTTTTCTGGTGAAGTTTTAACAAGTATGCCTGCACTGTTTGCCGGTTTACTTGGGTCGGTAGATCTAACTTTTTTTTAAGACAATAGGAAAAAAAATCTCTAAGGTCAAAACGGTAAGAAACTAGAGTATTTAAAGCCAGCCCTTTTTCTACGGCTAAATAATTTAAAAAATTGGTCATTAATTTTTCTGGATTTTTTGCTTTTGTACTTTCCATTTGCTTAGCTGGTCCTTTCTTTTTAGATTTTAATTAGCTGATATTTTCTTGTGCCTAAGCCGACTTCTTCGCCGTATTTTAGCTGACGTTGCCAGTCTACCGTGGGCCAAAGAGTTTTAAATTTATCTTCTCCTTCGGGGCACGCAGCAAGACGCGAATCAGGTAAACCTCTTTCTTTATTTACCAAATCTACACAGGCTTGATCTAGAGCTACCGGGTCAAGAGAAGCCAATATACCAATATCTCTTACGATTGAAGCATCTGTCCAGCCATAACAGTCGCATTCCGGGGAGACATTTTGGACAAAATTCATAAAACCGGCTTTACCTGGTTTATTTCGTAATACTCCGGCACAATACTCGACTATTTTTTCCTGAATAACATCCGGTTTTGTCTTCCAGTTAATGGCAATTGCTTGCTCAGAACAGGTGACGGTACATTCCCCACAGCCTATACATTTTTTAGAATCAATAGTGGCCTTAAAGATTTTTCTATTTACTTTAATGGCCCCGACAGGACACCATTTGCTGCAACGAGCACAGCCCATACATTTTTCCTGATTTATTTCCGGCAAAATATCGGAATGCATCATTTGTTTGCCGCTGCGGGAACCAGAACCCATACCCAAATTTTTTAACGCTCCGCCAAAACCAGTAGCTTCGTGACCTTTAAAATGGCTAATTACCAGTAAGGCGTCGGCATGGTAAAGAGCACTGCTTATTTTTACTTCTTTAAAGTGTTTTAGCTGCACCGGTACGTTAAGAAAGTCTTTGCCTGTCAAACCATCAGCAATAATTAAAGGAGCATCCACCACGGCATAAGCAAAACCATTTTCAATGGCTGTTTGCAAGTGATCAACGGCATTGGCCCGGCTGCCCACGTAAAGTGTATTGGCGTCCGTGAGAAAAGGTTTTCCGCCTATGGATTTTACCAGGTTTACCAGTCGCCGGATATATTGAGGGCGAATGTAACCGGTATTTCCCCTTTCCCCAAAATGTAATTTAAAAGCCACTAAATCCTTAGGGGCCACAATTTCCCTTAGTCTGGCCTGTACAAACAGTTTTTCTACTTTTGCCAAAAGACCTTGTCCAAGCGTAACACGTAAATCGGCCCAATAAACCTCGGCAGCCATTTTTTCACCTCAATTATATAAAATTCTTCCTGACTGGTTTTTTTCCTTTTTTTAAGTTTAAAAAAATTTAACCATAGCTTGGGTTAACCAGGAAGAAAAATAAGCCTTTATTAAAGCAGACCCTAGAATCACTATGGTTATAACCAGCATTATAAAAGTATAACGCAACAAAGTGGGCCACAAAGCAAAATTATAGTCTCTGGGTTTGCGGACAAGATACAAAGAAAAAGTAATGGCTGTTCCAGCTCCTATTATTAAGGCCGGCAGGTATAAAAGACCGGCGGGCAAAATAGTGGCGGCGAATAAAAAAAACCCCGTCCAGCCAATATTTTGGACCAAAAAAAGTGTCGTAAACCCGAAAATAAAACCCTGCCCAAAAATTAACCCCAGGATTAACGGGACACCAATCACCGTTAACCCTAATAAATATACTATCCCAATAATAATTAAATGATCTGCCAGTATGCTTTTAACTACCGTGTTAGACGTGACGGGTAACTGCCCTGCCTGAGTGGTAAATTTATTTACCAATCTAGTTAATTCATTGACCTGATTGGAGGAAAGGCAATTTATTCCCTTACCGCCACTAATTACACCCGTCGTAAAGACTACCACGATAATCAGGTAAAGTAGCCAGCTTTGTCGGATATAGTTCATTAAAGACCGCAGCCAGCCTTGAAGCACCTTTTTTCTTCCTTTCCCAGCCTCTTCTTTGTTTATACGTTTTGTACTTGTTTTATACTTATGGAAGAATAAAAGGATTTATACCGAGGGACAGAAAAGCAATAAGTAAGATAGACTTCTGGTAGGCCTGGCTTCCAGCCTGGTTAGGGCCTATCCGAAGAGGAACAATACGAACTTGGTCCGAAACTTATCGTTTATTCTAGCAAATTATTTTTGGAATTTAAACAAGATTAAGGACGCGGGCCAGGCCGTAAGCCATTTCATTGGCCAGACCGTGCAGGAAACTTTCATCAGCTAATTTTTCAGCGTCGGCCGGTGTATCAATAAAAAGACACTCAAGCAAAACGGCTGGCATAACAGTTAAGCGTAATACGGCAAAATTAGCTGCTTTTTTGCCCTGACCGTGTTCTTTTACATTTTTCTTTTTTAGGTAAGCCATAATTTGATCGTGTAAAATTGCCCGCAGTTCGTCAGAATGTTTTCCCACAGCCGTTGAATGAACATAGCTTTCAAAGCCTGTTCCCCCGCCGGCGTTAATATGAATACTACAAAAGTAATCTGCTCTCAACCGGTTAGCAATGTTAGCCCGTTCATAAAGCGATACAGAATGATCATCTTCTCTGGTGAATTTAACGTTTAAATCATAAGGAGCCAGTTGTTTGGCGCAAATCTTTGCCAGTTTTAAAGTTAAGTCTTTTTCCTTCAGTAGCACAGGCATCTTGCCTGTGGTTTTTCCAACCGCTCCAGGGTCTTCTCCACCGTGACCAGGATCCAGAACTAAAATTTTAGGCATTTTTTATAAATAAACATTCCTTTCGTTTCGTTTAAAGCGCATAAAAATGATTAAAAAAGGTTGTACCTTAAGTTTTTCAGATTTTATTCCTCCCAAGCTTATTTACTTGTTTCTGTTACATTAATCAAATATTATTGTAATGTTATCTATGTTTCTATAAATATCCTAAGTTACTTTATTCTATAATTATTTTCTTTTTCCTTCATATTTCGCAAAAAAATTTGAAAAGCATTTTGTCCGGGGCCTAAGGAATTCGGCTTACGAGCAGGCAGGATGCCCACCCTACTGGCCGAATTTCTACCTTAAAATCTCACCCTCAACTTCCCACATCTCACTTCTCAATAAGGGGTGCTAGGGTAAGCATGCCCTTTGACAGAGAGTAATAAAGGGTATATAATTCATTTGCCCTAATATCAGGTTAATCTCCCTGTCCTATGGCTTGGAAAACGTCCATGTTTAGGTATGCACGTTAGCCCCCCTATGGGTAAAAATGTTGACAACACAAAAAAGCTTATAAAATATGTCAATGTTGAATTTGAGTTATATATATGGTATCATGTTGTAAAGTTTTTTAGTATTTGTTAAAATATGGTCTAAATTTTCAAAGGATTAAATTTTTAATTTTTAGAAAGGGGTGCATTTTAAATAAAGTGACTCAATCTTCAAAAAAAGCAGAAATTACTGTCCGTCTTTCAGAATTTGAAATTCCTCCTATGCAAGATGCTCTCTTAGTTGGTAAAAAGGCTCCTATAGGGCCAGAAGCTGTACGTCACATGGTTGATGCTCTTTCCCCGGAACAATATATTGTGGTTGATGTTAATCACGCCGTTATTGAGGCCTTAGTTATTCGCAAGTCATTGCTCCGGATGATTGCCCAAGAACAGTTAGTCCCCTTACTCCTTCAAGAAACAGAAAAAATAATAAGTGAAGGTATGGTGATTAAGGCTCAACTAAATATTGCCATTCAGGTGAGCATGGTGGTAGATTTGTTATGACTACCTTACGCGAGATTATGACGCCAGAAGTTATTACTGTTACTCCCTTAGATAGTTTAGCCAAGGCAGAAAGGCTAATGCGTCACTACCATATTGGCGGTTTACCCGTAGTTGAGAATGGAACCCTGGTAGGAATTATTACCTCGCGGGATATCCGGGGAAGTAACGTTAATCGTCTGGTAATAGATGTAATGACCAAAAATCCGGTTACTGCTCATCCTGATGTCTCTCTTTGGTTAGCTAAAGAATTAATGGAAAAAAACCTAATCGAAAGATTACCCGTAGTAGAAAATAATATAATGATTGGTATGGTTACTAAAAACACCTTATATGCTACCTTGGCAAAATATACGGATACTTTAACTGATTTACCAAAAGCAGAGTACCTTTTTCAAAAGGCAATAGATTTTTTACGCCAAGGTCAAGAAATTGCTATCATATTCCTCGATTTAGACAATTTTGGTTGTCTTAACAAGAAAATAGGTCACGAAAAAGGTAATAAATGTCTTTGTGAAGTAGCCGCCTTATTAAAAGCTGCCGTTCTGGAAAAAGCCTGCCTTTGCCGCTATGCCGGCGATGAGTTCGTTCTGGTTTTACCCGGTAACGACATAGAGGCTAAAGTTTTGGCTTACCGCTTAAGCGAAGCTATAGCCAGTATCAAACTACCCGGAGCAAAGTTAACTGCCTCAATTGGCATTGCCGGGGGCCGCCGTTCCTCTGTTCGAATTAACGACCTCCGGGCTATGGTTAGTGATTTAATTAATCTGGCCAGTCTAGCTTCCACCCGGGCCAAACGGGAAAACAAACAAGTGGTCGTAGCAAGTGGCTGGCAGGTAGTTGAAAATTAACTTAAAACATTTTAAATTTAAGTTAGATTAAATAGCGGAAGGAGTTAGCTTAACCAATCCCTTGGATAAAAACCGGGTTCTTATTGCCCATAGCCATAAAAATTTTAGCCAGCAGCTTAAAAAAATCTGCCAGCAGGTGGGGTACCTGGTTATTGGGGAAACAAAAGAAGGTCGGGATACATTGCAATTAGCCTTCCAGCAAGAGCCGGATATAATAATTATGGAAGATAACCTTCCGGGCAATGAGGGAAGGAATATAGCCGGTCTTATTGATGAACACCGCCTGGCCCCTCTAGTTTTAGTAGTGGAAAACCAAAAAGAAATTTTAAATTTGATTCACTTACCGGAGGTTTATGGTATTTTAACTTTGCCGCTTCAAGAAATAGTGGTTTTGACCGTTTTGGAAGCAGCTCTGAATAGTTTTCAGCGAATAAAGGAATTAGAAAATGAAGTTAAGGAATTACGGAAAACAATTGAGACCCGAAAACTTATTGAGCAGGCCAAGGGTATCTTAATGGAAAAAAAAGGTTTAAATGAACATACCGCCTATAAATACCTCCAAAAAATGAGTATGGACCATTGTATCCCTTTAGAAATAGTAGCTAAAAAAATAATTTTAAAGTTGCATTCTTGACCATCCTAAATGTATACAGTATTTTTAAACAAAAATACTTGATTTCTTCGGTAATTTCGTTATAATTTACGCTGAATATAGTTATAAGGGCAACGGAGTCCTGAAATAGCTTTATGATCCGTAAAGCTATCTCGGGGTTTTTTATTTAAAGGGGTGTTTTTGATGAAAACTTTCAATACCGGGGACGTTTTAGAAAAAGTACAAGAAAATAACGTCAAGTTCATCCGTTTGCAATTTACGGATATTTTTGGAGCCTTTAAAAATATTGCTATTCCCGTAGAAGAATTACCGCGGGCGTTGGAAGGTCAAATAATGTTTGACAGTACCGTAATTGAAGGAATGGCTGATCCTAAAGAAGAGGATATTTACTTATACCCTGACCCTAAAACCTTTGTTATTTTTCCCTGGCGGCCGCGGGAAGGAGCGGTAGCCCGTTTAATATGTGATATTCTTACCCCAAGTGGAGAACCTTTTGCGGGTTGCAGCCGTTACGTTTTTAAAAAAACTTTAACCCAGGCAAAAGACATGGGTTTTGACCTGGATGTAGCCGTAGAAATTGAGTTTTTTCTTTTTCACACCGACCAGCAAGGTAAACCCACCGCTTATACCCACGACCAGGCCGGTTACTGCGCCCTTACGCCGGTTGATTTAGGGGAAAACGCGCGCCGTGATATGGTGCTGACCCTTCAGGAAATGGGGTTTGAGGTTTTATTATCCCACCACGAAAGTGCGCCTGGCCAGCATAAAATTTTTTTAAAGGAAGACACCGCTTTAAATACGGCAGACAACATTGCCACCTTTAAATTTGTTGTCCGGACTATTGCCCAGCGTCATGGTTTACACGCTTCTTTCATGCCTAAACCTTTAAATGAGCATAATGGTTCTGGAATGTACCTCCACCATATTTTACGGCAGGGAGAACAAAATGCTTTTTATGACCCAGCTGCCCCACAGCAATTGAGCAAAATTGCCCGGCATTATATTGCCGGTTTAATATCTCAGGCAAATGCGTTAACCGCCATTAGCAACCCTTTAATTAACAGCTTTAAAAGATTAAATCCCTATTACATAGAGCCAGTTTTGGCTGCCTGGTCAGAGCAAAACAGAGAAACCATGCTTCGCCTGCCGGCTCAAAGAGGGGAAAATACCCGGTTGATTTTACGCAGTCCTGACCCTACCGCCAATCCGTACTTAACTCTGGCTTGTTCTCTGGCGGCAGGTTTAAACGGAATTAACCGCGCTTTAGAACCCCCGCCCATGTTAAATGAAGTAAAAGATATAAAATTGCTTCACCAGGAAATGGGATTACCGCGAAATCTGGCAGAGGCTTTATCCGCTTTGGCTAACAGTGACCTTATAAGGGCAAATATAGGGGAATACATAAGCCAGCGCTTTATTAAGGCTAAAGAAAAAGAATGGGAGCGCTATCAATATCAGGTTCATCCCTGGGAATTAGACGAATACCTCACTGCTTTTTGAAATTAAACTTTAAGAAAGGGGGAAATTAATTTTAAAGGGAAATAATTATTTTAATAAAAAATTTTAGAGAAAGTAAAAAGAGAAACAAAATAGAGAAAACCATATTTTTAACTATTTATTGATAATGTTTTAAGGAGGATGGAAAGTGACTTTAAGCAAGGGAATTAACGCCAGTCCAGCAACCTTAACCTGGCGTAGAACACAAGAAAATATTTGTCCTTATAGTGGTATGTGCGTTACCTGTTTAGATGGGTGCATAGGATTATGTGAAATTGGCAAATCGGCCATAAGAGGTAAAGAGATTCTTTATCCTCAGCCTTTTGGTAAAACCACCTCTGCCTCTCAAAAAGAATACCCGGTAGACTATTCCCATTTTAATATTATGGGCACTGCCGTAGGTGCTTACGGGGTGGAAGCTGATCCGGATAAAGCTATTTTCCCGGCCGTTAATTTAGAAACAACCCTAGGGGCCAAAGGAGATTTAAAATTATCTTTGCCCATTATTATTGCCGGTATGGGTTCAACCAACGTTGCCGCCAATAACTGGAATCATCTGGCTGCCGGAGCAGCGATAAGCGGGGTGGGTATTGTTATTGGGGAAAATGTTTCGGCCATGGACCCCAAAGCCGAAATTAAAAATGGCCGGGTGGTTCACTCTCCCAACCTGAAACAGCGGGTGGAAGACTTTCAAAGATGGTCCAACGGCAAAGGTTTTATCGCTGTCCAGGCTAATGTGGAAGATACTGCTTTAGGTGTTCAGGAATATGCCTTAGAAAAGTTAGGGGTAGAAGCCGTAGAGCTAAAGTGGGGTCAGGGGGCTAAAGACATTGGGGGTGAGGTAAAACTAGATTCCTTAGAAAAAGCCCTGTTATTAAAGCGTCGCGGTTATATTGTTTTACCTGACCCTGAGGACCCAAAAACACAAAAGGCCTTTGAGACCGGTGCCTTTCGCGAGTTTGAACGTCACTCCCGGATTGGCATGGTTACCTACGAATCTTTTACACAGCGGGTCAAGGAATTACGCGAAGCCGGAGCAAAATATATTTTTCTAAAGACCGGGGCATATCGTCCCGCAGATTTAGCCCGGGCAGTAAAATACGCTTCTGAAGCTAAATTAGATTTGCTTACCGTAGATGGTGCTGGAGGCGGTACGGGTATGAGTCCCTGGCGAATGATGAACGAATGGGGCGTTCCTACGCTATACATTCAAGCCATGCTCGTAAAATATCTGGATAAATTAGCGAATAAAGGAGCCTATGTTCCGCCAGTAGCTATTGCGGGCGGCTTTACCTTGGAAGATCAAATATTTAAAGGGTTAGCCATTGGTGCTCCATATATTAAAGCCATTGGTGTGGCCCGCGCGCCTTTAGCTGCCGCTATGGTTGGCAAAACAATAGGCGAAGCAATTAAGGCCGGCAAAGTCATCAAGGAGTACAGGATGTATGGAGATAAAGTGGAACAAATATTTGTTGCCGCTAATGAAATTAAGGAAAAAGTAGGGGAGTTAGCTTTTGACGCTTTACCAGTTGGCGCGATTGGGGTATATACTTACTTTGAACGCCTGGCGCAAGGCTTAAGGCAGTTTATGTGCGGGGCACGTAAGTTTGCTTTAGATTATCTTACCCGTGATGATGTAACGGCTTTAACCAAGGAAGCCGCGGAAATTTCCGGCATTTGCTACATAATGGATATTGATGCGGCTGAAGTAGAAAAAATCTTAGGTTAAAAAATCACTTGTTTGATACTTGCAGTTTCTTAGATGCTATGGTAGCATTAAAAAATAAGTTATCCTTTTAAATTAAATGTTTTTAACTGAGGTACAATGTAGTACCCAGGATAATTTTGGGTTACCTGACTCAAAATAAAAGGCAATGGCGCCCTCTTAAGGTTATCTTAGCCTTAAAAAGAGGGTATTTTTTTTCTGGATATAAGGGATACTTGATTTATTTGGTAACTACTTAGGTTCATAGGGGCAAAGGCACAAAGTTTTTTTGCCTATTTGCTGCTTAGCTTTCTGATTAAACTGCTAAGCATTCGTTCTATTCAGGTGGATAGCCTGTAGGCAGTTAGGCTGTAGGAGGAAATTATGCGCGACTAACAGCCTATAGCCTATAGCCTAAACAACCTGTTTTCATTTCCCTTTGGACCTCTGTGACTTTGGACCTCTGTGCCTACCTGAATAGTTACTTTATTTGAGTAAGGAGGTCATCTCCAGTGGCCGAAGAAAGAGTCATTCTAGCCGATAGTGATATACAGTGGCGGAAAACAATTAAAGCTATACTTACTAAAGCCGGTTTTTCAGTCGTGGGAGAAGCAGAGGATGGTTTAAATGCCTTAAAACAAGTTCGCAGCCGGCAGCCTGATTTGTTAATCATTGAAGCTATGGGACAAGGCATGAGCGGCTTAGAAGTGGCCCGTCTTCTTTATGAAGATAAATTAGCCCCGGTAGTAGTTTTTGCTAGTTTGATAAATAATGAAATCTTAGAAAAAGCTAAAGAAGCTCATGCGGCTGCTTTACTGGCAAAAACGGTAGATGAAGTGAACTTGCTAGCGGTAATAGAAATTTCGCTAACTAACTATCAAGAATTAATTAGACTTGAAAATCAGGTTAAAGAACTAAAGGAAACTTTAGAGACAAGGAAAGCCATTGAACGCGCCAAAGGAATTTTAATGGAAACCCTTGGTTTAACCGAAGCCGAAGCTTTTAAACGCATGCAAAAGCAAAGCATGAACAAAAGAATTTCCATGCGCCAATTAGCAGAAGCAATAATTCTTACCCACAATTTAAGAAATACCTCTTCTTAGGTACGAGAAGGTTTGAAACCTTCCCCTCCACAATTGAATAGTGGTACAAGGAAGTACCAGAAAAAAGCAAAGACGCTAAGAAGCTTAAAAAGCTTTTTAAAGCGTCTTTTTTAATAAAAATAAAAAAATTGAAAGGTGGCTCATGTAAAACTATGGAAACAACCGAAAAAAATGAAATTTTAACCCGGGCGAAGGAGTTAGGAGTGAAATTTATCCGCTTGCAGTTTACGGATATTTTAGGTGTCTTAAAAAATGTAGCTATTACCACGGAGGAACTGGAAAAAGCGCTTGACGGGGAATTAATGTTTGATGGTTCATCTATTCTTGGTTTTGTACCTATTGAGGAGTCAGATATGTCTTTACGTCCTGACCCCAAAACCTTTGCGGTTTTTCCCTGGCGCCCAAGGGATGGTGCCGTAGCGAGGCTTATTTGCGATGTTTATAATCCCGACGGAACACCCTTTGCGGGTTGCCCCCGTAATACTTTAAAAAGGACGCTGGCGGAAGCAGCTAAATTAGGTTTTACCATGCAGGTAGGACCGGAATGTGAATTCTTTCTCTTTTACGTTGACGAACAGGGGAGACCCACCCTTAAAACGCACGATGAAGCCGGTTATTTTGACTTAAGCCCGGTTGATTTTGGAGAAAACGCCCGGCGGGCGATTGTGCTGGCCTTAGAAGAAATGGGCTTTGAAATTGAAGCCTCCCATCATGAGGTAGCTCCTGGGCAGCATGAAATTGACTTTAAATATTCAGATGCTTTGGATGTAGCTGATAAGATTGTTACTTTTAAGTTTGTAGTCCGGACTATTGCCCAACGTCATGGTTTGCACGCCACCTTTATGCCAAAACCAGTATTCGGGATTAACGGCAGTGGGATGCATATGCACCAATCTCTCTTCCGGGGTAACCAAAATGTTTTTTATAACCCTGATGCTCCTGACGGGCTAAGCGATATTGCCCGCTATTACACCGGCGGCTTACTAAAACATGCCCCGGCTTTAACGGCTATAGCTAATCCTACCGTTAATTCGTATAAACGCCTGGTTCCCGGATACGAAGCCCCGGTATATATAGCCTGGTCAGAAAAAAACAGAAGTGCCTTAGTAAGGATTCCGGCTAAACGCGGTTTATCTACCCGGGTAGAGTTCAGAAGTCCTGACCCTTCCTGTAACCCTTACCTGGCTATAGCAGCCTGTTTACAGGCTGGCCTGGATGGAATCAAACAAAATGTTTTACCCCCGGAAATAATAGACCGAAACATTTACCATATGTCAAACGAAGAAAGAAAGGAACTGGGAATAAGCACTTTACCAGGAAGTTTAACCGAAGCATTAGAAGAGCTAAAGGCAGATACGGTAATTGTTAAATCACTGGGAGAACATGTTTTCAACCATTTTTTAGAGGCTAAATCAAAAGAATGGGATAACTACCGTATCCAGGTACACCAGTGGGAAATTAGCGAATATCTTAGCAAATTTTAAGTAGGCCAACCAGTGGCACAAGCCCGTAGGGTAGGCATCCTGCCTGCCCGAAGCCTATGATTAACAAAAGGCAGAGACAATCGAGGTCGATTGTCATTCCATACATTTTACAGGCTATCCTCCAAGCCCTCAACTGTGCTTTGTAATGTATAAGCCAGTAGAGGGCTTTTTTTAATTACTTGAGAATAAGAATTTTGTCAGTTCTTCTACTTTTAATGTGCTGGAATCAACTAGATAACACCGCCTTTATTCTACCCACTCACTCTTCTAATCTTGAAGTCCTTTTACCAAACCCCACCATTTAAAGTAGTCCTGCTCATTCCCTTATTTTTACCAATCAAAATGGTAATTCATGAGATTCCTTCCGCCAATCAACAATTCCTTCCCAAACGTTATTCATAAGACCCTGAAAATTTAATAATTCCTCATTTTCGAAGGAATCAATTAGGAAACTGCTGTAGCTGTCAACCAAGTATCAACCAAATCGGTACCTTAATAGTTTGCTACAAAATATAAGGCGCCTCAATCTCTTGTGGTGCCTTATATTTCCTGGCAGGGGAGACAGGACTTGAACCCGCAACCTACGGTTTTGGAGTTGTTAGCTAATGGTTTATAACGTGTTACCGTGTCCCGCAAGCCTTGATTTTCCTGGATATGAAACTAATATTTTCCCTTCCTGTTTTATGGTTTACCGCTACGATTATTAGAAAATTATTAGATAGAATTTTTGGCTTCAGGCCAGGCGGGAAGGGCTTTTCCAGGGGTAGAGGTTAAAGCAAATTAATTAATTGTTCAACTGTAAGTCCTGCCTGGTTCAGGATGCTTTTAAGTATTATAGGGCTTAGTATTTCGCCTGCATGAATGGGGACTGTTACTAACCGGCTCCCCGGCTTGTGCAGGTGATGATGACTGCCGGTTATTCTTACTACTTTAAAACCCTCACGTTTCAAAGCTGCAACAACTTTTCTACCAGTTGTCCTGGGTAATCTGGTCACGAGACACTTACCTGCACTTCAGCAAATTCAACATCCCCTTGAGGGACCGGCTGGCCGATTATTTTTAACGCTTCAATATGGCCTGTAATAGCTTCCTGAATCCGTTCCAATGCTTCTTCCCTGTTTCTTCCCTGGGTGACGCAACCCGGCAGAGAAGGAACGGTAACTGCATAAACTTGCACCTCACTGTCCCATTCCAAGACTACTTTAAACCTGCGTTCCATGATCAACCGCCTCTCATTTGGTTTTTTCTATCCTCGTACCTCTGCCTGCTTTCAACTCTTTTTGCCTCGGATCGACATTCGGGAGAGCAATATTTTTGTCCCCTTTGGTTCTTTACGGTAAACCACCTCCCGCACACTTCGCAAGGACGGGCGAAAATATCGTTTTCGGCGAAATATCTTATCTCGGCCCAAAGCAGCGGAAGGAAGCCTTGCGCACTATAGGCTTTTGTTGGAACGCTCTTTTCCTTTATGTGCCTATAAAAATCGTTGCTCTTGATGGTTACCTGTTCAACATCCTGGTTAATAACCTCAACCGAAACCTGGCTGTTTCGTTCTCCCAGTAACTCCCACAGCAGTAGATGGAGCTGATCGAATAGTTTCAATTTCCCCAGTATAGCTCCGGCCATCAGCATCGCAGTTTCCCTTTGTATTTTATCCTCCCAGGCGAAGAACAACCTTTTGGACGGTGCTTTCCCGCCGGAAGCGCAGGGAACAAGCCAGTAAGAAAGGCGAATTTTACCAGGCGAAGCTCCAGGACGAGCAAAAAACTTTTCGTTAATCTTTTCCCTAAGAGCATTTTGAAGGAAGCGGGCGGCTCTCCAAAGGAATCCGGCGCGGGAAAATTTATTTCCTTAAAGAAACCATCCTGCCACCTTTTCAATGCATCCTCCACCTTATCTGCCCCTTTTTGGTTGATCAGGGTATTGACTAAACCAAGAGTAAGCAGGTCGAGGATTTTTCTCCCGTAAATAAAAAGCAATTCGCTCCCGCCAGCAATAATTAATTTTCTGCAACCGACCATCTTTTTTCACACCCTGAAAAGCCTTATACAGTGCGAATTCTGCAATCGCTTCACGATGAGTTTTTTTTGGTTTCAGTTTATCATTTTTTAAAAAGGCTTGCAAGGGAGTTAAGAAATATGCGATCAGTTAATGTTGCTGAGAAGCTAGCCGACCGGCTAGCTTTAAACCCACAAGAGATTGTGGCCATGACGGGTGTTGGCAGAAACACGATCTACGCCGCGCTTGTGATTGGTGAGCTGCGGGGGAAGCGGATCGGCGTGAAGAAATGGATTGTGCCAGTGGACGAAATCAAACGTTGGCTGTCCGAGGGCTAAAATAAAACGCCGGCGGAGGACCGGCGGGGAAGGAAGATTTTTATGGAAATTATACCTCATCCTGCTTTTTTCAACGCGTACATGTTTAGAAAGCTTCTTCTGTGAGGTGGCCGCTGGTGAACTTTGAGCAGTTTCTTTCTCTATTGAAAAACCCAAAAAGCAGGCAACGGGTGGACTGCACTATGCCCGGCACATGAGGATGATAAGAACAGTTTAAGCGTGGGACGCGGCAGCGGGAAAATTCTTGTTCACTGTCACGCAGATTGTTCAGTCAATAACATCTGCGCAGCATTGGGACTTGAGATAAAGAACCTGTTTGAAGACAATCGGCAGTCTAGCGGTGGCGAAATCATAGCAACTTACGACTACAAAGACGCAAACGGCAACTTGCTTTTTCAAGTGTGCAGAACTGCCGACAAAAAGTTTTTCCAGCGGCGGCCTGACGGTAACGGCGGATGGGTGAACGGCCTGGGTAACGTCAAGCCGGTGCTTTATCGATTGCCGGAGCTTCTGCAAGCCGTCCAACGCGGCGAAACGGTGTTTATCCCGGAGGGTGAGAAAGATGTTCATTCCCTGGAGAAAATCGGTTTAGCGGCGACAACAAACCCGATGGGTGCGGAAAAATGGCGAGACCACTACAGCGACTGGTTGAAGAGTGCGAACTGCGTAATTCTCCCTGACAATGACGAACCTAGCCGCAAACATGCTGAACGGGTGGCCCGGAATTTACGCGGCAGGGCGGCAAGCGTGAAGGTGCTGGGACTGCCTGGCCTACCGTATAAAGGGGATGTTAACGATTGGCTAACTGCCGGCGGCATAAAGGAAGATTTGTTAAGGCTGACAGCGGAGGCCCCGGAGTGGAAGCCGGAAGATAAAACTAGACCGGTAATTGTTCGGCTGGCCGACGTGGAGCCGGAAGACGTGGCCTGGTTGTGGGAACCTTATGTTCCTGAAGGCAAATTAACTCTGCTTGAGGGTGATCCAGAAGTTGGCAAAACCTGGCTTACTTTGCAAATAGCGGCTATAGTTACATAGTTAGCAGGGGAGACCCTTTCTCTGGAGCCGACGGAATACCAAAAAAACGGCGAGAGCCGGGAAACGTGGTCTACCTTTCGGCGGAAGATGGCCTTACTGATACGCTACGTCCACGTTTAGATAAAGCAGGCACAGACCTAAATAGAATATACGCGCTAACCGGGACAGAGGAAATAGACGAAACAGGCAAGCTAAAAAGTGGCAATGTTAGCTTAAAAGACTTAGATGTAATTGAAGCGGCACTACAGCAGATAAAGCCTGCTTTGGTGGTTGTAGACCCCCTCCAAGCATACCTGGGGGCAAAAGTTGACATATATAGAGCAAATGAAGTTAGACCAATTCTTGTCGGTCTAGCGGCACTGACAGAAAAGTATAAGTGCGCAGTGCTTTATATCCGGCACTTAGGAAAAAGCCAGCAAGATCGCGTGGTATACCGGGGGCTGGGGAGCATAGGCTTTTCGGCTACCGCAAGCAAAAGAGGTTATTAAAGAAGCCGGGAGCCTGGGTATTAACGAATTGAAGAAAAGTCCCTAAATACGACTTTTGTTCATCTTGAAAAAAACCCTGAAAGCCTTGATACACAAGGGTATCTTCAAGATGGACATGAAAAAACGTTGTCCATCTTGAAGAAAATCAGTAACGACAAGGGATTGAGGCCATTTCTTCAAGATGGACAAGGTGAATCCTTAGAGGAGGCTTCACAAGATGACCACGATTGTCATCTTACGGACGGTTGGGAGGTGTTTTAGCCGTGAGTGCTACCATGGCTGTCACTGACCTTCTCACCCAGCTTGAGCAAGCCGGCTGCCAAGTGGCCTTAGAAGGCGATATTCTCAAAGCGCGCGGCCCGTTAACCGATGACCTTCGACAAGCTATTAGGCAGCACAAACCGGCGCTGGTGGCCCTGCTTAAAGCACGGGAGATGGAAAAACAGCAAAAACTAGAAGCACGCTTTAATGAAGTTACTAAAGCACTAGGAAGAGAGTACCCTGCTGGGCATTTTCCTGGTGCAACAAGGAAAGACCCGACCTGGATAAAAAACTGAACAAAGCAGAAACAGGAATACACCAGGCCTGGCAGCAGGCAAATGAAGGTGAATTCAATACCTGGCTAAGGAAATATGTAGCAGTCTGCCAGGGGATATTTGCAGACTATAGAAGGAAAAAGAGGGCTTAAACCATGACTAAACTACCTGATGATAAGGCAGGTAACTGGAACCCCTTAGACAGCAAATATAACACCACCACCAGGAAGTGGGAGCAAGTACGGGACTGGTGGAAAGAAATAATAAGGCAGTGAAGTTAAATGAAACTAGTAGAAATAAGAATGACTAAGGCAATCTTATTCCTGTTTGAAAACGAGTTAGTTGGCCTGTTAAACCGCGCGACCCTGCACTCTGGCAAAAGGCCATCAGGAGGGGGAAGGCCATTAAGCGGGCACGGACGGTGGAAAGGAGAAAACCTAAATGCGCGATAAAACGCTAAAGCTGATCGAGGCGGCCTACCAGGTATTGCAGGAATATCACCCCATGACATTAAGACAGTGCTATTACCAGTTGGTTAGCAAGCATTTTCTTGACAATAACCTTAACCAGTACAAACGCCTTTCTAATGCCCTGGTAAAGGCCCGGCAGCAAGGAATTATCACGTGGGACTGGGTGGAAGACCGGATCAGGCAGCCTAGAGTGGTGAGCATGTGGCGGGACTTATCCGATTTTCTTGATACTGTTCGTCAAGCCTATTGGAAGGATATATGGCCTAGCCAACCTACTTACCTGGAAGTATGGCTGGAGAAAGACGCATTAAGCGGCATATTTGAGGATATTACCAGCGAGTACGGCGTTACCCTGGTAGTTGGCCGTGGATATAATTCCTGGAGCGCATACAAAGACGCAGCAGAGCGTATAGCCTACCAGGACAAACCAACGATAATACTCTACTTTGGAGATTTTGACCCTTCGGGTGAGGACATAGCCAGGGCACTTAACGTGAGTTTAGACTTTTTTGGGATAAGTCAAGAAATAACGGTTGAGAAAGTGGCCTTGACTAAAGACGACGTGCTTGCTTATAACCTACCACCAGACTTTACAAAAAAGACGGACAGCCGGAGCAAGGCTTTTGTAGCTAAACATGGAGACATGACGGTAGAGCTTGACGCATTACTGTTTCTGCCCACTCTAAATGCCTT
>DHGP01000005.1 GCA_002402825.1 Firmicutes bacterium UBA4795
CCCGGGCTACCGGGCCAAAGATGCGTGTACCGCGCGGGCTCCCATCATCTTTTATAATTACCGCGGCATTTTCGTCAAATTTAATATAAGAACCATCAGGACGGCGCATTTCCTTTGCGGTTCGTACAACAACCGCCTTAACCACATCACCTTTTTTAACCAAGCCGCCTGGCGTTGCTTCCTTAACCGAACAAACAATTTCGTCACCAACTGTGGCGTAGCGACGAAAAGCCCCCCCTAAAACACGAAGGCACATTAAGCGGCGAGCTCCCGTGTTGTCGGCCACATTAAGTATTGATTGAACCTGAATCACTTTTTTCTCTCCTTAAGTTATAAAAATTATCCTTGCTCTGCTTTTTCTAATATGGCTACTATCCGCCACCGTTTATCACGTGAGATGGGGCGTGTTTCCATAATTCGCACCCGGTCACCAATTTGACAAACGTTTTTTTCATCATGCGCTTTAAACCTTTTCGTCTGGCGGATGGTCTTTTTATATAAGGGATGCCGCCCTTGAGTTTCCACCGCAACAACAACCGTTTTATCCATTTTATTGCTTACCACCCGGCCAATCCGGGCTTTACGCGGTATACCTTCCATTTCGTATTCCCTCCAGGTATTATTAAATCCTTAATTTCTGAACTTTGCTTTAAGACGAAATACCCAATTCACGTTCGCGAAGGATTGTTTTTAGGCGGGCTATATTTCGCCGCGCTTCTTTAATTCTCCCCACGTTTTCCAATTGATTGGTCGCCAGCTGAAACCTTAATTTAAAAAGTTCATCTTTTGCTGAATCAATCTTTTTAGTTAACTCAACCATGGTCATTTCTTTTAATTCGTTAACCTTCACTTGTCTCACCTGTTTCTTCTTTTTCTTTAACCACAAATTTTGTTTTTACGGATAATTTATGAGCCGCCAAACGCATGGCTTCATGAGCTACTTCTTCTTTCACCCCCGCTAGTTCAAACATAATTCGTCCTGGTTTAACCACCGCTACCCAGTGCTCCGGCGTTCCTTTGCCACTACCCATTCTTGTCTCCGCTGGCTTAGCGGTAATTGGCTTATCAGGAAAGATTCTAATCCATACTTTTCCACCCCGCTTTATGTAACGGGTTATGGCAATACGGGCCGCTTCAATTTGACGGTTTGTAATCCAGCCCGCCTCACAAGCCTGTAATCCATACTCACCAAAATGTACCGTCGTCCCGCCTTTGGCCTTGCCCCGGACATTCCCCCGGTGCTGCTTACGGTACTTTACTCTTTTAGGCATTAACATTCTTCCCTAACCCCCTTTTTGAGAAGTGAGAGGTGAGAAATGAGAGGTGAAACTTAAAATAAAGTAACTGCTCAGGTTCATAGGGGCAAAGGCACAAAGGCACAAAGTTTTTTGCCTATTTGCTGCTTCATAAAAATTTCCATCTGAGTTTGCAATTCGTATAGAGAACCCGTTGCAATTCGTAGGAAATGAATATACTCATTGGTAGAGTTTCGACCATAACCTCCCGCCATAATGCTGGGAATTGAAATCGCGTAATGTTTCATTTGAGAAGTTAATCCGTAAACTTCATCCTTAGGAAACCCTTTAGAAATCTTATATATTTCAGTAACCAAAGTTATTGATTTTTGCCAGACTTGCAGATCTCTATATGTTTTCATTTCCCTTTGTGCCTCTGTGCCTTTGCCCCTCTGGGCCTACTTTCTCTTCTGCCCCTTAACTTCTAACTTCTCACTTCTCACTTCTCACTTCCTGTTTTTTTGCCGGCAGCACTTCTCCTTTGTAAACCCAGGTTTTAATCCCAATTTTGCCGTAAGTTGTATTCGCTTCTGCAAACCCATAATCTATATCCGCCCGTAAAGTATGCAACGGAACTTTACCTTCACTATACCACTCGGTGCGGGCAATTTCTGCTCCCCCCAGACGCCCACTTACCGCTATTTTAATTCCTTTTGCCCCCAACCGCATTGACCGGGATACCGCCTGTTTTATTGCCCGGCGAAAAGCAACCCGTTTTTCAATTTGCGCGGCCACCCCTTCCGCTACAAGTTGCGCTTCTAATTCAGGTGCTTTTATTTCGGCAATGTTTATATGAACTTGTTTACCGGTTATATTTTCTAATTTTTTCCGTAAAGATTCCACTTCCGCACCGCCACGCCCAATAACAATTCCTGGCCTGGCCGTATTTATGGTTATTTTTAACCGGTTTGCCGCCCGTTCAATTTGAATATTAGAAACTCCAGCCGCAAAAAGCTTTTCTTTTATAAACCGGCGAATTTTTACATCCTCCAGTAAAAAAACAGCAAATGTTTTTTTATCGGCGTACCATTTTCCTTCCCAATCCTTAATAATGCCTAAACGCAAGCCTTTCGGGTGTACTTTTTGACCCACTATATTCCTCCTATTTATTTTTTTCTTTAACTAAAACAGTAATATGACTGGTGCGCTTACAAATTATGTTTGCTCGCCCCATAGCCCGGGCCTGATATCGTTTAAAAGTCGGCCCCTGGTTTACAAAGACTGAGGCCACATACAATTTGTCTTTGTCCAGGTCGTAATTATGTTCCGCATTTGCCGCCGCTGACTTAACCACTTTAGCCACCGACACAGCCGCCCGTTTAGGGGTATATTTTAAAATGGCCAGAGCTTCGTTAACATCTTTTTGACAAATTAAATTTGTCACTTGACGTACCTTACGGGGAGAAATACGAATATACTTTGCGGTGGCGCGCACTTCCATCCGGTCATCCTTCCTTTCTGGTTCCTATTTGAGGGCCGTAGATCTTTCCGTATGAGACCCGTGTCCCCTAAAATGCCTGGTTACGGCAAACTCTCCCAACTTGTGACCTACCATATCTTCCGTAATGTACACGGGTACATGTTTACGTCCATCATGAACGGCAACGGTATAACCAACCATTTGGGGAAATATAGTAGAACGCCGGGACCAGGTTTTAATCACCCGTCTTTCTCCCCGTTTGTTCATCGCTTCAATTTTATTTAAGAGTTTTGGTTCACAATATGGTCCTTTTTTTAATGAACGCCCCATTTTCTCCTACCTTCATTTCCTTCTTTTTATAATTAACCGCCCACTAGGCTTCTTTTTTCTCGTCCGAGCCCCCAAAGCCGGTTTACCCCATGGTGTTACCGGATTACGGCCAATGGGAGAACGCCCCTCACCTCCGCCATGCGGGTGATCTACCGGATTCATTACTACTCCTCGAACAGTAGGCCGCCAACCCAACCAGCGCGCGCGCCCTGCTTTACCCACCGTAATATTTTCGTGCTCTGGATTACTGACCTGACCAATGGTGGCCCGGCATTCCTGTAAAATTAAACGTATTTCCCCAGAGGGTAAACGTACGTGCGCGTATTTACCTTCTTTGGCCATTAGCTGGGCTGCGGCTCCGGCAGAACGAACCGCTTGACCTCCTCCGCCCGGGTAAAGTTCAATATTATGGATCATTGTACCCAGGGGAATATGACGCAAGGGCAAAGCATTACCTACCGTAATATCAGCTTCTGGTCCAGAGGAAATCATCATCCCTACCTTTAAACCATCTGGCGCTAAAATATAGCGTTTTTCTCCGTCAGAATAACTTAAAAGAGCAATCCGGGCTGAACGATTAGGGTCATATTCAATACTGGTTACTTTAGCCAGTATACCATCTTTTTCCCGTTTAAAGTCAATAAGCCGATAAAGGCGTTTATGTCCTCCACCCCGGTGACGCACGGTAATCTTACCCCTGGCGTTACGTCCCCCGGTTTTTTTCAAGGCTTTTAGCTTCGACTTTTCTGGCTTAGTAGTGGTAATTTCCTCAAAAGTAGAGACAGTCACAAAACGACGCCCTGGTGAAGTAGGTTTAAATTTTTTAACCGCCACCCTTAATACCTCCTATACACCTTCGAATATTTCTATTTTATCTCCTTCTCTTAAAGTAACTATTGCTTTTTTAATTTCAGAGGTGCGACCAATAATATTACGCACTCTTTTGGCTTTGCCTTTGACCCGTAAGGTATTTACCTTTTTTACTTTCACTTTAAAAAGTTCCTCAACGGCTTTTTTAACCTCTACTTTATTTGCGGTCAAAGCAACAATAAAGGTATATTTACCCCCTTGCACCAAAGACATGCTTTTTTCTGTAATCACTGGCTTTTTTAGTATATCCCGGGGGTTTTTCATTTAGTCAGGACCTCCTCGCACCTATCCAGGGTCTCCCTGGTCATAATTAACTTTTGATAAGCTAAAACATCATAAACACTCATACCGGTAAGGGGTAAATATTTAACTCTGGAGATGTTTCGGGTAGATTTCAGTACATTTTCGTCTGGTCCGGCGGTTACAAACAATGTTCTTTCCCCAATTTTCATTTTATCAAGAAGCACAAGGATATCTTTTGTCTTTGGCTGGCTTAATTTTAACTCCTCAAGGATAAAAAGGTTGCCTTCCTTTGCTTTTGCCGAAAGGGCAGACTTTAAAGCTAGCCGGCGCATTTTTTTCGGCAGGTTATAACTATAGTCGCGGGGGTGAGGCCCAAAAACAATTCCTCCTTTGCGCCAAATAGGAGAACGGGTACTGCCATGCCTAGACCGGCCAGTTCCTTTTTGGCGCCATGGTTTCCGACCCCCGCCGCGCGTTAAAGCTTTTGTTTTGGTATCATGAGTGCCTAGTCGTCTTCCCGCCATTTGTTTTACTACCGCCTGATGAATTACGGCCTCATGCACCGGAACACCAAAAACCTCGTTTTTTAAATCTATTTCCCCTACCTGGTTACCATCAATATTATACAAGGCCGCTTTAAGCACAATCCTTCCCCCTTTCCCTTCTAGCCTGCATCTTTACCCTTTACCGTATTTTTTATTAATAATAAACCCTGGCGTACCCCAGGTACTGCCCCTTTTAATACCAGGAGATTTTTTACCGCGTCAACCTGAACAACCTTTAAATTTTGCACCGTTACCCGCTCCGCTCCGTAATGACCGGGAAGCTTTCTTCCCTTAAAAACACGCGCTGGCCCTTTAGCTCCTAATGAGCCGGGACGTCTATGGTACTTGGAACCATGGCTCATAGGGCCGCGCTTAAAACCATGCCTTTTGATTCCACCAGCAAAACCCCGGCCCTTTGAAATACCAGTTACGTCGCATCGATCCCCTGGGGCAAAAATATCTACTTTGATTTCCTGTCCAACCTTATAAGGCGTAATATCATCCAACCGTAATTCCCTTAAAAAACGTCTTACCTTTACTCCGGACCGGGCAAAATGGCCTTTAATCGGCTTATTAAAAAGTTTTTCCCTTTTACTTCCAAAGCCAACTTGAATGGCACTATAGCCATCCACGGCCGGTGTCTTTTTCTGGACCACAATACACGGGCCCGCTTCAATAACGGTAACTGGTACGGCTACCCCATCCGGTAAAAAAACTTGCGTCATTCCAATTTTTCGACCTAAAATACCTTTTTCCATTTTCTTTCCACCTTTAAAGTTTAATCTCTATGTCTACCCCAGCTGGTAAATCTAAACGCATTAAAGCATCCACTGTCTTAGGTGGTGGTTCTAAAATATCAATTAACCTTTTATGCGTCCTCATTTCAAACTGTTCTCGCGAGTCTTTGTCTTTATGAGGGGAGCGCAAAATAGTATAAATATTCTTTTCCGTAGGCAAAGGTATTGGCCCTACTACCTCAGCCCCGGTTCTTTTTGCTGTCTCCACAATTTTTTGCGCTGATTGGTCCAGCATACGGTGGTCATAAGCCTTCAAGCGAATGCGAATTCTTTGATTTTTCATCTTTAAACCTCTTTTTTATTCAATTATAGAAGAAACCACACCTGACGCTACGGTACGGCCCCCCTCCCGAATAGCAAAACGAACTCCCTCTTCAATAGCAATAGGGGTAATTAGCTTAATAGTTAAAGAGACATTATCCCCTGGCATTACCATTTCCGTCCCTTCCGGTAATTCAATAACCCCGGTTACATCAGTAGTCCGGAAATAAAATTGGGGGCGATAACCGTTAAAAAATGGGGTGTGCCGTCCCCCTTCTTCTTTAGTCAATACATATACTCCAGCCTTAAAGTGAGTATGGGGCTTAATGCTTCCAGGCTTGGCTAAAACCTGTCCCCGCTCCACTTCTTTACGCTCTACACCGCGCAAAAGGCAGCCAATATTATCTCCGGCCTGTCCTTGATCTAAGACCTTACGAAACATTTCCACTCCTGTAACTACTGTTTTCCGTGGCTTATCCATTAAGCCAACAATTTCTACCTCATCAGGAACCTTTACTATCCCCCGCTCTACCCGGCCGGTAACCACTGTACCACGACCCGTAATGGTAAACACATCTTCAATGGGCATTAAAAAGGGTTTATCAATCTCCCGTTTGGGGGTAGGAATATAATTATCCACTGCATCCATTAGTTCCCAAATAGACTTGCAATTGACACAATCATGCTTGCCGCAGCCACATTCCATGGCTTTTAAGGCCGAACCAGCAGTAACAGGAATTTCGTCACCCGGGAACTCGTAAGTAGAAAGAAGCTCTCTTACCTCCATTTCTACCAGTTCCAGTAGCTCCGGGTCATCTACCATATCCACTTTGTTTAAGTAAACCACAATATATGGAACCCCTACCTGCCGGGCCAAAAGTATGTGCTCTCTGGTTTGCGGCATTGGACCGTCGGCGGCCGAAACAACCAGGATAGTCCCATCCATTTGAGCGGCCCCGGTAATCATGTTTTTTACGTAGTCGGCATGACCAGGACAATCAACGTGGGCGTAATGCCGCGCGTTGGTTTCATATTCCACGTGAGCAACATTAATGGTAAGACCACGTTCTTTCTCTTCTGGTGCATTGTCAATCTCTTCGTATTTTTTTGGCTGGGCCTTACCTTCCTTGGCCAAACAAAAGGTTATAGCCGAGGTTAAAGTAGTTTTACCGTGGTCCACATGCCCAATAGTACCAATATTTACGTGAGGTTTGGTTCTTTCAAACTTTGCTTTTGCCATTGTTTTACTTCCCCCTTAAGAATAGTTTAAAAAAGATACTCTTACTTGAATAATTATTTAATACATTCTCATTCCCCGCTGGTTAATGATTTTTTCAGCCACCAAACAAGGGACCTCGGCGTAGTAACTAAACTGCATGGTATATGTTCCCCTTCCTTTTGTAGCCGAACGTAAATCAGTAGCGTAACCAAACATTTCCGCCAGCGGAACATAGCCGCGTATAATTTGAGTTTTTCCCTGAAAAGATAGCCCTTCAATACGCGCCCGTCGTTGTTGAAGGTCCCCCAACACATCTCCTACATATTCTTCAGGAACTACCACTTCTATTTTCATAATTGGTTCTAAAAGCACCGGACTTGCTTTCCGGGCCCCACTTTTAAGACCCTGTGAGGCAGCTATTTTAAAGGCTACTTCTGATGAATCCACCTCATGATAAGACCCGTCTACCAAACTCACCTTTAAATCAGTCATGGGATAACCGGCTAATACCCCCGTTTCCATTGCTTCACGTACTCCCGCCTCCACCGCGGGAAGATACTCTTTAGGTACTACGCCTCCCGTTGTTTTATCTTTAAACTCAAACCCGCTTCCAGAGCTAGCCGCGGGCTCTATTTCTAAAACTACATGCCCATATTGACCATGTCCCCCCGTTTGGCGGATAAACTTTCCTTCTGACCTAACCTTTTCCCTGATTGTCTCTTTGTAAGCCACGTTAGGCTTACCAACATTAGCTTCTACCTTAAATTCTCGCAGTAACCGGTCAATAATAATCTCCAGGTGGAGTTCCCCCATCCCTGAAATAATTGTCTGCCCTGTCTCAACGTCAGTATGGACTTTAAAAGTCGGGTCTTCCTCAGTTAGCTTTAAAAGGGCCGTTCCCATTTTATCCTGGTCAGCTTTAGTCTTCGGCTCAATAGCCACTGATATAACCGGAACTGGGAATTCCATGGCTTCCAAAATAAGCGGGTGATTTTCATCACATAGGGTATCCCCGGTAAAAGATTCTTTAATTCCAACCACCGCCACAATGTCACCTGTACACATAGTATTTACTTCTTCCCGGCGGTTGGCGTGCATTCTTAATATCCGGCTAATACGTCCCTGTTTATTTTTGGTGGGATTATGCACCGTCGTCCCAGTACTAATTTTGCCTGAATAAACCCTTAAAAAAGTCAGCCTACCTACATAAGGGTCGGTCATAATTTTAAACACCAGAGCGCAAAAGGGCTCTTCATCCTTTGGCAACCTTACCTCAATGGCGCCAGTGTTTGGATTTATTCCTTGAACACCATTAACGTCTGTGGGGGCAGGAAGGTAATCACAAATTGCCGTAAGGAGGGGCTGAACCCCTTTATTTTTAAAGGCGGCGCCGCATAAAACAGGGGTTATTTTTACCTCCAGGGTAGCTTTACGGATAGCCCGCTTAATTTCTTCAACCGTTGGTTCTTCACCTTTCAGGTATTTCTCCATTATTTTTTCATCTGTTTCCGCACAAACTTCCAGTACTTTTTCCCGGTATTCAGCCACAAGTTCTTCCATATCCGTTGGTATGGCTATTTCTTCCTGTTCGGTTCCTAATTCGCCTTGATAAATAAAAGCCTTTTGTTGCACCAGGTCTATTACCCCGTCAAACTTATCCTCAGCCCCAAGAGGCAACTGAATAGCTACCGGATTTGCATTTAAATGCGTTCGCATCATTTCACAGGTGCGGAAAAAGTTTGCCCCTATCCGGTCCATTTTATTAACGTAAGCAAGACGCGGAATACCGTACTTGTCAGCCTGCCGCCATACAGTTTCTGACTGGGGCTCTACGCCACCAACCGCGCAAAAAACAGCGATAGCCCCATCTAAAACGCGTAAAGAACGCTCCACCTCCATGGTAAAATCCACGTGACCAGGGGTATCAATGATATTTATATAGCACTCTTGCCAGCGACAGGTAGTAGCCGCCGAAGTAATAGTAATCCCCCGTTCTTGTTCCTGCACCATCCAATCCATGGTCGCAGTTCCCTCGTGGACTTCTCCTATTTTGTGGACCCTGCCCGTGTAAAACAAAATTCGTTCGGTAACGGTTGTTTTACCCGCGTCAATATGAGCCATAATTCCTATATTACGAATATTATCTAGCAAGATTTGCCGCTTCCCGCCAGGCAAGGATGAGATAGGCAACGTCATAAAAACTCTCTCCCTAATTTTTTACCACCGGTAATGGGCAAAAGCTTTATTAGCTTCGGCCATTTTATGGGTATCTTCTTTCTTCTTTACGGTCGCCCCTGTATTATTAGCGGCATCCATAATCTCAGCCGCTAATTTTTCCGCCATACTTTTTCCCGGGCGTTGCCGGGCAAAGTTGGTAAGCCATCGAATCCCTAAGGTTTGTCGCCGCTCCGGCCGTACTTCTATTGGCACCTGATAATTAGCCCCACCTACCCGGCGGGCTTTTACTTCTAGTACCGGCATGATGTTCTTTAAAGCCAAATCTAATATCTCAAGCGGAGGCTTTTTTGTTTTTTGCTGAATAATTTCAAAGGCCTGGTAGCAAATTTTTTCCGCCAGGCTTCTTTTTCCCTCATGCATAACCTGATTAATTAATTTAGTTACGGCAACTTTGCTGTAAAAAGGATCAGCTCTTACCTCCCGCTTAGGCACCGCGCCTCTTCGTGGCATTTTCCCCCTCCTTATGATACCACAGGCTTCCTTGCCTGTGCCCCTTTCCTATTTCTTGGGCCGCTTGGACCCGTACTTTGAACGCCCCTGGTGACGGTTTTGGGTTCCGGCGCAATCCAAAGCGCCGCGTACTACATGATACCTAACCCCCGGTAAATCTTTTACGCGACCGCCACGTACTAACACTACAGAGTGTTCCTGAAGATTATGACCAATCCCTGGAATATAAGAAGTCACTTCAATCCCGTTAGTAAGTCTTACCCGGGCCACTTTACGCAGCGCCGAATTCGGTTTTTTAGGTGTCGTGGTATAAACTCTGGTGCAAACCCCTCTTTTTTGGGGGCACTTTTTTAAAGCCGGGGACGAAGATTTCTTAATCATCTTTTCTCTTTCCTTCCGTACCAACTGGCTTAATGTAGGCATCTGGTACCCACCCCTTCTCTAAATTTCTTCTTCCACAATGGAAGCGGCGGCACAACCCACCTCAATGCCGCAAGTTTTACCCAACTCCAGCATTTCGTCCACCTGAACAACCGGTACATTTTTAAGGCTACAGGCCTGGATAATAGGATTAACTATGTGGCTTTGCGCGTCTTGCGCAATATAAACCACCTTTGCCATGCCTTGCTGTACCGCTTTTAAGGTTTGCTTTGAACCTACTGTTTTTTTCTTTGCTTTTTTTAGCTTCGTTAAATACACTTGGCCAACCTTCCTTTTTAGCCGTCGGTCGTCGGATTAAGATGTAGGGGCTAGCTAAATCCTAAATCCTGACTGAGGACTAACGACCAATATCATAGACCTTAAAAAAGCACACATTTATTAATTTTAATATCATTCGTTTGTCCTGTCAACCTGATTTACTTCATTTATTTGCATATCCCGGTACTGGCTCATTCCGGTCCCGGCAGGGATTAGTTTTCCGATAATTACATTTTCTTTAAGCCCTACCAGAAGGTCTTTTTTTCCTTTTATGGCGGCTTCGGTAAGTACCCGGGTTGTTTCCTGAAAGGAAGCAGCTGAAAGAAAGGAATCCGTAGCTAAGGAAGCTTTAGTAATTCCTAACAATATTGGTTTAGCCGTTGCTTTTTGGCCGTTATTTGCCTCAACCTTTTTATTTTCTAACGTAAGTTCAAAAATATCAACCACACTATTCGGCAATAAACATGTATCTCCAGGGTCTTCTACTTTTACTTTCCGAAACATTTGCCGGATCATTATTTCAATATGTTTATCGTTAATATCTACCCCTTGTAAACGGTAAACACGCTGTACTTCTTGCAAAATATACAGCTGCACATCGCGTACCTCTTTAATTTTTAAAAGTTCATGAGGATTAATTGAGCCTTCAGTAAGTTCTTCCCCTGCCCTTACCATAGTACCGCTTTTTACCTTTAAACGCGCCCCAAAAGGAATTAGGTAAACAGCCCGCTCTCCGTTGGACCCGATAAGCTCTATTTCCCGCCGGTTTTTTACTTCCCGGTACTGGAGCAAACCATCAAACTCGGCAATAATTGCCTGTCCTTTAGGCCTTCGGGCTTCAAACAGTTCTTCTACCCGGGGCAAACCATGGGTAATATCTTCGCCAGCTACGCCACCAGTATGAAAGGTACGCATGGTTAACTGGGTCCCTGGTTCCCCAATAGATTGAGCAGCAATTATCCCTACCGCTTCACCAATATCAATCATTTGACCGGTGGTCAAATTGCGCCCGTAACATTTAACACATACTCCAAAACGCGTTTTGCAGGTAAGGGCAGACCGGATTTTTACCCGGTCTATTCCAGACGCAGTAATTTGCGCGGCGCAACTTTCGTTAATTTCTTCCCCAGCCCGGGCTAAAATCTCCCCGGTAACGGGATGGTGTATATTTTCCAAGGCCACGCGGCCAAGGATACGCTCTTCTAATTTTTCAATAACTTCGGTACCGTCGCGAATCTCGCTTACTTCAACTCCTTGGGTAGTTCCGCAGTCATATTCGCGTACCATTACATCCTGGGCTACATCCACCAGCCGGCGGGTAAGATAACCGGAATCAGCGGTACGTAAAGCAGTATCAGCTAAACCTTTACGGGCTCCATGGGTAGAAATAAAGTATTCTAATACGGTTAAACCTTCTTTAAAACTGGCTTTAATAGGCAAGTCAATAATCCGTCCCGAAGGGTCAGCCATAAGGCCGCGCATGCCGGCTAACTGGCGAATTTGCTGGATATTACCCCGCGCCCCACTGCTGGCCATCATATAAATAGGGTTAAGCTTATCCATACCATCTAATAAGGCCGCCGTTACCTTATCGGTAACTTCATTCCAAATTCCAATTATCTTTTGGTATCGTTCTTCCTCCGTAATTAGACCATCCCGGTACTGCTGTTCTACTATTTCTACCTGTTCTTCCGCCCCATTTATAATTTCCTTCTTTTGCTTCGGCACCAATATATCTTTAAGGCTGATGGTAATACCGGCCTGGGTAGCAAAATGATAACCTAATTTCTTAATCCCGTCTAAAAGGGTTACTGTCTTAGCATAACCTAGTTTGCGGTAACAATCATCCACCAGTTTACTTAGGCTTGTTTTATCCATTTCCTGATTAAAATAACCTAATTCATCCGGGATAATTTCATTAAAGATAATCCGCCCTACGGTTGTTTTTAAATATCCTCCTGAGCCTTGGCGAATTTTTATAGGAGCTTGTAAAGCAATTATTTTACTTTCGTAAGCCGTTATTGCTTCGGCCGCATCTTTAAATATTTTACTTTCGCCTAAAAGCCCTGATTTTTCTATCGTCAGATAATAAATGCCTATTACCATGTCCTGAGTAGGAACGGTCAAAGGACGGCCGTCCTTTGGGCCAAGAATGTTGAAAGTTGAACGCATTAAAAGCTTAGCTTCTGCTTGGGCTTCGGCAGAAAGAGGCACATGAACGGCCATTTGGTCACCATCAAAATCAGCGTTATAAGCAGCACAAACTAAAGGGTGAATTTGAATTGCCCGTCCTTCTACCAGCACAGGCTCAAAAGCCTGAATACCTAAACGGTGTAAAGTAGGAGCACGGTTTAACAATACCGGGTGTCCTTTAATTACTTCTTCTAAAACATCCCACACTTCAGATTTAGCTCGCTCCACTGAGCGTTTAGCGCTTTTTATATTATGCACATATCCTTTGCTTACTAAAGTTTTCATGACAAACGGTTTAAACAGCTCCAGGGCCATTTCTTTGGGTAAACCACACTGGTGCAATTGTAAGGTCGGCCCAACTACGATAACGGATCGACCCGAGTAATCTACCCGCTTGCCTAATAAATTTTGGCGAAAACGTCCCTGTTTTCCCTTAAGCATATCGCTTAATGATTTTAATGGACGATTACCAGGACCAGTAATTGGCCGGCCGCGCCGGCCATTATCAATCAACGCATCCACTGCTTCTTGTAACATACGTTTTTCATTACGGACAATAATATCAGGAGCACCCAAATCCAGTAAACGTTTTAAACGGTTGTTCCGGTTAATTACCCGCCGGTATAAATCATTTAAATCAGAAGTGGCAAAACGTCCTCCGTCTAATTGCACCATGGGACGAAGTTCTGGGGAAATGACCGGGATAACATCCAGGATCATCCATTCTGGTCGATTGCCTGACTTAAGGAAGGCATCCACTACTTCCAACCGCCTCAAGGCTCGTATTTTTCGCTGCCCAGCAGCTTCTTTTACTTCCTGACGCAGTTCTTTATACAATTCCTCCAAATTAATTTCCTGAAGCAATATTTTGATTGCCTCCGCTCCCATCATGGCTGTAAAGGTTTGACCGTACTTTTCCCGGTATTCCCGGTACTCTATTTCATTAAGCAACTGTTTTTTAACTAAATCAGTATTCCCTGGGTCAATTACTACGTAGGATACAAAATAAAGAATTTTCTCTAAGGCCCGCGGTGACATATCCAGCAATAAACCCATCCGGCTGGGAATGCCTTTAAAATACCAGATATGGGAAACAGGAGCAGCTAATTCAACGTGGCCTAAGCGTTCCCGCCGTACTTTAGCTCTGGTTACCTCTACACCACAACGGTCACAAACTATCCCCTTGTAACGGACCCGTTTATACTTACCGCAATGGCATTCCCAGTCTCTGACCGGCCCGAAAATACGCTCGCAAAAAAGCCCGTCACGCTCAGGCTTTAAGGTCCGGTAATTTATTGTTTCCGGTTTTTTAACTTCCCCACTGGACCAGGCCCGAATTAGCTCCGGAGAGGCTAAACCAATTCGGATATGGTCAAAATTATTTAAATCTAACACTAAAATGACCTACCTCCCTTTTTGGTCGTTGGTCGTCAGTCGTTGGTCGTCAGGGGACTTTTGTATTAGAAGATTGCTTGCCCTATTAAAAAACCTAATCTCTTTTTGTCTCTTTATGCCTTTAGGTTAATAATTGGAAAATGCTCTGAAGGTGAATTTTCCTCAGGGCATTATTACCTTTATACTTCTTTATCCTCTCCCTGCTCCTCTTCATCGTTCAGGCTTAAATGATCACTATTAAAAATTTCAGTTAACTCTTCTTCTAATTCTTTCTCTTTAAAATGATCCTCATTACCATCAGCCTCGTTTTCCCAAAATTCGCTACCAGGTAATTCCAAATCTAAATCTTTTAACTCTTCCCCAACATCCTCTTCTTTTTCTTTAATTTCAATCTCTTCATTTTCTTCAGAGAGTAATTTTACGTCTAAAGCTAAACTTTGTAACTCCTTTACCAATACCTTAAATGATTCAGGTACACCAGGCTCAGGAATATTTTCTCCTTTAACAATCGCTTCGTATGTTTTCACCCGGCCTATCACATCGTCTGACTTTACCGTAAGAATTTCCTGGAGAGTATACGCTGCACCATAAGCTTCTAAGGCCCAAACCTCCATTTCGCCAAAACGCTGACCCCCAAATTGAGCTTTACCGCCTAGGGGTTGCTGAGTAACTAAAGAATATGGGCCGGTCGAACGCGCATGAATTTTATCATCAACTAAATGGGCTAGTTTTAGCATATATACATATCCCACCGTCACCGGACTATCAAACGGCTCCCCCGTGCGACCATCAAATAAAACAACTTTGCCATCCTCAGGCAAACCAGCCTGTCGCAAAAAACTTAGAATATCTTCCTCGGTGGCCCCGTTAAAAACAGGAGAAGAAACATGGTAGCCTAAAGCCTTTGCTGCCCAGCCCAAGTGAGCTTCTAAAACCTGACCAATGTTCATACGCGAAGGCACCCCTAAGGGGTTTAAGACAATTTCAACGGGTGTACCATCAGGCAAAAAGGGCATATCTTCTTCAGGCAAAATGCGGGCAATAACCCCTTTATTGCCGTGGCGACCAGCTATCTTATCCCCTTCGGAAATTTTTCTTTTTTGAGCCACGTAAACCCGGACTAATTGATTAACCCCGGGTGGTAGCTCATCGCCTTGAGCCCGGGAAAATACTTTTACGTCAATTACCTTACCCGACTCCCCGTGCTTTACCCTTAATGAAGTATCACGTACTTCTCGGGCCTTTTCTCCAAAAATAGCGCGTAATAAACGTTCTTCCGCGGTAAGCTCAGTCTCTCCTTTGGGGGTAATTTTACCCACTAAAATATCTCCGGCCCGCACTTCAGCTCCTACGTACACAATTCCTCGTTCATCAAGGTCCTTAAGTATCTCTTCGCCAATATTAGAAATATCGCGGGTAATTTCTTCCGGGCCAAGTTTGGTATCCCGGGCTTCGCATTCGTACTCCTCTATATGGACGGAAGTATAGTAATCTTCTTTTACTAGCTTTTCACTAATCAAAATAGCGTCCTCGTAGTTATACCCTTCCCAAGGCATAAAGGCAGCCAAAACATTATGGCCCAAGGCCAGTTCCCCTTTATCCGTAGAAGAACCATCTGCAATAACCTGATTTACTTCTACCCGTTCCCCCTTTTTTACAATTGGTCTTTGATTGACGCAAGTACCTTGATTGGAACGATTAAACTTTAAGAGATTGTAATAATCCACGGTACCAAAATTAGTGCGAACGCGAATCTCATTTGACGCAACATACTCTACTATTCCCGCCTGACGGGCCAGGGTAACCGCTCCTGAATCGCAAGCCGCTTTATATTCAATACCTGTACCCACCAGGGGCGCCTCTGGTTTGATTAAAGGAACAGCTTGGCGCTGCATGTTAGCCCCCATTAAAGCCCGGTTAGCATCATCGTGTTCTAAAAAAGGAATTAAGGCCGCCGCCACACTAAACACTTGTTTTGGCGAAACGTCCATATAATCTGCCCGCTCCACAGGCACTTCTAAAAAATCGTAGCCGTGGCGGCTATTAACTTTGCTGGTGGTAAAGTAACCATTTTCATCTATGGGCGCGTTTGCCTGAACTATAACCGCTTCCTCTTCTTCGTCAGCCGTTAAATATACAATCTCGCTAGTTACCCGTTTATTTTTTTTATCTACTTTACGATAAGGAGTTTCAATAAAGCCAAAATTATTTACCCGGGCGTAACAACTTAAAGAGCCGATTAAACCAATGTTTGGACCTTCTGGGGTTTCAATAGGGCAAATACGCCCGTAATGCGAATGATGTACATCACGCACCTCAAAACCTGCTCTTTCCCGGCTTAAACCCCCAGGACCAAGGGTAGACATCCGGCGTTTATGCGTTAATTCCGCTAACGGATTGGTCTGGTCCATAAATTGGGAAAGCTGACTCGAACCAAAAAATTCCTTTATCGCCGCCACTGCCGGGCGAATATTAACCAACGCCTGGGGGGTAATAATATCAACATCCTGAATAGTCATTCTCTCCTTTACCACCCGTTCCATACGCGCCAGACCAAGGCGAAACTGATTTTGTAGCAATTCCCCCACCGAACGAAGGCGCCGGTTACCTAAATGATCAATGTCATCTATCTGTCCTTTTTTATGCATTAACCTAAGCAAATATTTAATTGTCTCAATAATATCTTTGGGCGTTAGCTCCCGAATAAAACTTTGTTCGTTAGAAGAGCGGTAAAGAATTCCGTGTTTTAGTTTTTTCTGAAGCTTATAGCGCCCCACATTAGATAAGTCATACCGTCTTGGGTCAAAAAAAAGCGAGTATAGCAATGAACGGGCACTTTCCACGGTGGGAGGTTCGCCAGGGCGCAAACGTTTATAAATTTCCACTAGCGCCTCATCAGTAGAACTGGTATTATCCTTGGTTAAAGCTTCCTGAATATATTTATCGTCCTCAAAAAGCTCTCTAATTACCGCGTTGGTTTCAAAACCTAACGCTCTTACTAAGGTGGCTACAGGAACCTTACGGGTTCGGTCAATACGAGCGTAAATTTGATCATTAACGTCAGTTTCAAGTTCTAACCACGCTCCCCGGTTAGGAATAATGGTGGCTGTATACAATTTTTTTCCACTTAAGTCTATTTGTTCCGCAAAATAAACTCCCGGAGAGCGAATTAGCTGATTTACCACCACGCGCTCTGCACCGTTAATAACAAAAGTGCCTTTTTCGGTCATTAAGGGAAAGTCCCCCATAAAAATTTCTTGTTCTTTGACCTCGCCCGTTTCTTTATTAATTAATCTTATTTTAACCTTTAAAGGAACAGCATAAGTAGCCCCTCTATCCTTACATTCCTTTATAGAATGTTTAGGCTCCTCCCCAAAAGTATAATCTAAAAACTCCAGGACCAGGTTGCCAGTAAAGTCTTGGATAGGAGAAATATCTTGGAAAACCTCTTTTAACCCTTCGTTTTTAAACCACTGGTAAGAATTACGCTGAACCTCTATAAAGTTGGGTAATTCTAAAACTTCCTTAAGTTTACCAAAGCTCCATCTCGTTCTTACTCCTGCTTTTTCAGGATACACTTAACACCCAACACCCCTTAATTAAACAAATTAAAAAAATAATTAAGTGATTATAAGCAAAGCTTAAGGTTTTTCCAGGCCCCGCTTCCTTAATAAAGTTCCTCGTAAATACTATAAAAAAGGACTAATATATTATTACCTAAAAAAGTAAATCAATACTTTCTTGTTTTAGACAAAGTTTTATTTTAACCTTTTTTTATTTATTTGTCAATTATTTTATTTCCACCGTTGCCCCTTGTTCTTCTACCTTAGCTTTAATTGCCTGGGCTTCATTTTTATTTACTTTCTCTTTAATTGGACGAGGGGCATTATCCACCAGTTCTTTGGCTTCCTTTAAACCTAAGCCGGTAATTTCCCTTACTACCTTAATCACGTTAATTTTCTTTTCTCCCACGGCGGTTAATATTACGTCAAATTCTGTTTGCTCCTCTTCCTCTACTACTGGAGCAGCGGCAGGACCAACAGTAGAGGCAACGGGCATAATCATTGGCGATTGGGCGCTAACTCCAAATTCTTCTTCAAACTTCTTAATTAATTCAGCTAGTTCCAGTACGGTTAAACCTTTAACAATTTCCAAAACTTCATTTACTTTTGACACTTTTTTGCCTCCTTATTTTTAGTGATTTGATTTTTTTAAATATAAAACTCTTTAAGAAGCTTCTGCAGCCTGTTTTTTACGCGTAGCTTCCAGCACGCAAACAAGGTTGCGCAACAAGTTTTGCAAAGTCCCGGCAAACCCATTAAGCGGGTACTGAATGTTTCCGAGTAATCTACCCAGGAGCATCTCCTTGGCGGGTAATTTAGCTAATTGTTGCACTTGATTTAAATCAAGCACTTTACCGCTTAGAACACCAGCTTTAAATTCTAGTTGTTTAAATTCGCGCGTAAATTCAGTTAATATTTTAGCGGGTACCGTATCATCATCCAGACCAAAGGCAATTGCCGTTGGTCCTTTTAAAAACGGAGCTAAATCATACCAGCCTAATTCCTTTGCCGCCAGCATCAAAAGGGTATTTTTAGCAACTTTAAATTCGCCCCCAGACGCTTGTAATTTACGTCTAACCTTATTCATGGCGGCTACATCAAGACCACGGTAATTTACTAAAATTAAAGATTTAGCCTGCTGAAACCTCTCGCATAAATCAGCCAATGATTTTTGCTTTTCTTTTTTTGTCGGCACTAACTAACCCCCCTCCTTCTAGTACAAAATAAAAAGCCTTTTCAACCAAGGCTTATTTGTAGTAACAATTTAGTAAAAACGTAGGCATATTTTTACTTAAAGCTAAAGCCTTGGTTGGCGGCGCTTGCCTTTAATTAAAAAACCAACTGTCTTCGGCGATTTTTTATGGATTATTCTTTAAGTCCGTAGGGGCGTTAAATTTAACGCCCCTACTTTCACCCCCGGCCCCATAGTAGAGGAAACTGAAATCCCTTTAATATACTGGCCTTTTACTGCGGCTGGTTTTGTCCGAATCAACTGCTCTATTAACGTACTTAAATTTTCCACTAACTTATCGGTGGCGAAGGAAACCTTTCCTATAGGGGCATGAATAATCCCTGCTTTATCTACCCGGTATTCAATTTTACCAGCCTTAACTTCTTCAACGGCTCGGGATACATCCATAGTCACCGTACCAGTTTTTGGGTTAGGCATTAAGCCGCGCGGCCCTAAAATACGCCCTAGCCGTCCGACCAGGCTCATCATATCAGGTGTAGCAATAGCTACCTCAAAACCTAACCAGCCTTCCTGTTGAATTTTTGTTACCAAGTCTTCTGCCCCAACAAAATCCGCCCCTGCTTTCTCGGCTTCCTTAGCTTTTTCCCCCTGGGCAAAAACAAGCACCTTGCGCGTTTTGCCCGTACCATGGGGCAAAACAACAGCCCCCCTTACCTGCTGGTCAGCATGTCGCGGGTCTACCCCTAACTTAATTGTTGCCTCAACTGTTTCGTCAAACTTAGCCCAAGAAACTTTTTTAACTACTTCTAAAGCTTCCGCAGGTGAATAAATAGTATTATTGCCTATTTGTTGGCAAGCCTTAAGATAATTTTTGCCATGTTTAGCCATAATATACCTCCTTTGTGGTATTAACGGATAATTCCTCCCACCATTACAAAGAATGCTGCCTTACTCTGGCGCAACTTCAATACCCATGCTTCGGGCTGTTCCCTCAATTATACGCATGGCGGCTTCAATAGAACGGACGTTTAAATCCGGCAACTTGGTTTCCGCAATTTCCCTAACTTTAGCCCGGGAAATTATGGCTACCTTTTTACTTTTTGGTTCCGCCGACGCTTTTTCCAAACCAACTGCTTTTTTAAGCAGGACTGAGGCTGGAGGCATTTTGCAAATAAAGGTAAAGCTTCTATCTTCATAAACAGTAATTTCTACCGGAATAATTGTGCCTACTTGACTTGCTGTTCGTTCGTTATATTCTTTAACAAAGGCCATAATATTAACCCCGTATTGGCCTAAAGCCGGGCCCACCGGGGGTGCTGGAGTAGCTTTCCCGGCCGGAACTTGCAGTTTTATAATGGCAGTAATTTTTTTAGCCATTTCCTTCTCTCCTATCTTAATATTTTGGAGCCATTCTTATATTATCTTTTCCACCTGGTAAAAATCTAATTCAACCGGTGTTTCGCGACCAAAAATAGAAATAAGTACCTTTAATTTACTTTTATCCGGATAAACTTCTTCTACTATACCGGTAAATTTTGCAAACGGGCCGCCAATTACCCGGACCGGGGTGTGTACGGGAAGGTCAACTTTTGTTTTTGGTTCTTCCGTTTTCGTTGAGCGCATAACTTGCTGCATTTCTTCCTCGGTCAGTGATATGGGCTTCCCTCCAGACCCAACAAAGCCTGTCACCCCTGGTGTATTTCGCACCACATACCATGAATCATCGGTCATAATCATATTTACTAATACATAGCCAGGAAAAATTTTTCTTTTATTTATTTTTTTGCGGCCATCTTTTATTTCAATTTCATCTTCTACGGGAATTATAATTTCAAATATTTTTTCTTCCATG
>DHGP01000028.1 GCA_002402825.1 Firmicutes bacterium UBA4795
TTTTATGGATTGCCATAAACACCATCGTACTAATTTGGAGGCCCTTCGATCCATACCCATTCATTTTACTCAATCTCATCCTTTCGTGCCTTGCGGCAATGCAGGCTCCCGTCATCATGATGAGTCAAAACCGCCAGGAAACAAAGGATCGATTGCGAGCCGAACATGATTATCAGGTAAATCTTAAAGCAGAATTAGAGATTCGTAATTTGCACGATAAACTAGATCACATTCTTACGAATCAATGGCAGAGGCTTTTGGAAATCCAGGAAATGCAAATGGAGTTAATGGAACAAATTGTTAATAAAGAAACGTTAGGAAAAGACGCCTAATAGCATATTCGCATTTGCAAAGCAGGTAACTTTATTTTCTCAAAGCCTTAATATTGGGAGTTTAAATGGCTCAAAGAATTCAATCGCATTTTTCAAGCTACAGATTTCTTTATCCGGTGCTTCTTTTTTTAGGAGTTGGCGCGGTTGCCATCCATCTTGCCGAAGGAAAGCAGGTCTGGCAAACCCTCTGCCACAGCAATTGGTGGTTGACTACCACGGCTGCGATTTTACAGCTACTGCTGCTTCTTAATCAGAGCGCTTTATATAGCGCTACCTATCGCCTGGTCGGGTTGTCCGAAAAAACTGGACGTCTTTTTATCCTTGTATTAACCGCTTCATTTACTGCAGTGGCCGTACCCGGGGGAACTTTTTCAGGAGTTGGACTGATGATTTATGATGCCATGCGCAAGGGGATGGAAACAGCGTGGGCCATACTGGCTAATATAATTTTCTTTTTGCTGGATTATCTGGCCTTTTTAGTTGTTTTAGTTCTGGCGCTTTTCTATATGTTTTTCCGCGGTGCTTTACGAGAATACCAATTAATCGCCACGGGAATTTTAACTGCCCTGGTTATGGTTGGGTTGCTCCTTTTGGTTTTAGTAGCGGTAAAACCTGTTGCTGGAGCTACTTTCGGCTACAAAATAATCGAAATTAGCCATCTTTTACCCTTTGTATCGTTATTCAGCAAAAAAAATGCCTGGGAAGAAAAATTTACCGGATTTCTTGCTCGACTAACGGAAGCGATCAACGCCTTGCGTGCAAACAAATCAGGCTTTTTTCGGGCAGGCTTGCATGCCTTATTAATGGAGGTAATTGGCCTTCTCCAACTGGAAGCACTTTTTCTGGCCTTCGGTAGTCATCCCGCGCCAGGTCAGTTAATTACCGGTTACGCCGTAGGCGTCTTATTTATGATCGTTTCCATTACTCCCTCCGGGGTAGGAATCATGGAAGGCGCCATGACGACAGCGTATGTTTCTGTAGGAATTTCTTTAGATAAAGCGGCCCTGGTTACTTTTACTTATCGTGCGTTAAGTTTTTGGTTTCCGGTAATTGCAGGTTTTTTCGTAATGCGTCGTGTGTTCAGAGAATAAGTACAAAATAAAAATATTGTGGAATATTAATCGGGAGAAAACGGGGGGCAAAAGATATTGAAAAAAAGGCTCCTGTTGCCGGTGTATCAATTATGTGCTATTTTAATCGCTCTTAACGGCATAATTAATGTTTTATCTGCCTGGCTTATTCACTACCCGGCCAGGATTGCTTTGTTAGTCAAAGTTCTTCCTTTAGTTGTTATTCAGGGAAGCTGGCTTACTTTAGTAACAGCTGGAAGTATGCAATTATTCCTTTCTTTTAGTCTGGGGCGGCGTAAAAAACTGGCCTGGCAAATTGTCGTTGTTGTTCTTATATTGGCGATGGCTACAAATTTGTTGCGCGGCCTACATTACGGCCAAGCGGCAATTAACCTTGGATTACTTTTGCTGTTGTTGGTTTTAAAGCCTCACTTTACAGCAGATAGCGATCCTCCTTCCGTTCGCCACGGCGTTTTTATTTTCCTGGGAACCTTTGTTTTTACTTATTTGTATGGAATGTTCGGTTTTTACCTGCTGGATAGGCACTTTCACGAACATTTTGACTTGCTTGAATCTTCTCGGCAAGCTTTGGCGTTTTTGGCCTGGGTCAGTACGCCAGAAGTGGGACGTCCCACTCTCTTAGCCCGCTTATTTCTGGATTCATTTGCTTTTCTTGAAACCGGGGGCTTGGTTTACGGCTTGAGTATGATTTTACGACCCGTAGTTTACCGGCGAAGAACACTGCCTGCCGAACGTAAATGGGCCAAAACGATCCTCGAACAATACGGGCGTTCCTCGCTTGCCTTTCTGACTTTGCTTCCCGACAAATTCTACTATTTTAGTAGCTCCAAAAAAAGCTTTGCTGCCTATACGCTGGTGGGCAACGTGGCTGTCGTTTTGGGTGACCCTATAGGTCCCGTTGAAGACATTCCTAATCTGATTGCCCAGTTTAAAAAAACCTGCGAAAGAAATGATTGGCACCTTATTTTTTTTCAGGTTCTTCCTGATTATTTACCAATTTATATCAATTTGGGCTTTAAAGTTTTAAAAATTGGTGAAGAGGCTATAGTTGATGTCCAAAACTTCACGCTGGAAGGAGGTGCGCGCAAAAGTCTAAGGCAGTCTCTTAACCATGCGCTGCGCAAAGGCTTGACCACAAAACTAATTGTTCCGCCGCTTGACGATGACGTTTTACAACAGTTAAAAGAGGTTTCGGAGGATTGGCTTAAATTCCAGCACGGCCGCGAAAAAAGGTTTTCTCTTGGTTGGTTTGAACTAAATTACCTGAGGCAGTGTCCCGTAATGGTAGTATTAGACGCCAAGGGCAATATCCAGGCCTTTGCCAACTTGATTTCGGAGTACCAGCGTAACGAGGGGACTATCGACTTAATGCGGCGAAGGGGAAAGGACAGCGGGTTAATGGACTTGCTTTTTATTCGTCTGATTGAGTATTTTCGAGAGCAAGGTTACGCGGGCTTTAATCTGGGTCTTACTCCATTAGCTGGGCTTGGTGATCAACCAGGAACCAGCGTTCCGGAAAAAGTTTTAAATTTTTATTATCACCACTTTAATCAGCTTTACGCTTTTAAGGGCCTACGCCAGTTTAAAGAAAAATTTGGCCCGCGCTGGGAACCGCGTTACCTTATTTATACCAACCCCTTCTTATTGCCTAAAATAGCAGTGGCCATCACGACAGCTAATGCTGGCGGCAACCTGTTCTTAACCTACCTGGGAGCATGGTGGGAAAAACGTCATTTTAAAAAAAAGAATGTGCCAACTAAATAATTCAGGAGCCTAAATTACAAAACATTTATATATAGATCTTGCGGGGTTTAACTACACACTCTCTTTTCAAAAGATCATGGAAAATAAGTTCGTACTAAAGTAGGGCTGGTTAGTTATTAATTGTAGCTAGCTAGCCTTTTTAGTGTTTCTTTAATTTTCTGTAAGCATTGGTTTTGTTTTTCCCAGTTCAAGAGTGCCATTTCGTTTTGTTCACGACTGGCCTGTTTTTGAGTCAGAGCTTTTTGAAGGGCGGAATTTAAGCCCTTGGCTACGGCGTCAGAGCGCAAACGCAGCTCACCGGCCACGTCCCGAACCTCTTCTTTTAATCCCTCGGCGAGGCTTTCCCTCACGCGTCCACAATTTCGTTCAAATAATTCGGATAGCATTTTTTTAGCTCTATTAATTAGATGGCGTCGCAAAATTTTTCCGGGTAGAATGCCCATTGCAGGAAGATCTTCCAAAAGGGGGACGAAGGTAGGGTGATCTGCGAAATGGAAGTAAAAACCCCGACTACCCAAAATGTATTCTTTAGAAGAAGTCTTTTCAAATCGGACCTGAAAGATTTCCGCCGACATATCCATCAGTTGATCAACTATGTTTTCAATGCGATTAAAAAAACGGTGGGCCACTGATTTAAATTTTTCCTCCAGGATTTCTTTTTCTTCCATTCTTTTTTGTTCCAAAGTGTTGCGCACGATATCCTGCACCTGTTTTTTCAACAATAAGGCCGCATCCCTGGGTGAGTGAGCCTTTAGGCTGCCGGCGAACTCTTCCAATTGTTGAATAAGATAGGGGTCCTTTTGCTGGCAAAAAATGGACATGTTGTTTTCTACTTCTTTGCGCAGGCGGTCAACTTCTCTATATAAAAGGTAAATGCTGTCCTCCCGTTCTTGCTCCAAACGTGCTAGTTCGTTATTAAAACGTCCTATTTTTTCATTTAATCCCTGCTCCGTATCCTGGATGGCCTGGTAAAATATTTTTAATTCCAATTCCAACTCGCTTAATATTCGCAAAGACCTGGCGCAGGTAATTTCCCTTATTAATTTACTTTTATTAAGTTCTATAAAACTATTTAATTTTTCTTCAAAGTCCTGCATTCCGCTCGTAAGGAGTTTTTGACGGTTATTTTCAATCTTTCCTTCAAGGGCTAGCCGCGCCGAAATTGGTAGTAGCTGAATTTCCTGGCCCTCAAAGATATCTTTTAATATACCGTGAGTGAATGTTAATGCTTCTTGAATATCATTTTGTGAAGCAACATCGCACTTATTGAGAACAAAGAAGAGCTTGTGCACATACTTGCGAACGTCCTTTAGATAGTTTATTTCTGTTTTACTTAAGGGAGCGTCAACAGAAATAATAAAAATTCCCGCGTCCGATCGGGGCAAATAAGCATAAGCTGCTCCAGTATTGTGTTCATATACTGATCCCACCCCGGGGGTATCCACTATAACCACGCCTTGCTGGAGAAACGGGTTGTTCAAACCTACCTGCACTTCCCGGATTAATTTTTGGTTTGCAGGATTTTCTTTTTCGGTAACAAATTTGATAATTTCATCAATGCCTATTTCCTGTGTATCGCCATTCAAAAAAATAACCTTTGCGCTATCATGGTGCGTATTATTATGTTGAATTATTGTAGGAATGGCCGTTAGTGGGATGATGGCGGTAGGCAGCAAGGATTCCCCTAAAAGAGCGTTGATAAAGGTTGATTTGCCCCTTTTAAATTCACCGAGGATAACCAGAGTAAAAACTTCTTTTGATAACCTTTCCTTTGTCTCTTTCAGAAGTTCAATTGCAAATTGATTTTCTTGTTGAGCAGCGATGTCGGCTAATTCATCTAAGACCTTAAAAAGATCGTCCTTTTCCGTTATATGCCGTTTAAACACATTTTCTCCTCCTATCATTTTTTTAGTTAATTTTTCCAGTGCGGCTTTTACTGCTTTACGTACAACTACATTTGAATCACCAAGGGCAGCTTTAAGATATGGAATGGCTAGACAGTTGCCAATTTGTGATAACGCTTCAGCAGATTTAACCCGAACAGGCAGAAAAGAGGAATGTAATAATTTATAAAGTACTGGTAAAGCATCACTTTCTCCTATATATCCTAATGATTCTGCTATAATGCTCAAAAGATATGGATCTCCTTTGTTTTCTTCCAGGGCAAGGATTAGTTCCCGGACAGCCTTTTTTTCTTTCTTTTGACCTAAAAGCCAGGCAGCGTCGGTTCGGACTATGGGGCTTGGGTGCTTTAGGGCTTTGATTATTTTGTTGGTATAATTATCCATAAAAGTAGCTCCTACCAGAAAATTGGTAGGAGCTATTAGCATAATGCGAATTAAACGAGCCCCATCGCTTTTTGTATATTAACTGAAGTTTACCTTTTAATTATAATAAACCCCTAAACCACATGTCAACAATAATTTTAGCGACTGAAAGCCGCTATAAAGCTAAGTCCGGCTAAAAAATTACCCGTGACTCAAGCCACCTGAAAGTCATGACCGAAACTCGTTTTTGCTCAAGTTGTCTGAATCCCATTAAGTAAAAATTGTTTTAACGTTTGTAAGGTCCGGTTGTATTTATATTTCCTGGCAAAAACGAACCGGTCGAGGGCGGCCACCCCCACCGCTCCAAAAATGGCGGCCGCCACTGTTTCTGTTTACATAAATGTCGTCAAGTAATAAAAAGTGTGGGAACAGGAATGTGTGGCAGGCTGTCCCTTTTAACCTGAATTTTGAGGTCTCTTAATAGCCCCTTGCGTACCCGACAATAAGCGCCGCTATAGGCTAAGATTATTTTTAAAGTCCACAAGCCGATATGATTTTCCGCACGTCATTTTCATTTAAATCCAGGCTATAATTTTTCTCAATTCCCAGGCTGGTTACTTCCACGTACTTTGAGATTGGAACTTTGGCTTGTTCGCAGGCTTTTTTCGCACAGGCTACGGGGCAGCCGTCAATTACCACCAACTGGCTTGCGCCTTTGCATGATTCAACGATGCCGTCCACGTGTCCGCCAACTCCGGCCAGGCAGTACATTTTACCCTTTCCTTCCCTGGTTAGGTTGATAGCAGCCATGTTGGCCATCTGGCCAACGTTGCTGCCGCCCGAGCAGGCCAGGATTAAAACGGGATTAACTTCGCAGGTACAACATACTTCGGACATATTGATCTCTCCTCCCCAAAGATTTTGGTTAAATACATGGCTAATTCCCCTGGCTTGCGTTAAATCTTTCAACCAAAAACATTTCCAACATACTTTTTGGAAAATTACATCTCCTGTTCAATATATTTTTTTATCTCATTCTTGTTGATAACCTTGCCGGCAGACTTGACTTTGCCGTTAATTACCAGCCCTGGGGTGAGCAGTACGCCAGTACGGGCAATTTCGTTGATATCGCGCACCTCTGTTACTTCAGCAGCAATTCCCATTTCACTAACTGTCTCTTTTACCGCCTTTTCCAGCGCATGGCATTTTGCGCATCCTGGTCCTAAAATTTTTATTTCCATCTTTCTTTTCGGCACCTCCCTTCCGTTATCTTTGTGATTAGTTGGTGTGCATAAAAAAATTCTCCTCGTCAATTGAGTAAAAAATCCATTTGCTGTCCCAAATATCTTTAACCAGTTGAGCGTATTTTAATATTTTCAAATGGTGGGAAACGGCCGGCTGAGACAAATTCAAGGCGGCATTGTATAAGTATACTTAGATATTTAGATTTAATTATATTTTATCTTCCAAAATTTTATTGTCAAGTTTTTTTGATTAAATTTTAAAATTCGCTTGATAAAAACATCGTATACCACAATTTCAATAGTAAAAATTTATCCTGTCAAGCAGGATTTTGTAATAAAAAGTAGAAATATAATGAATAGTAGAAAATTTTTAGTGAAGATGGAAGTGAAGAAAGGCCGTCAAATGGCTGGCGTTTAACTTTTAAGCGGAGCTGCTGGTGCAAAAAGCAGCGGCGTCGGTAGAAGAAGTGTTGTTCAATTCATGAAAAAAGGAAATCTAATACAGTTTTACGAAGAACTAAAATACCTCCAAAGACTTCTAAAGAGCATGGGCCGGGCTTTGGGACTGTCGGCTCTGGTCGCTTACCCGGACGGGCGTCTGCTCACCGAAATCACCAGTCTGCACTCCTTCTGCGCCTTGATTAACACTAACCCGGAAGGAAGGATCAGGTGCGCGGCTTCGCGGGCGTCTTTGGTCAGGGCTTGCATAACTGCGGAAAAGGTTGTCGCCCACGTTTGCCATGCCGGGCTTGAGTATCTGGCAATGCCTTTAAATGTGGCGGGGAAGCCGGTGGCAGTGTTGGTAAGCGGCAGTATCGCTTTGCAGCCTTTGGCCCAGGACAGAGTGGCACAAATGGCCCGGGAAACGGGCATTGCCGAAAAAGAGCTTTTGGCGGTGGCCAAAAAGATGCCCATTTGGTCCGATGAACGGCTTTCGGCCATAGCGGGGATGATGGGCACAGTAGCGGAAACCGTGGCCCATTTCCTGTACACTAGGCAGGAACTTCAAAAAAAGGTAAATGAACTTACGGCCCTCTTCGAATTCAGCAAAACTGTTTCTAATAGTCTCCAGGTGGCCGAAGTTTCACGGCAAGGGCTGGAGGAGGTACTTAGACTAACCGGTGCCGCCAGCGGGTCGGTGATCATGCTGGATAAGGCAGAGCCGAGAACGGCAACCCCCGAAGTAGTAGCTACCTTGGGGGCAGATAAAGGATTAAGAATTATTCCGTCGGTGGAAATAATTGCCAATGTAGAGCGGGAAGACGTCGCTAAGCACTTTGACGGGGGAAAAAGCGCGTCCGAAGAAAAGCAGCCGGCTGTTGCAGTACCTCTTACAGTTGGAGGTAAGGTGACGGGGGTACTTACCTTAGCAGGCAAGCCGGGAGGCCAGCGCTTTTCTGAAGAGGAAACAGTTTTTCTGACCACCCTGGGTACTGCTCTAGGACTGGCACTGGAAAACGCCCGCCTGTACTCCCTACAGCGGGAATATTACTTAAGCACCATAAAGGCGATAGTGGCTACTCTGGAAGCCAAGGATATTTATACCGGGAGCCACTCTTTGCGGGTGGCGAAGCTGGCACGTTTATGCGCCTGCCTTCTGAGGCTCGGTACCGAAGAACAGGAACAGGTTTACATAGCCGGGCTTTTGCATGACATCGGTAAAATTGGCATCCGCGAGAATGTTCTGCTTAAGCCGGGTACTCTTACCACGGAAGAAACGAAAGAAATACAAAGGCACCCCGAGGTAGGAGCCAGGATTTTGGAACCAGCCCAGCTTCCCAGCGAGGTAATAGCAGCCGTGCGACATCACCACGAGGATTACAACGGTGGGGGGTATCCGGCTGGTTTTCAAAAAGAGCAAATCCCGCTTTTGGCGCGAATCCTCCGCGTGGCTGACGCTTACGATGCTATGACCTCCGCCCGGCCTTACAGAAGCGCATATACCCCTGAATGGGCACGCAAAGAATTAAAGCGCTGCGCAGGCAGTCAGTTTGACCATCGGGTGGTGGGAGCGTTTCTGCGGATCCCCAAGAACGAAGTGGAAAATATTGTTAAGGGGGGGGGGGGGGGGGAGTCTTTTAACTTTCCTGGTAGAAATACTCTTTTCCTTCAAGCAAATGCGGTTAGGGTCGTAGATGGCTTCAGGTGAAAAGTGAAGGTTGGGCAAAGCATACCGGGAATATACATAGTTTTTGAACTGGGGAATGGTTTCTTTGAGATACGGAAAAAAGTCCATCTTTTTGGTGGAAGATTCAGCCCTTACCAGGTTCTTTTGTAGCATCATGGATAAACAATAAAATACCTGCGGTTTTGCTGTGTTAAAAGGTATGCAGTCTATTCTTAAATAAGAAAACCTTCCCTCATTATCTACAAATTCTCTTTCCTGCGCACAAATTCCTATCCCCTCAACAAGCACCTCCTTTACCGGGAAAATCTGGTAGACCTCATTTTCTTGTAAAATGCTGCTGTTTCGGAATGAAAAATTAATGAAAAAACGCTTGACAACAGTTTTGCGCGTGAGATAAAATATTAATACATTTAAATATCTAATTTAATTGATATAATTGGGCAAGAAAAAGAGTGTTTTTTTGCAAATAGGCAATAGAAATCCTTAAAGCCTTAGCAGATAAAACACGTTAAAAATCCTAAAAAAGAAAGGAGGGAAGCGCAAAGAAAAAGAGAGCATAAAAGCAGGGTTTTGAAGCAAGATGAACAGAAGATCGGGCGCGAAAAGATCGTTATGGGAAAATGTGTTGAATTTGCCGGCTAAGGACCGGAAAAAATGAATTTTAAGGGGTGAAAAATAAAATGGTCGTAAGCTTCTTGATTTACTTTATTGTAGGTATTCTGGGGGGGATCGTCGGAGGATTGCTGGGCACGGGCGGGTGTGCCCTGATGATGCCGGTGATTCGCTTCGGTTACCACTTTAATCCAGCCATTGCCGTGGGAACTACCTTGACAGCAGTAGTTTTCACAGCCGGTTCCGGTGCCATCCAGCATATCAGGATGGGCAACGTGCACAAGGAAACGGCATACCTGACCGGGTACAGTGGAGTATTGGGAGTAATTATTGGCTCCATTGTTTTTGCCTTCATTAAAGACTACGGAAAACTGATTGACCTGATCATCGGCATTGCCTTTATTCTGGTTTCGGTGCGGATGTTATACGAAGGGTTGATAGTAATACCCGCCCAGGCCAGAATGGCTGCGGTTCAGTCGCCCCCGCTTGCGGAAATGCCGGGAACGCCGGTGAGCAAAACCATTTTGGGTTCTGTGATTGGTTTTATGACGGGCATCGTTGGCCTGGGCGGCGGTTACGCCCTGGTGCCTTCCTACCTTTACCTGTTTAAAGCCCCTATGAAGTTAGCGATCGGCACTTCCATGGCTTCTTTTGTCTGGATGGCCCTGGTTGGCTCAATCTTCAAACTTGCCGAGCAGGTGGTCAACATCCCGGTAGCTATTACGCTGGGCGTCGGCGCGGCCATTGGCGCCGTATATGGAGCCAAACTGGTAGCTAAATTCAAGCCGGCGACGCTAAAAATTCTTTTCGGCGCAATCTTTCTGTATGTTTCTCTAAAGTACATCCTAATTTATTTTGGGATCACCATTTGAAAAAGATTTAAAATTAATATCCTGCGGTGGAAGGAATGGAGTATTTGAGCGAACAGGCGAAATGAACGCAGTTATTTTACTGAAAAACAGTTCCGGAAGCAGGTTGTCTGGAACACCCCGGACGCATTCCGGGTAGTTTAACCAAAGAAGGTGAGGTACTATGTAAATGTGAAAAATTTAGGTGCAGACGAAAGAAATATGGTTTTTGGTACTTGAAATTCTGATTCTGTAAATTAATGCAGGTGGTAATAAACAAAGGAGACGAGATAAAACCCCTGCAGGTATATAATTTTCTGTACGCTATTAAATGAGCCTATCTGGAAGGCACAAATAAGGAAAAGCTGGCCGCGCTTTTAGTGGTTGATTAAAGACCTGCCTTAGTTTTTTGCGCAACGGTTTTTTGCTATTATCATAAAGAAGGTGTAAAAATGAACACCCAAAAAATCGCTAAATTTTTCGACCAATACATGATATATATAATTGGCGCCTCTATTATCGCAGGAGTGCTCGTAGGCTGGTCGGCGCCCGACTTTGCCCAGCGCCTGCGGATCCTTATTAACTTAACCTTGTTTTTAATGCTCTACCCAATGATGGTGGGAATCCGGGTGGAAGAGATTTTCAAGGCAGCGAAAAACGTCCGGCCCATTTCCTGGTCGCTGCTTTTTAACTTCGTCCTTTCTCCCCTGGTGGGTTACCTGCTGGTTCTGCTGGTCCTGCGCAATCACCCTGACTTTGCTGTGGCCCTGCTTTTGCTGGCGACGACTCCCTGCGCTGGGATGGTAGTCGGCTGGACCGGCTTTGCGAAAGGAAACGTCGCCCTGGCCCTGGTTATTGTGGCTTTAAGCCTTACTTTAAGCATCTTTACCATCCCGGTGACCATGTCTTTGCTGGCCCACTCCCTGGTGGCAATCAACGCCCTGGCGCTGGCCGCTCAGTTCTTTTCGCCGCTGACGGTAGTCATGCTGGCGATCAACCCGCTTATCCAGATGCCAGCCATGGCCCTTTTTTTGCGCTGGTCGCCGCGCCTGGCCGGTGCTCCCAAGGAAGGGCCAGCTTACTGACCCGGGTCTGGCGGAGGAAATATTAGAAGCAATGTAAAAGCTTTAAGTACATTATTAAATTAATATATAAAAGGTGAACAGAGACGTGTGAAAGAAAATATTTTTATTGACAACTCTAAATCAATAGTGATATATTATCAGTAATGATTTAATAACCTTATGTGAAAGGAGCTGTTTTCTATGTGCACACATGGAGGAGGATTTCACCATGGGTTGGGTTTCCCTTACGGCTGCGGTTGTTTTGAACACCAGCCGCGGTTGGAGGGCTTCATCGTTCCCTGTCTTCTGTTGTTGTTGAAGAAAAAATCGGCGCACGGGTACGAGCTGGCGGAAAAGTTGGGGAGCCTCTCTTTTTTGGAGGCGGTGCCCGATCCGGGGGTGATTTACCGCCACCTACGCCGCCTGGAGGAAGAGGGGATGGTGGCCTCGTGCTTAGACCCCGGCAGTGGTGGACCGGCGCGCAAGGTTTACTCCCTGACTTCGGAAGGGGAAAGTTACCTTAAGGCGTGGGCCGTCCAGATTCACCGGCGCAAGGAGTCTTTAGAAGGTTTTTTAAAGGAGTTTGACCGTGTTTTTTAACCTTATTTTGTATCTCCTGGCCGTCACAGCTCTCCTGTATTCTTTTCGCCGCGACCGGCAAAAAACGAAAAAGGCGCTGAAGGCGGCCGGGAATTCTTTTTTGAACATGCTACCCGCCATGCTCGGGATACTCGGATTAATCGGGGTTATCCTGGCGCTTGTCCCGCCGGAAGTGATCGCCGGACTTTTTGGGAGCAACAGCCCCTTGGGGATTTTGCTCATTTCTCTTGCCGGAGCGGTGACCTTGATTCCTGCCTTCATCGCCTTTCCCCTGGCGGCATCTTTGTTGCGAGCCGGCGCCGGCCTAACGGCGGTGGCCATCTTCATTACCACCCTGCTGATGGTGGGAATTGTTACAGCACCTCTGGAAATTGCTTTCTTTGGCAAAAAGTTTACCCTCTGGCGCAACGCCCTCGGTTTTGCACTGGCGCTGGCCATCGGCGCCCTGATGGGGGTGGTCCTGCAGTGAAAACCAATACCCTAAAAAGCTACGCCCTGTTTATTTTGGTAGCGGCGTTGGACATCTTTCTACGATGGCATTACCCGGCAAAAGGGGTGGTGGCGATTAAAAGCTCCATGGACTACTTGGTGGAAATGCTCCTTTTTATTCCTCCCATTTTTGTCTTGGTAGGTCTGCTGGACGTGTGGGTGCCTCGACGAATCGTGGAAAGAAACGTGGGGCCGGAATCCGGCGCCCGCGGCGTGGCGCTCTCCATTCTGGTGGCCACGGCGGCGGCCGGCCCCCTCTACGTGGGTTTTCCGGTAGCCGCCGCGCTGCTTAAAAAAGGCTGCCGGCTGGCCAATCTTCTAGACCATGACCGGCATCGGCATTAATCCAAACGTTAAATCCTAGGGAAATCGTGCCTGGTAAGCAGCTCAACCCGGAAACGGCTGAAATATTCCTGTAATTGACCGGAAATAGTAAAAATTTATCCTGTCAAGCAGGATTTTGTAATAAAAGGTAGAAATATAATGAATAGTAGAAAATTTTTCAAGCAAATGCGGTTAGGGCCGTGGTTGGCTCCGGATAAAAAGTGAAGGTTGGGCGAAGAAGAACTGTTTTGTTTAATTGGCCATCTCGGCATTGCTTTTAATGATTACGAAGAAGGTTCTTTATTGCCTATGCCTGCCCTCTTATTTATTGATTTACTCAGTCTAAAGCCAGCCGGGCGGGAGTAAAAATACCTGTAGATGCCTACTAAAGCAAGAGTTAAAACTAAAGCAAGAATCAGTAAACCTGGTCCCTGGTAATATCGCCAGTAATGTAAAATTACGGCTGCTCCCTTCCAGCAGCCATACTGCCAGGCCAATGTCCAGCTAAAGGCCCCTAGCAATGAATAAAAGGCATAGGTACTTGCCGGCATGCCTAAAATTCCCGCCCCTAAAATAGCAGGAGTGCGAATAGGCCCAAACCAGCGGGCAATAAAAACGACGGTTCCCCCATAACGCTCAAACCATTTTTTTATAGAAACCAAATTTTTTTGTTTTTTATTCCAGCGTTGGAATAAGCCATTCAGAAATTTCCTCTCTAGTTTAATCCCTAGCCAGTAACCAAGCATGTTACCCAAGAAATTGCCGAATGTAGCAATAGAAACAGCCAGCCAAAAATTAACTTTACCTTGCTCAATAAAATAACCGGCCAGGATAAAAACGGGTTCAAATGGTATAGCCGGCATGCCGGTTCCTTCAATGACCATTAAGACAAACAATAAGGTATAAATATGCTGGGGAGTCATGTTTTATTCTCTTCCCCTTTGCAGGGAAAAAACTGACAGACAGGCGTTTGGCCGCCGTATACTTGTTGCCCTACTTTTACCAAGGGTTCGATTTTTTGAGAAAAAATAACCAAATCAACCTGTGAGCCCCGTTCAATAAAGGAAAGTTTGTGTCCCTTAACAACTTCTTGCCCCGGCTTAACAAAACAGGTAATTTTATTAACGAATTTGTCAGCAATTTCTACCAAGGCCAGATCTAAATGCTCATGGCCTATAAAAAGCGTTAAGCGCTCATTCACTAAACGATAGCGGTGACTAATGAGGTTAACAGCCTTACGGAAGTAGGTCAAACGGATGTACTCCCACAAATCTACCATGGGCAAATTTGCTACTGCCGGCGTATAGATAATATCTGTAATCTTACCGGCCAGAGGAGCATAATTAAAATGAACATCCAAAGGGGACATGTAAATACCGATTAACCATCCACTTTTGTCTTGAGCACCTCCTTTGGTAATTTCTGTTATTCGTATGGGTAGGCCTAGTTTTTCAGAAACAACCCCCCCTTTATTAAAAGTATTAAAAGGATAAATATATACTATTTTGCCGTCAGCCGGCGCTAAAATTAAGTTTTCGCCTGGCGGTGGTATACGGACAGGATCGCGGTAAAACCATACTTGTCTGATATATAAATAAATCGCGGTGATACCCAAAATCACAGCCGCTAAGATTATTAACGACCACTTTACCATTCCAGCCAAACCTTTCGTAAATTATAAGGCATTTTAGGCAAATAATAACCGCCAAAACCCAAGACTGTCCGCAACCACGCTTGATGCATGGGTAACAGTTCCCGGGGTTGTAATTTCCCATATCGATATGCGTTATCCAAAGCAGAATAAGCCATCAACGTACCGTTTTTTTCCCATAACTGGTGCACAGTGTTGGCCGGAGTATTTAAAAAAAGCTCCTCTTGTAACGGTACAAGCCGGTTTAAATCACGGTATAGCAACCGGAGCTCAGGAACATAACCTTCCCGGGCTATTTTTGGGCGTAACGCATTATATTGATCTATATCTCCCGGGTAACTTTCCGAAGATTGTAAAATAGCTTCCAAGCATTTTAAGATAAGCTTAATCCGATTTAAATCCCAAACAGGGTCAAAAACACGAATTTCAAGGGTACCTAAACGCTTAGCATAAATTAGGTCCTGAAAACGATATCTACGGTCAGGCCGGAGCGGGCCAATGGCAAAAGACTTGGCCAACCGGTAAGATTGACCAAAATACCTGCCTCCGGCTAAAGGAGAATTAATCGCTAATAGATTAAGTAATGGTAAAAAATATACCAGCTTATGGTAAGCCAAGTTAATATCTGTAAAACCACTTAAGTGAATATGCATCCCGCAAGTATTAGTTGGCGTCAATTCATCAAAGAGATGCCCCACCGGTACGATTAAGCCCGAACAAACTTCACTTAGGTCCCTTCGCCGGTGAGACAGGTCGGCTATGACTTCCTCAGGTTTGGTCCAGGCGCGCGTAGATATTTCAATACCACTCATCAGACCACGCCAAACATCTTTGCCCCGGGTGAAGTTGCAGGCCGTATGGGTATAATAATTACCGGGGGATCGCCAAAGCAGCCTGGCTAAATAATATAAAGATTGTAGCGTTGGTTTATCGGGCTCAGTAATAAATATCTCTTCTTCCAAACCAAAGTAGAAATGGCTCACTTGATTAATATCCCCTTTTTATAATTAAAGACGTTTTATTAATTAAAGACGTTTTGTTATTTTGGTTATATTTTTCAATCATTTCGGATATATCATTTTCCGTTAATTTATAAAATATTTCGTTTGGGCGATCAAAATTAAATAAAAAAGTGCGTATAACTTGCAGTTGCGTTTTATATTGCCTTAAGGCCCTTCTTTTTTTCTTACGCTCCAATGACGCAAGAGGATACTTAACCCAATTGCTCCTCCGCTGCAAAAATTTTGGGGGTGGTACTAACGGTATGTTTTTAGACAATAACGGAGCCATTTGCCAGGAACCAGCGTGAACAAGGTAACTATAAACCTGGGGCCGGAAATTATTTTGTTTTCGTTTGACCGCCAAAATAGCCGCCAGTCCAAAGGCTCCAGCGGCTCTGTGGTCGGGATGAGTATCTTCGATATCGGGCAGATACACTTCGGTAGGCCGAAAGTCAGCTAAAATTTTATTTAGGTCCTGCAGGATAGCCGGAGCTACGTAAGGCGCCCCAGGTAGTAAAGCATTTTGGTAAGGTACCGCATTTTTTCTGGTGGCTAAAGAAGTATACGGATGTTCCCGTTCCCGGTACTGCCTCCAGATAATCTCTAAACCTTTATCCGGATAACCCAGAAAAAAAATATTTTCTTTTTTAACGCCCAAAATATTTAAAGCCTGTTCGGCCTCTTTTTGGCGCTGGTAGCCAAAGTTTAAAAAATCAACCGGCTTTGGCGGTATGGGGCCCATTTGTTTTTTTAAGCTGCGGTAAAAAGAATCGCCGTTGGTAAGAAATACTACGGCCACGGCGTCGCCCTGTGAAGTGGCCTGACAGATTCTTCCTCCGGTGGCTAAAGTTTCATCGTCGGGATGAGGGGCGAGCACCAAAATCCGCTGTCCGGGAGCAGAATGATTAAAAGAAGGAATATACCGGGCCTCAACTTTCGCTGTTCGTATACGTAAGATATCGTACTCGCCTAAACCCAAAACCAGGCATAAAATTAAAAATAATGTGGCCGGTCTTAAAATTTTAGGTCTCTTTTTTTCTTTCTGCCAATAGTAACGGATTATATCGCGGTACATACCCAGGCGAGCAAAAAAGCCAGACCACAACCCTCTTTTTTCTTCTTTTATGACGTGAGTTACGTTGACTAACGGTATTTCCAGTACTCGCCATGAATTTTCCTTAGCAAAATGGGTCAACCTGACTTCAGCGTCATAACGGCTATGGGCCAGGCTGGCTTTTAAAAATAGGTCGCGCTTAATGGCCCGTTGGCCGGAAAGATAGGGGGCTACTGCCTGTGACCAATCGGTCAAGGGTCTCCCCTGCTTAAAAATTCCTATAGTCATGTCGGCTTCATTTCTAAGTACAGGCGCGATTAAAGATATAACTTGTTCGGGCAAAAGTCCTTCAAGATCAGCATCCAGGAAAAGGAGCACTTCTTGAGAAGTAAATTGGGCTCCCGCGAACATAGCGGCACCTTTACCTTTATTATTAGTCAGTTCTAAAACAATAGCCCCAGCTTTACGGGCTACCTCTGTTGTGGCGTCAGTTGAGCCATCACTAACTACAATAATTTCATTTAGCTCCGGTACTTCCTGGAGTATTTTTATAATTCGTTCAATAGTTCGGGCCTCATTATAGGCAGGCAAAATAGCAGTTGCAGTTTTCAACTATAATATCCTACCTTATTACAGCAATATTTAAATTGATCAACTTCTTAGCCGCCTAAAATTTTAATTTAAGATATGCTAAGTGTCAAGCACGTAAAAAAGACAACCAAAACCATTTTTCTTTAACGTTTTTACCACTCTATTGTGAGAAAGATTTTTTGATTTGCTATGCTCACCCTATGACCTCGATATCGTAAGTAAACTTCGCGGCTTTTGCTAACCCCCTCTCCTTAACCCAAATGATTAGAAAAAAAGATTTATTGTCCAATTTTAGGGGGTCAAGCCGAGCATTTCTTTTATTTTATCCCTGGCTTTGGTTTTTACCGGCGTTTCTTTTAAAATACCCTGGGGACGGTAAAGTAAAATTAAAATAACAACAAAGCCAAACAAAACGTATTGCAAGTTATTAGGATCAACCGGAAGAATTAAATAATCCTTGATTATTCTTGTTCCCCGGTTTAAAAGTTCTACTAAAAAGCTGCCCAGCACTGCGCCCTTAATATTAGCTGGCCCGCCTAAAATAACCATGATCCACACCGAAAAAGTAACGGCAGGTAAAAACATATACGGGTCAATAAAACGCATGTACTGGGCAAAAAGCCCTCCGCTTAAGCCGGCCATAAAGGAGCCTAACATAAATACCTGGGCTTTGTATTTAAGCTTGCTTTTTCCTAAAGCCTCAACCGCCAGGTCATCTTCCCGGATGCCCCGTAAGACCCTCCCGTAAGGCGTATTTACAATTAACTGCAGGAAAAGAAAACAAAGCAGCAGCACCAGGAAAACTAAAATAAAATTTGCCCCCAGCAAAAGGCGCGACGTTGAGCAGACCTTAGCAAAAACATTGGGCACGGTAATTCCCCATACCCCCTGGGTTAAGCCATGTTCTGCTTTGACAATTATTCTTAAAACCTCACCAAAAGACAGGGTAACAATAGCCAGGTAATCTTCCCTTAAGCGTAAAGCCGGCAAGGAAACTAACAAACCTCCCAAGCTAGCTAAAAAACCGGCTAAAAAAAGGCAAAAATAAAAAGCAAGGCCAGTTTTAACGCTCAAGGCATAAGTATAGGCCCCAATCAAGAAAAAAGCTACTTTGCCAAAATTACCTAGTCCGGTAAAGCCGTATTCTAAATTTAAGCTTAAGGCTAAAATAGCAAATATACCGATAAATATTAAAGTATCGAGTAAATAAATTACCGGGTCTACTTTTACCCACCCCTATTTTTCCCCAGTCCCTGAGGTTTTAAAATTAACGCGATAATTAAAATTAAAAAAGCTATGGCCATCCGGTATTCTGTGGACAGGCCAACCGCCGTTAAAAATATAACCCCAAGATTTTCCGCCAAACCTAAAATATAAGCGGCAATAATGAGCCCGTAAAAGTTGCCAATACCCCCTAAAACAGAGGCCGCGAAAATAGGCAGTAAAATGTCCCAACCCAACATAGGCGTAAGACGTGCGTCAGCACCACGAAAAATACCGGCGACCGCCGCCAGGCCAGCCCCTATAATCCAGGTAAAAAAAATAACCCGCTCTATATTAACCCCGCTTATCAGGGCTAGTTCCGGGTTGGTGGCAATACCCCGAATGGCTTTCCCTGTTTTTGTGTTGGCTAGTAAAACGTGAAGAGCAAAACCAAGAATAACCGCGGTAAAAATAAGCCACAACCATAAACCGGTTATTCTTACCGTAGAACAATCGTATAAAGGCCAGCTTACAGTAAAGGAAAGCGCCGACCAGCCCCAGATTTCCCCCATACCGTAACGCAAAATATACCCCAGGCCAATAGAGGCCACCATCAAGTGAATCAAGCTTGCTTTGCGCCTGACTAAAGGTTGAAAAATTAAGCCGTAAGCCAGGGCACTGATTAAACCGGTAACGATAAAGGCTACTAAGAAAGCAAGTAAAAAAGGAACATTTTTCTGCTCCACCATCACATAACCGATAAAACCGCCTAAAGTAATAAATTCGGCGTAAGCAAAATTAGGAAAACGGGATAAACCGTAAGTTAAAGTAAGACCTGTACCGGCCAAAAGGTACAAACTTCCCGTAACTAAGGAATTAAAAAGCACCTGGCATAAATCAACCATTAATCTTTAATCCTTTTTTCCATTATTTTCCCTTCCTTTACGGTTACCAGCTTAACCCGTTCAAATTTGTATTCCTGAGCTTCCTTTACCACCCGCCATACTTCGTAAAAGGAATTAACGCAGTCATTGCTTTGGTCAAAAGAAATAATCCCGCTTGCCCCTTCATAGTTTTGACCTACTTCCCTTAAGGCTTGTTTTACCTTTTGCGGGTCGTCATCCTTCGCCTTTTCAATGGCTAAAGCAAGAATCTTTAAAGCATCGTAAGCTTTATCGCTATAAATTAACGGTGGGGTTTTAAATTTATTAGTGTAAGCCGAAATAAAATCTTCCCTTGCCTTTGTACCCGGAGCGGTAGCCCTGGTTCCAATGGCCGTTTTTTGCATAAAGGCCGCCACCTTGGGGTTGGCTAAAAGAGCAGGTACAGCCGCACATTCGCCCACAATCCAGCGGATATTATCCAGCCCCAGCTCGTCTGCCTGCTGGTAAATAACCTCTGATTCAGGACCATGGCCTATTTGAATGATGGCCTCAGGGTTTAAATTTTTAAGCCGGGTTAATTCCGTGCGGTAGTCCATGCTTTTAGGGTCATACTTAATAAAGGCCAGCACCTCTGCTTTGCCGGCCAGGGTTTCTTTAATAACCTCGCCGTAACTTACCCCGTATACGTTGTCTAAAACCATCAGGGCTACTTTTTTATACCCCTCGTCTATAGCTAACTGAGCCATTAATTTACCCTGGAGGGCATCACTGGGGCAGGTCCGAAAAACATACTCCCGCCACTTTTGTCCCGTCATCCTTGGTGAAGTGGACATAGGAACCATTAAAAGCACCTTTTTTTCCGCCGCGTACGGACCAACTACCATTGAAGCAGCATCCGTTCCTCCAATAATCAACTTTACCCCGTTTAGCTCCACTAATTTTTTAGTCGCCTGCAGTGATGCAGCCGCATCCACCCGGTCATCCTCCAGATAAAGCTTTATTTTTTTGCCGTTTATTCCTCCGGTTTGATTTATTTCCTCTACGGCCAACTGGACCGCCTGGGCTGCTTTTGGCCCCAGGTTACTGTTGGTTAAAGGCAAAACGCAGCCAATTTTAATTTCCCCTTTTTGGTTATTTGCCTCTTTTGCGCTTTTTAACTCGCACCCGGTTAACCAGGACAAACTAAACACCATGACAAGCAATAAACTAGCCACTTTCATCCCCTTTTTCACCAAAACCCCCCATAAAAATAAATTGTTAACTATATTTTAATGGTATGGTTAACATTCATCTTATTTTAATAGAACTCTTTCTTTTTGTAAACCAGGTTTTGAAATTTATAATTAATGAAAGCTTACCAGGTTAGTTGACCGAAACTCTGGCTAAAAAATAAGTAAATGCCTGAATATTAATTTGTATTTTTTAAACGAATTTTGTATAGTAGGATTAGGTAAAATACTGCTGTAAGGTTATAAAGGATAATGGAAAAGTGGGAAAAGCGTCCCTGGATAGATGTTACCTGCTCATATATTCCGGTGGAAATTATTCACGCGGCTGGTTTTACCCCGCGGCGGGTAGTTTTTCCTGTTGAGGTTAAAAATAAGGCTTTTTCGCCTGCTTCTTTACCGGTTAATTTTTGTTCTTACGTCAAGGCCTGTCTTCATCCGAATGATGCTGCCGGAATAGTTTTTACCACTTGTTGCGATTCCATGCGTCGCGGTTACGACCTAATAACCACCTGCAAAAAGCCGGCTTTTTTGCTTGACCTTCCCCGCTCCCTTACTTCCCGGACAACTGATTATTACCAAGAGCAGTTATTACACCTGGCGAACTGGCTGGTAGAAATAGGGGGCAAGCCAGTAACCAGAGAGAGTTTAGCTAACTCAATGACCCTGTATAATAATCTTAAGTACCAGTTAAACAATCATCTTCAGGAAAGTAACAATATATGGGAATTTGTTTTAGAAAAACAAAAGCTTATCCAGGCATTTTTAACCACCTCACCAGAAGAGGTGCTAAAGCAGCTAAAGGTAAATTTTTGGGCGGCAGGCTTAAAAGAAAAAGGGGCCTCTTCTTTAAAGAAAATACCAATTCTTTTAAGCGGTACTACTTTACCCGAGGTTAGCATTTTGACAAACTTAATGGAAAGTAATTTTAACCTGGTGGCCCTAGATTTCTGCGGGGAAGCGCGTTTTACCCCCCTGGCTGATAATTTCTCTTTTTCCGCTAATTTTTTTGAGCTATTAAAAGACTTAACCTTAACATATCTTAATAAACCTCCCTGTCCCCGGATGGTTTTTCAAGAAAGACGGGCTGCTTACCTGGCGAATTTGCTTTTGTCTTCTAAAGCAAAGGGGGTTATTTATTACAGCTTAAAGTTCTGCGACCACGGTTTATACGAAGTACCTTTATGGCGGCGTATATGCCAGCAGCAAAAAACAGCCTTTTTGCACCTGGAAACAGAGTACCAAAGCAGCATTTCCGGCCAACTGGGTACGCGCTTACAGGCTTTTAAAGAGGCTATTCAAGGGAGGTTTTTAACTTAGATGAATATTAAAGAGCTTATTGCTCGTAATTTGCAGAATAAAGGAATAAAATATTTTACCCGTCCCTCCTTTTATTTTTTACTAAAAATACTCACTGCTTTTTGGCGGCCCCAAAAAGGTAGGTGGCCCCAAAAAATTTCTCTTTCTTTTTACTTAGACCTTTTACACCGTGCTTACCGGAAAAAACAACCGGTAGTCTGGACTAACGTCTACACCCCCCCCGAATTAATTTGGGCTTTAGGCGGTATTCCTTTTATGCCCGAAATTTTTGCCGCCGTAGCGGCTAGCCTTGGTTTAGCTCCCTTTTTTTTAAAAAAGGCCGGAGAAGCCTGGTATTCCACCGATCTTTGCAGCTTTCACCGCGGCGCGCTGGGAATGATGCATTCTCGTCTTGTCCCTCCACCTGATTTGGTTCTGGCCACCAGTCAGCTTTGTGACGGGGCCGTAAAATTTTTGGAGGCAGCCAGTGCCTTTTATCAGTGCCCTTTTTATTTGCTGCACATTCCTTATCCGGTTACGTCACCAGCCAAAGCTCAAACCTGGCTGGCCGAAGAACTGACCGCATTGGCCCGGGATTTAAAGCCTCTCTTACTTGTCATGCCCCAAACAATTAATAAGGTTGCAAACCACTCTAACCAAGCCAGAGAGCATTTACTGGCTGTTAACCAGCTTCGGCAGCAGATCCCTTCTCCTTACCGGGGCAGTGAAGCTTTAAGTGATGTGACCATGCATCTTTTGGCCCTGGGTACAACGTATGGCACCGCTTTTTATCGCCACCTGGAGGATAATTTATCTGAACGGGTAAAAAATAAAAGGCCGGTCCTGCCGCAGCAAAAATACCGCCTGCTCTGGTTGCATTTTAGGCCTTATTACCCTAATTTTCTTTTTGACTTCCTGGAAAAACATCACGGAGCCGCAGTTGCCTTTGAAGAAGTAAATGCCGTTACGTGGGAAAAACTAAGCGTTGATGATTTTTGGTTTAGCCTGGCAGCAAAAATCCTGGCCAATCCCCTATGGGGCCCGGCCGAGCGCCGCGTGGTCCAGGCAGTATCTTTAGCCCGTCTTTACCAAGTACACGGGGTAATTCATTTTGCCCAGGGAGGCTGCCGACAAAGTAACGGAAGTGTTTTTCTTTTGCGGGAAACTTTGCGCCGCCATAAAATTCCTTTTTTAAATTTGGAAGGTGATTGTATAGACGAACGTAATTTTATGGCCGGTCAAACCATGACCCGCCTGGAGAGTTTTTTAGAATTGCTGGAGGGATAAAATTGATTACCGCAGGAATTGACGTTGGTTCAAATACAACGAAAGTAGTCATCTTAAGAGACGGGGAATGGCTGGGCGACGCTCTTGTTTTAACTGGAGCAGACAACCGCGGCAGCGCTGAAAAAGCCCTGGCGCAAGCTACTAAAGCAGCCGGGATAAAGCGAACTGATATTGCCCATTGTGTGGCTACCGGTTACGGGCGGATTAACATTCCTTTTGCCGACCGTAAAATAACGGAAATCAGCTGCCACGGGCGGGGCGCCTACGCCGTTTTTCCCGGTACCCGCACGGTGATTGACATTGGTGGACAGGACAGTAAGGTTATCCGAATAGACGCGCCCGGGCGGGTAGTGGACTTCATAATGAACGATAAATGTGCCGCCGGCACCGGACGTTTTTTAGAAGTTATGGCCCGGGCCCTGGAAATTACCCTACCAGAAATGGCAGCTATAGCAAGCAAGAGCAAAAATCCAGTGACCATCAGCAACACCTGCACGGTCTTTGCCGAATCTGAGGTTATTTCTTACCTGGCGCAAGGTTTACCTAAAGAAGATATTATCCGGGGTTTACACGAAGCCATTGTTGACCGGATTGAAAGTATGGCCTTACGCTTAGGGGTGGAGCAGGAAGTAACAATGACCGGCGGGGTAGCCTTAAATAAGGCCATTGTAGCCACACTACGCAAACGGCTAAAGCAAACCCTCCTTTTACCCCCCCAACCCCAATTAATTGGGGCTTACGGAGCCGCTTTAATTGCCGCCAATCAAGCCTAGGCAGGGCACTGAACAACCGCAAAAATTGTTTCGGGACTTTTTAAATAGCTAGTTAATATATATAGAATATAAAAATATTTTTACGTCCAGGAGGAAAGTAAAATGTACGGGGAACCGCAAAAAGCAACGGCTTTATATTTAAAAGGATTAGATAGTTACTTTGACTTACAGCGCTCGTGGATTAATTATTATACACTTTTTTACCATGGATGGGAGGAAGCATTAAGCAAATTTAGCGCTAAAATGGCAGAGCTGAAAGGAACCAATCCAGAAACAGGAAACCTTACCTTTGAAAAATTTTTAACTATCTATCTGGCTACCCTTAAAGAATATTTTGATTTACTCTTAAAATCAGACCTTTTTGTCGAAACACAGGCTAAAATGCTCCATAGCTTTATGGATACGCTAAAATATCAAAGAGATTTTTGGGAAAACTTACTAACGGCAAACCCGGCTTTACCTTTTGTTTACCGCACAGAAATTGATACTTTTTACCAAAGAATGCACGAGCTAAGGAGAAAAATTAACGTTTTAGAAAAAAGAACGCGAAATATATCACCAGATGTCATATAAATTTATTTATGAAAAAATATGGTTGACAAAGAAAACATTATAAAATAAAATATCATCCTTAGTATAATGTAACTGAAATGGTAAAAGTTTAATAAAAATTATTGTTTTTTGTATTGAAATTTAATTATTATTATAGTATATTCAAAACAGTGGCACTTTTTTAAAAATTATCTTTATCAAGAAAGGAGGTCCAAAAGAGCTAAAGGGTAAATTTTGGGGACAAGCAGTTAAAATATAAAGACGGGAAAGGTGTTAAATTAAGCATATTTTTCAGTTAACTAGTTAAAAAATTAAAATATTGAATAAAATATTTTTAAGGAGGCACGGCAATGGATAGGTTTCTAAAATTATATTTGGATTTACCACGGGAAAGTTTTGAGTTAATGTTAACCCAATTAAAAATGTTTGAGCACGCAAGTAAAAGTTGGCAAGAGTACGTTTCCGGTCGTGACCCGGGATCAACAAAATGGGCCGAGCATTTAAGTCCTATTTACCAGGAAATGTTTAAAATGTTCTTTCGCCCCCTGGAAAGTATGACCGGTTTAAAGCTGAGCGGAGGAAGTCCTTTTATGTTTCCAGTAATGAGTAATCCTTTACTGGGTAGTCCGTGGGAAACTTTTTTAAAGTTTTTGCCGATGCCCGTAACTCCTTTAACTCAAGATACTTCTTTCTATACCAAAATTATGGAAAGTTATCTTAACCTTTTTAAATTATGGAGTGAATCATACCAAAAACTTTATCAAAGCATGTTTTCCACGTTAGGAAAATTCGGGGAAACGGCTAAAGAAAAGGAAAAAGAAGGAGAAAAAGAGACTCCCCAAGCACTTGCGGAAGGAGCTAAAGAAATGTTAGAAACCTGGGTAAAAAACTACCAGGAAATGCTGCAAACATTTAGCGATACCTGGTTAAACATGCTTAAAGCAGGTCAGACTTTTTACACGATGCCTTTTACTCAGGTACGCGAGGGATGGAAAGAAGTTCCGTCTCTGATGCCCCAAGAAATTTTGGAAACTTTTTCGGAAGGCATAAATAATTACTTTAAACTCCAAAAAGGATTTTTTGACTCTTATATTAAGTTATACGAAGGAGTCGAAAAAGCTTTGGGTGAATTAACCCAAAAAATTCTCCCGGTTAAAGAAAGCTCTAATCCGGGACATAACCCTGGTCCAGGACAGGGTCCTTTAGATATATTTTTCTTTACGCCTATTTTTAAAAACTTTTATGAGGTTTGGCTCAAGAGCTATCATGATATGGTAAATACGATGAATAATTACTGGTTAAATTTACTAAAAACAGGACAGACCATTTATACTGAGCCTTTAACCAAGCTTCAAGAGGGGTGGGAAAATATTCCTTTTATGCTGCCCAAAGAAGCTCTGGATGCTTTCTTAAAAGGATTAAACAGTCAGGTTGAACTGCAAAAAGCCTGGTTTGATTATTATACTAAATTATATAAAACTTGGGAAAAAGTACAAGAAGAATTTACTAAATTAATGACTGCCGCTAGAGGTAGTTCAAATCCAGGAAATAACCCTGGTCATAATCCTGGAAATAACCCAGGTAATTCACCGGAAGCTGTCCCCTACCGTAAGTTTGTTGAACTGTCAATAGGCACAGCCTCAAGTCTTTATGAACGCCTATTAGGCGAAGATAGTTTTGTTAAGGCCCAGTCCAGAATGATTCACGAACTTATGGATACAATTGTTAATCAAAGAAAGTTTTGGGAAGCTCTTTTGGGCGCTTGTCCGTTTTTGCCTTTTGTCTATCGTTCAGAAATAGACGATGCTTACCAAAGATTGCACACCTTAAGAAGAAGGGTTAGAGACACAGAAAAACGGGAGTTTGAATTAAGCCGGGAAATAAAAGATTTGCAGCAAAGAAAGGAGTTTCTTCAAAGCGCTTCTACCCAACCAGAAGAAGCTTATTCCACCTGAAAAGCCTAAAAAGAAAACGGCGCGGAAGAAAAAACAAGTTGAAAGATAAGTTTAACCACTAAAAATAAGGAGGGTTATGAGGATGGAAGATGTAGCCAAGTTAAGGGCAAAGTTGTTTAATGTCCTGGAGGAAACGCTTAAAGAAGGAATTGATGTTTGGACTACGCCACGCGATGAAGTCGTGAATGAAGGGGTATTTAAGCTTTTGCACTACCACCCGTTTGTAGAAAAAACCCACCCGGTACCCGTGCTGATTATATATGCTTACATTAACCGGCCATCAGTAATGGACCTTAATCCGGAGGTTAGTGTTATCAGAAGGTTACTAGAAGCAGGTCTTAACGTTTATATGATTGATTGGGGCTATCCTTCCCGAACAGATAAATATTTAACCATTGCCGACTACATTGATTTTATTGACTATTGCGTGGATAAATTAAGAGCAGACGAAAATGTTACCCAATTAACCTTACATGGTTACTGTCTAGGAGGTACTCTTTCCACTATTTACAGCACCCTGTATCCGGAAAAAGTTAAAAATTTAGTTCTGCAAGCAACCCCTATAAATTTTGACACCCCTAATACTTTGGCCAAGTGGGCCAGAAGTATTGACCCTGGAAAGATTGTAGAGGCTTATGGTTGTGTGCCGGGAGAATTTATGAATACAGGTTTTTTAGGGGTAGACCCGGTAATGTTGATTTGCGGTAAATACGAGGGCTTATTTACCCATATTGAAGAAGAAGACTTTGTAACCGATTTTTTAAGGATGGAACGCTGGATTTACGATTCACCGCCCATCCCCGGAGAAGTATATAAGGAGTATATTAGGGAATGGTACCACGAAAACAAGATTGTTAAAGGAGAATATACCATTGAGGGAAAAGAAGTTAATTTAAAAAAGATAAACATGCCCACTTTAGTTTTAAGCGCGGAAAAAGACCATATTGCTCCGCCAGCGTCAAACACCGTACTTTTGGAGCTTATTTCCAGTACCGACAAAGATTTAATGACCATAGACCGGGGTCATATTGGTTTATCCACCAGTAAAAAGGCCCACAAAGAAATGTGGCCTAAGGCTTGCACCTGGATAGTAGAAAGAAGTAACCTTTAAGCAATTTAAATAGTTTATAAAATAAAAATTATAAAGATTTCTCAAGAATGGGGAGCCAGTTTATTTTTAACTGGCTCTTTTTATAAACTTTTAAGGGATTTAATTTTTTGCGCTTCTTCCAACCCCAAATAAAAAGCTTTTTCGTTAAGGGTTCTAACTTTGGGCGGAACTACTTTTTTTATTACTTCAATAAAGGTATCTGCTCGAAAAGGCAGGCAGCCTGAGCCGGCTAGTGCCCCTACCATGACCACATTTTGAACTACCGTCTCCCCTAATTGGCTAGCTAGTTTGGTGGCCGGGATAATTAATACTTCTGCTACCATTTCCCGCAGTTTTTTAAATAATAAATCTAATGACGGGTATTTATTTTTACCCCGCAGCACCCCGATAGGGTAAACCGGGTGGGAATTTATAATGAGGCAGGTGTTTTTATGTCCGTAATCTACCACCTGACGGGCTGCTTCTAGCGGCTCAAAACCAAGAATTACATCAGCCTCGCCTATAGGAATAATGGGACCATATTCCTGATGTTGGAACAAACGTACGTGGCTGGAAACCGCACCGCCGCGCTGAGAAAGGCCGTAAGACTCTCCTACCACCACGTTCCATTCTTGACGGCAACCAGTTTGAGCTACAATTTCAGAAACCAGGATGTTACCCTGACCGCCTACGCCCGTGATGATAAGGTTAACTGGTTCTTTTAATAATGTTTCTTTTTGCATTTACTTTAGTCATTTCCTTCCCAAACAATGGCCCCGGCCGGACACAATTCAATACAAACCCCACAGCCAACACAAATAGCCGGGTCAATCGCCGCTACCTCATGCTTTTTGTCCCATACATTGGCCGGACAGCCCCATACCCTGGTACAAAAGCGCATACAGCCGCAGGCATCCCCGCGGCAAAGTTCCTGGCGGACTACAACTTTCCGCCGTTTTTGCTCTCGGTTTGCCACCAGAGCACAGGGTTGACGTAAAATTAAAATTTTAAGGCCCGGCATCCGGATAAGTTTTAGAACGTCATGTATTGCTTCTGTATAGCGAAAGGGGTCGCTCACCTTAACCATAAAACCTAAGCTTTTTGCTACTTCTTCGATAGAAATAACTTCCGCTTCTTCCCCCACCGCATTTTTCCCTGAACCAGGGTGGGGTTGATGACCGGTCATGGCCGTAACTCCGTTATCCAAAACAATACAAAGATAATTAGCCTTATTCCAGCGGCCGTTAATTAAAGCCGGGATAACGGCGTGGTAAAAAGTAGAATCGCCGACCATAGCTACCACCGGTTGCTTAAAACCATAAGATTGTAATTTACTTAATCCATTGGCAATACCAGCACTGGCTCCCATACAATGCAGGGTATTAAATAAATTAAAACCAGTTTCCATAGCTCCCATACTGTAACAGCCAATATCTCCAATAACCATCCCATTATTTCCTTCTAAAGCCAAAGCGCTTTTTACCACCCAAAAGGAAGCCCGGTGAGGACAACCAGGGCATAATACGTAGTCACGCGGGGGCAGTAACGCCTGTAAGGATTTTTTTTCTTCCTTTGTTAAAGGGGCAGCAGAAGCATGATACGGCCGGCCGGTTAACCTGGCTAAAACTTCCCTTACGATGTCAGTATTCATCTCTCCACACTCAGGACCACGCAAGCCGGCAACATGGCCGGTAGCTTTGCCGTAAAATTTTATTTGGCTCAGATTCTCACTATGCAAGGCATAAAGGGCCAGGACTTTTTCTTCTAAAAAAGGTCTTGTTTCCTCAATGAAAACCACCTTTTTTGTGCCACTCAGATGACCTAAAATAAATTGTTTGGGAAGCGGAAAGGGGGTGCCTGGACGCACAATTTTTATTTGATCTTCAAGCTGGAGCGAGAATAGCGCCTCTTTAGTGTACAACCATCCGGTGCCACAGGTAAATACTGTTAGGTCTGCTTTTTCTGGTCCAAAAGAAAAATTAAAGGGGCTGACCGCAAATAATTCTTCTACCTGTTTAAGTCTTTCTCTAACTTCTTGGTGAAAACGGGCAAAAGTATGAAACTGCTGGGTGGGCTTAAAATCAGCTTCCTGGGCCATTTGTTTCATGGCCTTTAACGTAACTATACCCCGCGAATGGGATATCCGTGTAACCGAACGGACTATTACCGGCCCTTTTATTTGTTCACTTAAGGCAAAAGCCCATTTTACCATGTCCCTGGCCTCCTGAACAGTAGAGGGCTCCAATACCGGCACCCAGGCTGCGGCGGCCAAAAAACGAGAATCGTATTCCTTTAAGCTGGAGTGGCCAAAAGGGTCATCCGCCACCACCAAGACCAATCCACCCCGGCAACCACCCAGATTCATACTGGTTAAAAAATCATAGGCGACGTTTAAACCATCAGCTTTCATGGTGCAAAGAGCTCTTAAACCAGCAAAAGAGGCCCCGGCCGCACCTTCTAACGCCACAATTTCATTTACGGACCATTCCACATAAAAGTTAAAATTTTTACTTACCTGTGCTAAAACGCCGGTTACTTCAGAAGAAGGGGAACCAGGATAAGCGGAGACAAAATGCACCCCTGCCTCTAAAGCTCCCCGGGCCATGGCTTCGTTACCATTTAGAAGAACCTGTTTTCCCGGTTCCTCCCGGACAATATCCTGCCAACCCACTAAATTTCCCACTCTTTCTACATATAGTTATGATTTATTCTATGGCTTACAGTTTAAGGTAAAAATTTATCTCCGCCGGACTTAAATTCAAATAACCAACCCGGTTGTTTTCTTTTTCTGCTTTTAACGCCTGCAGCACCCTTTGTTTTTTTGTCAAGACAGCCTGCTTTAATAAAGGTAAACGTTCTTTTGGATAAGGCTTAACTTCCAAAATATCTTGCTGCAGGGCTTCTTTTACCAGGTTTTCGCCGGCCTGGGAGCGGACAATCAAAGTATTCCAGTCTGCCTCATACTCTGTTGAGCCAACGGCAAGGTCGGCCAGTTCCGCCACCGGATCGTAACATAACTGGCAGGAAGGTTTTATAAAAGACCGGATTTCCGCTAGATTTTGACGGATAACCTCTTCTCCTTTTTGAAACAAAACTTCATCTACCGTAACATCCATTTTATCAATTAACCCTAAACCCATCTCGATTAACCAGGGGATAAATTCAGGTCCTAAAGACCAAAAACAAAATAAACCAATGGCTAGTTTAACTTGCCCTGCCGCACCCGCTTTAACTTGCTGCATCTTGCGCAAGGCAGTTACCTGGCAGGGCCGTCCTACTAAACCTAAGGATGATAAGTTTTGGGTTGGTTGATAAAGCATACTTAAAGTAGGAAAAGCAGCATACTTAGAACCGGTGCAGGCTTCCACTTGCTGTATGGTGGTAGCCAAAACTGGCCGCGGTTGCGCCGGCTTGCCTCCCACAAGCAAGGCGCCGTCAATTTTACCAGTAGCTAAAACGTAACGCATTAAAGAAGTAGTTACCCCACCGTACTGCCCTTGAAAACTTCCGGCAGCTGCCCCGGCCCGGGCAAAATAAAGCGCGCGACAAACGCCAAGCACGGCCTCTAAACTATCCTGGTTGAATTTATTAAATTCTAAAGCTCTTTCCCCAAAAACCTGAGCGCGGAAAAAAGGAAGATCGGTTAAAGTACGCGGGCATACTTGATAGCATTGTCCTTCCTCGCAATTACAGGGGTAAATCATGGCTACCCGGTCGGCTGCTGCTTTAATGTACGGACAGTAACCCACACACCCCCCGCATGCCGTACACAAACCCGGCTCAAAAACTTCTTCTTTTAGCTGGGGGGCGCCTTTAGGCGAAACTTTCAATTCAATAAAACCTCCATTATTCTAACCCTAGCACGTGCTTAATTATATCAAAATGTTAAGGGAGAATGAATACTTTTTAAAGGGAAATCCGATTTTTTGACGAATATATTAATTCAAAGTAATTTTTTAGGGATAAACTATCTTTTTTTTGTTTACGCTAGTATTACTAGTATTATAAGAATAAAGATAACTAAATTAACCCCGTATAGGAGGTAAAACATAATGAAGAAAGTTTCGTGGCAAATTGTTTTTCTTTTTGTGGTGCTTGCTGTATGCATTGCTGTTTACGCCAACAAAAACCAGCCCTCTTCTCAAAACACAAAGGAAAAGGTTTATCCCCAGGCGAAAGTGATTCCGCCAAATAATAAAAAACCAATTAACCAAACAAAACCAGAAGCAGAGCAAGAGCCAAATAAAGCCGGTACCCTTATTTCAGAACCTACTACTAATGTTACTAAACCTTCCGAGGTTTTAGAAAATCTACCTAACATAAAGCGCGGTTGGGGGCTAAAAAGAAATGAGCTTCACGCCACACCAGAGGTGCCTGTTACCATTCAACAAACCTTAAAGAAATATAACGCTTATTACCTGGGTAATCCTTCCCGCAAGGAAATTTATTTAACTTTTGACGAAGGGTATGAAAATGGATACACTCCCAAAATCCTGGATATTTTACGAGAAAACAATATACCGGCGGCCTTTTTTATCACCGGACACTACTTAAAATCACAGCCCGAACTGGTTAAAAGGATGGTTAAGGAAGGACATATCGTGGGCAACCACTCCATGAATCATCCTTGTTTTCCTGATTTGACCGCCGAACAAATTAAAGAGGAGCTTGAACAGGTAGAAAATGAATTTAACCGGCTTACCGGAAAAAACATGATTTATTTGCGCCCCCCAAAAGGGGAGTATAGTGAACGGACCCTGGCCGAAACCAAAGCTTTAGGCTATTATAATATTTTTTGGAGCCTAGCCATGAAGGATTGGGTTCCCATGCCTGGCGGTCCTGATGAAGCCTACCAAACAGTAATGGACAATTTACACAACGGGGCGGTTGTTCTCCTTCATGCTGTTTCTCAAGATAATACGGAGGCTTTAGACAGGCTTGTCAAAGACATAAAGGGTCAAGGGTACACTTTTAAAACTTTAGACGCGTTAATTGCCGGAAAATAAGTCTTTATTTAAGAAAGTCGATATCTGGTTGACCTGAAACACTAGAGCAAAGTCGTACTGAAACAGACCGCGTGGCAATATTGATAATCCAATTTTTTTAAAAGGGGGCTTTTATTTTGCGGGCAAAAGAATACTGTTACCAATGCCTGGAGGGTTTAGCCCGCCGCACGGCGAGGCTGGCCAGTCAAGACCCAGCCCAGGAGGAGGCCGCTCTTAAAAAGGGGCTGGCTTACTTAAATTCATCTTTTTCTTTTTCTACTATTCCAACCCAATTAGCCGGGGAATTGCAAAGAGTAATCCGTACGGCTACCGGAAATAAAGACCCTTTTGCTAACGTTAAAAAAAAGGAAATAGCTATTGCTGCAGCTCTGGTGGCCGGAATAAAGTTAAAGAACGACTTGCCTTCCTTGCTTGCTTTAGCTGCTTTAGGAAATAGCATTGATTTTTTTGTTGATTTAGACATCATAAAAAAAGAACTGCAGTCGCCGGTGCGTTTTGCCCGGGATAATACCAAAGCCCTGGAGGAGCTTTTAACTAGTTTTAAAAAAGCTAAAAAACGTCAGCAAATCCTTTATCTTGCCGATAACGCCGGGGAATGTTTTTTTGACCTGCCTTTGTTTCAAAAACTTGAAGAATACGCCGAGGTAGTATATGTAGTTAAGGAAAACCCCGCCCAAAATGACCTTATCTTAAAAGACCTTCAAAATCTTGAAATTGGCGCTAAATTTAAAAGGGTCATCACCACCGGCACGGATACGCCAGGGCTTGACCTTTCTTTGGCCAGTAAGTCTTTTTACGAAATTTTAATTAACGCCGATCTTTTATTGGCTAAAGGTATGGGTTATTACGAAACTCTACCCGAACTATCTTTACCCCAAAAAGTCTTTTATCTTTTTAAAGCTAAATGTCCACCTATTGCCGATTCCTTAAGTGTACCGCTTAACAGTTATATAGCTATTTTTAAAGTTTAAGTAACTATTAGAATGTTTCTTAATTATCCCTTCAATTACCGAGCCATCCCCTCCCTTCCCTCCCCCTTGAAGGGGGAGGGTTAGGGTAGGGGTGATAGTTTTTAGTTTTTAAGTAAATTATCCCATGAACATTTGAACAAAAATTTTTCCGTAAATACTGCCAGAGATAACTCCTATGCCAATATCTGTAAAATTGGGGTTTAAAATATTTGCCCGGTGCCCTGGCGAATTCATTAAGCTTTCATGGGCTATTTCTACGGTAGGGGCACCAGCCAGGTTTTCGGCCGCGGTACGGTAGCTAATGCCAAATTGACGGAGCATATTAAAGGGACTCCCGTAGGTAGGTGAGGTATGACTAAAATAGTTATTTTCTACCATATCCTTGGCTTTTAAACGGGCCGCCTGTATAAGGTCGGCGTTGATTTTTAATGGAGTTAAGCCGTACTTAGCCCGCTGAACATTAACCAAATTTATCATTTTTTGTTCGTCAACCGTTAGCGAAAGGGCACTTTGAACTGATGACGGTGTTGAAACTGGTGTCGCTGGTGGAACAAGAGAGGTAGTTGTATTTGAGCCCGGTGATGGTAAGGGCGAGGAAGGAATAGGTTGGGTTTGATAAGAAGGCGAAGTTGCCTCCAGAGCGTTTTGTTTTCCAATAAAAATTTGCACTATGTATAGGTAAGTTTCATCTTCCGCTACGCCAACACCCAAACAACTATATTTTCTACTGGTGATAGTTTGCCGGTAACTTGTTGACTTGGCCAAAGCATTTTGGGCCTGGTTAAGAGAGGTAGCCCTAACAATGCTTTCGGTAGCGTATTTGTAAGTAACCTCATTTGCTTTTAACAGAGAAGCCAACGTACTGGTAGTGATTAAGTTAGCCTTATAATCTTGGTTTTCCATCAGGTCATTTGCCCGCCCCCAGGCAATTTTTACTAAGACAGGGTCAACCTGTAAGAATGGTAATTGAGCCAAAATCCGCTTTTGGTTAATAAAATCTACCATAAGTTGTTCGTCATCCTTAAGAGCACTTTCAGCCGCCTGGACAGGCTGTCCAAAACTTACTAAAAAAAGTAAGGCGGAGAAGATTAAAATCACGCTAAAATACATTTTTAGGCGCTTTTTCATTAATATGTTACTCCTCTCTTTCCTGATTTTATGCCATTTCAAACCATAATTAATATTTTTAGGCGATTTATTTTATCATTAACTGTTTTTTAGCTGCAACCCGCTTATTTTTAGCTAATTCTTCATTTTTGTGAAACTCCTGCTGCTGAGCCCTTTAAAATTCTGTTTTAGATAATATCTGTAGCACATGAGATAATTTGGGATTTTACCCTTTCTTTTTTCCTTTCCGGCTGGCTTAAAGATGGACCTTAAGCAGATCAAAAACAGACTTTAGCTGATTAAAAATAGAATATTCCGCTGAACCCGCAAATAAAAGGCCTACTGCTTTTTTATCGGTCGTTAAAACCAAAGAACCGCTATCTCCTGGACGGGAAAGCATGTTCGTAATTACCTGATTGGAAAACCACGCTTCTTCTTGGGCACTTAAGGTAACTTTTAAAGTAACTTTATAGGCGGTAACTTTGCCCGTCGTTAAACCACTGGTACGTCCGCTTTTCATCACTTTTTGCCCCAGTTCCGCTTCGGCTACCCCTTCGATTTTATCTATTTCTAATATTTCTTCATTTACTAAGCCTGGCGCGTCAGGAAGAGCTACGGCAGCGTCAACGTAATTAAAAATAAAAAAATTTTTTAGCAAGCGCAACTCATAATTTGGCCGCGTTAACCTTAAGAAAAGATTTCCTGCTTTTTCAATTCCCACAGCTACCGGACAATCTGACTCTTGGGTGATGCTTTTTACCGGCACAAACCGAAATAAAGTGGCAATGCGGTCATCTAAGCTGCCTCCATCATAAGCTCCTGGCTGCAATATTAAATCACCGGCTTTTGCCCGCCCGTCTTTTCCGTTGGTAGCGTTTGCTAAAACGTGGTTATTACTAAGGATTAATTTTTCCTTGGTAAGGTTATCCTTTACCACGGCCCCAAAAGTACCGGCGCTAACTTTATAATGCCCGATACTCACCCCCGGCCGGGCAGGCCGTTCTTTAAGGACGCGCTCATTTAATAACGTTACTTCACCAATTTCAACCACGTCGGTGGGTAAACCTTCAACTTGCTTGGGGACAGCTTCTTGCCGGTTAAGTGCGTGAGCAGGAACTTTTTGGGTTACAAAAATGACCAAAGCTGATTCATGGGTATATTCCCTGGCGATTTGTTTATAACCAATTCCTACGCCAACAACATTGGTCTTCTTTAATAAGGAAAAACGGTACTTTTCTAGAAGGTGAAATAAACGCAACATATAAAAAACCCTCCCTGTTCTTTCCAGCTATATTATGCTTACGAACAGGAAAGGGTGACGGTTAGTAAACTGGTTAACTAAATATTTTAATAAGGTGTTTTAGGAACGCCCAGCCGGAATTTACCCTTAGTTTCTATACCCCCAACACCATCAAAACCGGTGATGGTACCGGCAATTACATCTTTAATGGGAATGGGGTCGTAAATGGAGGTATAGGCAATTTTTTCTACTACAAAAACCGGGTCAAAAGCGTGAATTAAAATACGCTTAGGGGAACTGGCAAAATTAGCCCCGGCTTTTAAAATAGCCTCGTAATGAGACTGACAGGCTCCAGCAAATATTACCAAATCATCAAGGCTTTTTTCGTACTGGCGGGCTATTTTTGTTGCAGCCACAAAATATTTTGAGTTATGGTAATTATTTAAGTCGGAAAAATCCTTAACCCCTTTAGCTATCCCGTCATGCCCGGTAAGCACTAAAATATCGGGACGGTGTTTGGTTAAGACAGTTAAAATTTTTTCCGGCTGTTCTTTTTCTTCAATATTGTAGCCATGGGCCCGAATATTTAACTGACGGTAAGTAGTCAGGCATAGCTCTAAATAATCATTATCCCCATCTAAGTGCAAAACCGTACCAGGAACATCAAAGCTTTCTATCTTATTGACCAAACCAACGGATCGGTTCAGGCTTTTAAGCTGATCTTGCTGGCGCCTTTGAAAAATTCGTTTCATTTGATTATGATTTTTGGTCATAAAATTATGCCAGTGGGCGGTTATTTGAACTGGTTCAAGTTTACATAAGTCATCCACCGGGGCAGTAGCCATAAGACGCATATCAAGCCCTTTTAAGCAAGCCTGTTCCTGACCATTATTGTCCGTAAAAATGGCTAAAACTTTAAAAAAAATATCACAACCATAAGACCTTCTCCCTACTAGGTCATTTACTTTGATTTGGTCCATACAATTGTCCTCCCGCTAATATTTTTACATTTTATGCCTTTAATAGTTAAATAGTGCTAAGAACGGGAGACAACTTATTTAGTTACCACCATAATAACCTGACTCCTTGCAGGTCCCTTAAACTATAAGTACCACCCTTATGGTGGCACTTATCTTATAGAGTAAACATTATTTTTTATCGCTAAATAGTCGTTAGACATTTGGTTCCGCTTGATTTTTAGGCGCTCCACGGCCGAACATTAACCTATTTGGTATGTTTGTCGGCTACAGCAGAGGCACCAAAAGCCTCTGGTTTAATTTTAGCTTGAAAACCACTCCCAATGACCATACCAACTACTTCCCGGATTAAATCTTTGGTCTCGCCATGTTTACTGACGTCAATATGAATTTCTATCTCTGTATCATCCAGTCCGCTTTCCGCAAAATACTTAGTTACCATTGCTCCTATTTCTAAACTTTGGGCCGTTTCGTAAAAAATTTTTTGTCTTAAACTTCTAATTTTACGCTGGATTTTTTTACGGTAATAATAGCGGCCGCCTTTACCAATACGGTGAACAATTATAGCCGTAACAAAGCAAGTTTCTTGTCTGACCTGAGAATCAGAACCAATAATTACTTTATAAGCCGAGGTAGGTAGACCAGTAATATATCCGGCAATATCGGCCATCATTTCTTCAAAAGAAAGCTTGCCCTTAGTTGGGCTGGCAAAATACATTTTTCATCCCTTCGTTTAGCCTATAAAATACTGGTTTTTCAGGTAAAGCCAGACGGCCTGAGCTAAAGCAGAAAATTCTTTAATACTTAAAGTTTCCCCCCGCCGGCAAGGATTTATTTGGGCTCTTTGAAGAAGGTAGGCCCAAATATTCTTGTCCAGGTTAAGGCCACTTGGGGCGTTAACCAGGGCGTTTAAAATAGTCTTTCGCCTTTGGTTTAAGGCTTCCTGGGCTAAAATAAAAAAAAGGTCCTCTTTTAATCCATAACAGCCCGGTTTTTCCCGCCGGCTTAAGCACAACACCGCGGCGTCTACTTTAGGTTGGGGCACAAAAACGACCCGAGATACCGGAAATGAATCCTGTAAAACAGTATAAAACTGAACGGTGATACTAAGCAGACCATAATCCTTACTACCAGGCAAGGCCTTGATTCGGTTGGCTGCTTCTTTTTGGACCATAACAATCAGCAGGCTAAAATTAAACCTTTTTCTTAAAAGGTACGTAAGTAAAGGAGTAGTGATTGAATAAGGTAAATTGGCGACTAACTTATAAGTAAGACCGCTACTTATATTTGTTTTTAAAGCCACCAAGGCGTCAAAATCAACATTTCTGGCGTCCTCGTGAATTACAATTACATTTTCTAACCCGGCCAGGGTTTCTTTTAAAACAGGAAGTAATGTTTCGTCTTTTTCCACGGCTAATACTAAACGGGCTCTTTTAGCCAACTCCTGGGTAAGCACTCCCAGTCCTGGTCCTATTTCAACCACCACATCCAACGGGTTTAACCGGACGCCAGCCACAATTTTTCTGACGACATTCGCGTCACTCAAAAAATTTTGCCCTAAGCTTTTCCGGCAGTGAATCTGGTACTTTTTTAAGATTGCACGTACCTGACTTGGGGAAACCGGGTTGTGCACTTTCTCCTTTCCCTTACCATAAATAATTTACCCTCAACGCAAAACTTTAACTTTTACCGAACGCATTCCCCATTGCCTGGCCTGCGCTCCTGTTTCAAAAAATACGTCCACTCTTTGACCCTTAATGGCTGGTCCTATGTCCTGGGCTACCGCATAACCATATCCCTCAATATAAAGACGTGTTCCCAGCGGGATTACTCGCGGGTCAACCGCAACACTACCATAACAAGGGGGTGTCCCTGAAGCCGTATTATTTCCCGTATGAGTATATGCGGTAGCCAGCATAGTTACCTCTTGAGCAGAATTTATTCCTTGACCGCTTCGGGAGACGGCTACCTGTCTTTTTGTTCCTACCTGCAAAACTCTATCCTTGGGGGCAAGAACAATTGTACGCGATAATAAACAGCGCTCCACTTCCCGTCCGTCATGGTAAGTAATTTGCCAATTTTGTTTTTCTAAGCCGCTTCTACCGGCCCGACTTACCTGAGTAAAGCCGCGCGGCAAATTAGGGTTAGTTTCGCGTTGCGTATTGAAAGCTAACTTAATTTCCTTAACCGCCTCGATTTTAACCACCCGGGTTACTTTAATTTGAGTACCTGCCCTCACCACGCTGGTTAACGGGGGCCTAACCAGGTCATTTTTCCCTAAAGAAACATCCAGACTTTGAAGCACTTCAGCTACTGTACCTGGATAAACCCAGTGTTTTTGGGTCCAGTTATCTGCCGTAATGGTCACCGGTATAGCCTGCCTTATTACAATTTTAAGGCCATCTTTTAAAAAAGTAAAGGTGGCCGGAGTTACTTTATCCTGTGGTTTTAAAGGTATATTTTTCTCCTGCAGAACTTCTCCCACGGTCTTTTTAAAGGTTTGAACCTCCATTTTTTTACCCTCAACACAAACAGTAACTTTTTTTTGAGCTCTGGAGTAACCGGCCAAAACTAAAAGAGCAATGCTTACCAGACAAAAAACAACGATTGTATTTTTTAGCCTCCGCCCCCTCGAAAGTACATCTACGAATTTTTGTTTTTCTTCTTTTTTAAAACTATACCAATCCAATTATAACTCCCCCTCACTTGTTTAGCTTAGCGGTTAATCCTCAGTAGGAGCGTTAAATTTATCGCTTCTACTACCGCTCACCATTAATTACTTAACCTTAAAAACTTTCTACGTTATAAGCAAAATCTCCTGCCGGAAATAGTAAAATATCATGTCGAATTTATAAATAAAGTTGTTGCCATATTAAATGAAAAATTAAAGTTGTTAGCATAGTTTTAAATATTATATGCTTAAGAACAACTATTTAGCTATCAACCTTCAGTTATTCATCTTTTTTAAGAGCTAATTTTAAATAAGTTTTTAGCGTTGGCCGTAGTTATGGCAGCAACTTTTGTGAAGGGGATATTTTTTAAGAGGGCAATTTTTTCACCTACAAAACGGACATAGGCAGGTTCATTGCGCTTGCCGCGCCTACCTTGAGGGGCTAAATAAGGTGCGTCAGTTTCTATTAATATTTTTTCTAAGGGCACCTGGACCACTACTTCGTGGGCCTGGTTTGCTTTAGAAAAAGTTATGGGTCCGGCAAAGGAAATATAAAAACCCATGCTTATACAGGCTAAAGCCATTTCCCGGTCACCAGAGAAACAATGAATTACACCTCCTGCTTGGGGGGGCTTATCCTTGCTTAATAATTCCATTACCTCTTGGTGAGCTTCCCGGTCGTGAATAATTACCGGCAAATTTAGTTCCCGGGCTAACGCTAGTTGTTCCCGAAATACCCGTTGCTGGATAGGGTGCGGGCTTAAATTACGGTAGTAATCCAGGCCGATTTCGCCAACGGCTACCACCCGAGTACGCCGGCAAAGTTCTTTTAATTTATTCAAATAATCTTCCGGAATACGGGCCGCGTCATGCGGGTGAATTCCTACGGCTGTATAAATAAAATCATACTCCTGGGCCAGGCTCACGGCATCAAAAGAGGACTTTAAATCATAACCTACGTTGATAATTACCGCCACCCCGTTTTCCTGAGCGCGGCCAAGCACAGCTCCTAAATCCTTGGCGAAACGCCGGTCAACCAAATGAGCGTGAGTATCTATGAGCACCGGTTATTTCACTTCCTCAATTCTAGGAAAGATAGCAGCCCCCCGGTTTACCTGCAATTCTGCCGGAAGATGTCCCCAGGTAAGAGACGTCCAGGAATGCAACTCCGGCCGCTCCTTAATCCCTAATTGTTCCCAAATACGGGCTGGTGTTTCGGGCAGGAATGGTGAAATTAACACCCCAATGAAACGGATAGTTTCGGTTAAATTATAAAGGACCGCATTCAGCCGCTCGACCCTGGCCGCGTCTTTTTTTAAGGCCCACGGCGCCGTTTCATCTACGTATTTATTGGCCCGGCTAATTAAGCGCCATATAGCGGATAAGGCGTTGGCAATCTCCCGCTTTTCCATAAACTCTTCCACCAAAAAAGGGGTTTTTTCAGCCAGCGTGATTAATTCCTGATCTACCCTTTCCCTGTCATTTAGCGGTAGGGGGCGCCTTAAGATACCTTTGTTATATTTTACCACCATTCCTAAAACCCGGCTAACCAGATTGCCTAAATCATTAGCCAAATCTTTATTAATCCGGTTCACTAATGCTTCCTCAGAGTAATAAATATCAGACCCAAGGGGCAACTCACTTAACAAGTAATAGCGTACGGCGTCAACCCCATATTTATCAATTAAAAGTAAAGGGTCAATTATATTGCCTTTAGATTTGCTAATTTTGCCGCTTTCTAAAAGCAACCAACTATGCCCCACTATTTGCTTGGGCAACGGTAATCCTGCCGCCAGTAAAATAGCCGGCCAAATTACGGCGTGAAAACGGACAATATCCTTACCTACCAGATGGACATTGGCAGGCCAAAATTTCTGGAATAAGCCAGCATCCTCCCCTCCGTAACCTAGGGCGGAAAGATAGTTAATTAAGGCATCTACCCAGACATACATAACGTGCTTTGGGTCAAAAGGAACAGTTATACCCCAGCTAAAAGTAGTTCGGGATACGCATAAATCCTCCAGGCCACTTTTAATAAAATTAATCATTTCGTTGCGCCGCGCGAGGGGTAAAATAAATTCAGGATGGGTTTCAATGTGCTTTAGTAATGCCCCGGCATATTTGGACATCCGGAAGAAATAACTTTCTTCTTGAAGCAGCTCTACTGCACGTTCACAATCAGGACACTTACCCTCTTTTAGCCGACCTTCAGTCCAAAAGGTTTCGCAAGGCGAGCAATACCATCCTTGATACTTAGCCTTAAAAATATCTCCTTGCTCATATAATTTTTGAAAAAGGGCCTGCGCTACTTTTTTATGCCTTTCCTCAGACGTTCGGATAAAGTCATTATTACTTATGGCTAACCTGGCCCATAAATGCTGAAAACTTTGGACAATATTGTCTACATATGCTTGGGGCTTTTGTCCTTTGGTCAAAGCAGCCCTTTCTATCTTTTGGCCGTGCTCATCAGAGCCCGTTAAAAACCAAACTTCATATCCGGTCAATCTTTTAAAACGGGCGATGGCGTCAGCCGCAACAGTAGTGTATGCATGACCAATATGCAAATGGTCGCTAGGATAATAAATTGGGGTAGTAATGTAGAAAGTTTTATTAGGCGACAAATTTTTTCCCTACCTTGCTTGTTTTTATCTTTTTTAACTTTTGGTCAGCTAATTGTAATAGCCAATAGTTAACCCTGGCTGACTTTAATTTTAGCTAATCTTTAATAAATTTTCAAGTTTTTCCGTTAAATATTTTCTCCTGGTTAAATTTTAAAAGCAAAAAAAACGTAAAAAACTATAAAAATTTTTAAAATAATGTATTGACTATTACTAACATGGTTGGTATTATCTACTTGTACGTTGTCGAGTTATGTTATAAAAAGGGGGGAGGGAAAAATAATGAAATCGACAGGTATTGTCAGAAAAGTGGACGAGCTTGGGCGGATTGTAATCCCAATTGAGTTACGGCGTACTCTAGGCATAGACGAGAAAGACGCTTTGGAGATTTACGTCGATAACGAGAAAATAATTCTTAAAAAATACGAACCTGCCTGCGTTTTTTGCGGCAACGCTACCAACGTCCAACATTACCGGGGAAAGTTAGTCTGTCGGGATTGCGCGGTTAATATGTTTGAAAGTGCTGAGGCAATGTAAAAAAGCATTTTTGGACCTCAAGGAGTAACAAGTTTTTTTAACCAAAGCTGGATTTGTGAGTCGTTAAAAGTCAGAAATCAAAGGAAAAATAACCTTGATTTCTGACTTTTACTTTTCTATCTTTCTGCCTTTTTGGCTTGAACTATCAAGGTGTAAACCTGGCGTTTGGACAAGTTAAATTGCCGGGCTACCTGACGAACAGCCTCTTTTTTAGCCAAGCCTTTATTTTCCAACTGCTTTACCTGCCCTAAAATATTTTTTTCTACCGCCGGGTCGCTTATATTTACCGGACAAAGGGCTGGACTAGCGGGTTCTGTACTTCCGGCCACTACCAGCGTAAATTCACCCCGTGTTTTAATAGGGTCAAAATACGTTACTGCTTGGTCAATAGTGCCCCGCCAAATTTCCTCGTGCAATTTGGTTAGTTCGCGAGCAACAACTATTTTGCGGTTTTTAAGCAAAACTAACATATCTGCTAAAGTTTCTGACAAACGGTGCGGCGCTTCATAAAATATTAACGTCCTTTTTTCAGTCTGCAGTTGTTGTAATCTTTCCTGCCGCGCTTTAGTTTTAGAGGGTAAGAAACCCTCAAAACAAAAATGTTTGGCCGGCAATCCTGAAGCAACCAAAGCAGCTAAAGCAGCATTGGGTCCTGGCACGGGTACCACCGGCACTTCATAAGCTACCGCTAAAAGCACCATCTCTTCACCAGGGTCTGCTATCCCTGGCAACCCGGCGTCAGACACCAGGGCAACATTTTGTCCTTTAAGCAATAAATTTAATATATAAGCTCCTTTTTTCCGGTAATTATGACGGTGAAAACTGGTAAGCGGGGTATGAATATCATAATGACTTAACAATTTTCGGACTCTTCGGGTATCTTCCGCCGCAATTAAACCTACTTCCTTTAAGATTCTCAAGGCCCTTATGGTTATATCTTCCAGGTTACCAATGGGGGTGGCGCATAGGTAAAGAGTACCAGCGGACAATTTTAAGTCACCTCTATCTCTGGCAAAGTATATTCTTTATTGACCTTGCTTTCCAACAATTCCACGGTTAATGTTTTCTTAAAAATATTAATTGCGGTAACCTTCCCCGGTCCTAAAGGAGTAACTACTTTGCTGCCTGTTTCAGGAAATTTTCCTTTTGCTTCTTCGTACAGTTCATTTTCATACTTTAAGCAGCACATTAAACGACCACAAACACCCGAAATTTTGGTAGGGTTTAAAGCTAAATTTTGTTCTTTAGCCATTCTAATGGATACAGAAGCAAAATCTGCCAGCCAGGTATTACAACATAGTTCACGGCCACAACAACCTATTCCCCCGATACATTTAGCTTCATCACGAACCCCAATTTGCCTTAATTCAATCCGGGTCCGAAATACCGCGGCTAAATTTTTTACCAGTTCCCGAAAATCAATTCTTCCTTCAGCCGTAAAATAAAAAGTTATTTTATTCCGGTCAAACGCCTGCTCTACCCTGATTAACTTCATAGGAAGATTGTGGGCTTTAATTTTAGTCTGGCAAATTTCAAAAGCTTGTATTTCTTGTTTGCGATTAATAGCCACCTGATTTTTATCTTGTTCCGTAGCCGGCCGAAGAACCTTTTTTAGCGGCAAGGTAACTTCTTCATCACCAACAGTAGTAGAAGCAATAACTACCTGCCCTAACTCAATTCCCCGCGCTGTTTCTACAATAACCTGATCACCTGGCAAAAGATTATATTCTCCTGGGTCAAAGTAATATATTTTACCGGCCCGCTTAAATTTAACTCCCGCCACTTTATAGGGCATATTTTCACCTTCCTTACGGTAGAGGCGCTAGTAGTGGCGTTAAATATAACGCCCTTACCTAAGGTTAAGCATTAATACTTCTATGGCTAGCCTCCCGTTAACATTTGTGTTTAAGCATCTTTGGGTTTGTTCAATCTTGCTCATAATCCTAAATAAACGGTCAGGAGTATAAAATAACGCTTCTTCAGTTATTAAAGACAGATAGTCCTGATTCAGGAGTAACTCCTGATTTCTAGTTAACTGCCACAGTAGAATGTCCCGGTACCACAGTAAAAGGATATCCAGCCGAACCGCCAACATTTCTTTAGAAGCTGCCAATTCCTCCGCTTTTCGGCATACTTCATTTATGGTTAATTTCTTTAAATTGCAGACCATGATCAAGGTTTCTTCCCTTATATTTTGGAGTTGTTTATCCTGGGCTATTTTTAATGCCTGTCCCAGGCTGCCCCCAGCTAAGGCAAGAGCCAGGCGTATTTCTTTTTCCCCCAGATTTAAGGTTTGTTTAAGCCCGCGAGTTATTTCCGCCGGTGATAGAGCACGAAAAGAAAGAATTTGACAACGCGAAACTACGGTTGGCAATAAGGCGTGAGGTTGGGTAGACAAAAGAATAAAGCTAACTTCCTGATTAGGCTCTTCCAATAATTTCAACAAACAATTGGCTGCCTCTGGGGTCATGGTTTCAATTTGTTCTAACAAAAAGATAACGCGTTGACCCTGGTACGGTTTAACGGTCGCTTTCTTTTGTATTTCCCGCACCTGTTCAATTTTTATTGAACTTCCCGCAGGGCTTATTTGGTGTAAATCTGGATGGTTTCCTTCATTTACTTGCTGACAACAACGGCAATGTCCACAAGCATCTCCTTCGGTAAGAGAAAAACAAAAAAGAGCCCGGGCAAAAGCCAGGGCGGTAGTTTTTTTTCCTACCCCCTTTGGACCTAAAAATAAATAAGCATGGGCCACCTGATTTTGGCTAATGGCGTTTTGTAAAAGGCGAATATTTTCCTGGTGGCCAATAATTTCCCGAAATAATTTCATTAATCATTTTCCCTATCTATAGAAGCGTTAAATTTAACGTCCTTACTAAATATTTACCAAAATCCTTTCTTCTACCAACTGCCGTATTTTTTGGTGGGTAATTATGGGTGGTTGACGCGCATCTAAAATCACATAACTATTCGAACTTTTTTGGGCTAAGGCTAAATACCCCTCCCTTACCCGGCGGTAAAAGGCAAGTTTTTCTTGTTCCAGCCTGTCCAAACCAAGGTTGGACGTTGGTGGTTGGGCATTTTCCTCTTGATAATTCATTATTTGTTTTCTTGAAACCAGGCGTATCCGGGCGATTTCCGGAGGGATATTCAGTAAAAAGGTAAAATGGGGCTTAAGACCTTGCGTTGCTAAATTATTTAACTGGTTTAACATAGCCTGATCCAGTCCTCTTCCATAACCCTGATAGGCTAACGTTGAATCTGTATATCGCTCACTAATTACTATCCGGCCGTCCCTTAGCGCCGGTATGATTTTTTGCCCTACGTGCTGGGCCCGGTCAGCTAGATAAAGCAGCGTTTCGGTTAAAGGAAATATTTCTTGATATTTTGGGCTTAAAACCAGTTCCCGGATTAATTCCCCTAATAGTGTGCCCCCAGGTTCACGGGTAGTTTCCACCGGATAACCTTTTTGACTTAAAAAATCAGCCAACAAGTCTTTTTGAGTAGTTTTTCCGCAACCGTCTATTCCTTCAAAAACAAGAAAAATACCTGATTTCAACTTTTAATCACCTGCAACTTGTCTTTTTGGGGACCGGTAAATCCTTTTACGGGAATATTTATTTTTTTTAATTGCCCAAGATAATCGCGCATCTCTATTGTAATCTCTTCTCCTGGAAATAACAATGGGATACCAGGAGGAGAGAGAGTTATTTCCTGGGCGCTAATCAGACCAACACTTTCTTTTAGTGAAACTAATCTATTGGGGGCAAACCAAGCTTCACGCGGGGTTAATCTTGCAGGAACAGACGGAGGAGATAAAGGTACATCCGGCAGAGGTTGGTTTATTTTTGCTTCTTTTTGACAAATTTCGCTTAAACCTTTAACTAAAGCTTGCGCATCTTCCCTGGTGCTGCCAAGGCTGACTATGGCTACCAGGTTATAATAATCGGCCATTTCCACCTGTACCCGGTAAGCGGAAGACAAGAGTTGAGCCGCCTGATAACCGGTTAAACCCCATTGTTTAACAGATATTACTATACGGGTAGGGTCAAAAAAACAGGCTCCTAAATAATCTAAATTTTCAGCCCCAAATATTTTTAAACCTGATATTTTGCTAATTTCGTCTCTAGCCTGAAAAGCAATTTCTAAAACCTGGTTTAAAAGCTCATGGCCGGTTAGAGCCATTTGCCTGCGGGCCACGTCCAGGGAGGCCATTAAAAGATAAGAAGGACTGCTGGTTTGCAACAAGCGTAAACTGTCGGCTACCCGATAAGATGTCAGACGCCGGCCCTTAAGGTGCAAAAGAGATGACTGGGTAAGAGAACCTCCCAACTTGTGCATACTTTGCACTACCGCGTCAGCATCGCACGATAAAGCGTCAGGAGGTAAGACAGGATGAAAAGGAAAATGAGCCCCGTGGGCTTCATCTATTAAAACTGGCTTATTTTTTTGATGGGCTAATGCCGTTAGTCTGGCTAGATCACCCGCAACCCCGTAATAAGTAGGGTGAACCAGTAAAAGACCACGGCAATCCTGGTGTTCTTTAAGTGAGCGGGTTAATTCTTCAGGAGCAATACTGGCCGCAAAACCAAATTCCTGGTTAATAACTGGCTGCAAATATACCGGCTTTGCCCCGCTTAAAATCAAACCCCCTAAAACAGCGCGGTGACAATTACGGGGTAATAACAATTCGTTCCCTGGGCGGCATAAGCTTAAAATTAAAGCTTGAATCCCACCGCTTGTACCGTTGACTAGAAAAAAACTTTGGCTGGCTTTGTATAAGGCAGCCGCCAGATCTTGCGCCCAGGCAATAGCCTCTTGAGGATAATATAAATCGTCCAGGTCTGGCAGTTCGGTTAAATCCAGGTGAAGTAAACTTTTGCCTTCCGGGCTTAACAATTCAGAAAGAACCTTTCCCTGCCGGTGGGCCGGCAAGTGCAAGTAAGCATAATTTTTTGCAATGTACCGCGTTAACGCCGTAAAAAGGGGGGCTTCCTTCTGGTCCAGGTTCATTTTTTAGTCAGCGACACATCTAGCTAGTAGTTTTTCCCAGTTTTCATCAATTTTCTGCTGAATTTGAGCCACGATAGGCTGATTTTCCTCTTTAAGTAAATGAGCAAACCTGCCTTGAGGTTTAATCCACTCAATAACTGGTAATTTATTTCTTACTTTATAATTTAACCTCCATTTTCCGTTTACCACCTCGTATAAAGGCCAGTAACACGTATCAACCGCCAGCCTTAAAATCTGCATAGCGTCTTTTATATCGCTACGCCAGCCGCGGTGACAGGAGGTAAGCACATTTATAAAGGATGGGCCATCCACGGTCAGCGCTTTTTGCACTTTAGTCATTAAATCCCGCCAGTGAAAAGGGGTGGTTTGGGCTACATAAGGGATATCATGGGCCGCGATAATGGCCGTTAAGTCCTTGCGAAATTCTCTTTTGCCAGGAATTAATTTTCCGGCCGGACTGGTGGTAGTATGGGCCCCTAAGGGGGTGGCGCCTGAACGTTGGATCCCGGTGTTCATATACGCTTCGTTGTTATAACAAATGTGCAAAAACCGGTGCCCACGCTCTAAAGCCCCGGATAAGGCTTGAAAACCTATATCATAAGTGCCGCCGTCACCGGCCATAGAAATAAATTTTATCTCTTGGGTAATCTTCCCCCTTTTTCTTAAAGCCTTATAAGCTGCCTCAACTCCAGAAATTGTAGCCGGGGCATTTTCAAAAGCATTATGAATCCAGGGTACTTTCCAGGCTGTGTAAGGGTAAGTTGCCGTCGAAACAAAGGGACAACTGGTAGCCATACTTACTACAACAGGCCCCTCCACTGCCAGCATAACCTGGCGCATTAAAACTGCCGTGCCACAGCCAGCACAAAGCCGGTGTCCCGGCGTAAAAAGCTCTTCCTTTTTAGCTATTTCCTTTAGGTTTATGGCCACTATTTAATTTCCTCCTTATTCCCTTGCCTGAAGGTAAGCAAAGCTTTTTTCTATTTTTCCTCTTTGGTTTATGGCTTGTAAATTAGCGTATACCTTTCCAATATCCTCAAGCCCTACGTCTCTTCCCCCAAGCCCGTAAACATAATTTACCATTAAGGGTTTTTCTTTTGTTGATGCTTCCATAAAGGCAGCGCTAATATCAGTAAATACAGGGCTTCCTACCCCGCCAAAGCTGTCGGTCCGTTCAAGCACCGCCACTACTTTTAAATTTTTTAAAGCTTGGACTATTTGGGCGGCCGGAAAGGGCCGGTAAACCCTTATTTTAAGCAGGCCTGCCTTAACTCCTTCTTTTCTTAATTTATCCACCACGGCTTTAGTCACCCCGGCGGCCGAATTTAAAATAACAATACCATACTCAGCGTCAGCAAGCTGGTAGCTTTCAAACAAAGAATAACTTCTGCCGGATAATTTGGCGTATTCGTTAGCCACTCCCATTATCTTGTCTATAGAGTGGCGCAATGCCTCGGAATGCTGTTTTTTATGCTCCGTATAGTAATCAGGAAGCGCACACGCTCCTAAGGTTACCGGATTATTTACCTCTAAGAGGGGGTAGGCTGGTTTAAATTCTCCCAGGAAGTTTTTAACCTTTTTATCTTCTAAAAGAAGCAGCCTTTCAACCGCATGACTGATAATAAAACCATCCATACACACCATAACGGGAAGCCGTACTGTTTCGTCTTCCGCAATTTTTACGGCCTGGATTAAATTATCGTACATTTCCTGGGCATTTTCCGAATAAAGCTGAATCCAGCCGGAATCTCTTGCTCCCATGGAATCATCGTGACTACAGTGAATGTTTAAAGGAGCATTAAAAGCTCTATTTACCACCGCCATAACAACGGAGGAACGCAGGCTGGCAGCAATAGGAAGCAGTTCCCACATATACGCCAGACCGCAGGAAGCAGTTGCCGTCATGGCGCGCGCCCCGGCCAAAGAAGCCCCTATGCAAGCACTCATGGAACTATGTTCACTTTCTACGGGGATGTATTCTGTATCTAAAATACCGTCAGCCACAAACTGGGCTACTTCTTCTGCCATTTCTGTTTGGGGGGTAATTGGATAGGCAGCAAATACGTCTGGTTTTATTTGTCTTATTGCCTCTGCGGCAGCATTATTTCCCGTTAAAGCAGCTAATCTGGCCATAAAAATCTCTCTTTGTCTCCTTTACATTAATTTTGGTTCTTTTACCATGGTTATAGCCTTTACTTTAGGGGGACATTCGGCCGAGCAAATACCACAACCTTTACAATAATCATAATTTATGCCGGTTACCTGATCATCTTTAACTATTATAGCTCCTTCAGGACAGTAAACCCAACATAAAAGACAATTGGTGCATTTATCCTTATTATGCTCTGGACGGTTGTCTCTCCATCCCCCCGTTAAGTATTTTATGGAACTCCCTGCTTCTATGATAGCCGTGCCAATTGGTATATCTTTCCACCCCTGAAGTTCCTTCATTCACCCGACACCTCCTCAAACCCTCTTTTAATCGCCGCTAAGTTGGCTTCTACTACTCTGGAGGTAAACTTTTCTTTAAATTCCCTAGCTACTTCATCTAAAAGAACCTCAAGCGAAATTACCGGTACAATCTTGATTAAAGCCCCCATCATAGGTGTGTTAGGCATTGGTCTGCCTAGCGTTTCCTGGGCAATCCTGGTAGCATCTACTACGTAAATTTTTCCGTTTTTTAAGTTCAACTTCTCCCGCACCTCCTGGAGGGACAAACCTATATTAACTAAAAGCTTGCTATCGGCATAAATTCCTTCCGTAACGTCAACTAATTTTGTTATTGACGGGTCAAGAAGAACCACCACGTGGGGATTTACTATTCCGCAGTATAAAGAAAAGGGCTTTGTACTAAACCTGTTAAACGCTTTAATTGGGGCACCCATTCTTTCCGGTCCAAATTCGGGCAGTCCTTGGGCATATTTATTGTCTTTTATTACTGCCCGGGCCAGCGTACGAACAGCCAGCATTGCCCCTTGCCCCCCCCGGGAATGCCATCTTATTTCGATTAAGTCAGACAATAACTCTCCTCCTTTTTAAAAATGAAAAAAAGATAACCTTACAATAATCCGCCGTGTTAAAACGGGGGTAAAAGCCTAATATTAAAAAACAGTAAGCTTAAAAAAACTTAGGTAAACTAAAAAGGAAGGGTTAAATTAAAGTATTTAGCCCTAAATAAATTAATAACTTTTAGCTCGTAAGTTCTTTTTCTTATAACATAAATACAGTTAGTTTGTCAAGGCTAACACAAAAATAATTTAAAACAACTAACAAAATTGCGCCGGTCAGCTTATTGTTGATGGCTAACCGCTAAGTTGTTGCCTTTTTACTAATACTTTTTTAATACTTTTATCACTTTTCTTCAACTTCCTGGCGCCCTTCCAAAGCCTTGGTCAAGGTAACAGCATCGGTATACTCAAGGTGTGCCCCAACCGGAAGACCGTAAGCCAAGCGAGTAACCTTTACCCCTAAAGGCTTTATTAATTGAGCTAAATACAGGGCTGTAGCATCACCTTCCACGTTAGAATTAGTGGCTAAAATAACTTCGTTAACTTGGCCTCCCTCCAGCCTCTTTAATAATTTATGAATGGTTAAGTCCTCTGGACCTACACCATCTAAAGGAGAAAGAGCGCCGTTCAGGGAATGGTATAATCCTTTATAGCTCTGGCTTTTTTCAATGGCCACAATATCTTTAGGTTCCTGTACCACGCAAATTATTTGCTGATTTCTTTTTTTGTCCTGGCAAATACCGCAAAGTTCAGTATCAGTTAAATTAAAACAAGTAGTGCAAAAACGAATTTTATCCCGGGCATCTAAAATAACCTGGGCCAATTTACGGGCTGTTTCCGGGGGTGAATTAATAAGGTAAAAAGCCAGGCGCTGGGCAGTTCTAACGCCTATACCGGGTAATTTAGCCAGTTCATTAATGAGTAAAGCTACGGGTTCAGGATAATACATATTTTATCACTCCTAAAAAAGGCCAGGTAAGTTTAGTCCTGGAGCAAGCTTACCCATTTCCATATTTACCATTTCCCGTGATTGACTAAGCGCATTGTTCACGGCCGTTAAAATAAGGTCCTGGAGCATTTCTACGTCATTGGGGTCAACAACCTCGGGTTTTATTTCAATGGCAAGCAGCTCTTGCTTACCGTTAGCCACGGCTTTTACCACGCCACCTCCGGCCGTGCTTTCAACGGTACGAGTACCTAATTCTTCCTGTAATTTCATTATTTCGCCTTGCATTTTTTGGATTTGTTTCATCATCTTATTCATATTGCCACCTAACATAACTATAAAATCCTCCTTTTTATTTTTTTACCAATCAAACATTTTATCAGCCTCTCGATTTTCCCCGTTAGAAAAATTTATTTCTTCGGCTTTAAAGAGTTTACAAGCCTCAGTTACACTAATCTTTTCCTCAGCAAAAAAAGATTTTTCGGACACGGAATGAGTCGCTTTTAAGCAACGTAAATGGCATTTTTGTTCGAAAAAAGAGGATAATACCTCCTCTGCTATTTTTTTGTTTTCTGTTTTTTCCATTTGTTCCTGGTTAAATAAATCATCCGCTGGAAAATCAAGATATAAAATATCTCCCTTTAATTGCGTCGGCTGCCCTTTAGATAAATACGTATATACCGGCATACTTATGCTTTTTACGGCCTTTAAAATTTCCGGCCATAACTCACCTATTCTGGATAAGGTTAATTCTTTACAAGGAAGAATTATATTTTCTATTTTTTCTTTATTTTCTTTGTCAGGCAACATTTCTTCTTTTCTTTTACTTTTTTGCTCTTTTTCTTTAATTTCCTTCCCTTTTTCTTTGGTTAGCAAAGCTATTTTCTTTTCTAGGCCAGTCAGGCGTTCTTCCAGGATAGACGTAATACTCCCGGTAATGCTGCCACCGTTAGCTTGCGGCAAGGCAGCCTGCACGATGGCTAATTCCAATAAAACCCTCGGTTGGGTACTCCAACGCATATTTTGTTCTGCCTGGGTTAGAATATGTAAAATTTGCGTTAATTGTTCCCGACTGAAAAAGCGGGCCTGATTTTCCAAGGCCTCTTTTTCTCCTGACGATAATTCATTTTCCATATCAGGTGCTATATGCCAGAGCAGCAAACGACGTAAATAAGCAGTTAGATCACGCCCAAAAAGATAAAGGTCTTTTCCTTGAGTGAATAGGGTATCTATAATTTTAAGCCCAACGGCTGTTTCTTGATTGGCTAGGGCACCTGCCATCTCCTCTAAAACTTCTTGCTGAACAGTACCTAATATTTGGTGTACGTTGGCGCAAGTAATTTGTTTATTTCCAAAAGCAGCCGCTTGATCTAACATACTTAAAGCATCCCGCAGCCCCCCTTCTGCGGCCCGGGCAATTAATTTTAAGGCTTCATCTTCTACCTGAAAAGAGGCTTTAGCGGCAACATACTGTAAACGTGACAATAATTCGCCAAAACTAATGCGGTGAAAATCAAAACGCTGGCAACGGGAAAGAATAGTTAAAGGTACCTTACGGGGCTCGGTGGTAGCTAAAATTAAAATAGCGTGAGGCGGCGGTTCTTCTAAGGTTTTTAAGAGAGCATTAAAAGCTTCACTGGTTAGCATATGCACTTCATCAATAATATAAATCCGTTTGTTACCCGACACAGGAGCAAATTTTATCTTTTCCCTTAAACTCCTGATGTCATCAATGCCCCGGTGCGAAGCAGCATCGATTTCCATTACGTTCATAGATACCCCGCTGAATATTTCCCGACAGTTTATACACTGGTTACAAGGTTCGACTGAGTTTCTCTCCTTGCAAACCAGCGCCTTAGCCAATACTTTAGCCGTAGAAGTTTTACCGGTTCCCCGCGGACCACAAAAAAGATAAGCGTGAGCTACCTGGTTGGTCGCCAGCGCATTTTGGAGGGTTTGAGTAATATGTCTTTGCCCGATTATGTCGCCAAACAACTGCGGACGCCATTGACGGTAAAGAGTTAAATAAGCCATGCTTTTACATTCTCCCGCTACTCACCAATACTTATACTCAAAAGAAAACTACCTTTGTTTTCCAGCAGTTCTTAAAAATAAATGGCCGTACACCTGCCGTCGAATAATAACTTCCAGGCGTTACCTCTGCAGGTAGCTCAAATCAGGCACCCTTGCGGCACCCGAAGAGATTTCCTTAGTGCTGCTTCCGTCAGGACCTGACACGGTTCAGAAGTCTTCGTCGCGCAAGACCCAACCATCGTCACTCCTTATCAGAGGTCAGACCCTACAAGCCAAACCCTCGGGCTAGGGATTCAACCCTGCTCTAGCGGATTGCAGGTTCAGGGCACCGCTACCTCCCCGTCTAGCACGGCCAAAATCAACAGTAAATCAAACACATTTTGGCGGAGAGAGTGGGATTCGAACCCACGAGACAGGTTTATTGCCCGTCTACTCGCTCTCCAGGCGAGCGCCTTCAACCGGACTCGGCCATCTCTCCCCGTAAAATTTTCTTGGCGGAGAGAGTGGGATTCGAACCCACGAGACAGTCTTTAGCCGCCTACTCGATTTCGAGTCGAGCGCCTTCAACCGGACTCGGCCATCTCTCCGCTTTATTTATTTCTTATTTTTCTCTTAAGTTTCTAAAAAAATCCTGGATTATTTCCCGGCATTCTGCTTCCATAATACCGCTAATAACTTCCACCTGGTGATTAAACCTGGGCTCTCTGACAATATTTAATCCAGAATCCACTGCTCCTGCTTTTAAGTCGCGGGCCCCGTAAACCAAGGTTTGCACCCGGAACTGCACCAGCGCCCCTGCACACATGGCGCAAGGCTCAATGGTTACGTAAATAGTAGCTCCGTTTAAACGCCAGCCCCCCACGTAACGGGCGGCTTCCCTCAAGGCCAGGATTTCAGCGTGAGCGCTGGCGTCACATAGAGTCTCACGTAGATTATGGCCCCGGCCAATAATCAAGTCATTTAAAACTACTATTGCCCCCACTGGTACTTCATTAAGAGCATAAGCTTTCCTTGCTTCGACCAGAGCTTCCCGCATGTAAAAGCAGTGATTCACAACTCTGCTCCTTGCTAAACCAAGCCGCCCAGGCAAAAATATTTTAACATGATTTATTTCCTGCGTCAAGTTAGCATTTTGTTACCCATGCAAACGTCATAAATTTTTAAGCATAATTCCTGCGCCAAATCGCCCTGTTTTTCTTCCCTGACGACGCGCCGAGAAAAATATATTATGGCGGCAAGAAGTGCATGTTCCAGCTACTTCTATATTTCCCACCGGAATGCCCATTTGGATAAGTTGCATTTTATTTGCTTCCCACAAGTTGAAATATCCCTTGCCATCCAGGGTTTCTTTACTTATAAAGCCCCTTTTTTCCCGAAAAATACTTTTGGCCTGAGCAATAACTTCCGGGCCAACCTCAAAACAGCAAGGACCAATAGAAGGCCCAATTCCCACCACAATATTCTGGGGTAAGCAGCCAAATTTCTCCTGCATTTCACTTACTACCCTTTGGGCTACCAGTCGAATGGTACCTTTCCACCCGGCGTGAGCGGCCCCTATAACCCTTTTTTGAGGGTCAAACAATAGAACAGGCACGCAGTCGGCCTGGAGAACCAAAAGACAAGCGTCCGGGACGTTAGTCACCATGGCATCAGCCTCGCTTATGGCTGGATCATGGTTAACCGCCCCCGAGCCCTTTAACTCTTCGGTTATAATTTTTACGTTGTGCCCATGAACCTGCTGAACAGTGGTAAAGCTGCCCGGGGAAATTCCTAACACCCGGGAAAGAAGTAAACGGTTTTTAAGCACCATTTCTGGATTATCACCCACGTGAAATCCTAAATTCAGCGCCTTAAACGGGGGGCTGCTAAAACCGCCAATTCTAGTCGAAATGAAATGGCAGACCTCATTATATTTCCCTAAGTTTCTAAAAAGCCAGATGGGCAAGGAATTTGTCTGCTTTTCAATCATCGGGTCATAAACCCCAATAAAATCCTCAATAGAATATAGAACTAAGTAGTTTGCTTAGCCGATACTCTCTTTAACCACTGTTCGTAAATTAACTTTTCCTTTCCCTGCCGGGAAGGCTGGTAAAACAACTGCCCTTTTAAAGACAGGGGTAAATACTCTTGCGCTACCCAGTGTCTGGGATAATCATGAGGGTATTTATATCCCTTCCCGTGACCAAACATGGCTGCCCCTTTATAACTGGCATCGCGTAAGGACGGGGGCACTTCCCCGGCCTTTTCCTTTTTTACCGCTTCATAAGCCGCTTCTATCCCCTGATAGACCGAGTTGCTTTTAGGAGCCAGGGTAATATATAAAACTGCTTCAGCTAAAATAAGCCTGGCCTCAGGATAGCCTACCCGTTCCACAGCCTGGGCGGCTGCTGTGGTCAGAATAAGCGCCTGCGGGTCGGCCAGGCCGACATCCTCGGCCGCGTGAATCATCAGCCGGCGGCAAATAAATTCCGGTGTTTCGCCGGCGTAAATTAAACGGGCTAACCAGTAAAGGGCGGCCTGGGGATCGGAACCGCGCATACTTTTTATCCAGGCGGATACAACATCATAGTGCTCTTCTTCCTTACTGTATTGCAAAACCCGTTGCTGAATTGCCTGTTCGGCTGTTGACAAGCTTATCCTGCGTCTGCCGTCCTGGTCAGGCTTTGTCAACAGCACCGCCAACTCTAAAGCGTTCAGAGCCATTCGGGCATCCCCGTTAGCTATTGCGGCCAGGTGGTTAAGGGCCTGGTCCTCTACTTCCGGCTGGTACTTAGCTAAACCACGCTCTGAGTCTTTAAGGGCTCTTTCTAAAATGCGCTTTACGGCTTCTTTGGATAAAGGTTCTAAACGGTAAATTTGCAACCGGGAAAGCAAGGGCCGGCTAACGTAAAACATGGGGTTTTCGGTGGTGGAGCCAATTAAAATAATTAACCCCTTTTCCACAAACGGCAGTAAAGCTTCTTGTTGGACCCTATTAAAACGGTGAATTTCATCAATAAAAAGAACGGTCTTTTTGCCCGATAAGCTTTGTCTTTCTTTTGCCTTTTCAATTACCCGTTTAATTTCCGCCAAGCCAGCCGTAACGGCGTTAATTACCTCAAAATGAGCCCCGGTCATCCCCGCAATGATGTTAGCTAGGGCGGTTTTTCCTGAACCAGGCGGTCCAAAAAAGAGCATTGACTTAAGCAAATCTGTCTCAATTGCCCGTCTTAGTAAGGTACGCTGACCAATTATTGCCGTCTGTTCTTCAAACTCAGCTAAACTTGCCGGGCGCATGCGGTAAGCCAAAGGGGCCATTTCCAGCGGTTGTTCTTTTAAATAATCAAAATCAAAAAAACCGCCCATGTTTTTTCCTTTCTTATCCCAGTAATCCCCGTGATTGTGGGAAACTAAAATTACCGTCCAGGCAGGTATGTCTTCTCAAGACCTGACCCCACTTACCTTTATTATTGTAAGCACCTTATGCAATTTGGGAAAATCTTTGCCGGCCATACTAATCCCGTAGCGGGCAGATTGTTCTTTCAGGAAACGGTACTGCTCCTCGTTCAGATAAATCTGCGTCCCGTATTTTTGCTCAAACATAAGCATTACCTTTTATTACATTATACAGCACTCCAGCATTCAGGTCAAGAAAGGTATTTTAGGAAGCTCTTGTCATTATTTACGAAAACTCATTTAGTCCCTAATAGATATTTACTCACCAGGGGATAACGCTCGATAAGACGGGTAAGCCACCAGGAAAAACCAACCACCAGAATATAACCGGCCCAGAAAGCCAGGTGAAAATAAAGCGGTTGGCCAAAATGAAACCACCTTTGCCATAATTCAAGAATTAAAGGATGGATAAGATAAATTCCAAATGAACTAAGTCCTAAGGTGATTAAGAAACGGGTTAACCTTGAGCTTTGATAAGCCAAAAACCGACAAAAAAGTAATAATAACAAGCTAAGCCCGGTAACGTATATGTACCAGAGTATCTGATAGTAAAAGGTATTAACCTTTTGGCCGGCAAAAACCGGGTAAGACTGCTGGACGTATAAATAACCGCTTAAAATAACTAAAGGAATAAACGGCCATAAAACTTTAAGATTTAATTTTTGCCAATCCTTAATATGCCAGCCCAGCCATAAACCCAGGCCTACTAAAGGCAAATACCATAATAATATGGTGGCGGGATAAGGAAAATGAGCGTAAATAAACAATCTGTTTACCCAGTAAATACCTACTTGTATTCCCCAAGTGAGAACAAAAAAAAGAAGCCCCTTTTCACGCTGCCTGGGAATAAAGAAGAGAAATAAAGGTAGCAGGAGCGATAATTGGATAATCAGCACTAAAAAATAAAGATGGTAAAAACTTTTTCCTAAAACAAACCAGTAGATTATTTTCTTTAAAAAAATACTGGTTCCTTCGTGACTTAACAGGCGATATAAAGCGTAAAAGCAGCTCCATAAAAAGTAAGGGATTAAAATCCGGTTAACCCGCTGGCGGTAAAACTGGCCCCAAGAAGGTAATCCCTTTCTAGTTTTATTACGGTAAGTCAAGGCAAAAGCACTGATAAAAATAAAACAGGGAACGGCAAACTGCGTTAACCGGTTAAGGGCAAGATAAAAATCATAGGCGTAGGAGGTTAAAGATAGCTGTCTTATGGCGGGACCGGTAAAATGGATAAGAATCACGGCCAGAATAGCTATTCCCCGCAATAAATCAAGCTCAGGTAGTCGGAAGACGCTTTTTACAGCCAAGCCATAAAGCCTCCCCCCTTTTTTACTTAAAGGCATTGCTCGGAACGTTTGCCTAAAAACTCTCCTACTAATTTCATGGCGCAAAATTCGCCGCACATAGTACAAGTGGAAGTATCTTGGGGGTTACGCTGCGCTCTTATTTGCCGTGCTTTTTGAGGGTCAATAGCCAAAGCCAATTGTGTATCCCAGTCAAGGTCCTTACGCGCTTTGGCCATAGCCAAATCCCACTGTTGGGCGCCAGGCACGTCCTTAACAATATCGGCCGCGTGGGCCGCAATGCGGGCGGCAATAACTCCTTCACGCACATCTTTGGTATTAGGTAAGCCGAGGTGCTCCGAAGGAGTAACGTAACATATAAAGTCTGCTCCAGCCATGGCAGCAAGTGCAGCGCCAATCGCGCCGGTGATATGGTCGTACCCTGGGGCAATATCCGTAACCAGCGGTCCCAAAACATAAAAAGGGGCCCCCTTACATAATGTTTTTTGGAGCTGAACATTAGCCGTTATCTGATCTAAAGGAAGATGTCCTGGCCCTTCGACTATTGTTTGCACCCCGGCTGCGCGGGCCCGGTCAACTAATTCACCTAATAAAATTAATTCTTGTATTTGAGCGCGATCACTGGCATCTGCCAGGCAACCTGGTCGCAAACCGTCCCCTAAACTTAAGGTTAAATCATAGGCCAGGCAAATTTCCAGCAAGCGGTCAAACTGGGCGTAAAGAGGATTTTCTTTTTCGTTATGCAGCATCCAACCCGTAATAAATGAACCCCCTCGGCTAACAATATCAGTTATCCGGCCTTGTTGCTTAAGGCAGTTGATTACCTCCAGGGTTACGCCACAATGAACGGTGATAAAATCAACCCCGTCTGAGGCTTGTTTTTCAATTACCGCAAAAAGATCGTCCGTCTTCATACCTACAATGCTGCCGCGTTTTTCTTTTGCTTCAACAACCGCTTGGTAGATGGGAACAGTTCCTATGGGAACAGGGCTATGGTTGATTATTACCCGCCGGTTTGCGTCCAGGTCTCCGCCGGTAGAAAGATCCATTATGGTATCAGCTCCAGCCACTAATGCTTCCTGAAGCTTAACCATTTCCTCCTTTAAATCGGTAAAAGCAGGCGAGGTTCCTATATTTGCGTTTACTTTGGTCCGTAAGCCCCGGCCAATGCCGCAAGGTTTAAGATTTTGGTGGTTTTTATTAGCTGGGATGACCATTGTTCCTTCAGCCACACCAGCCTGAATAAATTTTTCGGCCACTGCTTCACTAGCGGCCACTTGTTTCATTTCCGGGGTTATTTCTCCTTTTAAGGCAGCCTTTAGTTGAGTCATAAATACATCCCTTCTTAACCTATTGCTCATGTTACATTGTTTTTTGCAGCTAGTTGGCTGTTAACGGTTGGCGACTAGCCGCTGAATAGTTATATTGTTTTTTATATTTTTAGAGGATAATGAATCTAAGTAAGCTTTTTCCAATTCTACTCTTAAAGCAGCCGTAGAAGCGGTAATGTCAGAAGCATTTATAGCCGCTTTAATTACCGCAATGCCGTCAGCGCCGGCATTAATCACTTCCTGGATGTGGTGGACTTTAATTCCGCCAATGGCTATTTTGGGTATCTGCACCTCTTCTGCTATTTGTTTTAAGAGATTTAAACCTACCGGAGTACTTTCGTTGTCTTTAGAGTGGTTTTCAAATAACGGTCCCACTCCTATGTAATCAGCTCCCTGAAGTTGGGCCTTACGAGCTTGCTCCAGGCTGCGGGTAGAAACACCAATGATTTTTTCCGGTCCTAAAATTTGCCGCGCCACGTCTATTTTAAGGTCTTCCTGCCCTAAATGAACCCCGTCGGCCCCAACAGCCAGGGCCACGTCAGCCCGATCGTTAATAATAAAAGTAACGCCTGCCTCAACAGCCAAACGCAAAATTTCCTTTCCTACCTCAATTAACTGTCTGGTGGTAAACTCTTTCTCCCGGAGTTGAATTATACTCGCCCCGCCACTAATGGCGGCCTGGGCAATTTCAAGAGGCGATTTTCTGTTGGCAAATCTACGGTCAACAATTACACAAAGGCTATAATCTATTTTACGTTTAACCGGCAGCAGGTTAACGGTATTTGTTCTGCCCCGGCTCTCTTCGGCGGCTATCTCCTGCCCATTTTTTAATTTTACCAGAAATTCTTCTAAATAATTGACTTCTTCCTGTTCCAAACAATAAGCGGCAAAACGCATCTTCTTAATTTTTACCGCCGGGCCCGATAGCTTAATATACTCCTCAATCACCCGTAATGCTTCCTGAATACGTTTAAAATTAGCGATCACCAAATGCAGGTAGTTTCTTTTGGTATCCTTTGATTCAGAAGGAAAGTCTGCTCCCACATCTGTATAGGCTTGGCGGCTTTTTAGCTGGGCCTTGTACCCCCCTGGCAGTTCTTCCTGTAGCCTGCTTAACTCATGGCGTAAATTTTTTAAACGGTTTGTTAGTTCAAAATTGTTCAGGATAAAGCGGGCTGTTTCTTCCACTACCCGCAATCCTTCCCGGCCCCGGTTAAAATTAGCATCCAGGAGACGGTAAAACAGGTAGTCTTTACCCTTTTCTTTTTCCTGCAGTTCCTGGATAATCGTTTTAATTACTTCCATATCAAAAGGTTTAGCTAAACAAAAATAAGCCCCTTTTTGTTTTACTTCACTAATAATTTCTTCAGAAAAATAAGCACTCATCATTACCACGTTTGTTTTTTTTGATATTTCTTTGACCTTTTCCAAGGCCTCTATTCCTCCTAAACGTGGCATTCGGATATCCATAAACATAAGCTCCGGTTTTACCTGACTTACTTTTTCAATTGCCTCTATGCCATCGTGGGCAGTGATGACCGTATGGCCCATATCTTTAATTACCATTTCTAATAAATGACAAATATTTTGCTGGTCATCAACCACTAATATATTCATTATTTTTTCTCTAACCCCCGTCTCCCTGATCCCATCGTTTTGAGGTTACGTTTATTGTTACCTAATAATAGCTTTTAAATAATAGGTAAGATTATTAACTACTAAATAATATAATATTACGTTATTCTAACATGTTCCTTTTTGCAAGCTTTAACTAAAGCGTGAAATAAAACGTGATGTTCCTTTAAGTTTTCCGGATGCCACTGCACCCCAAGGGCAAAAGGATGGCTGGTACTTTCAATCCCTTCAATAATTCCGTCAATTGCTAAAGCCGAGGTAATAAAACCAGGGGCCAGTTGACGTACGGCCTGGTGGTGGAAACTGTTTACTCTTAATAAGGCGGCACCGAAAATCTGGGCTAAAATTGTACCACTAACTATTTTTACCTTATGGGTAGGATGCCAGCAGGGAGCTTTTTGGTAATGTTCAAGGCAACCATCTTCAGGCAGGCTTTGACCAGGCTGGAAGCCTGGCCTACTAACCTGTCTCCCTTTTACCTGGGTAACTATGTCCTGATAAATACTACCTCCAAAGGCAATATTTAATATTTGTATCCCCCGGCAGATTCCTAAAATTGGTATTTCGGATGCCAGGGCCAGGCGGGTAAAGGTTAATTCGAAAATATCCCGGGTAGGATCAATTTCACCTAAACCAGGTAATGGTTCTTCCCCAAAATGAACCGGGTCTACGTCTCCGCCCCCGGAAAGGATTAACCCTTGAATTAAATAAAGTAACCCGGCCATTTCTTCTTGACTGGTACAACCAGGCAAAATTATGGGAAGCCCACCGGCTGCCTCAACTGCTTGTACGTATGCCCGGTTTAAATGAAAACGCGCCTCATTTTCTTTTTGTCCACAAGTAATTCCAATTACCACTTGTCCTTTATTAGTCTTCATATTCAACATATTTTGTGGCCCCAGGACCCCGGCTGAGAGCAATTTTACCCGTCCTAACCATTTCCACAATCTCGTGTTCTTCCAACACTGCACAAAGGGCATTTATTTTTTCCTCGTCACCGGTAAGTTCAATAGTCACTGTTTCCCGGTTAACATCTACAATATTGGCGCGGAATATTTCTACAATATCAACTATATTTGACCGGCGCGTTTGGTCAGCTTTTACCTTAATTAAAGCCAGTTCCCGCTCAATTGATTCACTGCTTTTGAGTTCCTGAATTTTTATTACGTCAATTAACTTAGAAAGTTGTTTCATTACTTGATCCGAAGCCTGTTCATCACCTTCCACCACAACGGTAATGCGGGTAACGTCAGGTTCTTCGGTAGGACCGGCCGCAATACTTTCTATATTAAAAATCCTTCGACTCAAAAGACCGGCAATCCGGGCCAATACCCCCGGTTTGTTCAAAGTAAGAACCGCTATCGTCCGCTTCAACTTTTAAACCCCCGGGCTAAATTATAAAAGTAGCCTAACTTTTCTTATTTAGTTTGTATATGTTAGTTTACCTACCATTTTATATAATCATTATAACAAACTTTATTAAAAGTAAAAATTTAATCGCCGAATAGTTACATTTGTCCTTTTATTTTTCCTGCATTTTTAGTATATTACTTCGTAATGGTTATCGTGTAAAGTATTTTTTCCCTTTTTCGTAAATAAAAATAGCAATCTTTTTGCTTAAAAGTTATATTCTGACGACTGATGGCTTTATTTAGGAGGTTTACCTAATGGAAATCAGTAAAAAAGTCAAAAGGCAACTAACCGGTGCCTCTTGGATTCGAAGTATGTTTGAAGAAGGCGAGCGTCTGCGGGCTATATATGGCCCTACCCAAGTTTATGACTTTACCTTGGGCAACCCTATTCACGAACCGCCAGTAGCTTTTCAAGAAGAACTAAAAAGGCTGGCCTTAAATCCTCTACCGGGTATGCATCGTTACATGAGTAACGCTGGTTATCAAAAAACACGCCAAGCTGTAGCCGAAATGCTGGCTGAAAAAACAAACCTTCCTTTTCAAGCCAAACACATAGTAATGACTTGCGGGGCTGGGGGGGCCTTAAATGTAGTTTTAAAAACCCTTCTTGATGCTGGAGATGAGGTAATTGTTCTGGTTCCTTACTTTATGGAGTATAAATTTTACATTGATAACCACGGCGGGATAGTCAAAGAAATAAGAACTGCTCCTGACTTTCAGCCAAACCTTACTGCCATAAAAGAAGCCCTTACCCTAAAAACTAAAGCCGTTATCATTAACTCTCCTAATAATCCTACTGGCGTAGTGTACGACCCAGCTAAACTTATAGAAATAAGCTTACTTTTACAAGCCAAGGAAAAAGAAACAGGAAAACCTATTTACCTTATTTCTGACGAACCTTACGCCAAAATTATTTACGAAAAAAGGCCTCTTCCTAGTATCTTTAATGTTTTCCGCCGCAGTATAGTGGTTACTTCTTACAGTAAGGACTTAGCTTTACCTGGGGAAAGAATTGGCTATATTGCGGTTCACCCGGAAATACCGGCCCAAGACATTTTAATTGAAGGGTTAGTTTTTTGCAACCGTACTCTGGGTTTTGTTAACGCCCCGGCTCTAATGCAACACCTGGTTACTTCTCTTCAGTTGGTAAAAGTTGATGTTTCCCTGTACCAGGAAAAAAGGGACTTACTTTACGACAATTTAACCCGGTTAGGTTTTAAAATGGTTAAGCCTCAAGGCGCTTTTTATTTATTTCCCCAATCCCCTATTCCTGATGACGTAGCCTTTGTTAGGCTGGCCCAAAAATACCGTATTTTAATGGTACCGGGAAGCGGTTTTGGTTTGCCTGGTTATTTTCGCCTTTCTTATTGCGTTGATAAACAAACAATTATTAATGCTCTACCTGCTTTTAATTCTCTGGCTCAAGAGGTTGGTCTTATTTCAAGGGTATAAAGAAATCGACTATCGCAAAATAATTAAAGCGTCTGCTGCCCAAACATCTTTATCGGAGCAAATTAAGGGGTTTATGTCTAACTCTTTAATTTGGGGAAAGTCTTGCGCCAGTTGGGCTACCTTTAAAATTACCTCAGCAATGGCAGACTTATTTACCGGTGGCTGTCCCCGAACGCCGTCTAAAATCCGGCGGCCTTTAATTTCTTCAATCATTTCGTAAGCATCGCTTTTGGTTAAAGGAACAACCCGTAAAGCTATGTCCTGTAAAACCTCAACAAAAATTCCTCCCAGACCAAACATAACCACCGGGCCAAAAACAGGGTCCTGACTAAACCCAATAATAGCTTCTACCCCGGCCGGCAGCATTTCCTGTACTAGTACCCCTTTAATTTTTGCACCAGGTTGGTAGGAAGATATGTTGGTTATTATTTCTTTATACGCAACCAGGACTTTTTCAGGGTTATCCAGATTTAATTTTACTCCCCCCGCTTCGGTTTTATGCAGGATATCAGGTGATAGTATTTTTAATACCACCGGGTAACCAATCCGGGCCGCTACAGCAACTGCCTCTTCTGGACAAGTGGCTACCTCTTCTTTGGTAACCGGTATGTCGTAAGTTTTTAGTATTTGTTTGGCCTCTTCTTCCGTTAGTTTTGCCCCCGGGGCAATTTGGGCTAATATAGCGGCTACCTCTTCTTTTGCCTTTAGAGGGACAGGTGAAACAGGTTTTTCTTGTAAGAATAGCTGGCGCCGGGAGTTATATTTAATTAAACTACTAAGCGCTTTAACCGCCACCCCCATTTCTCCTACTGCCGGCACAAATTGATCGTTTAAATAACGCATTTGCTTCTGACAAACGTTTTCATCACCCCAAACAATGTTTACCACTGTTTTTTCACTTGTCTTGGCTGCTTTGATGATTTGATTTAAAATAGCTTCATTTACACCAAGGCTATAGAAGCAAATAAGCAAAACATCTATATTGGGATCAGCCGAAACAACATGGGCACATTCATATAATAAACCTGGTTCGGGCACTATAGCGCTGGTCAAATCTACGGGATTGGCATAGGAAGCAAAATCAGGAAGTAAGTTTTTTATTTTTTCCTGGGTTTCTCTGGCTAAAGAAACCACCTCTAACCCGTATTCCGCGCATTTATCCGTCAGCAAAACGCCTGTTCCGCCTGAGGCAGATAAAATACCCACCCGGTTGCCCCGCGGTATTTTTCCTGCCGCTATAATTAAAAGTAAAGCCGTTAGCTCATTAATATTATCCACCCGGATAATTCCTTTTTGACGAAAAAAAGCATCATATACTCTATCTGAGCCCACCATAGCCCCAGTGTGGGAGGCTGCAGCCCGGGCCGCTGTTTCGTAACGGCCCGTTTTAATTAAGATAACCGGTTTTTCTTTTTCCAGCGCTTTTTCGGCAGCCTGAAAAAGCAACGTGCCGTCTTTTACCCCTTCCATATAACCACCAATTACCTTGGTGTATGCATCTTCAGCCATATACGCTAAAATTTCCGAAAATTCTATATCCGCTTCGTTTCCGGTGCTGACAAAATGACTAAAACCTATTCTTTGCGCTTTAACTACCTCGTAAAGAATACAGCCAAAACCCCCGCTTTGCGTTATGAAGCCAAAATAATCCGGAACCAGAACATCTTCCGGAGCATCCATAAGAGGAAAATCCGCCCATAAAGAATTACAGGCACTAAAAATACCCATGCAGTTTGGTCCAAGAAGACGAAATTTATACTTTTTAGCTAGACTAGTCATTTCCTTTTGTAGTTCTATCCCTTCATTTCCTACTTCTGCAAAGCCAGAAGTGAAAACTACCACTGCCTTAACCTCTTTTTGGCCGCATTCCTTTAAGGTCTCTAAAACAGCGGATGCTTCTATGGTAATTATTACCATATCAACTTCATCCGGAATTGCTTTTAAAGTTGGATAACACTTAAGTCCCCGTAATTCCTGATAACGCGGGTTAACCGGGTATATTTTCCCTGGAAAATTATTCTTTTGCAAAGCAATTAAAGGTTGCCCGCTTGGTTTGGCAGGGTTTTGTGAGGCGCCAATAATGGCTATTGAACGGGGGTTAAAAAGAAAATGCAGGGAAGCTATCCTTTCTGTTAGGTTGTTTGCTAGCATCTTAAATCCTCCTAAATTAAAAAAATATTAAATACAAAAAAATTACTTTATATTTATATATTCGAAATTATGAAGTAACTTTTCTAATAAGATAATTATTTTCCTTTTTTTCTTAACTAAAAATTAACTAAAAGTAATACCTTTTCTTGCTAAACAACTAATTATTAACATCACCAAGTATTTTTTCTATATTTTCTTTTAATTCCGGAGCTAAATCTTTTGCCCTGGAAAAATCTTCTTTGGCCTTTGAAAATTCACCCAATCTAATATATACAAGACCACGGTTATAATAAGCGTCAGCAAAGTCCGGGGTAATTTCAATAGCCCGAGTGAAGTCAGCTATAGCTTCAGAAAGTAATTCTAAAAAAACAAAAGCAGCTCCGCGATAAAGATATGCCTTAGCGTAAATTGGATTAAGCTCAATTGCTTTATTATAATCAAAGATAGCTTCTTCATAGCTTCCCAAGGTACTATAGATGTATCCTCGGTTAAGATAAGCTTCTGGAAAATTAAGGTGATGGGCAATGGCCAAACTATAATCAAGCATAGCCTTATTATAGTTACCCAATTTCATCCAAGCATATCCTCGGTTGAAATAAGTCCTGGCATCTTTTGGATTAATTTCAAGCGCCCGGTTGTAGCAAAAGAAAGCCTCTTTAAGTTGGCCTATTTCTTCATAAGCAAATCCTTTATTACTAAACGTCTCCGCATATTTAGGATTTAACCCTAATGCCAAATCGTAATACCCGATGGCTTTATCAGGTGGACTTAGTTTTCCCATATTGGTATAAACACAAGCCATTAGACCATTTTTGTCTAAAATAGTAAATCTTCTATTAAGCAATAAGGGGTTTTGATTGTCTTTTATTTCCCAGTATTCACCTATTTTTAAATACGTTTCTTCCAGGTTAAATGGCTCGCTAAAAATTGGACCTACAGCCAAATCTACCATCATCATCCGGTTATCGGCCAGTTTAAATAAACAAGCGTTATGCCCTGCCCCTACCGGCAATTTGCCTGGAACCACTATCTCGGTCACTCCAAGGGGTAAAACCAAGAAATTAAGGGAAGTTCCTAAAATATAAACTAGGATGGCATAACTAAGACATTGGGCTTGTTTATACTTAACAACAGTACTTAAATCAAAAAATTTCTCTTCCTCATTGGATTCAAATTCTTGTTTTATCGTTATTCCCAGGTTTTTAATTACGACTTGTTCTATTTTAATAAGATTTTCTATGGATACCTGACCTAACGTATATCTTCTTTTCGTTAATTGCAAAATCTCGTCCCAAAAATCTATAAATGGCTCCCCTTTTTCATCTTTCCAGTTATATACTATTTGTACTAATTCCTGGGCTACGTTAGGCGGATATTTTAATTCTTTTACTAATTCTATAATTTTAACCGCCGGTTTATTATTTTCTATTGTTTTTCCCTCCTTGCAAGGAAAGTTACTGTACATAACGATCCAGGTTCATAGGGGCAAAGGCACAGAGGCACAAAGTTTTTTCATTTCCCTTTGGACCTTTGTGCCTACCTGAATAGAGTTTCGACCAAAACTTCCGCCATGTTGCCGGGAATTGAAATCGCGCAACGTCTCATTTGAGAAGTTAATCCGTAAGCTTCATCCTTGGGAAACCCTTTAGAAATCTTATATATTTCAGTAACTAAAGTCATTGATTTTTGCCAGACTTGCAGATCTCTATATGTTTTCATTTCCCTTTGTTCCTCTGTGCCTACCTAAATAGTTACTATGTTTACTTAATATTGGAAATTAATTTTCCTTAACTATAATAACATGAAATATTTATATATTCAAAATCATAAAACAATTTTCCTTCTTTATTTCTTTATTAATCTAAAATATTTTTATAATTTCATAAGTGACTGTTCTTTGAGCTGGTTTAAACCCGGCTTTTTGAATAAAATGGATAATTTCAGCTGGGGATATGCGGCTAACGGTTGCTCCGGCTGCCCGTACTACATTTTCTTCCAGCATGGTGCTTCCAAAGTCGTCCGCGCCAAAAAAGAGGGCTACTTGAGCAACTTTTATTCCCTGGGTTACCCAGGAAACTTGTAAGTGAGGAATGTTGTCCAACATTAACCTGGCTAAAGCTAAAGTACGCAAGTAATCAACGCTGGTACCCATTTTAGCTACCGGAGCCTGTTGGTTACGACCGGCCGGAGACTGGTAGGTCCAGGGAATAAAAGCCGTAAACCCTCCTGTTTCGTCCTGTAATTCTCGTATTTTCATCAGGTGTAAAACGCGTTCCGCAAGAGTTTCTACATGACCAAACATCATGGTGGCGGTGGTTTTCATGCCTAAAGCGTGAGCCTGCCGCATGGTTTCCAGCCATTCCCCGGCAGTTATTTTACGGGGGCTTATTTGCTTGCGGACACGATCAACCAAAATTTCCGCTCCCCCGCCCGGCAGGGTGTCCAGCCCGGCTTTACGCAGGGCAACTAAAACCTTCTGAACAGATAAACCTTCCTTACGGGCTAGATGGATAATTTCTGGGGGGGAAAAAGAATGCAGATGAATATTAAAATTTTCTTTTATAAATTTAAGTAAATCTAAGTAATAATCCAGACCTAAATGGGGATGTAGTCCTCCTTGCAAAAGTAAACTAGTACCCCCGGCTACTATTGTTTCCTTGATTTTTTGGACCAGTTCCTTTTTATCTATTACGTAAGCGTCTTTATCGTTAAGCTCGCGCCAAAAAGCGCAAAAACGGCACTGGCACCAGCAAACGTTAGTATAATTAATGTTTCGGTCAATAGTAAAGGTAACTGTTTTTTGGGGGTGTAAACGCTGGCGCACCAAATTAGCTGTTTGTCCCAGAGCTAACAAATCAGCTTCTTCTAATATTTTTACTCCTTCCTGGGTGTTAAGTCGTTCTCCGTTAATTGCTTTTTTTAAAAGAATGGTATGATTACGCGTTTTCTTCACCCCACACGTCTAACCTGACCCGTTCTTCAATTAATCCGCTTTTATAAGCGTAATCGTAAAAGGTTAACAAGGCCCGGCGGTAGTCAGGGCCAAATTCATGCCTGATAATGGTGAAGTAATCTTCCAGCACCGGCAACGGCAAACCAGTACGTTGCTGAGCCTTAACAATTAAAGTGGGTACATTGGCCCAGCCTATTTTTTTAGCGGCACAAAGCATCCGGGCAATATTTTCCGTTTCTTCCGGAAAGCTCATGGTAAAATGCTTTTGGATAATCCACAAAGCATAGACCATTTTTTCTCCGGTAAATTCCTTCCAGGCTTCACCTAAATCAGTAATTATAACTGACCAGCCCTCATCTTTTACCTGCTGGTGGGCCCGCATGGCGTCGTCGCCAATTAAGAGAGCTCCCTCTCCTTTCGCCAGCATTGCCGGTAAGTCTGGGGGAACGGGTTGAATTTCTACCTGTACATGGTAATAATGTTCCAGTAGAATTTGCAGAAGCGCTACCGAAGTAGCCGAAGCGGTAGTTACCAGCACTTTTTTTTCCTCCAGTTCCGTCACCGGAAGTTTACTAAAAAATAAAATACTGGCTACCCGTCCGTCAGCACTTATGGATAAGTCCGGTAAAATAACCCCCTTTTCCGGGTGGCGGGCATATTCAATGGAAGACAAAGGAGCCAAATCTATTTCGTTGGCCAAAAACATTTGATTTAATTGGGCTGGTGTACCTTTGATTAATTCCACCTCTAAAGGTAAAAGTTCTTCTTCTATAGCGTGATAAACCGGCAAGCAATTTAAGTAGTTTACCTGACCCAGGAGCAGCTTACGCATTTAAAAGCCTCCTTTTTAAGTCGTCGGTCGTCGCATACCAGTCGTCGGATATCGGGTTACCGGAAAATTATTCTCTGACGACCGATGTCCGATGACTGACGACCGAATATAGTGTATCCCTTTCCACGGGCACACGTCCAGCGGATTTAATTAAGCTAATTATTTCCTTTTCGGGCAGGTATTGTGCTGTTTGGGCCCCTGCCTCATGCGCAATCTTTTCCTCCCTTACCGTCCCATCTAAATCATCCACCCCAAAAGAAAGAGCTACCTGAGCTAACTTTGACCCCAGCATAATCCAAAAAGCTTTTATGTGGTCGAAATTATCCAGCATTAACCTGGCTACGGCTAGTGTTTTTAAATCATCGTAACCGGTTGGAGCGGGCAAATCCATAGTTTTTTTAAGTTGCGTATTTTGGGGGTGAAAAGGCAGGGGAATAAAAGCTAAAAAGCCCCCGGTTAAATCTTGTAATTCCCTTAATTGAATTAAGTGCTCTACTCTTTCCGTAATGGTTTCCACGTGGCCGTAAAGCATGGTGGCATTAGTCCGCATTCCTAAACGATGAGCGGCCGCGTGAATTTCTAGCCAGCGCTGGCCGCTAATTTTACGGGGGCAAATAAGTGAGCGTACCCGGGGTGAAAATATTTCCGCTCCCCCGCCTGGCAGAGAGTCAAGACCAGCCTCCATTAGCATTTTAAGCACCTCACGTATGGTAAGGTGATTGGCTTGGGCCAGAAAATCTATTTCCACGGCCGTAAAGGCCTGAATTACGGCTTCTGGCAGAGTACTTCGCACGCAGCGGAGCATTTGCACATAGTAATCTAAGGGTAAGGAAGGGTTTAAACCACCTACAATATGGATTTCTTTAATTCCTTTATTCCGACAACTCAAGACTTTAGCTTCAATTTCCGCTAAAGTTAAGGTATAGGCGCCTGGGTCGGTTGAATTTCGCCCAAAGGCACAAAGCGGGCACAAATTAAGGCAAACATTGGTATGATTTATATGCTGGTTTACAATATAATAAGTTTTATCTTCGTTTTTGCGCTGTCTGACCAGATCAGCCAGATACCCCAGAGTTAATAAATCTTGCGTTTGGTAAAGCCGTACGCCCGAAGCTAAATCAAGACGCTGGCCTGTTTTAACTTTTTTAGCAATATCCTCAATTTCACTTTTAACAAACAATATTTCCATCCTCATTCACTCCTAAAAAAGAACGTCTAACAAGGTAAAAATAAAAAGGACCACGCTTAAAAGCCCGTTTAAATTAAAAAAGGCCACCTCTGCTCGAGAAAGATCAGCCGGGGAAACTAAAAGGTGTTGTTTAAGGACTAAAAAAGCAGCTATAGCCAGGCCAATTAAATAAAAGAAACCCATTTTTCCCGTAAAGGCCACCAGAGTGAAAAAAACCAAGGCCACCAAGTGGAATAAAGTGGATATAGTCAAAGCCGTCTTCAGGCCAAAGCGTGCCGGAATAGAATGAAGCCCGGCGTTTAAGTCAAAATGGTAGTCTTCACAGGCGTAAATAATATCAAAACCAGCCACCCAAAAAACAACCCCCAGGCATAATAGTACAGGTGTAAGGGCAATATTATTGGTCAGGGCAATCCAGGCTCCTAAAGGAGCACAACCTAAAGCCAAACCTAAAAAAAGATGGCTGGTCCAGGTAAATCTTTTGGTATAAGGATAAAAAATTAAAATAGCCACCGCCAGCGGGGACAACTTTAAGGCTAGTGGGCTTAATTGCCAGGCAGACAGGAGCAGAAGAACCAAAGATAAAAAAGCGTAAAAACGAACCTCGTTAACCGCTAAAATTCCTTTGGGTAAAGCCCGGTTAACGGTACGCGGATTTAAAGCGTCAATATGCCGGTCAATAAGCCGGTTTAAAGACATAGCCGCTGTGCGGGCTCCTACCATAGCTGCCGTAATCCAGAATAAACTTAAAACCGTAGGAATTTGCTTTTGGACTAACAAAGCGCCCACATAAGCAAAAGGCAGAGCGAAGATAGTGTGTTCAAACTTAATCATCGCCAGAAAAATTCTTACCTTTTTACCTGGAAAGGCTAATTCCCTAGAAGCCATATTCAGCCCATCTTTCGTCCACTAATTTTTTAATAGCTGGAGACATTTGGATATCCGGAGGCCACTCGCGCATATGCCCTTCGCCCGGGCCTTTCCGGGTAGCGTCAATACCCATTTTTCCGCCAAAATAAGGTAAAGGCGAAGCATGGTCCAGGGCGTCTAAGGGTCCTTCTACAATTACCACGTCCCGCTTAGGGTCAATATTGTTAAAGACCCGCCACCCCACTTCAGACAAATTTTGCACGTCAACTTCACTGTCTACCACAATAATTAACTTGGCCAGCATCATTAAGCCCATTCCCCATAAAGCATACATTACTTTTTTAGCCTGCCCGGGGTAATTTTTTTTAATGGATACAAGCACACAATTATGGAAAACTCCTTCAAAAGGCATATTTAAATCTATCACTTCGGGTAACTGCAATTTAATTAAGGGTAAAAAAATACGCTCGGTAGCCTTGCCCAAAAAAGCATCTTCCATTGGTGGCCGGCCGACAACGGTAGCCGGGTAAATAGGGTTCTTACGTCTGGTAACGCAAGTCAAATGAAATACCGGGTAGTAGTCAGCTAAAGAATAGTACCCGGTATGATCACCAAAGGGACCTTCCAACCTGGTTTCTTTTGGGTCCACGTAACCTTCTAAAATAATTTCCGCGTGGGCCGGCACCTCCAGGTCTATCGTTTCACAACGTACAAGTTCCACCGCCTCGGCCCGCAGCAGAGAGGCAAAAAGCATTTCGTCAAATCCAGCAGGTAAAGGAGCAGTGGCCGCATATATAGTAGCTGGATCTGCTCCCAAGGCTACCGCTACCGGCAAAGGTTTATCTGTTTTACGGTGGTGGGCGGCCCCGTCCTTATGAATATGCCAGTGCATTCCAGTGGTGCAGGGGTCAAAAACTTGCATCCGGTACATCCCCACGTTGCGTTGTTTTGTTACCGTATCTTTAGTAAAAACTAAAGGTAAAGTAATAAAAGGACCTTTATCCTCAGGCCAGCATTTTAAAATAGGAAACTCGTTTAGCGAAGGACTATCCTTAATAATTACTTCTTTACAGGGACCGTCCTTTACTACCTTGGGAAATAAGGAAGCTAAGTGCGCCAGCTGTGGCAAGGCCTTGAGCTTATCAAAAAAGGTGACTGGTTGCCCGGTCCTTTGAAAAAGGTGAACTAATTTTGGGCCGATTTCATCAAGCGCGGCAACTTCCAGAGCTAGCTTTACCCGCTCTAAAGAACCAAAAAGATTAGTTACCACCGGAATCTGGTAGCCTTTTACCTTTTCAAAAAAAAGGGCCGGGCCGCCAGCTTTACAAACCCGATAGGTGATTTCCGTAATTTCCAGTTCTGCTTCCACTTCGGCGGTTATTCTTTTTAATAACCCTCTTTTTTCTAAAAGAGAGATAAAAGACCTTAAGTCCCGGTATGCCATTTGCTACTCACCTCTCATAGTGGTCATCAGTCATCAGACGTCAGACGTCAGTCGTCAGGGAATAATTTTCCGGTAAGCTGGTACCCGACGTCCAACTACTGACGACTGACAACTGACGACTGATCCGGTACAGTTCCTACGTGTACAGTTACAATTCCCCCGGTAAGTTCATAATAAGCTACCCCAGTTAAGCCAACACCCCTAAAAATATTACTAATTTCTTTTTGGTGGGGAAAATTTTTTAAAGAAGCAGGTAAATAACTATACGGTCCTTTTACACCGCTGACTAAATACCCTAAAACAGGTACTAAAAAATTAAAGTAAAAAAAGTAGGCCTGCTTAAAACCCACTTTATTTGGATGAGATAATTCCAGTGAAACCACTTTGCCGCCGGGCCTTACCACTCGTTTCATTTCCAGGATTGTTTGCCGCAAGTCAGGAACATTTCTTAAAGCAAAGCCAATGGTGGCACTGTCAAAGCAGGCTTTGGCAAAAGGCAAATTTAAAGCATTCCCTTGCACCAGCTCAATATTATTTTGATATGGAGTGCGGGCAATATTTTCTTTTGCTTTAGCCAGCATGGCGGCGCAAAAGTCCAGACCTACTACCTTACCTGCTGGACCAACTATTTTGGCTTGTTCAATGGCCAGCATCCCCGTACCACAACCCACATCCAAGCCGCGTCCCCCAGGCAAAAGACCTGTTTTTTCAACCGTAAACCTGCGCCAGTATTTATCCTGTTTAAAACTTAAAGCGGCATTTAAAAAATCATATCGTGGGGCAATGGTTGAAAAAATATGGTGTACATATTCCTCTTTGGCATCAGACTGTTCTAAAGCTTGAATCTATAAATCCTCCGTTTCATTTACCCCACCAAGCGCTGTTCAATTTTTGTTCCCTGGTTCATTAATAAATCAATTAAATCACTTAACGTATCCCGCGCTTTTTCCGGGGGCAAAAGGGCAAGGTCTTCTTTAGCTTTATTTAAATATTTGCATGTTTGTTCCTTTTCCCTTTGGTATTTTAAAAAACCAAAAGCCGTCCCTAACTTTAAACCAAATTTAGCTAATATATTTTCCTGGCCCACTGTTGCTCCGGCCACGCGACCACCCAACCGGCAGGCGCATGCAACCAAGGCCCCGGACTCTTTTTGAATTGCTTCGGTAAAAAAACTTTGGCTCTTAAGAAGTAAGATGCTACCCAGGTTAATTTCGCCCATAACTTCGGCTAAAGGTTGAATATATGCCGTAAGATTAGCCCGGCAAAGCAATGCTAAATTTTGACAGTAAAAACTGTCGCCAACTAAAATTGCGTATTGCTCCTTTTGGGGTGTCCTTTGCCTTTCCTTGTTTTCATTAATTTTTTGATGCAAGCATAAGCCTAAATAAATATACTGGATGGCACAGGCTAAAGTAATTACCTGCTCATTTATTTTTTCTTTAAACAAACGGGCGGCTAAAATAACACTTGCCGGGTGAATAACCGCGTGTATGGGAGGAACATTTAACCACTTATCAAGCAGAAAGCTTTTATCTACTCCTTTTAAAGATAACATTAGCATTTCTTCAACTTGCTTTATATCCTGCTGGATAGAAGAAAAAACTTTTGTAATCATTAGATTGCTTAAGTCTCCCTTTAACGCCTCGATTATTCTCGATTATTATTTTAATTCGTTAAAAAATAAACTTTTCCTCCTTGAGCCTTAAAAATTAGCCTTAAAAAAGCAATGAGCCTTGCTTCAATTGCGAGTTTCAGCAAGGCTCCGCTACTTTTTTCGGACAGGCAAGATGCCTATCTTCCTTCTTAATTTGGTACTAATAAACATCCCCCCTATAGATTTACCACTACCTGCGGCATTGAGCAGGGCATAAGACCCCGTTTAAATTCTTTTGTCGTCATTTGTTTGGCAAAGAAACAATTCTTAAGGTGGTGACATGCTTTCCAGGGATCAACTTTTTTCCCGCAGGTAAATACATCAACCGCAGCGTAACCAAATTCCGGCCAGGTATGAATGGTTAAATGCGACTCAGAAATAACCACCACGCCACTAACTCCTTGGGGGCTGAACTTATGAAAGACACATTCCCTTACCTCAGCGCCAGCTGTTAAGGCAGCGTTAACCATGATTTCCTTTACCTTTGTTAAATCATCGAGCGTCTCCCAGGTGCAGCCGTAAAGTTCAGCCAAGACATGGAGGCCCAAGTGTTTCATTCTAATTATCTTCCCCCTTTTTGGTCAAAAATTTGGGAATTAAACAAACCCGGTAAATAAAGTATTCACCAAGCCTGGCTAATTCCAATCAAATTAAATTTTAACACAAGATTTTTGGTTGTCAAATAAATTTAACTAAAAAAGATTTTACTGTTCTTCTTGCAATATTAAATATACTAAGGGAGAATTAATGAATATGCTGGTAGTTGCGGCGGCCACGATACCAGAGTCGTTAAAAATAAAAGCCGCAATACTGCCTACAATTATCCCTATAAAGCCTTGGTATAAAAAGGGGTATTTTAACTTAATCGAAGCCATTAGTCCAACCGGCCGGTAAAAAAGGATGGCCAGGGTAACTAAACTGGCCAGAAAAATCCGGCTCCAAATAGTATATTTAATTAGTTTAATATTCATCGCTATTTTTCGGAAAATAACACTTTTAATTTCTACCCAGCCGCCCGTTAAAAACAGGCCGGCACTGCGGCCAAGGTGAGATTGCGTTTCTGGGGAACGGTAAAGGTCAAAAAGAAAAGCAAATAAAATTAACGCCGCCAGGCAAGTAGCCATAAAGGTCCCTGTTTTCCAGTTGAATTTAAAGCCGGTTAAAATTAAAAAAGTAAACATAAAAGCCACCGTCGCGGCTATAGCGCCACCCAGGTTAGTTCCTAAATTGGGTGCAACCAGCGTAAAAATTGTTCCCAAAAATAACAGGCCGCTGATAATTAAAAACAGTTTTCGGAAGCGAAAAGTAGTCAGCATGGTAGTGGCACTTAAAATTACCGCCCCAATTAAAACCCCCATATACTCATTACCAATTCCGTAAAACCGCGCTCCCCCTATAGGGTCATAACTTAATAACGCTACTTTTTGTAACGGGGCACCACTTAAAGTGTCAACTAAAATTAAAATTACATTGGCTAAAGCTAGAAAAAGAAAAGGATTTAGTTTTAGCAGGTGGGCCAAAAACCAAATTAATCCAGTAATACAAAACGTCAATCCAAAGAGCTCTATGATTAAAACAGTTATTGTTGGTTGGGGTAAAAGAGGAAGGATTAAAAAAACTAAGGGCACGGCTAAAACAGCAATAAGAAAAGGTTTTAATATTTCACCCATTCTCTTCTTGCGTCCAAAAATACAGTAAAGAGAAAGTATGAGTAAAATTAACTGATAAAAAATATAACCCCTTAAAAGCAGGGGGCGCGCGTCATAAGTAAGGATTAACTGCTGCTGCATTTTTTGTAAGTCTGGCAATTTCTTGCTTGTTTGGGACACTTGCATTGGTCGGCCAATTATTTGCCACGGTATGGATAAGTTGTAATAATGAATAATAGTGGGGGCCAAATCAATATTTAAAACCAGCCCTGGGCGTCTGGTACTGGGTGAAGTCAAAAGCCCTGCCTTTACGCCTGCGCCGGTAACCAAAACAGGGGCAAGGTAATTCTTTATCTTTAAATTTTTTGTTGTCGATTCAGGCTCAACGGTAGGAGAGATAATAAATAACAAATCATGCTGAAAATCTAGCCTTTTGATTAAGTGACCTAAGAAAGTATCTATGCGGCGTAAGGCTTGGTAACGTTGATTTTGCAAAACATTTGCCAGGGCCTTTGTCTCCACTTTCTTTAAACGGGATAAGTCACCAGTCTCAATAACGAAAAGGGAAGTATCAGGCGGTAAACGGTCAAAAGCTTGTAAAAGCTTGGAATAATCGGTTCTTAAACTATTTAAAAAGTCTTTATCTAGGGCTAGTAAATTAGTACTTACTTCACCATAATCCACCAGACCATTATTATCCATAGCTATGGTAACCGCCTGCCGCCCCAAATCAGTTAAAGTATCTGCGTTTCCTAGAACGGCCGTCTTTAAGCCTGCCTCACGCAATACCGTACCTAAAATTCCTGGTAAGGCAGGGTAGGAAAGCTCGCTGTTTACCTGCTGAATCCTTGCAATTTCCAACTGGACCAGGGCTTTATCCGGGGGCATTTTTCCGGTACGCTGACGGTATAAATCTTTAGCTAAAAGACCATTTACTTTTTCCCGTCCGTTAAAACCACCAGCCTGTGCGTTTGGCGCTAAAACTCGGGAACCCGCGCCGATAGTAGCGTAAGCGTTTTCAACGTTAATATTTTTGGCGGTATTGCCGTTCATTAAACCTAAAGCTCCCTGACGGGTAAGCTTGCTAAAGACAGGCAAGGTTTCTGGCTGTAAATCAGAAATACTTATTCCATCAACAACCACGATAACTATTTTACCAGGAGGTAACTTTGGGGCAATAGGACTAACTTTACCATTTTCGGTTAAAACAGCCTGCATGGCGGTTGAATAACAACCGGCCCAAGCGGAAAACAGGCTAGGCTTCCAGCCTGGCCAAATGGTAAAAATAAAAATAAAAAAAACTAAAATAATCCGGCCAAGAGCAGTCATTTTTGTTTACGTCGGTCTTTTTTTACCGCGGCAAGCTCTACTACCGGAAAAAAACGTTTGGGAAACAACTGTTTTCTGGCCAGAACATTTTCGTATTCATTTTCTACTTTTTGAACCATATTGTCTATGATAAAATTGTCTAATACAAATTTACGGCCCCTCCGACCTATCAAGGCAGCTTTTTCCCGGTCAATCAACAAACTGGCTATTGCTTCGGCCAGCATTTTATAGTCTTTAGCCGGTATTAAAAGGCCGTTGTGAGTATCATAAATAATTTCTGGAATCCCACCTACCCTGGTGGCCACTACCGGACAACCAGCGGCCATTGCTTCCAGGATAATAAAGGGCAAACCTCCCTCTGTTAGGGAAGGTAAGGCTAAAACATCCACGGCCGAGAGTATCGCGGCTATATCCTGTCTTTCACCCGCAAAAACCAGGCGGTGTTGCAGACCTAAGGCAAGAGCTTCTGCTTCAAACTGCTGGCGGTAAGGACCATCGCCTACAATTATGAAATTTACTTGATGTTCCCCGGCTAGACTTGCAGCGGCTTTAAGGAAATAAGACACTCCTTTTTGGGGAATTAAGCGGGATATCATTCCTGCTACGCGGCCTAAGGGAGGTAAACCCAGGGAACGCAAAACAGCCTTTCGCTCCCAGATTTTCCGGAAGGGGTCGTAGTCAATTCCGTTGTAAACAGTCACCAGCTTGGCCGGATTAATTTTTTCCCGTTTAATTAATTCTTCGCGTAAAGCATCCGAAGCCGTGATCACTTTATCTGTGTACCTGGCCAGTATGCGTTCGGCTAAAGCAAAAAATGATTTTTTCCAGGTAGGCCATTCATCCGAAATAACAAAATTGTGGGCAGTCATAAAAACCACCGGTGTTTTTGCCAGGCGAGCGCCCAAGCGCCCTATCAGACCTGCTTTGGCTCCGTGGGCGTGCATAATGGTAATTTCATGTTCACGTAAAATTGAAACAAGGCGGCAAATGGCAGTCCAATCATCAACCATTGACAATTCTCCGCCTAAGGGGATAGAGGTTACGGTAACACCAAGGGAAGATGCTTCTTGCTCCAATGTTCCGGGGGGACAGGCTAAAAATGGTTTAAACAGATCACGGTTCATCTTGGCTAATAAAGAAAGGACATGTTTTTTCATCCCTCCCGTTGCCGGACGAACTACATGCAAAACACGAAATTTATTCACCCTGACCAACCCCTTAACTTTTTTTTATTTGTTATTATATTTTAAATCTTATTCATTTTTATTTATTCGCCATATTTTGCATTTTCCCTGCTAAAAATTAATAAAAAATCCTCCCTTGATTTTAAGCCAAGCTTTTTTCAAAAATATTCTACCTAATAAAGTAAAAAGTTATGCTTAATAATAAAAAAACAGACTTACCTTTAATTTAAACGTAAGCCTGTTTTTTAAACCTGGTCGGAGCGACAGGACTTGAACCTGCGGCCTCTACCACCCCAAGGTAGCGCTCTAGCCAAACTGAGCTACGCCCCGTTCAAAAAAATAATATTCCAAAAGAAGATAAAAGTCAAGTGGGCCTTAAAAAATTTTAAAAGCACCTTCTAATTAGCTGCTTCATAGGATATATTAGCCACTTTTGCAAAAGGGGGATTGTTCATGTTACCTGCTCTTTGGGCTTTAGTTACCTTGTCGCTTGTTAACGGAATAGCGATGCTTTTTTCTTACATTACCAGTAACAGCTTTCCCCAACCTTTAACGGAAGAGGAGGAAGCTAAATATTTAAAAAAAATGTTTGCCGGAGACGAATCGGCCCGTCAAATACTTATCGAACATAATCTTCGTTTAGTAGCTCACATTATAAAAAAATTTGATCATACGGGCGGAGAGTTTGATGATTTAGTTTCCATTGGTACCATTGGTCTTATTAAAGCTTTGAACACTTATAACCCAAACAAAGCTACCCGCTTGGCCACTTACGCCTCAAGATGTATTGAAAATGAAATTTTAATGCACTTAAGGGCCCGTAAAAAAATAAGAGCGGAGGTATCGCTTTACGACCCTTTAGGCAAAGATAAAGAAGGTAACGAGGTTAGTTTTATTGACGTCCTGGGTACCGACCCGGAAATGATTACCGATACGGTAGCCAATCATATTAACCTGGCCCAGCTCCGGCAGCGGTTGGAGAAATTACCGGTCCAGGAAAGAAAGGTTATTACCTTGCGTTTTGGTTTAATTAACGGTACTTGTTATACGCAACGGGAAGTGGCTAAAAGCTTGGGTATCTCCCGTTCCTATGTCTCCCGTATTGAAAAAAGGGCGTTAAATAAGCTTACTAAAGAGCTTAACCTGGGAGGTTATACGGCTTCTTGAAGATCCTTAATCCAAGCGTGATTACGTTATTAGTCCCGATTTGGCAAAACTATAATAGTCCTCTTTGTTTTTGCCAATAATTATATGGTCAAGTACTTTTATACCGACCAGGTTACAAGCTTGAACTACCCGGTTGGTTATTTTTATATCTTCAGACGAGGGCCCGGCATCTCCTGAAGGATGGTTGTGAACTAGAATAATTGATGAAGCTGTTTTTAACGTAGCCTCCTTTATAATTTCTTTGGGGTCAACTATGCTGGCGTTAACGCTTCCCTTGCTTAATTCTACGTTATGAATGGGCTTATTCTTCACGTCTAAAAGAATAACATTGAAAAATTCCTTTTTTGCGTCTCTAAGGTAAGGTCCGTAATACTCGGACACGTAGCCTATAACATCAGCCGCGTTTTTAATTCTTTTTTGTTTTTCTGCGTTTTCTTTGTAAAGCCTCTTGCCGAGCTCCATGGCGGCTTTAATTTGGACCGCCTTGGCCTGTCCTATCCCGTCAATTTTGCAGATTTCAAGAACCGGCGCGGCGTCTATTTCTCTTAGGGTCCCAAACCGGTTTAGTAATCTTTTAGACAGTTCCTCGGCATTAGCTCCTTCTTTCCCCGTACGCAAGATTATAGCCAGAATTTTTGATAACGGGAGAGACGCTGGACCGAATTTTAACAGCATTTCCCGGGGCCTTTCTTCCTTTACCCATTCCTTTATAGGATGGGTCTCTTTACGGGCTAACACGCCCTCTCTAACTTCTCTTCTTACTTTTTCACATTCTTCAGCTGTTTTAAGATTTAGCCGGGCAATTATCTCTTTAGTTTTATCTTCGGTTAGCAATCCCCTTTTTGAACCTTTTAGAAAAACCTTTCCTTTCTTGCTCCACATAGGGTAAATAGTATTGTTTACCAGAAAATCAAGCAGTTCTTTTTTTGATTCGCCATTTGAGTTCATAAAGTAAAAAATCTCCTTTTGGCTTTCTGTGGATAAATAATTTTATCACGTCCTGGGGGAGCATACAATTTTGATTTTTTAAGTCTTGTCTATTCCAGGAAAAAAGTTAATGTTGACAAAAACGGAAATACTTTTTATATTTATAAAACAGAATTTCAATTACGCAAAAAAATTTATATTTTTTAATATAGAATATTTTTTGGGAGATAAAAATAAAGTATAGATAATTACCTGAAAATTTGAGGTAATTCGAGGTTAAGGAGAAAAATGGATGAAAGAAATGATTTTAACCAGACAAGGATTAAAAAAACTGGAAGATGAATTAAGTTATTTGAAAACGGCAAAGCGGCGAGAGATTGCCGCCAGAATTAAACAATCTATAGAATTTGGCGACTTAAGCGAGAACTCAGAATACGAAGGGGCAAAAAACGAACAGGCTTTTATTGAAGGGCGAATTTTAACCTTGGAAAAAATGCTTCGTAACTCACGGGTAATTGATCATAATAATTTTAGTAGAGATAAGGTAAACATTGGTTCCACCGTATCTTTACGCGATATAGCCCGTGGAAAAGAGTGCCAGTACACAATTGTCAGCCCAGTAGAAGCTGATCCAACGACCAATAAAATTTCTTATGAATCACCGGTAGGAAAGGCAATTTTAGGCCAACGTAAAGGTAGTGTTGTCGAGGTCAAGGCGCCTGCCGGTAAGGTAGCCTATGAGATTTTAGATATATTTTAAGCTAATAAATTGAAATTAAATTACCCTAACGGAAAATAATCAAGGAAGCTTGATTATTATTTTTCTAAATAATTATAACCTGGAGGTTGGCAGTGTTTAAAGAAAGCGACCCAGCAAGGACAATAAATGATTTGATTTTGCCGCAAAATGACAAACTAAAGGAATTACAAGAAAAAGGGGTTAAACTTTACGGGGGTAAGTATGTCCGTACTCATCCGGCTACTAAACTAATTGAAAATTACCCGGTTTTAGAGGGGCAAAAAGTCAGAGTTGCCGGCCGGATTATGGCCATCCGGGGCCACGGAAAAGCAAGTTTTGCCAATTTACAGGACAGTTCAGGAAAAATTCAAATTTACCTTCGTTTAAAAGACGTGGGGGCCGAAAGTTACCAGATTTTTAACCGGTTAGATGTTGGGGATATTATAGGGGCGGAAGGAAATTTATTTAAAACTCGCAGCGGCGAAGTAACCGTGGCGGTAGAAAAATTTACTTTGCTGGCCAAGTCTTTACGCCCTTTGCCGGAGAAATGGCACGGCTTAAGAGACGTTGAGTTGCGCTACCGGCAGCGCTATCTTGACCTACTGGTTAATCCCCCGGTTAGGGAGGTGTTTGTATTGCGCAGTAAAATTATCCAAACCACACGTAAGTTTTTAGAGCAACGCGGCTTTTTAGAAGTAGAAACTCCCATGATGCACCTTATTCCCGGGGGGGCTAACGCCCGGCCTTTTACAACCCACCATAACGCTTTAGATTTGGATTTATATTTGCGTATTGCTCCCGAGTTATATCTAAAACGTTTAATTATTGGTGGTTTGGAAAAAATATATGAAATCAACCGGAATTTTAGGAACGAGGGCATTTCCACCAAACATAATCCTGAGTTTACCATGCTAGAGCTTTACCAGGCTTACGCTGATTACCATGATATGTTAAAATTAACTGAAGAGTTAATTTATATGGTAGCTCAGGAGGTACTGGGGGCATCTAGTGTTATTTATGAAGACGTGACTTTAAACCTGACTCCTCCTTATAAAAAAATAAGTATGCTTGAAGCCGTAAAACAGTACACGGGGATTGATTTTTCCAAATTAGACGAACCTTACGAAGCAAGTGCTACCGCAAAGGCCCTAAACATAACGGTAGAAAAAGATGATTCCTGGGGGGTTATTTTAAACAAAGTTTTCGAAGAAAAAGTAGAAGCAAATTTAATTCAACCGACCTTTATTTTAGACTACCCCATAGAAATTTCTCCCTTGGCTCAAAAAAAGGAAGATGATCCCCGATTAACTTACCGGTTTGAGTTGTTTATATCGGGACGGGAAATAGCCAATGCTTTTTCCGAACTCAATGATCCCTTCGAACAAAGAATACGTTTTTTAAAACAGGTGGAAAAACGTCAGGCTGGGGATGAAGAAGCTCACATGATGGATGAAGACTTTATCACCGCTTTAGAGTACGGGATGCCTCCAACCGGAGGTTTGGGGATTGGTATTGACCGGCTAATAATGATTATGACCAATTCTGCCTCTATTCGTGACGTTATTCTTTTCCCTCTTTTAAGACCAAGGGAGTAAGAACTAAAAAACTGTCCGCTGAACATTTACATACTGGTTAAATATTAATTGGGGAGGTAAGGATAAAGATATGCTTACGTCAGAAAAAATTTTTACGGTAGGCTTACCCCGGGGGATGAGCTATTATTATCTTTATCCTTTTTACGCCGGTTTTTTTCAGGCTCTAAATGTAAAACTGGTTCTTTCGCCTTCCACCACCAAAAAAACACTGGCTTTAATGGAAACCTGCCCTACTGACGAGCCGTGTTTAGCGGTTAAACTTCTTTTTGCCCATACCAAGAAATTATGGGAAAAAGGGATAGATTATCTTTTTGTGCCTGTTTTAAGCAGTATTGAAAAAGGCAATTATTGTTGTCCTAAGTTTATTGGGGCAGCCGATATGCTCCGGAATGGGCTGGGGATTCCAGCCGAGTGTTTTTTAAGTCCAAACATTGACGTTAATGAAAAAAATTTTATTTTGGAAAAGGCCTTAGAAACAATAGCCCCAAAGCTAGGAGTTAGCCGCTTAAAGATAAAACAGGCTATAAATACAGGCCAACAAAAACAAAGGCAATTTTACCAGTTTACCATAACCCAGCAGTTAACTACCCCCGAAGCTTATTGTCTTTTAGAGGGACAAAAATTTACCCCAAGGCGCAAATATCCTCCCGTACCGGGAACAGACCCAAACCAGCGGATTGGCTTAATTGGTCACCCCTATATCTTATACGAGGTAGTTAGCCATGACCTGGTGGAAAGAACGAGGGCTTACGGAAGGGTTGTTACCGCGGAAATGGTCCCTAAAGAAAAAGTAACCGAAGTTTTAAGAAATATTTTTGAAGGGGAAAAGCTCTGGAGTTTTGAGGCTCAATTATTAGGCTCCGCCCTTTATCTTTTGCGTAACCGGCAGGTGGACAAGCTTATTTTAGTTGGTTCCTTTGAATGTGGTCCTGAATCAGTGGTCGAAAGTTTTATTGAAAAGGAAGCAGAACTAGCTGGTATTCCTCTTTTAATTCTTACCTTTGATGAACATACCGGAGAAGCAGGGTTAGTAACCAGATTGGAAGCCTTTATGGATACGGCCGTTTCTGGACGGATATCTTCTTTAGCTTATACGCAGCCGCAAAACCAAATTGTCCCCGGCATCCGTTCCGAACAAAAACTTATTGGCTTTCCCACTATGGGTTACCTGGATATTGCTTTACGTTCCGCGTTTAAGTATTGTGGAGTAGAGGCAGTAAAAACCCCTTCTCCCAGCAAAACTACTATAGAGTTGGGCCGGGAATTAGCTCCTGAATTTGCCTGCTTTCCTTTGGTGGTCACCCTGGGGCAGATGCGCCAGGTTTTAGAAAAAGGCGCGAATGTCCTTTTAATGGTAGGGGGCAAAGGGCGCTGCCGGTTAGGCTGGTACGCCCAAATTCAAGAAATTTTGCTTAAAAAGAAAGGCTATGATTTTAAGATGGCTATTATTGACTCCCCCGTGCCCCTAAAAACTCAATGGAAAGGGTTTCGCGATACAATTAAGTGGCTGACTGACGGGGCCTCCTGGCTGCGTTTTATTAAAGCTTTAAGTTTTGGCGTATACAAACTTACGGCCTTGGATAAGGGAGAGATGTTGCTCCAAAAGATGCGGGCTTTTGAGGCTGAACGCGGGGGAGCCGATAAAATTTTTAAAAAGTACCTTTTTCGTCTGGAGTCTTGCGATACCTTTACCAGGGTAAAAAAAGAATGGAAATATTTCCAACAAGAAATGGCTGCTATTGCCACTACGGCAACTAACCCTTTACATGTTTTTATAGTTGGTGAAATATGGGTGGTGCTGGAACACTTCGTTAACAATTATCTGGAGAAGTTTTTAGGTACTCACCCCCATTACCGGGTTTATACCCACCGTGATCTTTATACCAGCAACTGGTTTAAGCTTCATGTTTTACAAAACAGAAAGCTGAAAAAACGGGAAAAATATATTCACCAGGCAGCCAAAACTTACCTGACCACAAAAGTTGGCGGTCACGGCTTAGATACAGTTGGTTTAACTGTTTTAGGTAAAGAAGAAGGAATGGACGGAATCATTCATGTTTTTCCTTTTACGTGCATGCCGGAAATAGTAGCCCAAAATATCCTGGTAAAAGTAAGTAAGGAACTGGACATCCCTGTTTTAACCCAGATTATTAGTGAGCAAACAGGGGAAGCAGGCTACCAGACGCGTCTGGAAGCCTTTCTTGACGTCCTTTTAGAGCGCCGGGAGTATAAAACAAAGCAGCAGGAAAGGGGCAAAACTATTGTATTTAGCAGGCATTGACGTTGGTTCGGTAACGACAAAACTGGTGGTCATTGACGAACAGAATAAGGTTATTTTTCAGACGTATTTACGTACGGCCGGGGGTCCTATTCTGGCTATCCAAAGTGCCTTTCGCCAGTTAAGGGAAAAGGTAGGTTCTAACCTGGAAATATCAGGAGTAGGAACTACCGGCTCCGGAAGACATTTGGCCAGCATAATGGTGGGGGCGGATGTGGTAAAAAATGAGATTACGGCTCACGCCACGGCCGCGCGCTTTGTTGCCCCGGAAGTGCGCACGGTAATTGACATTGGTGGTCAGGACTCAAAAATAATTTTTTTAAACCAGGGGGTTTCCACCGGTTTTAATATGAATACGGTTTGTGCAGCTGGTACAGGTTCTTTTTTAGATCACCAGGCAGCCCGTTTAGGTATCCCCATTGAAGAATTTGGCGAACTAGCCTTAAAATCTAAAAGCCCGGTACGTATAGCCGGACGTTGCGGAGTATTTGCGGAATCAGATTTAATTCATAAACAACAAATGGGCTACCCCAAAGAAGATTTAATTGCTGGTTTATGCCTGGCCCTGGTGAGCAATTATCTGACCAATGTAGCCCGCAACCGGAAGATTGAAGCCATGGTTCTTTTTCAGGGCGGGGTAGCCGCAAATATTGGTATTCGGGCGGCCTTTGAAACTAAACTTAAAATGCCCGTTATTGTCCCGAAGTATTATAAGGTTATGGGGGCTTTAGGAGCGGCTTTAATAGCCAAAAAGGAAATGCTAGCCCGCCCGCGTCAGACTACTTTTAGGGGTATTTATGCCGTTACAAGCTTTACCTGCCGCCCGCGCAGCTTTATCTGCGCTGATTGTGCCAATAATTGTGAGGTTAACGAATTGTATATTCAGGACGAGCTAATTAGCCGGTGGGGGTCTAAATGCGGCAAATGGGAAAACTTAAACCTTTCTTCCGCGCAATATACACTGGCCCAGGAAGCCCCGTTAAAAATTATCAATGGCTAAAAAAGCTTCTATATGCTTTGCCGTAATTATAGCGTATTTATTCTAAAGATTGGCTAATCATCGTTTGGATTTCCCGGATTATATTTTTTTTACAAACTAGCGCAGACTTTTCAAATGGCTCATAATAAGAGGGTTCCACGTGAGGAGCCAGCTCTAATATTTTGTCAAAACAGCCCAAAGCTTCTTCGTATCTTTTAAAGTAGGTTAAAATATAACCTTTATTGCTTAAAGCTTTAAGAAAATCAGGGTTAATATCTAAAGATTTGTCAAAACATTCTAAAGCCTCAGGGTACTTTTTTAAATTATAATAAGCAACCCCCTTATTATTCCAGGCAACCCAATTACTAGGTTCTTTATTAGTTACCAGGTCTAAACATTGAATGGCTTCTTCATATTTTTCCTTGGCTAATAAAGCTGAACCTTTATTATAAAGAATGAGAGTTAAGTCAGGAGTGATAGATATGGCTATGTCAAAACATTGAATGGCTTCTTCATATCTTTTTAGCTCCAGTAAAGCAGACCCTTTCCCATTCCAGGCTAAAGTGTGATTAGGGTCTATATTTAACGCTTTTTCAAAGCAAATAAGAGCTTCCTCATGTTTTTTTAAATACAAAAAGGCCGAGCCTTTATTAAACCAGGCTGTGGTTAGTTCGGGCATAAATTCTATGGCCTGCTCGTAAAATTTAATCGCTTTTTTATATTCTTGTAACTGGTAAAACATATTTCCTACGTGGGTTAAATAATTGGCCATTTCTTCACCTTCTTTGGTCATTATTATCATCCTTTCTAGTAAAGAATAAGTTAGCTCTACTTTTTTGCATCATAACATAATTAATAATTATAAAATAAATAAGTTAAAGATAAAAAAGTGGGGTACGTAAAAAAATACTTATACTGTCCCCAACTTAAATTAAATCTTAAAAGCATAACTTAGGAGTTAAACTTTACGTTTTTATTAAATTATACCATCTTTTTTAAAATTATCAATATCTTCTTTAGTATACCCCAGGCGCAATAAAATAGATTCAGTATGTTCACCTAATTCGGGCGGTGGTAATTTTACTTCAGCTGGCGTATCAGACAGTTTAATAGGAAAACCTAACTGTTTAATTGTCCCTAACTGAGGATGCTCCATTTCGAAAACCATTTTGCGGTGGAGTACTTGAGGATCGTTAAAGGCCTCTGGTAAGCTATATACCGGTCCGGCACAAGTATCAATTTCTTTAAAAATTTTTACCCATTCATCTCTGTTTTTTTTCTTAAATTCTGCCTGGATGATACTCCGGATTTCGTCTTGTTTTTCGTCAACTGAGTGCAAAGGGATTAATTCTTCTTTTTCTAAGAAACGGCACAGGTTAGCCCAAAAATGAGGTTCAACTGCTCCAAGCGTAATGTATTGGCCATCGCTAGTTTCGTAAACGTCATAATAAGCGTATTTTCCGGTTAACCAGGTTTTACCCCGTTCGGGTGTAATGTTGTCTGCAAAATATGTACCGGCTAATACAGGCAACCAGGCAACAGCACCATCCAGCATAGAAATATCTACAAACTGACCTTTATTTGTTTGTTGCCGGGCTAGTAAGGCTAAAAGAACACCTATTGTGGCCATTAAGGTACCTCCTCCAATATCCGCTACCTGTACCCCGGATAAGGCAGGAGCTTCTCCCTGTTGACCAACCATTCCCAGAACACCAGCGTAACCAAGGTAATTAATATCGTGTCCCGGAAATTGTGCGTATGGCCCATCCTGTCCGTAGCCACTGATGGAACAGTAAATTAAACGCGGGTTAATTTGTTTTAAGGTATCGTAATCTGCTTTATAACGTATGGCCACCCCTGGCCGAAATCCCTCTATGACTACATCTGATTCTTTTACTAATTGGTGAAAAATTTCTTGTCCCTTTTCTACTCTTAAATTAAGGGTTATACTTTGCTTATTCCGGTTTACAACTAAAAACTTGCCGCTTATGTCTTTTATCATTGGTGTTTCCCAGCGTAAACGGTCACCCGAGCCTGGTTGTTCCACTTTTATTACTTCAGCCCCAAAATCTGCTAAAAACATGGAACAATATGGTCCCGGTAACCATTGGGTAAGATCTAAAACTTTGCATCCTTTAAGTGGTGTAGTCAAATATAATCCTCCCCTTTTTTATTTTTAATCTGTTTTTTACATATTTTTTAATGTTTCTTTAAGCTTACGGTACGTTACCTTTATTCCCTCTGAAATTACCCGAGTATTATTTATGGCGGTCATAAAATTAGTGTCCCCCCGCCAGCGGGGGACAATATGGATGTGGAAATGATCAGGTACTCCAGCTCCTGCAACTTTGCCCAGGTTGGCGCCTATATTAAAACCTTCTGGTTTAAAAACTAGTTTTAATAACTGAACAAATTTTTGGGTTAATTGAATAATTTCCATCGCTTCATCTTGTTCTAAAGCGGTCAATTCACTAACGTGTCTTTTTGGGGCCACCATTAAGTGTCCATTTGTATAAGGGTAAAGGTTTAATACTACAAAAACTTTATTGGCCCGTAAAAGAACATAATTATCTTCATCATTATCAACTTGCAATTTAGCGCAAAAAATACAGTATGACGGAATTTCCTTAGCCACGTATTCTGAGCGCCACGGAGCCCAAATTCTATCCATATTACTGTGTTTCCCTTCAAAACGTATGACTATAATTTAGTTTAATAAACTCTTAAAGTCAAGAAGTAATTTCTTTATTCAGAAAATAAAATTACTTTAAAAATTTAAAATTAAACGCAAAGATATTGCTTAAAATAATAAAAATAAATATAATAACAACACATTAATTAGTAAATGGATAGTTAAAATAAAAAGCAAAAATATAGTAACTACTCAGGTTCATAGGGGCAAAGGCACGGAGGCACAAAGTTTTTTTGCCAGACTTGCAGATCTCTATACGTTTTCATTTTCCTTTGGATCTCTGTGCCTACCTGAATAGTTACAAAATATAAGGTAAAGTTTAGGCAAAATGGCTAATGAAATTAGTAAAACTAAGCTTAATTCAAGCTCAAATTACCGAAAAACTTTATACGAACTGGTAAAAAAACGTTCTTTTAAATTTGGCAAATTTGTTCTTTCGTCCGGAAAAGAAAGTAGTTATTACTTTGATGGAAAACAGGTAACGCTCCATCCTTTGGGGGCATACGTCTTAGCAAAAGTTATTATTGAAAAAATTAAGGATAAAAATATACAGGCTGTAGGAGGTCTTACAATAGGGGCTGATCCCATCGTTGGTTCACTAGCCCCTATTTGCTACCTTGAAGGCTTAAATTTAAAATTATTTATTGTTCGTAAAGCAGCTAAGGAGCATGGGGAAAAAAGACTTATTGAAGGGCCGAAACTCCTGTCCTCCGATCGGGTAGTAATTTTAGATGATGTTCTTACCACTGGAAGTTCAATAATCAGAGCTATTGAAGCAGTAAAAGATATAGGCTGCCCGGTAGTTAAAATTATTGTTCTGGTGGACCGGTTGGAAGGAGGAACAGAAAAAATTGAAAATATGGGCCTTAAAGTAGATTCGATATTCACTATACGTGATTTTGGTCTTTAAATGGGCTTAAGCCTGGTGGTAAAACTTACCTTAAAGCTATTGCCTGAACATTTTTAAAAAACTGGTGCGGCAGGAGGGACTTGAACCCCCACGGGCGCACTGCCCACAAGAACCTGAATCTTGCGCGTCTGCCAATTCCGCCACTGCCGCACAAATTAATATTTTTCTACATATTAAGAATTTCCCTACACATACCTTCTATTAATTTTAGCATAACTATAAATTTTTTGCAAGATAAACTAACACTTTAAAGGTAAAAAAATACCGGTTTATTCCAAGGAGATTATTTTTTACGTTATCCTTGCTTTGAGGCCGTTACTTTTTTATAATAAAAATAGTTATAGCGAAAATTTAAACTGTGATTAGTGTTACCTAAGGACAATTGCAGGAGGTGCTTGTATAGAGTGAATAATTTTAAAACCTGGTTGTTAATGGGTCTTCTTACTATCTTATTGGTTTTAATAGGTAAATTAATTCTCGGGCAATCAGGGGCAATTTTGTTTTTTATCATTGCCGTGGGGCTAAACTTTTTTAGTTACTACTTTAGCGATAAAATTGCCCTTAGTATGACGCGAAGCAAGCCCCTGGCCGAACATGAAGCCCCGGAAATTTACGATATGATTCGCCATCTTTCCCAACAGGCAGGGTTACCTATGCCGCGTGTCTATCATATACCTTCCATGCAGCCAAATGCCTTTGCTACGGGACGTAATTCTGCACACGCTGTTGTAGCCGTTACTGATGGGTTAAGGCAAATCCTTAACCGGCAAGAAATAGAAGGAGTTATTGCCCACGAGCTGGCGCATATTAAAAACCGGGATATTCTAATTGGCAGTATTGCGGCTATAATAGCCGGGGCCATTACCATGATTGCTAATGTGCTGCAGTGGGGCTTAATCTTTGGCGGTGGCGATGACGATGATGGCGGCGGCATTTTAGGTTTAATCGGGATGCTTCTAATGGTTATTTTAGCTCCGTTAGCAGCTACCTTAATCCAACTGGCTATTTCACGCGCCCGGGAATTTCAAGCCGATGCTACGGGCAGCCGTATTGCCGGTCAGTCAGATGGTTTAGCAAACGCTTTGCTGAAATTAGAAAGGGCCGCCCACCAAGTTCCCATGGAAGTTAACCCGGCGGCTTCCCACATGTTTATTGTAAATCCCTTGTCTGGAGGGTCTTTGGTTCGTTTGTTCAGCACGCACCCGCCAATCAGTGAACGGGTACAAAAACTTCGCCAAATGAAAAAGTAAAATAAGAAAGGTAAATAATGATAATGATGGAGAATTCGCATGGCTCTAAAACACTAGTAGTGAGTATTCAAGGGTGGGAATTGGAGGTACTAGACGGTCCTTACAAAGTGAATATGGATTTATTGGGAGAAATGCTTGAGTTTAGAGGGATATGGTTAACTGAACCGGAACGCGGGATAGTCAATGTTTTTTGTCATCCGGATAAGATATTTTATTTAGAAGTGACCACTGCTGAGGCTCCGGTTAAAAGGCCAGGCCGCAGAAATAAAGTTACCCCCTTAAGATGCATTGATACCCCGCCTAACAATAACCCATAAAATAAAAAAAACACAAAAGGCACCTGTAAGAAGGGTGCCTTTTGTGTTTTTAATAAACTTAAATTTGCAAGATATTTTCCTTATAACCTAAACTGACCAAAATTTCCGGGTTATGTTCTCCTAATTTAGGAGCCGTTTTTATTTTTTCTGGTTTTATTTTGGCAAATTTAACCGGAAAGGTAACCAGCGGGATATTATTACGATAATGAATAAGGTCTTTTGAGCTTATTTGGGGGTCATGGTTAAGTTCTTCAAAAGAATTTACCGGACTGCAAGGAATATCAGCGTTTTTTAACAGGGTCATCCACTCAGCTCTATCTTTTTCTAAAAAATATTTACTTAAAATAGAATTAATTTCATTTGCGTGCGCGTTTCTCCCTGACCAGCTTTGATATTCTTTCTTTTGGGCTAAATCTTCCCGCTCTAATAAACGACATAAATTTTTCCAAAAAATATCTTCCACGCAGGCAAGGGCGAGATACTTTCCGTCTTTAGTTTGAAATGCCCCATAAGCTCCTCGGTTCATAAATTTTCCTTTTACCGGTTTGCCCCGGCTAAAATACTCTCCTAACCGCGGCCCTGCCCAGGACAAAAGACAATCGGCCATGCTTACGTCAAGGTAATCGCCCTGGCCAGATTTTTCCCTAGCCAGCAAAGAAGCGGTAATACTTAGAGCAGCGTACATACTGGTGCATAAATCAGCAATCTGTACCCCTCCCCAAGGAGCGGGGGGCCCTTGAGGGTCCCCGCTGATACTTAAAACTCCGCTTACCCCTAAATAGTTTACGTCGTGCCCAGGTAAAGAAGCATAAGGCCCACTTTGTCCGTACCCAGAAATAGAACAATAGATTATTCTTTCGTTAAAAACTCTTACTTTTTCATATCCAAAACCTAATTTATCCGCCACCCCTGGCCTGAAACCTTCTATAAGAGCATCACTTTGCTTAATTAAGTTGGTTAGAACCTCTTTTGCTTTATCATCCTTCAAATCCAGGCATAAGCTTTTTTTATTTCTGTTTATGGATTCAAAAGCACCTGGCATAATTTCCCTTATGGGATCTCCCAGGGGTGGTCTTTCTATTTTAATTACCTCGGCCCCTAAATCAGCTAAAATCAGAGTACAAAAAGGTCCCGGTAACATATTGGCTAGCTCAATTACTTTTATTCCGGCTAACGGTAACATGAGTGGCCAACTCCCTTTTTTAAAGTAGGGGCGTTAAATTTAACGCCCTAACGCTATTTATTTAAAGGCAGAAATACCTAAGGCATCGCGCCCAATAATTAAACGTTGTATTTCGTTAGTCCCTTCGGCTATCGTAAAATGACGAATATCACGGTAATACCGTTCAACGGGAAATTCACGTGAATATCCGTAACCCCCGTGGATTTGCATGGCTTTTTCCGCCACTCGTAAAACCTTTTCCGTGGCAAACAATTTGGCCATGGAAGCTTCTCTTTGGCAGGGCAATCCTTTATCTAAGAGATAAGCGGCTTGCAAGCCAAGTAAGCGCATGGATGAAGTTAAGGTTAGCATATCAGCAATATGGCTCTGAATAAGCTGAAAACTACCAATTGGCCGGCCAAACTGAATGCGTTCCTTAGCGTACTTTATCGAAGCATCAACGCAGGCTTGGGCTACACCAGTACAAATAAAAGCCACCAGGGCCCGGGCAAAGTTTAACATTTTTCCGGCCAGTTTAAGACCTTGACCGACCTCACCCAGTATATTTTCTTGGGGCACTATACTATCTTCAAAAAATAATTCAGCGGTTGGGCAGCTGTGCATACCCATTTTTTCAATTGGCCTGGCTTTATAGGTTGTTTCTGTGCGGTCAACAATAAAAGCGGTAATCCCTTTGCTTCCCTTTGTTTTGTCTGTTTGGGCAAATAAAATACCCATGTCTGCTTCCATGCCGTTAGTGATAAATGTTTTGGTACCGTTTAAAACCCAACGGTTTTCTTTTAAAATGGCAGTCATTTCAATACTTGAAGTATCGGAACCAACATTTGGCTCGGTTAAAGCAAAAAAACCAACTTTATCTGCTTTTAATAAAGGTTCAATAAATTTTTCTTTTTGTTTTTCTGTTCCTGACTCGTAAATGTGGGTTAAAACCATGTTGGAAGTACTGACCGCTGCCCGTAAAGAAGGCCACACCCGCGACAATTCTTCAATCATTAAAAAATAGGTGATGTGATCAAGATTACCACCCCCAATTTCTTCAGGGAGAAGACCGCCAATAAAACCAAAAGGAAGCACTTTTTTAATAACCTCTTTGGTGATGGGAATAGATTTATTTTCATATTCTTCCACTAAAGGTTGAATTTCTTTTTCCAGGAACCTTCGAACATTAGTTTTTAACATTTTTTGTTCCTCGTTTAAGTCAAAATCCATATTTCCCCTCCTTATTAAGAAGATTCTTTAGCCTTAATTAGTGTTGGGACGTTAAATTTAACGTCCCTACATGGTTAAAACTAGCACTTTAAAATAGTTACGGCGCTATTTGGACCTGCTCCCATAGCGTGAGCCAGACCAACTTTGGCGTCCTTAACTTGTCTTGGGCCAGCTTGCCCTCTTAGCTGTAAAACAATTTCGTATATTTGTCCGCCAGCAGTAGCTCCTAAGGGGTGTCCTCTAGACATAAGCCCACCGTCTGTGTTTACCGGAATCTTTCCATTAAGGTCAAATACCCCTTCCCTCAGTAAGTGAGGCGCTTCTCCTGGTTTGCAAAAACCAAGCTCTTCAAGATCCCATAACTCGGCTGGAGCCATGGTATCATATGCCTGCACTACGTTAATATCCGCCGGTCCGCACCCGGCAACTTCATAGGCTTGTTTGGCCGAAAGCTCCGTTAGAGACATGGCCGGTGGATATTTAAGACTGGGGATAAGGTCGGCCGGGGGGTACCCTTCACCATAAATACCAGAGGTAAGAGTTGAAGCGGCTACTGTAATAACTTTATATTTTGATTTAAGCTTGTTTTTACTGCAAAGAATAAATGCTGCCGCTCCGTCGGCCAGCGGGCAACAGTGCAGTAAACGTAAAGGGGTGGCAACCAGGCGTGAATTCATAACTTCTTCCAACGTAACTGGTTTTTGAAAACGGGCGTTTGGATTTAAAGCCCCATGACGGCGATTTTTTACGGTTACCATGGAAAAATCTTCTATTGTGGCCCCCGTTTTTTTCATATATTGGACTGCAATATTGGCGTAATTGGCTGGTTGAACATTAAATCCCAATTTTAATTCCCAGGGGCGAAAAGCCGTGCTGGGTATGGGGCCGCGCGGCATTTTTTCCATCCCTACAGCAAGAACAATATCGTAAATTTCAGCGGCTACCATTTGATAAGCAAGCCTGAAGGCTGAGGCGCAACTGGAACAGGCATTTTCTACATTAACAATAGGGATGCCGGTTAATCCTATTTCTTTAATTGCCTGGTGGCCAGAACCTGTTCCCTGATATACACTGCCGCAAAAGGCAGCCTGAATGTCTTTCCATTCCATTTCCGCATTCTTTAAGGCAGCTAATATAGCCTCACTGCCAAAATCATACCACTCGGCATTTTCGTAGAAACCCCATTTGGTAATACCAACCCCACCGATCACAACTTCTCTCATCTCATTTAGTGGTCGCATGGTTTAAAAGACCTCCTTTCTTATTTAATCGTACTTACTCCTGCTCTTTTAACAGCTTAAATTTATAAGTTACAAATTCATTACCCTCCGCATCTTCGTAAAGTTTTTCAATAACTAGTTCTACGTCCCCGCCTATTTCTAAAGCGTTAAAGTCACCAGTAAACTGGGTTTCTACTCTTACTCCTTCCGGTAAATCTACGTAACCGTACGCATAAGGCACCGGACCGTGATAAAATCCCCCGGCTGGTGGCTGTAGGACTATGGTAAAGCTAGCAATTTTACCCTGCCGGCTTAATTTTACCTCTTCTAAGGTCATTTGTTGGCAATGAATACAAAGTCTCTTTTCTTTTTTGGGAAAAAAGAGTTCTTCACAATTAATACATTTACTGCCAATTAATTGTGGTTTCTCGTATGGTGACGAAGGCAAGGTATACAACCCTTCGGTAAGGGGTATTATCATTTTTCCTTCTTTAGTCATTATTTCATCTCCACTTATATAAATTTAAATTCTTTTAACTATTCAGTAGGGGCATTAAATTTAACGCTCCTACTTTAACCAAAGCGGCCCCCGGTCACGTGCAAAACGTCTCCAGTGATGTAAGACGCTTCATCAGAAGCAAAAAACATTATGGCATTAGCCACATCTTCCGGGTATCCAATGCGGGGAAGAGGGGTTTCTTTGGCTGCTCTTTCTTTAATCATTTCATACTTAGGATGTTTTCTTAACATTTCGGTTTCGGTAAGACCCGGCGCCACCGCGTTTACATTAATAGAATATCTTCCTAGTTCTTTAGCCAAGGCTTTAGTAAGACCAATAATACCAGCTTTGGCTGAAGAATAGTTGGCCTGCCCTGGATTGCCAAGGTAGGCGCGGGAAGAAATATTTATAATTTTGCCGTAATTTTGGTTGACCATATAAGGGGATACATATTTAGAGCAAAGAAAAGCCCCTTTAAGACAAGTATCTACCACTAAATCCCAATCTTCTTCGTTCATATTTTTTAGTAGCAGGTCTTTTACTACTCCAGCATTATTTACTAAAATATGAATTGTCCCAAAAGCATTTGTTACATTAGTAACAATTTTTTTAACCTCTTCTGTTTTAGTAATATCCCCAACTTGATAAATAGCTTGTCCCCCTTGATTATTTATTTCCTCGCAGGCGGTCCGGGCAAATTCTTCGTTAATGTCACATATAACAACCTTAGCCCCTTCTAAAGCAAACTTTTGAGCGGTAACTTTACCAATTCCTCTGCCCGCACCGGTAATTAAAACTACCCTGTCCTTAAATCGCATTTTACCCACTCCTTTCTTGTAATTATATTTTTAAAATTTTAAAAATTAAACCTTTTTCAGTTAAAAAAACTTATCTTCTTACGCCAGGTGGTAATTCCATTCCTTCGCTTTTCAATACTTCGAAGGGAGAAAACGGAGGATTAACATGTAGGCTAAGTGCATTTTCCCGAAAAACTTTTTTCTTGGTTTCTTCTGTCCAGACATCCGGCATTATTTTGTTAAAAGTGTTAAACCACTGGGCCATCCCTACAAACGGGTAATCAGTGCCAAAAATAATTTTATTCTGATAAAAAGGGGTATTGGCGGCTTGAATTAAACCCTGGGGAATAATACGGGGTGAGGCTCCGGAAAGGTCAAGATAAACATTAGGATGACGAAAAACTACCGACATAGCTTGTTCATACCAACCCCCAATGCCAAAATGTAAAAGTACGAGTTTTAGCGTCGGAAAATCTACCGCTACATCATCATAATAAATAGGCATGGTATGTTTAATTTTAGTAAAGTATAAACCAGTTGTTCCAGAGTGACTTTGTACCGGCACTCCTAATTCAACACATTTTTCATAAATGGGATAAAAGTACTTTTCATCATTGGGAAATATCCCTACGGCGGAAGGATGAAATTTCATCCCTTTGAACTTTAGTTCTTTAACGCACCTTTCCGTTTCTTCTACCGCATCCGGGCGCCTGGGATCGACCGAGCCATAACCTATTAAACGATTGGGATATTGCTGTACCATACGGGCAATGTCGTCATTAGTAAGAGCTTTAGCTTTAAAGGCCCAGTGGTCACTAGCCGAAGTATCCAGGGTCATTATTACGGCTTTTTCAATATTGGCTTCGTCCATGTGTTTAATTAAGTCATCAATGTCTTGGGGTACGCTCTCCATTTTTAAGCGAAAATGTCTTGCCGCCATAAAAAGAGAAGGGTTTTTCTTTATTTCGGAAACAAAAAAGGGATGGGCGTGATAGTCTATAGCCGGCAAGGGAGCATACGAGATGGTTTCTTTTTTAATTTTTTCCACTTCCTGATGATATTGGCTTACTTTTTCTAGTTGGTTAAGTTGCTTGTATATTCCCAAAGCTTCTTGGAATAACCGGTATGCTTCAGCATAATATTTAGCCGTTAATGCTTTTTGCGCTTCAAGGATTAAACTTTCGGCTTTATTCTCCAGTTCCATTTTAATACCCTCCCTTGGAAATAATTTTAATTTTTAGAGTTTAAGAAAATAATGTTGGGGATCAAAAATACGCAACCCCATTATTTCCTCTTTTGTTGGTGGTGAAAACATTTGGATATCAGATTTGATTTTTAAGTCCCAGCTACATTGTCCGGTAATTTTATTAATGCTTTCCTGAATTGAGGAAGATTTTTTATCTGGCAGACAGGCAATTAAGGTAAATTCTTCTTCACCGGGTAATTTTTCAAAAATACCTAAGTCTGAAACAAGGGTTTTTACTTTTTTTCCTGGTGAAGTAACGTAAGAAACTTTTTCTAAAAATCTTGTTTTATGTTGCGTTCCTATGGCCAATATTTCCTGGGCACTGCTGGCAATGTCGTTTGCTCCACCAGAACCAGCAATATAGGTCTGACCTGGAATTTTGGTGGTGTTAATATTTCCGTATTTGTCTACTTCGCCAATACCAATTACCCCAATACACTGGTTGTTAGCTCCGCCCATGTATATACCCATAACGTGATGACTATCAGTTAGCGCTTTGCAAGTGTAAAAGTTTCTTTGGTTAAAAAGAGCCGGGTCAAAAGGCCGTGGATTATAACCGTAAAGGCCCACTTCAGCCATTAAAGCTATTTCGTACCCTTCATTTTTTAAGCCATAATAACCAAGCCAGGCACTTAAATTGGCAATCCCTGCCCCGGCTAGTATTGTATGGTAATTCTTAGCTTTAATTTTCTCTCTTATTTTTCTTGCTCCGGCAACCAGTGTCATTTCTAAAGGGGTATATGGTTTGGAAGTAGCATTTTCCAAAGAGAAGCTAAAATCATAACCCCAGGCATCAGAATGACTCTTGCCTTTAAGGGCCAAAATTCTTTCTGGGCCTAATTTTTTTAAATAAGCTTCGTGGTTCTGGCAGGACAAAACCCACTTGTTTACCCATTTATCGAAATTTTCTGGACTTTTAGCCGCTAACCTTGCTTCATTTACAAATTCGTAGTCTTCCGCATAGCCTGGAAAATCAGGTAAACCAATATTGGTTAGGCCGGCCGGATGGGCGCCAAAAGGTACTTCACACACACACCTTACATAGTCCCCGGGTAGGGCTACTAGGTGAGCATTTTTTCTTATGTAGTCTGTATCTACAATTTTTTCTACGGTTACAATAGCTCCGTTTTTGCTGGCCATGGCTCCGTATGTATTTTCCGCCAGGGGTGGGAGTATGATAGTATTGCCGTAACAATCAGCGACCCAGCCATGTACAATACTTAAATCGGGGTAAAGAGCCGCCATTATCCCAATTTTTTCACCAGAGCCAAAGGGGTCCTCGCCCACTAAAAACGACCCTTTATTTTCTTCGGCCATACTGCTCCCAATTATTGACTTAGTAGTGGTCATTGGAAGACCCATGGCTGCGGCTTTAAGGCGTAAAGGCAGGGTTAGAATGGTCCAGTTTTCTATTTCAACCTGGTTACTTAAATAAGCCCGTTGGTAAACTCCGTTAGGGGCAGGCGTAAAATACGGATCGCCACAATAGGTGGTAATAAGCTTTTTTACTAGCCCTGCGTGAACAAGTGCCGCCTGAGGATGGTTCATTGAAATACCAATAAGTGTAAACTCAGGTTTTGTGCCCCAAAACTGACGGACAATCTCAAATATAGCAGCGGTAGGCCACCTTACCCCCGTTTGGGTTATGTGAATTGCCATTCTGGGTTTAATATATTTTTTTACAGCCTCTTTTAAAGAACAAACTTTATTACGTCCTTCACTTTTAGGAAAGGTAAATCTCTTTTTTACCGTTGAGTAAAATTCTTCATTATTTTCCATTTTTATAAATACCTTAATTTTAAGATAATTTTAAAAAACAAAAAGGTCAGTTCCCCCGGATACAATGAGGGTGGTGCCGGTAATATATTTAGCTTTTTCTGAAGCCAGGAAAGCTACTGCATTGGCGATGTCTTCCGGTTCACCAGGTCGTTGCATGCTTACTATTTTACAAATCCGCTCCCGCATTTTTTCAGGAATAGCGTAATATGCATCAGTAGCTATAACTCCAGGCACCACTGCGTTTGCGGTAATATTAGCCCTGGCTCCTTCTAGGGCAATGGTTTTGGTAAGGCCAATTATACCTGCTTTACTGGCCGAATAGCTACATTGACCAAATCCACCTAAAATACCGGCCACGGAAGAAATACTTACGATCCGGCCCCACTTACGCTCTAGCATAGATTTAATTACCTGTTTTACACAGTAAAAAGCGCCGCTTAAGTTAATGGCAATTTCGTTTTGCCAGGCTTCGGGAGTCATATCCCGCACTTGGGCTGTGTTAGTGGTAATAGCAGCATTGTTAACTAGAATGTCAACAGGACCTAATTCTTTGGTTATAGAACTAAATGCTTCTACTACCTCGTTATAATTAGCAATATTTAACTTTACAGACACTGCTTTTAGCCCTTTATTCTTTAGCTCGGTAGCTGTTTGGACAGCTCCTTCCACATTAACATCAGCAATGACTACCAATGCTCCTTCTTCGGCCATAACCGAAGCAATAGCCTTACCGATTCCTCTGGCCGAACCTGTTACTACCGCTACCTTTCCTTTTATTCCTAAATCCACTTAATATCATCCTTTCTTTATTTTTTATTTGTCATATTTATAAAAACCACGGCCTGTTTTGCGGCCTAACCAACCTGCGGCTACATATTTACGTAATAATGGGCAGGGTCGGTATTTAGAGTCTCCCAAGCCCTTATAAAGAATTTCAATTACGTATAAAGTGGTATCTAGTCCGATTAAATCAGCCAAAGCTAATGGACCCATGGGATGGTTCATGCCCAGTCTCATTACTGCGTCTACGGCTTCAGGGGTACCAATGCCCTCATATACACAATAAATAGCTTCATTAATCATAGGCATAAGTACGCGGTTAGACACAAATCCTGGGGAATCATTAACCACGACGGGTGTTTTACCCATTTTTTCACTCATAGCTTTAATTACCTCATAAGTTTCATCAGAGGTAGCTAAACCCCGAATAACTTCTACTAATTGCATGACAGGAACAGGATTCATAAAGTGCATGCCAATAACTTTTTCCGGTCTTTTGGTAAAAACAGCTATTTCGGTAATGGTTAAAGTAGAAGTATTAGTCGCCAGAATGGTATGGGGAGGGCAAACTTCATCAAGTTCTTTAAAGATTCTCCCTTTAATTTCCATATTTTCAATTGCTGCTTCAACTACCAGGTCAACATTTTTGGCCTCTTTTAAGCTTAAGGCTGGGATAATGTTTTTAAGGATAGTTTTTTTGCGGGCCTCATCCATCCGACCCTTTTTACATCACGGCTAGCGAGGGTAAATACAACATGCCCAAGTTATAATATTTTTAATTTCTTTGTTGTATTTACCCTCATTTATTTAAATTTTACATTAAGGAAAAGGTTATTGCCACCATCTCCGGTGTGAGTTTGCCATCTTTGCCAATCGGTCCACAGTATTTTACATTAGGAGGAGCTGGTTTACAGCCTATTTTAACCTTTTTTCCTATTATTTCATCCGTAACTTTATCTGGGTCAACACCAACAAGATTTCCCACTAAATTAGGTCCTTCTTCTAGTTGAGCTAAAGCTACAATATAAGGTACTACGCCTTCAAAGCCCTCTGGGCTTACCCTTATAATTGTATAACTTTTTATTTCTGCTCTCCCTTTAAATTCCACCACTACCATATCCATACTGGCACACTCATTGCAGTTAATCTTTGGTGGGCAAGTATATGCACCGCAACTGTTACACTTAAATCCCATTAGTTTTCCGCTTTTCAAGGCTTCGTTAAATTCTTTATGAGGTAATTTATAGGTTACCATTTTTATCCTCCTTTAACCTTTAATTCCAAAAAGTATATTACAAATAACACCTGAATCTCCGCCTAAAGTATCAGTAAGGCCAATCTTTGCTCCCTCCACCTGGGTGCCCCGCTCCACAAACTCTCCTCTTAATTGCTTAACTATTTCGTAAGCCTGGGCAGCGCCAGTAGCGCCAATGGGGTGACCCTTAGATTTAAGACCACCAGAAGGATTAATGGGAATCCGGCCGCCTATTTGGGTTTCGCCTTTTTCCACAGCTTCACTGGCAGTGCCAAAGTCAAAAAAGCCTAGGCATTCAGTAGCTACGATTTCAGCAATGGTAAAGCAGTCATGAACTTCTGCTACGTCTATATCTTTTGGTTCAATACCGGCCATGGCATAAGCTGTTTTTGCGGCAGCTACTCTAGACTCAATTAACGTAAAATCTTTTTGTCTATATAAAGGGGCTCCCGAGCCTTGACCTACCCCCAAGATATATACAGGTTTTTCCACCATTTTTTTAGCTTTTTCTTCGGTGGTTATTATAATTGCCGCTGCTCCGTCAGTAAAGGGGCAACAATCAAGAAGCTGTAAAGGTTCAGCAATCATTGGGCCGCTTAATACCTCTTCCACTGTAATTTCTTTACGGAACTGGGCTAAAGGATTTTTAGCCCCGTTTTTATGGTTCTTAACGGCTACCATAGCCATTCTCTCTTTAAGTTTAGATAAAGGAATGCCGTATTTTTTAGAATATAAACGACTTAATATAGCAAAGACACCTGGAAAGGTAAGACCTGTCATACCTTCATAATATTGTTCAGTAGCCATGTTAAAAGTTCTGGTAGCTAAAGGTGTACCCATTGCTAGTTCCCTTTCCGTACCTCCGGCTAAAACCACATCGTAAAAACCGCCCGCTACAGCAACAAAAGCATCCCTGATGGCCATTGAAGCACTGGCACAGGCTCCTTCAAACCTTAAGGATGGTGTTCCCACAGAAAGACCTATTTCTCTAGCCGCGTAAGGAGCCATAAGGGCTTGGCCTTCTTCAAAATCACCAAAAACATTACCTAAATACAAACACTGAATATCACTCGGTTTAATATTTGACCCAATAATAGCTTCCATAGCGGCTTCGGCAAACATTTCGATACTAGATTTTTCCGACTTACCAAACTTTGTCATACCCACCCCGGCTACACATACTTTACGCATTAACTATACCTCCCTCTCTAGTTTTTATTTTAAAGCCTAACGGTTGCGAAATTGAGGTTTGCGTTTTTCCATAAATGCCTTTGTTCCTTCGTGCATATCTTCCGTAGAAAACAGCATCCCAAAACCTCGAGATTCGTATTTTAACGCTGAAGGTAATTCTAACCCCATCCCAGTATTTACTAAATCTTTTATGGTCGCTAAAGCCAAACCTGGCTTACTAGCAAACTCTGCGGCTATTTTTGTAGCTTCATTTAACACCTCCCCTTCAGGCACAACTTTTTGAACCAAGCCTATTTGATATGCTTCGTTAGCGCTTATGGGCTGTCCTGAGAAAAGCATCCATTTAGCCCAGCCAGAATTAACTAAGCGTGGCAGACGTTGGGTCCCACCTGCTCCTGGTAAAAGCCCTAAATTAATTTCTGGAACACCAAGTCTTGCCTTTTCTGAGGCAAGGCGTACATCACAGCTTAAAGCCAATTCAAGACAGCCGCCTAAGGCAATACCTCCAATGGCGGCAATGACCGGCTTGGGAAGATTTTCGATTTCAAGAAAAAGGTTATGTATATCTCTTGAATAAAGGTAACTGTCAAATACGCTTAGTTGACTTATTTCATCAATATCTGCCCCTGCGCCAAAAACCTTTTCTCCTCCGGTAATAATAACCGTTTTAATTTCATTAGAATCATGGAATTTTTTTATGGCTGTGCCCATCTCGGCTACTACTTTCCGGTTTAATGCATTTAGCTTCTTAGGACGGTTAAGGGTTATTATTCCCACGGCTTCTTTTTGTTCTAACAAGATAGTTTCGTACAATTTATTCCCCCCTCTTAAAATCGCTCTTTAAAATTATTCTTTAAAAAATTATTCTTTTAATATTCTAGCTTAACTTTAATTTTTCCTTCTTTATTTCGAAAAAATAACCACGGTAGGCTCTACCCTGGTTATTTTTCAAATTATTAATAAAAAAATTTATTATTCAGCGATAGTAAAAGCCGGCGTTACCCCTTCGTCAGGCGTATAGTTCATTTTAGGAAGGACCTTTGCTCCTACCGTAACCTTTTTACCAATTATATTATCCATCTTAGCTTTATCCGGATCAACATTAACAATATTACCCATTAACCATGGTCCTTCTTCTAGTTCTGCTATGGCCACAATATAAGGAGCGTCATAACCTTCTGGAGCAACTCTAATTACCGTGAAAGTTTTAATTACCCCTTTTCCGCTTAAGGTAACTACTTCAGTATTTGTACTACCGCATTTATCACAGCATAATTTTGGCGGTGCGGTATAGCTACTACAATCATTGCATTTTAACCCAAGTAACTTTCCTTCTTTAAGGGCTTCAAAATATTGTTTATAAGTTAATTTGTACATTATTAAACCCCCTATTTTTAGATTCCTAAAATAAGATTTACAATTGTGCCTGCATCGCCACCTAATGTATCGGTCATTCCTATCCTTGCGTTTTCAACTTGTCTTGCGCCGCACTCTCCTCTTAATTGTTTTACAATCTCGTATACCTGAGCTGCTCCAGTAGCTCCAACCGGGTGTCCTTTTGCCTTAAGACCTCCCGAGGGATTGATGGCTATTTTTCCTCCAATTTCTGTTTCGCCTTTTTCCACGGCTTCACTGGCCGTACCAAAATCATAAAATCCTAGATTTTCTAGTAAGACTATTTCGGCTATGGTAAAGCAATCGTGTACTTCTGCCACGTTAATATCTTTAGGTCCTACGCCTGCCATTTTATAAGCCTGTTTTGCTGAAGCGATCCGGGAAGGCATTATGGTATAGTCTTTTTGCCTGCCCAAAGAGCCGGCGGAACCCTGACCGGTGCCAAGAATATATACTGGTTTTTCAACGTGTTTTTTAGCGATTTCGTCAGTGGTTATTACTATTGCGGCGGCTCCATCTGAAAAAGGACAGCAATCAAAAAGTTGGAGGGGGTCGGCCACGACAAAACTTTTTAATACTGTTTCTACGGTAATCTCTTTTTGAAATTGCGCTTTAGGATTTTTTGCGCCGTTTTTATGATTTTTAACCGCTACCATAGCCATTCTTTCTTTAAGCTTGGGTAAGGGAATATTATACTTGTCTGCGTATAGGTGAGCAAGCATGGCAAAAACACCAGGAAAAGTTAAACCACTAAATTCTTCGTATTTACTGTCAGTAGCCATAGCGAATGTACGTGTAGCCATTGATGTGCTTAAAGCCAAAGCTCTTTCTGTGCCGCCGGCAATAACAATGTCATAAGCACCGGAAGCCACCAGCAAAAAGGCATTTTTAATTGCTATCGAGGCAGAAGCACATGCCCCCTCAAATCTCATGGCCGTTGTTTCTGGCGGTAGACCTATTTCATTAGCGCAAAAACTGGCCATATTTACTTGACCTTCTGCAAAATCCCCTAACCCGTTACCGAGAAATAATGCCTGGACGTTTTTTGGTTTAATGTTTGAAGTATTTATTGCATCCATGGCAGCTTCGGCAAACAATTCTACCTGACTTTTTTCAGTAGGACCAAATTTGGTCATTCCTACACCCATAATGGCAACTTTCCTCATAAATTACAATAACCTCCTTAAGTTTATATTATTACAAAAACAATTTAAATACTTGAAATAAAGAATTTCTTTAGTTATGACGAAATGTACTTACGTATAGTAATTATAATTCTACTTCTTGTATCTTTCTCCTTCTTTATATAAAAAATAATAAAAAATAATTTTTACTACTTACAATGGGCCGTACCAACCAAATCACTAAGTCTTTCAATCTTATTTTCCCTTAAGTAATTTTCAATTCCTTCTAAAATATCTATTGTGGCTCGCGGGTTAATAAAGTTTGCTGTTCCTACGGCAACAGCTTTTGCCCCGGCCATAATAAACTCTAAGGCATCCTGGGCGGTAAAAATGCCTCCCATCCCAATGATAGGCAAGGATACCTCTTTAAAAACCTGCCAGACGGCTCTTAGGGCTATTGGTTTTATAGCCGGGCCAGATAAGCCCCCAAAGATATTTCCCAGGATAGGGCGGCGCTTTTTTAAATCTATGGCTATTCCTAAAACGGTGTTAATCAAAGAAAGAGCGTCTGCTCCGGCCTGGGCTACCACCTGGGCAACAGTTTCTATGCGGGTGACGTTAGGAGATAGCTTAACAATTACGGGTAAACAGGTGTTATTTTTTACCGCCCGGGTAACTTCTGCGGCGGCCGCCGGGTCACTGCCAAACTGCAGTCCCCCTTTTTTTACGTTAGGACAAGAAATATTTACTTCTAACGCAGCGATATTATTTAATTTACTTAGTTTAGCTGCTAAGGCCGCGTATTCTTCAACTGTTTCTCCCGCCATATTAACAATTACCGGAACATTAAATTGACTTAAGTAAGGAAGAATTATGGCAGCAAAGTAATCAACGCCGGGGTTTTGCAATCCAATAGCGTTAAGGATGCCGGCGGGCGTTTCTACCAGTCGGGGCGGCGGGTTACCGGGGTGAGGGAGTAAAGTAAGGCCCTTAACAGTTATGGCCCCCAGCCGGTTTAAGTCTACGTAAGGAGCATACTCCTGGCCAAAACCAAAAGTACCGGAAGCGGTAATAACCGGGTTTTTTAACTTTAAGCCGGCTATTTCTACGGTTAAATCAATGGCTACCAAAGATTAATCCTCCCAAACGACTTCATGGACCGGAAAAACAGGACCTTCTTTACAGACCCGGCTATACCGGAAAGAATTTTCCTTGTCCCCTTTTGTTTTGCAGACACAGGATAGACAGGCGCCCACCCCGCAACCCATTTGCTTTTCCAAGGAAACTTCTCCCGGCAGGTTATATTTAGCCAAAAGCCTGGCTACGGTTTTTAACATGGCTTCTGGCCCACAGGCGTAAACCTGGTCTACCTTGTTTGCACTAAGTAAGGTTGACAGCATTTCGGTTACGGGACCATGATAGCCATAAGAACCATCATCTGTAGCCAGACGCAGCTTAATTTGGGGAGATAAATTTTTAATTTCTGGCTTTAAAAGCAGTTGTTTAGTGTTACGTGCTCCTATTAAAACTTCTATAATAAGGTTAGGCAGGTCTTTTAGCCTTTGAAGCAAAAAAAATAAAGGGGCAATTCCCACCCCTCCGGCTACAACCGCGATGCGTAAAGGGGATTGAGGAAAACTTTCTAATTGCTCCAGCCCTTTAGGGCCGCGCTTGGGCTGGAAGGGCCGCCCTAAGGGGGGTAAAGTAAAACCCCGGCCTAGAGGGCCTAATATATTTAAACAATTAAGCTCTTTTTTTTGGGCCAAAAGCGCCGTACCTCGTCCAACCACCTGGTATAATATGGCTGCTTCATTCTTTTCCTCATTAACCATTGCTATACTAAAGGGACGGGGTAAAAGAGGATCATAAGTATTGCCGCAACGGAAATAAACGAATTGCCCCGGCTGGGACTGGCGAACTAAAAAAGGAGGCTTAAAACTTAAAAGATAAAACCCCGGGGCAATTTCTTCTTGTCGGGTAATATTAACGGTGTTATAACTTGCCATTTAGCCTGGTAATCACCTTAATGATTAGTCTCTTTCCAAAATAAGAACGCTTTCCTCTTTGTCTATTTCCTGCAAACGCACCAAAATTTCTTCGCGGCGGGAGGTAGGAACATTTTTACCCACGTAATCAGGCCGGATGGGTAACTCCCGGTGACCCCGGTCAATTAAAACAGCCAGTTGAATTGACTGGGGACGCCCTAAATCTATTATTGCATCCAGGGCTGCTCGAACAGTGCGACCGGTATAAATGACATCATCAACCAAAACAATTTTCTTGTCTGTAACCGCAAAAGGAATTTCCGTCCGCCTCACCACTGGCTGACTGTTAAGGGTGGTAAGGTCGTCGCGGTAAAGGGTAATGTCCAAAATACCTACCGGTATGGCGGCCCCTTCAATTTCCCGGATGTATCTGGTCAGGCGGTTGGCCAGCGGAACGCCACGTCTTCTAATTCCAATTAACGCCAACATATCTGTACCATTATTTCGTTCAATAATTTCATGGGCGATTCTGGTTAAGGCCCGTTGAATACTTTCAGCATTAAGCACCTGTACTTTTTGACGCAAAAAAATTTTTACTCCTTTGACAAAAAAAGTTTTAGGGAGGGCACTTGCCACAGACAGATTTAAATAGAGTGGTACTTAAATAACGGTCTCCCCGGTCAGGAAGAAGAACTACCACTGTTCCCCGGCGCATATTTTTGGCTATTTTTAAGGCTCCGGCCACGGCTGCGCCGCTGGACATACCTACAAAAAGACCCTCTTTTGTGGCTAACAATCTGGTCATTTCGAAGGCTTCGTCATCTTCAACCGTTATTTTATCATCCAGTTCTTCTGGGTGGTAAATCTTAGGCACAATGGATTCCTGCATATTTTTAAGTCCCTGGATGGTATGACCGGTAGTTGGCTCAATCCCAACAATTTTAACCCCCGGCTTTTTTTCCTTTAAGTACCTGCCCGTGCCCATTAAGGTTCCGGTAGTACCCATGCCAGCCACGAACACATCAATTTTGCCTTCTGTTTGCTTAAAAATTTCCGGTCCGGTTGTTTCGTAGTGAGATAAGGTATTGTTTTCGTTAACAAATTGATTGGGCAGGTAATACTTATGAGGTTCATGGAGCACCATTTCCTCGGCTCTTCTAATGGCGCCATCCGTACTCTCATTTGCGGGGGTAAGCATTACTTCTGCCCCGTATGCTTCCAGGATTTTTTGTCTCTCCACGCTCACGCACGCCGGCATCAAAAGTTTAACCCGGTACCCTTTGGCGGCCCCAATCATAGCCATTGCAATCCCTGTATTTCCTGAGGTTGGCTCAAGGATAATTTTTTCTTGGGTAAGCTCCCCTGCTTCTTCGGCTTTTTTTACCATATAGTAGGCCGGGCGGTCCTTAACCGACCCTCCGGGATTACTTCCTTCTAACTTGCCTAAAATTCTTACGTTCGGGTTTCCATTTAAGTGACATAGTTCTACTAAAGGGGTATTTCCAATAGCGGATAAAATATTCATATTCATAAGCATCCTCCTTGGGGGGGCCTTAAGATACCCGGTGTGACAACAATTCTAGAAGACGTTTTTTTCGTTCCGGTTGCCATAAGGGGCAGATTACCGGTTCCATGTTCATTACTGTTTCCATGCATACATAGCAATCAGGGGGACAATGCTTAATCTTTTCAGCTGGTTCAGCAGTTGCTTTTTTAACCCATTGGGGATCAATAAACAAAACGCGGGCCAGCCCAATTAAATCAGCTTTTTTTTGGGTTAAAATTTCTTCCGCCAATTCCGGAGTATTAATCCGTCCGGCCACAATTACCGGAATTTTTACCTGCCGTTTAACTACTTCAGCCAGTTCAACCATATAACCAGGCTGGGAGGCTAAAGCAACTTTCTCTGGCAAAAAAAACGATTCATAAGTGCCGGCGGTAACCGATAAGTAATTAATCCCTATTCTTTCCAAAATCATAGCGTATCTTAGGGACTCCGTAGGCAAAAAGCCATCCGGTAGCCATTCATCACCTAAAAAACGATAACCAACCGGATAGTTTGGCCCTACTGCTTCTTTTACTGCTTGAACAACCATCATGGGAAAACGCATCCTGTTTTCTAAACTGCCCCCGTATTCGTCATTACGTTTATTTGTATGCGGAGAAAGAAACTGAGCCAATAAGTAACCCCCGTGAATTTCAACCGCATCAAAACCTGCCTTTTTGACGCGTAAAGCAGCAGTTGCAAAGGCCTTAATGGTATCTTGAATCTGTTTTTGTTCCATAGCTACAGGCATTGGGCCGTCCATGGAGGTTTGTACTGCAGACGCAGAAACAGGGGTTGTTACCCAGGCATAGCTTCCCTGGTGGTTAATTTGACAACAAGCCAAAGCCCCATTTTCTTTTATAGTCCGGGCTAACTCTTTTAAGCCAGGAAGATAGTCATCTTTATCCGCCCGCAATGTCCCCCTGGTGCCTGAATACTCAAAGTCTACCACTATATTTTCGGTAACCACCATGCTAACACCACTTGCCGCCATATCCCGATAATGCTGCAATAACATTTCGCTAATAGTACCGTCACTGTTAGCATACCCTAAAAATAAAGGAGCCATAATTAAGCGATTTTTTAAATTTAAAGGACCAACCTTAAAAGGAGAAAAAAGTAAAGAATACTTCATTATTTTAATCCTCCATTGTTTATAGATCTTCCATAGACCTAAAAGTATTTTCCTGTAATACCGTAATACCTGTAATATTCGGTATTAAAAGCAAAATTCCTGTTGCTTATTTACGTGGAAATAGTTAAAATACCTTTAACCCTTATTTCATTATAGCATATTCTAAAAAGAAAAGGGGTATATTATGCACATTGGAATAGATATTGACGGGGTAATTGCCAATACTTTTCACCTGTTAGTTCATGAATTAAATGCGTATTTTGGCGTTAACCATGCCTTGGAAGATATAGGCGACTACGACATATATAAAGTATATGGCGTTGCTCCTGAGGAATTAAAACAATTTTCCTTAAGCAAAGAAAATATCCTGATTTCTGGTCCAGGTATTATTCCGGGCGCAGATTTTTATTTAAAGTTGCTTGTTAATACATACGAGGTTAGTTTAATTTCTGCCCGGCCGGAAAAATATTTTCGTTTAACCGAAAAATGGATGGAGAAGTATAATATTCCTTATCATCGTCTTATTTTATGGGGTCAGCATGATAAAAGAGAGGTTTGCGTCCATCTAGGGGTAAATTTATTTGTGGAAGACAGCTTAAAAAATGCTATCCAGCTTAACGCATGCAATATCCCCGTTATTTTATTTAACGCTCCTTATAATCAAGGTAATCTGCCCGAGAAAATTTGGCGCTGTCATTCCTGGCCAGAAATTCACCAAACGATTGACCAGGTAGCAGGATTAAAAAAGTAGCGGCAGGCGTAAAGTTTTAGAGCCATTAAAAAGAGGGGGTGGAAACAGATGGTAGATGTTTTTCGAAGAATAGGGGAAAAGGCAAAAGACCTGGGTGAAAAAGCAAAGGATTTAGGTGAAAAAGCAAGGGACGTAACTAAAGAGGTCACCAAAAGACCCTCGGAGCTACTTGAAATAACCAGACTTAAAATTGAACTATCAAAACTGGAAAAAGAAAAAGAGAATAACTTGAACGGTATTGGAACGCTGGTTTACCAAAAATACCAGGGTAAAGAGAATTTGGACCAGGAAATTGAACGTTTATGTCAGCAGACCAAGGCGCTGGAAGAAGAAAAGGCGAAAATTGAGGAAAAAATTAATAGCTTTCAACCCCGCCCTTTAATCTGTCCTGATTGTAAGTGGGAACTGCCGGCGGGAGGAACATATTGTAGTTTCTGCGGCAAAGAGGCAAAAGAGGCGGAAGAGGTAAAAGAGGTTTAGGGCCGGGTAAATATTCAGTCAACTTTACTGAATACTTGCGGGTCTAGTAGATTGATTCCAAAATAACATTACAACACTCTTCCCTCCCCTTTCAATAGGGTGGGGGGTTTAAAGTTTAAAAGCAACAACCCGGTAGAATATTTTAAGTTAAAAGGCAAAATTTAAGATTCTACCGGGCATTTTTTTCTCTGCTAAAAATTGTTCTTGCCATAAATAACAAGTTAAGGTATATTAATAATAGGTTATGAGCACAATATTGTGCACAAAGGAGGAAACTTATGAATATTATTCGAATCCAAGACAAGGTATTAAACTCTGAGCGCATTCACCGGGCGGTGGATCAAATTTTGCAGTTACGTCAAGAAGGACTGTCGCAGCAAGAGGTAGCGGCGCGTCTTAACGTAGACCGCACCTTGATTTCCCGTTTGGAAAGTTTAGGGGAAGTTCGTAAAGGTCCGCGCCTGGCCCTGGTAGGTTTTCCGATAGCCAACACCGAAGAATTAACCGCGGTGGCTCAAACTGAAGGCGTGGATTTTATTTTGCTCATGAATGATAAAGAACGCTGGCGCTTTGTAGAAGAAAAAAGCGGGTCAGAGTTGATTAACGAGTTTATGGCCCTTGTTTCTCAAGCTAAAAATTATGACGCGGTTATCTTTATTGGTTCTGATATGCGGATTAAGCTGATGGAAGCTATTTTAGGTTCCCGCATCATTAGTTGGGAAATTGGTATTTCTCCCATTAAGGAAGATCGCTGGATTAACCCGGAACAGTTGCGCCAGCTAATTCGCCAGCTAAAAAATACTGAACCTCGCCCTGTCCTTCCCCGTCAAAAGGAATGAAGATGGGCGAGGGAAAAATGAAAAGATTAAATAATAAGGAGAGGGTTTCTAATGCATAATTTTACCATCTATGTTAATCCTCACCTGGGCAGACTTTTAGAACAGGTACATATAGACAAGGTTTTTAGCCGGGGGGAAGGTCACTATCTTTACGATACCGCGGGTAATCGTTATCTGGATTTTATTGCTGCTTACGGGGCTTTGCCTTTTGGCTTTAATCCGCCCGAGATTTGGAAAGCTATAGAAGAAGTGCGCTACTGCAACCAGCCCAGCTTTATTCAACCTTCAGCCCTTGAGGCGGCCGGAGAATTGGCCCGGCGCTTGATTGGACTGGCTCCTAAAGGGCTTGAGTATGTGACTTTTACCAATAGTGGGGCCGAAACGGTAGAAGCAGCCCTAAAAATAGCCCGGGCCGCAACAAAAAGAACGGGTATCCTGAGCACCATTAATAGTTTTCACGGCAAGACGCTGGGGGCCCTTTCCGCCACAGGCAAAGAATACTACCAGGCCCCTTTTGGAGTACCAGGGCCAGATTTTAAGTTTATTCCCTTTGGTGACTTAGCCGCCCTGCAGGAAGAACTGGAAGTTAATGGTTCTGACTATGCCGCCTTTATTGTCGAGCCAATTCAAGGCGAGGGGGGGATTATAATTCCCCCAGCCGGTTACCTTTCTCAGGCCAAGGAAATATGTCACGCCCACGGCCTTTTGTTTATTTTAGATGAAATTCAAACCGGTCTTGGCCGGACCGGTAGGCTCTTTGCCTGTGAAGAGGAAAATCTTTGCCCTGATTTATTGCTTTTAGCCAAGGCCTTGGGCGGTGGGCTTTACCCTATTGGAGCCTGTCTTTGCACCGCGGCCGCCTACACTAAAGACTTTGGTGAAAGGCATTCTTCCACCTTTGCCGCCAATACCCTTGGTTGCCGGGTAGGACTTAAAGTACTGGACCTTCTAACTAGGGATAACCGGGCTCTCATCAAGCAGGTCCAAAAAAACGGTCAGTATTTACTTCAGGAGTTGCTTGCCCTTAAATCCCGCTTCCCCCGGGTGTTAAAAGACGTGCGCGGTCGTGGTTATATGTTAGGCTTGGAGTTTGAGATGAGCCGGGCTGATTTTCCCGGCTGTCTTTTAAGCGTTCTTTCCGAGCAGGAAAGCCTTACCCCTTTAATTACCAGTTACCTTTTAAACACGGAAAAATTAAGAGTAGCACCTACCTTGAACGGGAACAAAGTTATTCGCATAGAACCACCCCTGACCGTTACCTTGGAAGAATGCAAAATTGCCCTTAAATCCTTGGAAAAAGTGTTAGGTGTCCTGGACACCGGTAATACCCTGGAAATTTTGCGTCCGGTTTTGGACCTTGAAGAACAACAAGTACCTTACGTACCCCAAACAAAAAAGCACCCGTGGGATAGGTACCAACCGTCTCCTGACCTTCAGGAAGGCCGTTTTGCCTTCCTGGTGCATCCCTTAGATTTAAATAACTACAGTGAATTTGATGCCAGCCTGGCTGCTTTGTCCCAGGAAAAGCTGCAGAAACTGGCTGATTTAGGCAATGAAGTTCTAGAACCTTTTGTTATTGGTAAGACCACGGTGGAATCCCCGGCTGGGCACCGGGCTTACGGTGAGTTTATTGCTTTACCCCATACCGCTGAAGAAATGTTAAAACTCACGCCGGATGAAGCTTTAGAAGAAATAGAAAAAGCCTTAACGCTGGCCCTGGAACGGGGGGCGCGTCTTACGGGGTTGGGCGCTTATACATCAGTAGTATCCCGGGGCGGCACCATGTTGCAGGGACGCTTTATGCCTTTGACTACCGGCAACAGCTATACCGTGATTTCAGGGGCTGAAGCAGTTAAACTGGCGGCCCGGCGGCTTTCTCTCGACTTAAGTTCAAGTACAGCCGCGGTGGTAGGCGCTACCGGTTCTATTGGCCGCGCCCTGGCTATTTTACTAGCGGAAGAAATGCAGCGTCTTATTCTAGTTGGTAACGCCCGTCACCCTAAGGCCAGTTTAAGACGCCTGCGCCGGGTAGAAACCGACCTGTGCCAGCATTTGATTAACCGAGTAGCGGACGGTTGGGAGCCAGCCGCCGCCAGTTTAGGGGAACGTTTCTTACAATTAAATCTACCCGCACCTGAGGCCCCTCAGGATAAATGGTTGTCAGTAGTTGAAAAACTGGAAAAGGAAGGCTACCTGGTAAATACGACCAACCTTAGTCTGGCCCTGGCTGAAGCTCAGGTGATAATTACCGCTACCAGCAGCGTAGAAGACTTGATTAAACCCGAGTGGGTAGCTCCAGGAGCAATTATTTGCGATATTTCCAAGCCTCCTAATGTACGTCCAGCCTTACGGCAGTTGCGGCCAGATGTCTTAGTGATTGACGGAGGGATTGTGGAAATACCCGGACGCCCCTCCCTGGGGTGGGACCTTGGCCTTGAACCAGGTCATGCTTATGCCTGCATGGCCGAGACCATAATGCTGGCTCTGGAGCATCATTACACTGACATGAGCCTGGGGACCGACCTGCGCCTGGAAAATATGCTTTACTTAAGACAACTGGCCCAGAAGCACGGTTTTACCCTGGCGCAGTTACGCAGTTTTGACCGACCAATAAGCGAAGAGGAATGGCAGCGTATAGTAAAGGCCCGTTTTAAGACTACCGGCTCTTTACTGGAAAGTAAGAAGTGAGGCGAAATATTTAATAATTTTCCCTAAATGGCCACTGCGTATTTAAGAGAATGCAAGGATTCTGACCTAGAAAGTGCCTTTGTTTAGTTTTTGGAAGTCTCGCGGAAAATAAGTACAGGAGTTGGTGGTGCCGAGAGAGATGGTTACCGGCCTGCCTCTTGTCGTTCAAAAATGACTTGAACATTCTAATGTCATTAGTAAAGAATTTACCCAGACCGTTCATCTGAAACAAAAGGGAGAAATGCGCGCCACTGCCGGCGGAAAGCGGATGCCCTTTGAAGCAGAGCAATACTTCACCACTCAAAAACCCGGCTTTATCTGGTTTGCTGAGGTAAAAGCTGCACCGGGAATTCATTTTACCGGAAAAGATAAGTATGAAGATGGAAAAGGTCACCTGCTAATTAAATTGCTTTTGCTCTTCTCCGTTGCGGGTGCCAAAGGAAAAGAAATTAACTAGGGTACAATGGTGCGTTTTCTTGCCGAAACTGTTTGGTTCCCGTTAGCTGCTTTAAACAATTATATCCAATGGGAGCAGGTAGATTCAACAACAGCCAAAGCCACAATGACCTATGGAGGAATTACTGCTTCAGGTTTTTACAAGTTTGATGAAAATGGTGATATGGTAAGTTTTGAGGCCAAAAGGTACTACGACCGTAAAGGCGGGGTCACCTTGGAAGACTGGTTTATTCAAATAGAACCAAGCGGATACAAAGAATTTGCAGGAATGAGAATTCCAGCAAAGATGACCGTAACCTGAAGATTAAAAGAAGGTGATTTTACCTGGCTTAATCTGGAAGTCTTAGAAATACATTATTTCCATATCTAAAACAACTCTACTTCCAAGCCTGTCCTATACTTTATGGCCCGTTCGTAAAGATAAGCAGCTAAAGCGATGTCTTGGATGGCCAGACCGGTGGAATCAAAGATCGTTATTTCGTCTTTGCTCCGACGGCCAGGACATTTCCCTATAATTACTTCACCCAAGGTGCCGGCTATATCTTCTTTTGTCAATGTTCCTGAGGAAATGGCAACGTTAATTTCACCACCGTGGGTGGATTGTTTTACGTCATCAACAAATATGCGCGCCTGTTTTAAAATTTCTATATCCAGTTCCTGTTTGCCGGGCGCGTCTGCCCCTATGGCATCAATATGGGTACCTGGTTTTAGAAAACGTTTTTGAATGATGGGCTTCCTTGCCGGGGTAAGGGTACATAGAATATCAGCGCGGCAAGTTTCTTCAAGGGAGGTTGTTTTTATTGGGAGATGAGGGAAAAGTTGTTTTAATTCCATAGCCTTCGCTAGATTTACATCGTAGAGGTAAATACAATCAAAAGGAAATTCTTTGACTAAAACCTTAATATGGGCGCGGGCCTGAATTCCACAACCAATCATTCCTAATGTCTTCGCTTCGGGGCTGGCCAGATAACGGGTGGCTACAGCACTGGCTGCTGCCGTTCGATAGCTGGTTAAAGAGGAGGCTTCCATTATTGCCAGTGGTATACCAGTTGCCGGGTCGCTATAAATTAAGATGCCTATTACGGCAGGCAAACCGTAATTTTGAGGATTATGCGGGTAAACACAGACCCATTTTAAACCACAAGCTTCCTTAAGGTAGGCAGGCATCGCCCGGAAATCACCTTTGTATTCCGGTAAATTCAGGTATACTTTAGGTGGCATAACTGCTAGGCCTGTGGCGTAAGCACGAAAGCAATTTTCAATGATGGCCGGCAGTTTTTCTATCTCAAGCAAGGATTCCACCTCTTTAGAAGAAAGAAGAAGCATTTTTGAAAAACCTCCTTAAAGCAACGCTAAGATTACTCTATTTTACCACAGGATTAGACAAAAAGGTATAAAGACGGGGGACGATATTTTAAAGATTTTCGCTATTGAACAAAAAATCGGATGTCGATCTCCTGGTAGTGGCAGAGGATTTGCCGAGAGGATGCATGAAGCGGATGGCGAATTCGCCGGGGTGGAAAAGATAGTGGAATCCCACTTCTATAAAAAGTAAAATTACCGGCCAAATGACCGGCTTTATTTTTAGTCAAGACACCTATTATAACTGCAACATAAAATTACATTAGAACAAATATAAATGGGGTGGAAGATGGGACTTGAACCCACGACCCCCAGAGCCACAATCTGGTGCTCTAACCAACTGAGCTACTCCCACCATATATTTTTATATACATTCCAGCTATACCAAGTATATTGATTTTACCAAATAAGATTTTAAAAGTCAAGAACTACAATTCTTAAGTTTACATTTTAAGCTATATTTGTTAAATCAATCATTACGGCTGTTTCATCACAGTAAGGAAACTTAGGGCAATCCATACACTCTTTCCACACTTTTTGAGGTAATTTTTCTTTGGAAACAAGCGAAAAACCACACTTAAGAAAAAACCCCTCTTTATAGGTAAGGGCAAAAACTCGCTTAAGCTCTAATTCTCTGGCTTCCTGTAAAGAAGCTTCAACCAACATCCTTCCTATTCCTTGATGACTAAAACGCTCATTTACCGCTAAGGACCTTATTTCTGCTAAATCTTCCCAGATAATGTGCAGGGAACTTGCTCCCAAAAGGTGCCCGTTTTTTTCTGCCACGGTAAATTCACGTATGGCTTCATAAAGTAAGGCCCTTGGTCTAATAAGCATAAGCCCTTGCTTTGCAAAATGAGAAATTAAGTTATAGATTTTTTCCACATCAGAAATTTTTGCTTTACGAATTTGCAAAACAATTTTACCCTCTAAAGGAGACTGTCGAAAAACCCTTTTATTGTTCCTCCCCCTTACCCCCTCCCTCAAGGGGGGTAAGGGGGAGATTAAACTTTCATACCTTCACCCGGTTAAACTTTACTTTCCGGTTAGCAGTCTAATTCTTTGCGGCGGCCGATAAATTAAAATGGCTTGACTTACCAAGGGACGGTCCGTAAGCTGGTAAAATGAGGCTTTTAGTACGGCGTGTTGGTAGGTTATAGTACTAACAGCATTTTTTGCCTCAAATACGGCCGCTTCAGCTTCTTTTAGTTTAGCTTTGGTAATCATCCCCACGTCATACTGTACTTTAGCAATTCGCAAAGCTTCCTCAGCTGCTTGCAAACCCTGGATGGCGGCAGCGTATTGTTCTTCCAGCGTGCATATATCGTGGTATAAAGTGCGCACCAGTTCCTTAATTTTTTTCTCGGCCTCAAAGGAAGTCAGTTCAGCAATATCCACGTCATATTTTTCAATATCGTACGGTTTGCTGAAAAAATTTAAGTCCAGCTTTTGGATGGAAATGTTTTGCTTTAACTTCCAAAGATCCCGGCTTGCCTCCACGGCTCTGGCTACTTCCGTATCCAGATTATCTATTTGCAAAGGACTGTAAAATATTTTATCGGTTAATACGGGCCTATCTTCCGGACATAAATCAACTAACTTGTTAAAAGAAACGTAGGCTTTAGTTAATTCTTCCTGGGCCGCAGCAAGGTTTTCTTTACTCGCGGCCGCTTTTGCCTCGGCCCCAATTACGGCGCTTGCGGTTACTAATCCCACTCTTTGGCTTGATTTAGTCACCCGTAAGTTTTCTTCATCCCGGCTTAAAGCCACTTCTGCCGTTTGCACTTTTTCCAGCGCCTTTAAGATATCAATATACTTTTGGTAAACGTCAAACACCACTGAGTCTTGTTTAGCTTCATAGTCCTTTTTTTGGATCCGCCAGTTTAAGTCACTTTGCACCAAATCATAAAAGGTGGCTTCTGTCTGCGGGTTAACATTACCCCCGGTAGGAGCAAATTCAACCAAATCAGCCGCGTCCTCTCTTTGTTCGTAGGCTTTGTCAATATTTAGTTTAGCGGCTTTAACCTCACTGCTGGCGTTTAAAGCTCTTTTTACCGCCTCACTTAAACTAAGCTCCGGCCTGGCGGGCTCTTTGGCCCAAGCCAGGGACAAACCAAGGCTTAATAACATAATTAATCCTACCAATACTGTTAATACTCGACGCATAAAACCACTCCTTTAACCAGGCTGAAAGCCTGGCCTACTTTTTTAGAAAGTATTCAGTCAACCAGTCTCCTGGCCCGGCGTGTCCCCGCTCACTGAATGCTTCACGCCGACAGCACCACGGCTTGCTTCTGACCGGACTAGCGGCGCTGCAAAGGCGGCATGAAACTGGTATCATTCCAACGTTTTATTACTTCAAGAGTTAGTTTGCCTATCTTTAGTAACCTCTGGGTGCCGCTGGTTTCGCGCCGCTGTCCGGTTACCCTTGAGCTTCGCCGGGTGCTGTTACCGGCGTTACGCAAGGCGTTCACTCAGGGACATCGCCGGGCCACGGTAAGCTGCTTTACTGAATATTTACCTTTTTTAGAAAGCATTTTTTAAGTGGGTAAGCTGGGTTACTTCGTTTTTTTGATTAAACTTTAAGGTCAAGACATCTAGGCGTACCGATATTTCTGGCTGTCCGGCCTTCTTTAAGTAAAAAGAGGCTACCTGGCGCACCTTTTTTTGTTTATTTCTTTTTATGCTTTCCTGAGGCAAACCAAAACTATTTGTTTTACGGCTTCGCACCTCCACAAACACTAAAACCGGGCCTTTTTGAGCAATAATATCAATTTCTCCCCACGGACAGCGAAAATTGCGCTGGACTATTTTATACCCTTGTTTTACCAGGTAAGCCGCTGCCTCCTCTTCACCCTGCCGGCCCAAAAGCTGCTTTTCTTTACCCATCTTCTATACTTACCTTTACCCTTCTCATTTTAAGAGACTGTCGAAAAAGTTCAAATCCCCCTCCCCCTAACCTCCTCCCTCAAGGGGAGGGGGTTAGGGGGGTGGGTCAATAAAATGGTTTTTCGACAGTCTTTTAAAAGGTCTAAAGTAAAGCGACCCAACTTCCCTTCCCGAAATTCTCTCAAAAAATGGACCGCGGCTTTATGACAGTTTACGGTCCCGCCAGAATCAAGAAAGCCTCTCTTTTTTCCTATTTGGATCAGCAGAAATTGTTTATCGGCAGGTATTTCCGTCAACCGGTAAGCCTGCATAATTGCCTGGGGTTGATGTTGGCTTAGCCAAATTAATAACTCACCGGCCGCTTTCTCTACGTCAAATATTTCTTCCTTAATTGCTCCTGTAACCGCTAATTTAAAAGCAGAAACTGGGTTATCCAGCTTGGGCCATAAAACACCAGGTGTGTCTAATAATTCTATATTTTGTTTTTGGTTGACCCGAAGCCATTGCGGTCCGCGAGTTAAGGCCGGGCGCTTACCGGTCCGGGCTACGTTTTTCCCTACTAGGCAGTTGATAAATTGTGATTTACCTACGTTAGGAATGCCTACCACCATACAGCGGGGGGGACGGGGAAACAACCGCCTATTATTTTTTGTAGTAGCTTTAGTCTTTTGGTATAATTCGTTTACCGCGGGAATAACCGCATTCACCCCTTCTCCCTTAACAGAATCTACCGCTAGAACAGGCGCCTCCTTTCTAAATAAATACTCCACCCAGGTCAAAGTTAGCGCTGGGTCAGCCAAATCAGCTTTATTTAAGACAATTAAAAGGGGTTTTAAACCCAGTATTTTTTTCAAAAGTGGATTGCGGCTGCTTTCCGGAATGCGGGCATCAACAATTTCAATAACCACATCAACCAACCGCAAGTCTTTTTGAATCAGTCTTTTAGCTTTAGCCATATGCCCAGGGTACCATTGAACTTTCATACCTTCACCCGGTTAAACTTTACTTTCCAGTTAGCAGTCTAATCCTTTGCGGGGGCCAATAAATTAAAATGGCTTTACCTACTACGTATTTCTGGGGTAAAGGTCCCCAAACGCGGCTGTCATCACTATTATTGCGGTTATCACCCAGCGCAAGATAATGGCCCGGCGGCACTATTATCGGACCAAAATCATTAAAGCATAGCCCTGCCGGCAGGTATTCCTCCGGTACTTGCTGGTTATTAATGTAAAGCTTACTGTTTTTAAGGGTTACTGTTTCCCCGCCAAAAGCAATTAGTCTTTTAACGAAATCACGGCTTGGGTCCAAAGGGTATTTAAAAACAATAATATCACCCCGTTGGGGAGACCAGAAATGGTAATTAAATTTACTGACAATAATGCGGTCGCCTACCTGCAGGGTAGGCTCCATGGAACCCGAGGGAATAAAAAAAGGTTGAATGATAAAAATCCTGATCACCACGGCTAGCAAAACCGCTACAATTATTGATTCCATAAATTCATAAAAGGCTGATTTTTTAGTCACTTGCGTTTCGACTCTTCTGGTTATCCCCTCACCAGATTTTACTTTCTCCATAATTTACTTCAATTTACCTCCCGGCTGACCTAAAACTAACCTCAGCTTTCAGCCATCAACATTTTTAACTCTGCTGACAACTTAACTCTTGATCGCTGGACGCTGAATAATTACAAATTTTTATTTATGGATATGTTAAGGGCAAATTACCGGCGTTCCTTAAGGCGGGCTGCTTTACCTTTAAGCTTACGCAGATAATAAAGTCTGGCTTGCCGTACACTTGAGCGTCTTACTATCTCAAGGCGCTCAATTTTTGGTGAATGAAGAGGAAAGGTTCTTTCCGCGCCAATCCCGTACGAAACCCGGCGGACGGTGAAGGTTTCGTTTAAACCTCCCCCTCTTCGTCTAATTACAACCCCTTCAAACATTTGCAGCCGCTCGCGTCCGCCCTCGACTACTTTTACGTGTACTCTTATAGTATCCCCGGGCCGAAATTCAGGTAAATTTTTCTTTATCTGTTCTTGCTCTAAAAAACTAATTAAATTCACCAATCACGCCGTCCTTCCTAAGCTTAGTATATGAGGCTGGCTATTCTAAATTTAATTTTTTTAAAAAAGATAAAACTTCCTTAAGTACTTCTTTATCTTCTTTAGCTAGTAAAGCTGGATTTAAAAGTTCGGGACGCCTTTCCAGGGTTCGGAGCAACGCTTGCTTCTTTCGCCAACGCCGGACTTTTTCGTGATGCCCGCTTAAAAGAACCTCGGGAACAGCGTAACCCCGGTAAACCGGCGGCCGCGTATATTGAGGGTACTCAAGTAGACCTTGCTGAAAAGTTTCTTCTTGCAAAGAATCACTTTTTCCCAACGTGCCTGGGATTAACCGGCTCACTGCGTCAACCACAAGCGCCGCCGGCAGTTCACCTCCGGTAAGGACATAATCCCCAATAGATATTTCATCGGTTACCAAATGTTCTCTAACGCGTTCATCAACCCCTTCGTAATGGCCGCAAATTAAAACTAAATGTTCTTCCCTTGCCAGCTCACTCGCCAGGGTCTGACTAAAAACCAATCCGGTTGGACAAAGTAAAATAACCCGTCCTAAAGAACTACGCTGACTTTTTAGCCAGTCTATGGCTTCAAAAAATGGTTGGGGGGCCATCACCATTCCCGCCCCTCCGCCATAAGGGGTATCATCTACACTGCGATGCTTATTACGGGAAAAGTCACGCAAATTTATTAAATTTATGATCAGCAATCCCTTTTCCTGCGCCCTTTTAATAATGCTGGCGCTAAAAGGACCATCAAACATTTCGGGAAAAATAGTAAGAATATCAATAATCACGTAACCACCAAATACCACTAACTTAATTTCTGTCAGATTATTAATTAAATAAACCTGGAAGCGGTTTAACCACCAGGCGCTTGTTTTTTAAGTCAACTTCTTTAACCACTTGCTTTAAAGCTGGAATTAATATAGACCGGTTAATGTTTTGTGCCTCAACCACGTAAACATCATTGGCCCCGGTTTTTAATACGTCCTGAACTTTTCCCAAGTACTCTCCCCCGGTCGTGTAAACCTCAAGGTTAATAAGCTCAAATACATAAAAGGTATCCGGCGGTAAGCTTACCAACTGATTCTTGGTTACCTGAAGTAAAGCGCCCTTTAAGTTTGCCGCGGTGTTCATCTCGTTTACTTTCTTAAACTTTAAAATAATGTACTTTTTATGAGGATATGCCCTTTCAATTTGGTATTTGCTTCTTTTTGCTCCGGAAAATACAATCACTTGTTCCATTTTATAAAAACGTTCCGGAAAGTCAGTCAACGGCAACACCCGCACGCATCCTTTGTTGCCCTGAGTATTAACAATCTTACCAATGGTAATGTACTCTTCATCCATTTCCTCTACCAATCAATTTAGACAATGTCCACCACTACTTTTTTATTTTGTTTGGTGGCGGCTGCTTTAGCTAAAATACGAATAGCCCGGGCAATACGGCCTTGTTTGCCAATTACTTTTCCCATATCCTCTGGGGCCACTTTTAATTCTATAAAACAAGATTTTTCTTTCTCGGTCATATTTACTACAACCTTTTCCGGTTCATCAACTAAAGCTTTGGCCAGAATTTCAACCAATTCTTTCACTTGAAAGCGCACCTCCCTCGAAAATAGTTGGCGGTCGTCATGGAATGAACGAACATTTTCACGGACGACGCTCTATTAAATGAGTCCGGCTTTATTAAATAAGACCCGGGTAGTAGGAGTTAACTGGGCTCCATTTTTTAACCAGTATAAAGCTTTTTCTTGATTAATTTTAACTTCAGCCGGTTCTTTCAGCGGGTTGTAATAACCAATTTCTTCAATAAAACGTCCGTCACGCGGTGCACGTACGTCAGCAACCACAATACGATAAAAAGGCTTCTTTTTTTTCCCCATGCGCCGCAATCTTATTTTCACCATTTAACTAAGATTAACCTCCTTATTATCCAGCGTTTCCATAATTTAAGTTCTAAATCCTAAAACAAAGACTTTCCTTTTTTGCCTGGCAGTAATGTACCTGGCACTGGTTTGCCTTTTCCCTTGACCCCTTTTTCTAACTCTACAAATTGTTTCATCATTTTTTTAGTTTGTTCAAATTGCTTAATCACCCGGTTTACCTCCTGAATAGTTGTACCACTCCCCAGGGCAATCCGCCGCCGCCGGCTTCCGTTAATTTCGTGGGAATGTTGTCTTTCCCACCTGGTCATAGAGTTAATCACTGCCTCCACGTAAACCAGCTCTTTGTCATCTATTTCCAGTTCTTTAAGCTTTTTGATGTTCCCCAGACCTGGAATCAAACTGATAATTTGCTGCAGCGGTCCTAATTTTTTAACCTCCCGCAATTGCTCTAAGAAATCATTAAGGTCAAATTCCGCCTTACGGATTTTTTTATTTAGTTTAGCCACCTGTTCGGCGTCAAAAGTAGCCTGGGCTTTTTCCACCAGCGTAAGGACATCACCCATACCTAAAATACGGTCGGCCATACGGACGGGGTGAAAAGGTTCCAAAGCATCCAACTTTTCCCCCACCCCAATAAATTTTATAGGACAACCGGTAACCGTTTTCACTGATAAGGCTGCCCCACCCCGGGTATCTCCGTCCAGTTTAGTTAGGATTACCCCGTCCAATCCTAATCGTCGGTGAAAGGTTTCGGCTATGTTAACGGCTACTTGACCGGTCATGGCGTCAACAACCAGTAATATTTCGTGGGGGTGAACTTTAGTCTTAATGGTCTCAAGCTCAGTCATTAGTTCGTCATCAATGTGAAGCCGCCCTGCCGTATCAAAAAGCAAAACGTCCTTTCCCGTTTTAACCGCCTGCTCTACCGCTTGAGAGGCAATATTCACCGGTTTTTGGTTTGGTTGACCCGTAAAAACCGGCAAATTTAATTGCTGACCCAAAACTTGCAACTGCTTGATGGCCGCAGGACGGTATATATCCAAAGCAACCAACAAAGGCTGCCGGCCCTGCCTATGCAACATATTGGCCAGTTTAGCCGCGGTGGTAGTTTTCCCTGAGCCGTGTAAACCTACCAACATGACTATAGTGGGAGGTTTTGAGGAAAGATTAATTTTTGCTTGAACCCCTCCCATTAACTGGGTCAATTCATCATGGACAATCTTAATTACCTGCTGGGCTGGGGTTAAACTAGCCAGTATTTCTTGACCAAGGGCACGTTCCTTAACGCGGGTAATGAAATCCTTTACCACCTGGAAATTTACATCTGCCTCCAGCAACGCCCGGCGTACCTCGCGCATAGCTTCATCAATGTCGGCAGAAGTCAGGCGGCCCTTGTTCCTTAACTTATGAAAAACACCCTGTAATCTTTCCGCTAAATTAGCAAAAATTATTTTTCACCCCGTTAGCGTGTTTTCTAACGCCACGATTGTAATTGATTAAAAGAATATTGTCAAGGAAAAGAACGTAAACAGTTTTTTCTTTAAATTTACTAACTAACCTCTAATATTTACCATCTTTATTTTTCAATTATGCCTTTTTCTTAGTTGTTCAAGGCCGGCTCATGAGTTGCAGCCACTTCTTTTTCTGCTTTGTTCGATGCTTTGCCCCGCGGCTTATATACCTCCACTGGCTTAGCATAAAAAGGAGAACGCCATTTATAAATTAAATCTATGGCTTTGCGGGGGCAAATATCCACGCAAACCTCGCAAACAATACAACGGGCCGGGTAAAAGGTTAACTCATTTTTTTCTTTATCCATACTAATGGCTTCGGCCGGGCAGCGCCGGACACAGGTACCGCAAAGGGTACATTTATCTTCGTTAAAGCTGACCTGACCGCGCGCGTGTTCAAAAGGTTCACGCACCTCGACCGGGTAAAGCCGGGTGGCGGGTCCCCCAAAAAAATTTTTTAAAATTGTAGGTAACATCCAGGGCATTGGCTAAAAACTCCTTTCCCAAGGTGTTTTATTCAAAGTAGAAACATTTTATTTTATATTTAAAAAAATCTAAGTTTTGTTAAAATCTTATTTTAATTAATTCTTGACTTGTTACCGTTCCGTACAACTTATGCAAGGGTCAATAGAAAGAACAATAACCGGTACATCGGCTAATTCACAACCAGGTAGCATAACTAAAAGTGAAGGAAGATTGGCAAAAGTAGGCGTGCGTACTTTCAAGCGCTCTAAATTACGGGTGCCATTTCCTTTAGCGTAATAAAAAAGCTCTCCCCGGGGGGCTTCGGTACGCATAACGGCCTCATTAGCCGGAGGATTCCCTCTTACCCGTACGGCTATTTCTCCGTCAGGCAGTTTAGCTAAAGCTTCAAGCTGTAAATCAATAGCTTGAAGGGTCTCTTTTGCCCTGACTAAAGCCCGGGCGTAACTATCTCCAGCCTCTTCTACTACCGGTTCATAATTTAACTCCCCGTAAGCATCATATTTGGTTAAACGGGCGTCTTCACGTACCCCGCTACCCCTTAAGGTCGGCCCGGCGCAACCTAACTGCAAGGCCTGCTCTTTGGTTAAAACTCCTTTTCCTATCGTTCTGGACTTTACCGTATAGTCATTAGTTAAAACTTTAATTAAGGATTCGCTTTCTTTGCGGACTGTATTCAGGGTATCGATACATATTTTTTTCTGCTCCGGGCTTATATCCCGTCGCACTCCACCTATAATATTAACCGACTGGATGACCCGCTGCCCAGTAGTCATTTCTAAAAGATCTAACACTCGTTCCCTGATTCGCCAAAATTGTAAAAACATGCTTTCAAAACCAAAAGCATCGGCCAGCAATCCTAACCAGAGTAAATGGCTGTGCGTACGGGACATTTCCGCCCAAATGGTGCGTAAATATTTCACCCGGGGTGGTACTTCCACCGGCCATAATTTTTCCGTTACTTCAACCACAGACACGCTGTGGATACAACTGCAAATCCCTCATATCCGTTCGCAAAGGTAAATATTTTTGGTGTATTCGTTTAATTCACAGGCTTTTTCTATCCCCCGGTGAGCATAACCAATTGCCGGCATAACATCTACTACTTTTTCATCTTCATAAGTAATCTTTAACTGGACAGGTTCAGGAAGCACCGGGTGCTGGGGACCAAAAGGAACTGTTGTGCGCGAGGCCATTTAATCTCCTCCTTTCGACGCCGCATTTTCGGTGGTTTTTAAAAGCGGGGTTACCGGACTATCCTGGGCTAAGAGCAAATGGCCGCCAAAATCCAGGGCCAGGTCTTTTACCTTAAGGCCAAACATTTCTTTCATTTCATTTTCAATTAAGGCCGTGGCCAGGGTAACCTTGGAAAGGCTAGGAACTTCTTCTTCTTTGTTTACTGTATAGCGCAGCGGGTACAGTTTCACTCCGTTATGGCAGCTGAAAAAATAGGTTACTTCTAGATGTTCACCTAAATCGCTGCATACAGCGGTAACAAATTTCGCTCCTTCGGCCATTAATTTTTTACCTTCGTTTAATAATTCATCTTTGGTTATTGCTTTTACGTTTTCCATTATTTTTTATCCCCTCTCAGGTTGGCTAGTTTTTGTAAGGCTAACACTACCCCGTCTATTATGGCTTCCGGACGTGCAGCACACCCGGGAATATAAACATCCACCGGAATAACCTTGTCCACCCCGCCCAGGACGTTATAGCAATTATGAAAAACTCCGCCGCTGGAAGCACAGGTGCCCACGGCAATAACTATTTTAGGGTCAGGAACCTGCTCGTACAAGTTTTTAAGCACCCTTGCCGTGCGCCTGTTTACTGACCCGGTAATAAGTAAAACATCAGCATGTTTAGGATTGCCCATATTAACCATGCCAAAGCGCTCAACATCATAAAGGGGGGTCAAACAGGCCAGAATTTCAATATCGCAGCCATTGCAGGAACTGTTATCGAAATGCAAAATCCAGGGGGATTTAATCCTTGATTTTTGAATTAAGCCCATAACTTTAAGCCACCCCCTTGGTTAAATATAAATAGGCGATATTTATTATGCCCAAAATCAAACCAACTGACCAGCTCAACCGGACCATCCAGCGGGCAGTCATTCGGGCGGCAATATTATCAATTAAAAGTTCTAAAATAAATGTCCCTAGAGCAATTAAAATACCCACCCATAAAGGATTAGCCCAGAATAAGGCAATTATTCCTAGCAATAAAACCAACTCATACCATTCTACCAACTGAATTAAAGCATAGTAAGGACCGGAGTATTCAGTAATAGTCCCCCGGACAATCTCCTGGTGGGCGTGGTGCGAGGTGGAAATATCAAAGGGCGATTTGCGCATTTTTATGGTTAAGACAACCAAAACCGCAATGAATAAAGGCCATAAGGTAAAAAGCAAGGGCTTGTCTTGCTTAAAAATTTCATTGATGAGAAAGCTTCCGTTTTTGGCGTAAATACCAAGGGCTAAAAATAAAAGCACCGGTTCATAAGCCAGAATTTGCAGCAATTCCCGGTTGGCTCCAAAGTGAGCGTAAGGGGATTTAGTGCTAAACGCACCTAAAACAAAACAAACACCGGCAAAACCCAGCAAAAATACCAAAAGTAAAAAATCTAATTTTAAAACTAAAAACACTAAACTAACCACCATAAAAATCAGGTAACCGTAAATCCAAATAAACTGTAACTTGCTTACAGCAATCCGCTCTTTACCTAAAAGTTTAAAGAAATCATAAAAAGGCTGAATAATGGGTGGACCGTAACGACCCTGCAAACGGGCCGTAATTTTACGGTCAAAACCAAAAAGCAAGCCGCCTATTAAAGGGGCCACAATTAAAGCAACTATAATAGTAATTAACTGGTTAATCATTTAAGGATCACCCCGCATCCCAGCATAATAACTAAAAGCACAATAGCGATGGTATTTACCCAGGGATTTAAAGTTTTTTCGCCTAAAGCTTTTTGATAGTAATAGCCGCCTAACTGAAATTTTGTTTTTACGTCTGCTTCGGCCAGCCATTCATCGGTACCAACATTACCCGTTTGTTCCCCGCAAAGGTAAACCGGACGGAGTTCTTTGGGTTTTAACCCGATAAAAAGCAAAGGCAAAAGCAGGGCTACGGCTAAAACAAGATATAAGGGCCAAACCGGGAAAAGGCCTAAGATTCCTTTTTCGACGAAAGCAGTACCGGTAAGGATTAAACTGTGCCAGCCAAAAGTAATTATCTGATTGCCCGCAATCACGTTATTGGTGGCGGAGAGGATAAAGCTTTGATAAATGGGACCAATACCCAGACCAATTACGAAAATCCCAATTAATAAAAGCCATAAAGGAACGGAATAGCTAAGGGAAAGTTTTTCCCGCGGCCAACCCAGTTTTGGTAAAACCTGCAGAAGCCGTCCCAGCCATTTGGTCCAAAAAACAATAGTCAGGCTACTGGCCAAAACAAAGAAAATAGCCGCCAAAGGAACCATAAAAGCGGCTTCCAAAGCCAGCCATTTCCCTAGCAACATGCCAAAAGGGGGAAGAAACATGGACAGCATTCCCACGGTGGTGATTAGAGTAGTAAGCGGGGCTTTGGCTGCCAGCCCTTCCATATCTTCAATTTCCCGGCTCCAGATTTGATGTTCAATCGTACCGGCGCAAAGAAATAATAAACCTTTAGAAATAGCGTGAAAAATAATTAACAAAATGGCCGCCGCAATGGATAAAGGAGTATTAATCCCGGCACAGGCAATAATTAAACCTAAGTTGGCAATGGTAGAATAGGCCAGGACCCGCTTTCCCGTAGTCTGGCTAATCGCCAATCCTGAAGCGGCAAAAAAAGTAAAGGCTCCCGCAATAGCAATGATCGTACTTAAATGTGTGCCGGCATAAGCAGGGGCAAATCTTAGGACTAGGTAAACACCTGCTTTAACCATGGTGCTGGAGTGAAGTAAAGCCGAAACAGGGGTAGGCGCCACCATAGCTCCCAAAAGCCAACTTTGGAAAGGCATTTGAGCTGCTTTGGTAAAGCCGGTAAAACACAATAAGGCCACCGGCAGGATAATAACTGCTCCCGGAATGTTGCCGCTAATAATGTTTTGCACGGAAAGGGCATTTGCTCCTCCTTGGGTGGTATAAAGATAAATAAGGGCGAAAACAAAAGCCGTTCCGCCCAGCGCATTCATCCAGAGGGCCCGGGCAGCATTATTTATTGCTTCTTTAGTTAAATCGTGGGCAATTAACTGAAAGCAGCATAAAGTGGTAACTTCCCAAAAGAAATAAAGCCATACTAAATTATTGGCAAAAACTAAACCGTTCATGGCTCCTAAAAACATAATGAGCCAAAAAAGAAACCGGGGTTGTCTGGATTTAGCAAGCTTGGCGTGATGTTCGTGGTCATACATGTACCTTAGAGCGTAAATACAAATAAGCGAGCCTATAATGGAAATAACTAAAGTCATCACCATGGCTAAATGATCAACTACAAAGGCCGGGGTTAACTCAACGTGAGCCTTCATTCCAAACTCCCAATAGGCCAGGGGAATAAGTTGGGTTAAAGCAAAAATAAGGACCAACCAGTTACGTAAGGAAATACCAACGTAAAGATAAAATAGAAGAATCACGTAATCTAAAATAGTAACAATTAAACCCCAGTTAAAACCGCCAGGTGAATAAGCAAAAGATCCCTGCTGCAAAAACAAGATACTATTAACCGCTAGAATTATGGCGGTTAAGACGACAATAAAGCTCTGGACGTGGTACTGGCGAATAACAAAGACAAGTATACCAGCTACCAGTGGCAAAAGAATGGCTATCGCCATCATCCAGGATTCCACATTTTACCCCCCTTAAATTTAAAAATTTTTAATTTTATGAAATTGTTATACTTTTATGCTTATTTTCACCTCCTTTTTTAATCTTGCTTTTCTTTCTTCCGATTTTATAACCTGAAAAGTATTATAACAATAAATTTCAGCTTTGAAAAGTTTTTTTGGGCTTTAGTTCTTTATAATTTTTGTTTTAAGGAATAATTTACTGATTTTTACGCCTAAAACGCATAAAAAAGGAAGAGAAATAAAATAATATTTTTAAATCTAACCTTATTTTTTTCGGGTTTAAGTTTTACCAGAGAAGGAGGTTGTTGATGCGTATTTTAATGTTGTCCTGGGAATATCCTCCTAAGGCAGTAGGGGGAATTGCCCAGCATGTTTATGATTTAACCGCCGCGCTGGCCGAGGCAGGTGAAGATGTTTACCTGCTTACCTGTGGGGAGGCAGGAATACCGGAATACGAAAAAATAAACGGGGTCCACGTCCACCGAATAATTCCTTACCAAGTTTCAGCCCCTGATTTTGTTACCTGGGTAGCCCAGTTAAATATTGCTTTACTTGAAAAAACCATTCCTTTAATGGCCAAACTAGAAGAATTTAATATTATTCATGCCCATGACTGGCTGGTTGCTTACGCCGCCCGGGTTATAAAGCACGCTTACCGCCTGCCTTTAATCGCCACCATTCACGCTACGGAATACGGCCGAAACTACGGCCTGCATAACGATATGCAGCGTCATATTAGCGATATTGAATGGTGGTTGTGTTTTGAGGCCTGGCGGGTGATTTGCTGCAGTCAATACATGAAAAGGGAAATACGATATGTTTTTCAGGTGCCGGAAGATAAAATTAAAATCATTGTAAACGGCGTTAACCCGGCTAATTTTCAGCTAAAGCAACCTGAAGCAAAAAGGGAGCAATATGCCGCCCCTGACGAACAATTAGTTTTTTGCGTTGGCCGTCTGGTGAGGGAAAAAGGGTTTCAGGTTTTGCTTGATGCTGTCCCCCATATTTTAACCCGTTGTCCCAAGACGAAATTTGTTATTGCCGGCAAAGGACCTTATGAAAAAAATTTACGGCAGCAGGCGGCTAAAATGGGCATAGCCCATCGGATTTATTTTACCGGCTATGTTGATGATGAGGTGCGTAATTCCCTTTACAATTGGGCGGATGTAGCTGTTTTTCCAAGCCTTTACGAACCTTTCGGAATTGTAGCCCTGGAAGCAATGGCGGCAAAAACGCCGGTGGTGGTATCAGACACCGGTGGATTAAGTGAAATTGTAAGGCACGGGTTGGACGGATTAAAAGCATACCCGGGAAACAGTCAATCCTTAACCAATATGATTGTCTATTTATTACAAAATAGTGAATTGCGAACCAAATTGCGCCAGGGAGCTTATTTAAAAGCACAAAAAGAATTTAACTGGCCGAACATCGCCCAGCAAACAAAAGAGGTTTACCGGGAAGTATGGAAAGCCCATGGTCATTCTTTACTTAATAGCCATACCGCACCAGAAAAAATTTTTAACCGGGTGACCCGCATTTTTGCCCGGGCTTAAGATTATAAATATATTAGCTAAAAGGGGTGGTCTTTACGAAAGCAATTATTATGGCCGGTGGAGAGGGTTCGCGTCTGCGCCCTCTTACTTGCAGTTGCCCGAAACCAATGGTTCCGGTAGTTAACCGCCCAATTATGGCCCATATTGTTGATTTGCTCATTACGCACGATTTTACGGAAATTGGCGCCACGTTGCAATATATGCCCGGGGTAATCCGGGATTACTTTGAACATAGCTACGTCCAGAAACAACAGGTGCGGATAAGCTATTTTATAGAAGATAAACCTTTGGGCACGGCAGGTAGTGTTAAAAATACCCGGGACTTTATTCAAGGCACTTTTTTAGTTATTAGCGGTGATGCCTTAACCGACCTGGATTTAACGGCGGCAGTAAATTTTCACCGTCAAAAAGGGGCTATGGCCACCCTGGTACTTACAAAAGTAAAGTATCCTCTAGAATACGGGGTGGTTATTACCGACCGGGAGGGGCGAATTACCCAGTTTTTAGAAAAACCGGCCTGGGGGGAAGTATTTAGCGATACCGTAAATACAGGGATTTATGTTTTAGAACCGGAAGTTTTAAATTATTTTGATCAGGAGCATTTTTTTGATTTTAGTAAAAATTTATTTCCGCTGCTTTTAAAAGAAAAACAACCTTTATTTGGCCTGACTTTGCCAGGCTACTGGTGTGATATTGGCAGCCTGGAGCAATATCTGCAGGCAAACTACGCTGTTTTAAGCCACCAGACAAAAATTAAGGCGCCCGGTCAAGAAATTGCCCCGCGGGTTTGGGTGGAAAAAGGGGCGGAAATTAATCCTGGAGCTAATATTTGCGGTCCAGCCTTAATTGGAGAAAATTGTCGCATTGGTCCTCGGGTAGAAATTGAGCCCCTAACCATAATTGGTTCGGGTTGTTTAATTCAGGAGCGGGCTAACCTTAAACGCAGTGTTTTATGGCGGAACATTTTCCTGGGCTCGGGAAGCGCCTTAAGGGGAGTCATCCTTTGCGATAGGGTTCGGGCAGAGCCTGACGTAGCCATATACGAAGGAGCAGTTGTGGGCAGCGATTCCATAATTAAAAAGCGCAGCGTCATTAAACCCGACGTTAAATTATGGCCCTGCAAAACGGTAGAAGCCCAAACAGTGGTTAAAAACAGCCTGATTTGGGGAACGCGTACCCAAAAATATATTTTTGGCCTGGAAGGCATTACCGGTCTGTTTAATATAGAAGTAACGCCAGAACTGGCCTTGCGTGCCGGTGCAGCGTTTGCTTCACTTCAAGGAAACAAAAACAATCGTTTTTCGGTGGGCAGTGACCATTTCGCGGCCTCAATAATGCTTAAAGAGGCGGCAGCTGCCGGTATCCAATCCACCGGAGCCCGGGTTTTTAATTTAGGTCCAGATATAACCCCTCTGCACCGGTTTGCCGTGCGCCACTTAAATTTAGCCGGGGGAATTCATATTAAAACCTCTCCTTTAAATGATCAGCTGATAACCATGGTTTTCTTGGACCGGCAGGGAAGTAATATTTCACGCGATACAGAACGCAAAGTAGAAAATCTTTACAGGCTGGAGGATTTCCCCCGGGTGGATGCCGGACACGTGCAATTTTCTGAAAATGTTCAAAATATAGCGGAAGAATACATTCACTCTTTACTTCAGGAAGTAGACCTTAATTTATTCCAAAGGAAAAAATTTCGCCTGGTAGTGTCCTCTCCCCATGCTTTAAAGGAGTATATTAACCCACTGGCCCGAGCTTTAAATATTGAAGTAAGATATTTACCGGCTGCTCAAACCGGTTCGGAAAAAAATAACCACTTTAGTAAGGGCGTTAAATTTAACGCCCTTACTTCCTTAACTTACCAGGTATTAAAAGAGCAAGCTTTTGCCGGAGTAATTTTAGATCATAACGGGGAACAGTTAATCTTGGTGGATGAATACGGCCAGGTAATTCAAGATGGTCTTCTTACCTCCTTAATTGCTTTGATAGTTTTTAAAACATATAAAGGACCGGTAGTAGTACCCGTAACCGCTTCCCAGGCCATTGAAAGTTTAGCCCAGCGGTACCAGGGTCAGGTGGTACGGACTAAAACAGCGGTTCAGGATTTTATGGCCAAACTTTCTGGACAAAATAAAGTTCAATTTAGACTGAACTTTGATGCTTTAGGAGCTTTAATTCATATTCTAGAATTTTCCGCCTTAAATAACCTTTCTTTAGGCGCCCTGGTGGATGAAATACCCGCCTTTTTTACCAAACAAAAAGATGTCTTTGTCCCCTGGGAAATGAAAGGCCAGGTAATCCGGCATTTAATCGAAGAGCCGCCAATAAAGGAAATGGAATTATTAGACGGGGTAAAAATATTTCACCCGCAGGGTTGGGCCTTAATTTTACCTGACGCCCAAGAACCTGTTTGCCGGATATTTAGCGAGGGAGCCTCCATGGAAATAGCCCAATCACTGGCTGATTTTTACTTTGAAAAAATCAGCCAGATGGTCCAAAATAATGCCCGCTCATAATTTTTTTCCGGGAATTTTCTTCTTCAAATTTTTTAAACTAAAATTGGCCTTTTTTCCTTTACCTCTAATCTACCTTAATCTATCTTGCACGGTGGTTAAAATTTCGGCTTTTAATTTTTGGGCCGCACTTACTAAACTTTCTTTTTGGGCGCGGGCATAAGCAACATAAGCTTCTTCTTTAATGAGAGAAAGATTAATATCCACGCATAAAAGCACTGCTTCCAGGGCTCCGGCACAAAGGTGAGCGGCTACTCCTACGTCACTGATGGCCATTTTACTGCCTATATGGCCCATTCTACGGGTAAGGGTCAGGGCTTCTAAAAGAATGGCGGCAGTTTCCAAAGGAACATCCGTAGCTTTTTTAAATGCTTTTTGCCTTGCTTCTTCCCGGGCCTCTTTTTCTTCCGGGGTATTCTGGGGCAACCGGTAGGTGGCCATAAATTCCGTAAAAGCAGCTATATCCAGTTCAACCATTTTTTCTAATTTAGTAATTAAACCCTGGGCTGCACTGGTAACTTCTTTTACCTCTTCTTCTAAAGCTGTGTTTTTACCGAAGGTAAGGTGACCCACCATGGCCGTCATAGAAAGGCCCAGACAACCGGTTAAGGCTGAAATGCTTCCTCCTCCAGGGGTAGGATCACCGGAGGCGGCCAATTCTATTACTTTACGCAGCGGTAAATCAAAAAGTGCCTTCACGTTTTTTTTCCTCCTGTTGCATTTGAATGGCCAGGCAAACATTTTTTAAAAGCAAGACGGTAGTTAAACTTCCTACCCCCCCGGGAACTGGCGTAACAGCCCCGGCAATTTCCTTTACCGTTTCAAAATCAACATCACCACAAATTCCTTTCTCCAGAGCATTTATCCCGGCATCCACCACCACTGCTCCTGGCTTAACCATTTCCCCTTTAATTAATTTTGGCCGCCCGACCGCCACAAATAAAATTTCGGCCTGCCTGGTATAAAGGGAAAGGTCAACTGTTCTGGTATGACATACGGTAACCGTAGCATTTTCCTTTAGGAGCATAAAAATTAAAGGCCGGCCTACCGTTTCCCCTCTTCCCACCAAGACAGCATGCCTGCCGGCAATTTCAATGTTACTTCGTTTTAAAACCTCAATACAGGCCGCAGGGGTAGCCGGAAAAAGGCCTTCTTTACCGCTTGACAAGTACCCTTTGTTTAAGGGGTGCAACCCATCTACATCTTTAACCGGGGAAATAGCGGCAATTACCCTTTGTTTGTCCACCTGAGGAGGTAAAGGCAACTCAATTACAATACCGTGGACTTTACCATCATTATTTAATTCACCAAGCAAAGTTAAAATTTCTTTAGTTTTAACCGTACCCTTAAAAGTAAAAAGGTCAAGGTTAATTCCTACCTGTTGGCAGAGGTTTTGTTTTGACCTTACATAAACCAAAGAGGCCGCGTCATCACCGGCCTGGATAACGGCTAACTTAGGTATAATCCCTTGTTCACGCCATTTCATAGCCTCTATTTTTAGTTCTGCCCGCACCTGGGCGGCTATGGCTTTTCCATCAATAATTTTAGCCAGAATAACCTTTCCTTTCTTTAAAAAAAATAATAAAATAAGATATCGAATTGCATTAGTTATCAACTTCAGTCTGGTTTACGTACAACAGTCCGAGCGTATCTGAAGTATTGCAAAACAGGATTTGGGTGAAGTGCCAAAGGCACGAAGCCAAACACGCTCTGTTAGGCGGAATGGCTTTTAAGAGTTATTGAAAGTGGCTTTTCTTTCAATGCGCTCACTTTTAATATGGAAAAACCAACTTTAAAAAGTCAGCAGAACGAAGAGCGGCTTTTCCTCGACCCAAAGTACCACAATAATGACCTGGTTTTCTGCACGAAGTACGGCCGGTAGCTTGACCCGAAAAACTCTTACCAGCGATATAAACGACAATTGAAAAAAGCAGGCGTTCCGGACGTAGGTTTCCCTGCCCTGCGTTATACCTTCGCCACATTGCTTTTGGAGGCCGGCGAAGAAACGAAGACGGTGCAGGAAATCCTCCGGCACACCCGCTTAAGTACGACCGCCGATATTTACACCAAAGTAACCGACAAGCTAAAAACGAAAGCAGCAACCAAGATTAATAATATCCTCTCCCTCAGAAAGAGGCAATCCGTTTAAACCAGGTTTTCTTCTGGTAAGAACAAAATATTCGTCTTGAACCCCTGAAAACCTGGTGGGCACGGTAGGGATTGAACCTACGACCTCTTGAATGTGAGTCAAGCGCTCTCCCACTGAGCTACGTGCCCAAA
>DHGP01000001.1 GCA_002402825.1 Firmicutes bacterium UBA4795
GCCTTGAGTCGGCCGAAGAACTCCGACCAGGTGGCCTCCGATTCGCTGTCTCCAAGCATAAGCCCTAAAATCTCCCGGTAGCCCTCCCGGTTGATCCCGGTGGCGATGAGCACGCTTAAGAGCCGCACCCGGCCACCCTTACGCACCCGAATAACCAGAGCATCCACCAGCAAGAAGGGGTACTCCTGGCCGCTTAAGTTTCGCCCGTTCCATTCCTTCACGATGTCGTCCAACCCCTTGCATAGGCTGGATACGGTGGATTTGGAAAACTCCGTGCCGCACAGCCCCTCAACAACCGTCCTCACCTTCCTGGTGGACACCCCGTTGACGACCATCTCGACCATGGCCAGCAAGAGCGCCTGCTCGCTCCGCTGGTACCGCGCAAAAAGTTCCGTGGAGAAGTGCCCGCTCCGCAGCCGGGGAACCATAAGTCCAAGTTCTCCTACGCGGGACTTGAGCACTTTATCCCGGTATCCGTTGCGGTACCCCTGCCGCTCTTCGGTGCGTTCGTAGGGCTTGGCCCTAAGTTGCTCGGCGGCCTGGGCATCGAGTATCTGGTTCACTATGTCCTCCACCAACCGGGCCAGGCCATCATCGCGGACAAATAACCCTTGCAAGAGATCACGATCTACGGTAACCTGATAGTGAGCCATCTTTCTCCCTCCTGGTGATTGAAATTGTTCTACTTCTTATCTACCAGAGGGAGGGGTGGCTTTCCTGCTTCAGATCACCACCAATTTTACACCATCATAATGGACACAACTTGGTGTCGTTAATAATCTGGAAAAAACACTAAGTGATGGGATAATCACTAACAAAGTGACTATCAATGGCAAAGTAATAGATTAGACCTGGATTTTTCCCTGGGTAAAAATCATTTATGATTTATAGCGGCCAATTCCATACGCCGCCATATTGATCCCGCGGTCTCAATATCATCGACAACACTTGCTTCATTTATCATGGCTCCGGCTGAAGGTACTATATATAAAGCCGCCGCAATCCCTGCGATTATGAATATGTCGGTATAAGTTTTAGAAGACAGGGGCTTGCGAAATATTCTACTCCCCCGTCCAAAAATAGACGGGTAGTGATTTTTATACAACTTAAGTTTAACATACTTTCTTTTCTAGAGGTTTACCTTATATATAGTCTTATAACTATAAAAATACATAACATTTGGATTCGTATTGTCGAAAATAATGTTTTCAGTAGTTCTATCTTTGCTTTTGACTTGAGTTATTGGTGCAAGTGAATCATTTTTAACTTGATAAATGGTTGTATAATAATCAGTGTTTTTATTTTTCTGCCAGACAATTATAACAAATATTCTCTTTGTACTAGTTTGGCAAGCAATTCCACAGCCATTGATTGGTGCTGATATTTTGGGAAAGTTGAATTTTTTTATGTTTCCATTATGTAATTCATATAAAGAATCCTTAGCAACAAAATATGCCTTATTATTTTCAGCAGGATCAAAAATGGCCATTGAAGGTTCGGATTCTTGGTAAATTTGTTTCCATGAAAGGCCACCGTTCAAACTTTCCCATAGACCATTTCGAGCAGGAATCAGAAAATGCTCATAGTTCATAGGATCAATTACAATTTGATAAGCCCAAGATATCTCTTTGATTGAAGTCATTTTGTTCCAGTGAACCCCTGAATCATTGCTTTTTATTATTTCAGTGCCTTGAGCTGTATTATTTTTTACGAGGAATAGTTCATTTTTATTTGAAGGATGGAATACTAAGTTATCTGCAGGGCTATTATATACTTTCTGCCAGGAATATCCTTGATTAATGCTTTTGAAAACACTTTTTTTGCCTTCATTGGACACAAAAAAACTTCCTTAGAATTGTACGGATTAACATAGAACTGACCAAAATGATTTTCAAAAAAAGCTATTTTTTTATATTCTTTAAAATTACTGCTTGAATACAAAGACATCTCATGTCTAGGTACATCAATACCTTGTTGTGCTATGATAGTATTTTCCTTAAAAAAAATAGGAATAAAATTGTCTAAATATGGAACAGCAAATTTAGTTATCTTAACTTGCCTCTTATTAAACAAATTATGGTTTACTGCTTTTGTTAATTGGCATCCAGACAGAAGAACTGACAATAAAATAAAAATAAGTATTATTATGTTTTTTCGCATAGGCAACCCCTTATAAAGCTAGAGTAGGGTGTATACTTTACCCTACTCTAGCTGATAACATTTTATTAGTAATAAAAGAAATGTATTGGTTTACTCGATGACTTGTCCCAATAATAATGGCACATGAAAGTATAACCTTTCCCTTGATCTGCCCAATATGATGTTCCAAGTTGCCACATATAACCACCATATTGTCCGCCACTTGCATAAGAACCTCGAATGTGGTGTGTTTCGAATAAGATATAAGTAGAGTTGCTTAGAATGTCTACACCAATACCTCCAACGCTATTAATTTTTTGAGTGTAAAAATTTGTTGCTGAATTATATTTATAGACTTGGTCATTTGTATTATCTTGTACATCTGCATAGTAGGGGCTAAAGTTCCACTTTGGATGATACACATGATACCATCCATACATTTTACAAGCTATAGCTCCTGCTTGGACTGCTGTAGTTTGTGTAATTGTACCCCATTCATTTGGCAATACATTATAAACGTATGTTCCAAAGTCGACCGAGTGTGTACCAGAACCCCAATGTTGTGTGTTTACTGAGTATGTCATATAAACCCTGATACTGGAAGGTCTAGTATGTTCATCAGTTGCCTTGAGATCCATTGTTATCTCAGGTTCAATTGCCTTTGGGCCTGATTTTTCTTCTGCGAGTTGTTTATCTGTTGCAGCGATATTATCAATAACTGCACCTTTCATGTTCAGTACTGTCCCATTTGTTTCAAGTGCTTTTTCAATATTAATTGCAGTATCTTCATCTTTTGAATTAAATCCGTTACCAGTATCCTTTAAGTACTCCATGGATGGAACTGATAACCTGACTATCTTCCAATTCCCATCTTCATCTGTAACAACTATAATACGATGGTTTACGCCATTGTATAGCCATTTACCTTCATTGTCTACCTTAAAAAATAATTCAGCATAATAAACGCGGGTGTTATCCATATTTAAATTTTCTCTAGGAGATATGCCAGCAGCTATTATGTCAACGTCTTTTGGGAGTTCCTTTATTTGAATTAGTTTTGCTTGTTTCTCTTTGAAAAAGGTTGATGCTGATGATGAGTTACTGGTGTTAATGGAAAGAAATCCTTTCATAGCTTCCTGATTGGAATTTGTAAAATAGGTCATATACTGATTAGGATCTTGATTATTAATTGCCTGAATCATGCCCGAAATTGTTGCAATAGGATCATTTGGATTTGCTGAACTGCTACCACTTGTTGTATTCGCTGAACAAGAAGCCAAGTTTGTATAGACTAAAAGGTAGCGTAAAATTGATTGTGTAAAAAGGATTTCAAACAAAAATGGCGTACCCTTTAAATAGACAGACTCAACAAAATAACTAAAGGAGGGTACACCATTGAAAATAAGTCTACCAGAAGAAATGCAAAATGTCCAGATTAATGAAAAATGGGGGCAAGAAATTTTTATCGACGGTTTAGCCGAGTACATCCGAGGTTTTATCAAGCACGCCGTAGAACAGGCGATAAAGCAGGAACTGACCAATTTCTTAGGTTATGAACATTACCAAAGAGGTGAAGAAAAACGGGATAACAACCGCAACGGTTTCTACGAAAGGGATCTCTTAACCCGCTATGGCCTTATTGAGGACATCCAGGTGGCCAGGAACCGCAAAGGTGAATTTGAGTCCCGGGTTCTCCCCCATTACCAGCGCCGGGAAGAAAAAATCGACCGGCAGATCATCGACCTTTTTATTGGCGGGATCAGCACCCGGAAGATGAAAAAGATAACAAAAGAACTAATAGGTAGGGGTTACTCCTCCGGCACCATCTCCCGGATCAACAAGCAGCTTACCCAGGAGATGCGGGCCTGGCTGGAGCAGCCCATCGAAGACAATATCGTTTATATCTTCTTAGACGGCCTGAATCTGACAGTAAAACGCTTTACGGTGAGCAAAGAATCCCTTTTGGTCGCCATCGGCATCACCGCCGACGGCTACCGGAAAATCCTGGGGGGTGCAGCTAGGGGACCGGGAAAGCGCCTTCTCCTGGCGGGAGTTCTTCAAGGACCTAAAAAGGCGGGGTTTAAAAGGAGAAAACCTCCTGCTCGGGATTATGGACGGCCTGCCGGGTTTAGAGCAGGCCTTCACCGAAGCTTTTCCGAAAGCAAGAGTACAAAGGTGTGTTGTGCATAAGCTCCGGAACGTAGCCGCCAAACTACCCCGGAAAATCCAAAAAGACTGCCTGGATCAAGCGAAGCGGATCTTTTCCGCCGATTCTTTAGAAGAAGCAGAAAAACGTTTTCAGACCTGGAAAGCCACCTGGGAGAAAGTAGCCCCTTCGGCCGTGAGCTGTTTAGAAAAAGACCTGGTGGCGGTGTTAAGCTTTTACACCCAGCCCAAGCCCTTATGGAAACTATTGCGCTCCACCAATACAATCGAACGGACCTTCAAGGAATTTAAACGGCGCACTCGAAAGAAAAGACAGCTTGCCCAATGAGGATTGTTGCTTATGTTGTATCTACGCCATATCTTGTGAGCTCAACCAGACCTGGGCAAAGAAAAGGATTGACGGATTTGTCAAGGCGAGCAAGGTTGCTGCTTAAATTGTGCACATCGCCTTTGCAAATATTAGAGGTGGAGCCAGCCGCTTCTGTCCCTTATTCCCGTGCCGGTAGTCTCCAGGGTGGCGGTTTAATTGACGCAAATGATGCCTTTTTCCGGATATGAGTTATTCCTTTTTTGAGAAGGATTTCGATTAGGGTAAAAAGGTGGTGATTAGCAGAACTTGGCTTTAGTGGTAATGCAATGAAATCTTAAGCCTTTTTTCTAAAATTATTAACGTTAGAGGGACGTCATTCCATAAAAGTTTTTACACAAAAGTATTGACAGTACCCCAGAAAATTAATAGTTCTTGCCACCTATGTTTTTTTGGCCCTTCTTAAACCAAAGATACCCAGGACAAAAGGAAGCCAAAAAGTAATCCCGCGGTAAGCAAAAGTTACTACTACAGCTTTTTCAAAGGGAACACCAAGAGAAGCAAAAACTACGGCCATTATTCCTTCCATAATGCCGGTTCCGCCAGGGGTTACGGATATAATTACAAAAAGAATGCCTACCGCATAACCCGCAATAAGACTCTCTAAATTAATTTGTTGGCGAAAAGCCAAAAAAAGTATACCCAGGATAGATATACGCAGTATTTCACCTAAAAAAGCGAAAATAACCGAACGCCAGAGTTTTTGCCACCTTTCGGTTAAAAATTTAACCGTTATGCCAAATTCTTCGGCAAAAGAAGTGGCTTGCTCAGGTACTAAAATGGGTCGTTTTACAAAAAGAAAACCAAGCCAGTTTAACCCCCGGGCTAAAAGGGCGGCGAAATGAATCAGCCAGGTGGGCTTAAAATAAGCAATAAGAAGAATAAAAATCTGAGCCAAGACCAGGGTAAGCAGTAAAAAAGCAGTAATTGTTTCGTATAAATGGAGCATATTTTTAGTTATTAGATAAAAAAAGCCTAAACTTAAAATAAGAATAAAGCAGGTGTAGCTTAATAAAGAATAAATAAAATTAAGCATTATTGCCCGGCTGGCTTCCATACCCCGGCATATCGCGTCGTGAACAATTAAGGCACTTCCCGAAAGATTACCTCCGGGCAAAACAACCGAGACAAAATTATAAGCCAAAGTCAAGTTAAAAATGTGTTTAAAACGGTCCCTTACGCCGAAGAAGTGATATAATGAAGTATAAAAAGCACCCTGGTTTAACAAATAAATAACTTCTATTATTATGGCCAGGTCAACCCACCACCAGATTCCTTCTTGCAAAGTAAAAAAGAGCTTAGTCCCGGCGGTGAAGCGGGTAAGAAGAACCAGCATACCTAAAAAGAGAATAATTACAAAAATTATCCGGCGCATTCGTTTATCTCCTGGAAGTTTTAAGTTAAACTTAAAACTATTATACCTGTAAAACTACATTCTAAATAACAATTTCCAGATAGAATTATTCAAAAACTGCCATAGCAAATGCTAAATCTACTTCTCCATAGATACAATTGCTTTATCTTTATTAGTACCTCAATATTAGCAATACATTCTGCAACTCAATCAAGATTAGTTAATTTTTCTTTAATGATAACAATAGTCGTTACCATGCTCTTTTTGTCTATTGCAAACATTTTTACCCTCCTCTTCAAGAGGAACAAGAGACTGTCCTGTCTTTACCTTCTTGGTTACCGCAGCGTAGATTCCGACCAAAGGATGGCAAGGTACCATTGGTGAATCCGAGTTGGCCGCTATCTTTATTCCCTAGCGGTGAAAAGAACGAAGAGGAAAAAGCCAGTGAAACTTGTCCGGGGGAGCTGTCTTTAAATAACTTTTCCCGGGTAAGCGAAAAGTTTTAATCAAAAAAACTTGACAATAAAATTTTGGAAGATAAAATATAATTAAATCTAAATATCTAAGTATACTTATATGATATTTTAAATCATAAAAAAGGTGGTTTTATTATATGAAAAAAACAACAGAAATTCTTAAGGCTTTGGCAGATAAGACGCGCCTGAATATTCTTTTGCTCCTTTCCCGGCAGGAAATGGCGGTTTGCGAACTCATTACCGCTTTGAATTTGTCTCAGCCGGCCGTTTCCCACCATTTGAAAATATTAAAATACGCTCAACTGGTTAAAGATACCCGGGACAGCAAATGGATTTTTTACTCAATTGATGATGAGAATTTTTTTATGCACACCAAAGTTTTAGAAGAGTTTTTCACGTCTATTCAAGAAAATTTGCAAAAGGGCGTTCAGGCGTCACCGATTCGGACGAGCCCTTGCCTGTGTGATGAGTTGCAGAAAAAAGCAGATCATAAAGGGGCCGAAATTACGGAAAGGAGTCTTTTTGAGCATGAAAGAGCGTGATAAATTTATCTTGATGGCGGTTGCTTTTTTGATTGCCTTCTACATCCCACTTAGCCATTTGAGGGTGCAGTCGGCCATTCTGGAGGCCTTTTTTATGCTCCAGGACTACGCCCAGAAACACGTGCTTACCTGCCTGGTCCCGGCCTTTTTCATTGCCGGGGCGATTGCCGTGTTTGTATCCCAGGCATCGGTCTTGAAGTATTTTGGGGCTGGGGCAAATAAGGTTTTATCTTATGGCGTAGCTTCGGTGTCAGGAAGCGTGCTGGCAGTTTGCTCCTGCACGGTGCTGCCGCTTTTCGCCGGAATTTACACTCGCGGCGCCGGAATTGGCCCGGCCACGGCGTTTTTATACTCCGGTCCGGCCATTAACGTGCTGGCCATCATTTTAACAGCCCGGGTGCTGGGCTTGCCGCTTGGCATTGCCCGAGCCGTCGGGGCGGTAGTTTTTTCTATTGTGATTGGGCTCTTGATGCACTTTATCTTCCTTAAAGAAGAAAAGGAAAAAGAAGCCGCTGCCCTGCATCTGCCGCCCCCGGAAGAAGACAGGCGCAGTCTTTGGCAATACGGGATTTACTTTTTGACCATGGTCCTGATTTTGATCTTTGCAGCCTGGGGCAAACCGGCGCAGCCGGCAGGTTTTTTCAGCGTCGTTTACGAAATTCACTGGTACCTGGCGGTATTATTCTTGATTGTGCTAGCGGTAATTTTGAAGCTCTGGTTTAATAAAGAAGAAATGGCCACCTGGGTGGAATCCACCTGGGGTTTTGCCAAACAGATCTTTCCGCTCCTTTTAGGCGGCGTGCTGGTGGCGGGTTTTCTGATGGGCCGGCCCGGCCTTGACACGGGGATTATTCCGGACAAATATATTGCTGCCTGGGTAGGGGGAAATTCTTTAGAGGCAAACTTTTTGGCTGCCGTGATGGGTGCTTTTATGTACTTTGCTACGCTAACCGAAGTACCTATCCTGCAGGGGTTGCTCGGCAGCGGCATGGGCCAGGGCCCGGCGCTCGCCCTTTTGCTGGCCGGACCGGCTTTGAGCCTGCCCAGTATGCTGGTCATCAGAAGCATCATGGGCACGAAAAAAACCCTGGTATATATTTCTCTGGTGGTCATCATGGCCACCCTGACCGGGATGCTTTACGGCGTCATTGGCGGATAAAGCAAGCCAGACTCGACCGAAAAAAGGGCAGGCTGCCCCCGGGGTAGCGTCCGGACGGCGCCGGTAGACAAAAGCTCAAAAATAGTGCGGCTGCGTTGGCCAGCTGGCCAACGCAGCCGCCATAGGCCTGACCAGGGAGGGAAAGGGTAAAATGTACTGCCTGGCTGGAGTTGGCGGGCACGTGGACGGCATCGTGGAATCGTGCAAAGGCGCCAGCCAGCTGGTGGTTATCGACGGCTGCCCCGTAGCCTGCGCAAAAAAGGCCTGCGCACACGCCGGAGTCCCGATCTCAAAGTACGTGGAAGTAACCAGCCTGGGCATCGAGAAAAATTATAACCTTGATTTAAACGAAAGTTACGTGCAGAAAATTATTGCCGCCTGTGGCCTGTAAATTAAATCCCATAGGAATTTTTCTTTTTTCTGTTTTCCAGATATGGAATAAGAAGGTAGTTCCACATGACGGAAATAGAAATATTTTGAACCACTTAGTTAAAAATTATTTTTCATCTTGCAAAAAAGCCGAGGTGTTGATATGCTTTTGCGTACTCTGTGCTCCTAAGTATCCTTAAGTGGTTAATTTCTGTGGTTAATTTAAAGATATGAAGAAGATCTTTAGACTAAAAAAGAGGGGGAATTTAGCAAATGGCGGAAACGGTTACGAAAAAGCTTTCTTTTCTGGATCGCTACCTGACCCTGTGGATTTTTTTGGCCATGTTTATCGGCGTGGGGGCAGGTTACATATATCCCCAGTTTGCTCATTTCTGGGGCAGATTCCAGGTAGGGACGACGAACATTCCCATCGCCATCGGCTTAATCTTGATGATGTACCCGCCCCTGGCCAGGGTAAAGTACGAAGAAATCGGCAAGGTTTTTATCAACATCAAAGTAATGACTTTAAGCCTGATTCAAAACTGGGTTGTAGGCCCCATTTTGATGTTTATCCTGGCCACAGTTTTTTTAAGAAATTACCCCGAATATATGGTTGGACTCATTCTGGTCGGCCTGGCCCGCTGCATAGCCATGGTAATTGTGTGGAACCTGCTGGCCAAAGGTGATTCCGAGTATGCCGCCGCTCTCGTGGCGTTAAACTCGATTTTCCAGGTCTTATTTTATTCGGTATACGCTTACGTCTTCATTACCCTCATACCCAGATGGCTGGGCCTGGAATCCCTGGAAATACACATCTCCATGGCCGAAGTGGCTAAAAGCGTCTTCATTTACCTGGGCATACCATTTATTGCGGGCATCATCACCAGGTTTTCCCTTCTTACGGCAAAGGGCCGGGAGTGGTATGAAACGAAGTTTGTTCCCCGGATCAGCCCCCTCACGCTGGTGGCGCTGCTGTTTACCATCATTGTAATGTTCTCCCTGAAGGGTAATTACATCGTCAGTCTGCCCCTTGACGTGGTAAGGATAGCGATCCCGTTGATCCTGTACTTCCTGTTCATGTTCTTTATCTCGTTCTTTGTCAGCATGAAGGCAGGGGTCAACTACGAGCAGACCACAACGCTGTCCTTCACGGCTACCAGCAACAACTTTGAGCTGGCTATCGCCGTAGCCGTGGCCGTTTTCGGCATCCAGTCCGGGCAGGCCTTCGCCACCGTCATCGGCCCCCTGGTGGAAGTGCCGGTGATGATCAGCCTGGTCAACGTGGCTCTGGCCTTCCGGCGCAAATACTTCGCCCACGAACTTGCCTCCGCGATACGGCATTGAAGTGCGCGCCGGCCTGCACTGCGCTCCTTTAGCCCACCGGACCATCGGGACCGTCGACCGGCGTACCCTGCGGGTGGGTTTAGGGTATTTTAACACAAAAGAGGAGATTGACTGCCTGGTGGAAGCGCTTCGGGAAATTACGAAGGAGCGATTGAAGTCCGTTCATTCATCAAAAGGTCGAGGAAGCTAAACTGTGTCTGGGGATTTTTTCCGTGAGGGCCGGTCACATGGGGGAAAGAAGATCGTCAATTTGAGAGGGGAATAAAATCATGCTCAGGAAATCATGTTCCGGCTGCAGGCTGGCCCTGCCGGAAGCAGGCGGTGGTTACCGGTGTTTTGTTTCCAAAAAAGTATATACAGCGGAAGAGCTTGCGCAACCGTGGGATTGTCCTTTTTTCTGCGCACCGGCGCCCGAAAACGGGGAGCGGCTTTCCCCTGAGCAGCTTTACCTTCTAAAGAAAGACGAATTCGAACGGAAAAAGTGAAGGTTGCCTCTGGGTTAGCGCCCGGGCGGCGCGAGACAAAAAGCGACCAGCCAGTCCGGAAACGGACGAAAATTCCCGCCGGGATCCAAAAAACGAAAGGAGGGAAGCCAAAAAGAGCAGGGTTTTGGAGCAGGAGGCACGGAAGGTCGGGCGCGAAAAAGAACAATGGGTTGAATCTTCAGGCTGGGACCGGGAAAAATGAATGCCAAAAAATCTTCCTTGAGCACAGTAGGAACAATGCAGTTAACCACCTTAAAAATTAATATTCTCAGGAGGGATTACCATGCCAGACAAACAAACCCCACCGGTAGAACAGATTTTAAAAATGATGGCGGAAAACCTGGGCGAAGAGCCCACCCCAATGGTCTTGATGTCTAAACTGGTGCCGGAGTGGATCCCCCGGCAGGCGCAAGAGCGCAAATTTATTTTCGACCTGCCCAATATTCCGGAAAAGTACAAGCACTTGATTATGGTCGCCGTGGCGGCCGCGGTGAACAGCCACCTGTGCACGGAAACTTTCATTAAGCTCGCCCAAAGGGCCGGCGTCAGCAAGGAAGAAATAGGCGAAGCGCTGCTGGCGGCCAGGTTTGCCCTGGCTTCAACCATCTTTGCCACGGCCGTGGAAGGAATGGAGTATTTGAGCGAACAGGCGAAATGAACTAAGTTGCCTTAATTAATTAACAAAACTTACGCCAGCCGTCAGAATATCACGCCAAGCTATAAAAAAGGAGACGAGGCAGGTATATAACCTTCTGCCCCGCACAAACTGTAAGCAGTGCGGGGAAGCCTCCTGCCTTGCCTTTGCGGCAAAACTGGCCAAGCAGGAAACTGCACTGGCTGCCTGTTCGCCCTTAAATGAGACTGCTTTGGCAGCAAATAAAGAAAAACTGGAGGAGCTTATGCTGGGAGATGTCCCGGGGTCGCTTTTTGGTGGTGCGCCAACAGAAAAATGAAAATTTTCAGCGCAAAAATGGGGAGGCAAAATACATGCGTGTGGTACAATTTATCAACAAGTACTTAATCCAGTTGTTAATGGTGGTAATTATCCTGGGACTTTTGTTAGGGTACCTGCTGCCTGAAACTGGCAAGCATCTGCAGGTTTTCTATCCGGGAGCGTTATTCATCATGTTATACCCTATGATGGTGGGGATTAAAATCGATGAAGTAGTCGGAGCAGCCAGGCGGTTAGGATTCATGATAGTAGTAATGGTCTTTAATTACCTCATATCCCCCCTGCTGGCGGCGTTTTTGGCCAGAGTATTTTTGTCCGCTTACCCGGACTTTGCAGTAGGTCTTATTCTTACCGGAACGGTTCCCTGCGCGGGAATGATTGTAGCATGGACGGCAATGGCAAAAGGTAATGCACCCATGACCCTGGTAATCACGGTAACCAGCCTGCTGGCCGGCATCGTGTTAATTCCCCTTTGGATGAGCACTCTGGCTGACAAATACGTTCCCGTAGATGTCTTAAAAATGTTGCAGACCATCTTGTATACTATTGTTATTCCTCTAGTCCTGGGCAACCTGACCAGGGTATGGATAGTAAAAAAATGGGGACAAAAGAAGTTTGCCGATTATAAACCTATTTTCCCTGCCGTCTCGGCCTTGGGCATGTACCTGGTATTCTTTATCTCCATGATGTCCGAATCCGTAACACTGGTACATAATCCGCACTACCTGGGTATAATCGCCCTGCCGGTGGTAATACTTTATACACTTCTGTTCGGCATCTCTATGCTTTACGCCCGGTTGACCTGCATCAGCTACCCGGATATGGTGGCCCTTGTCTACGGGGTTGGCGGTAAAAACATTTCCATCGCCCTGGCTCTGGCCGTAGTTTTCTTTTCGTCATTGACGGTTATGATTATCGCCATCAAGCCGCTCCATCCAGGTGCTCTTCATGGCAGGATTTTTCAAGTTGTCTCCCTACCTGCAGAAATACTGGGTAAGGGTGGTACCTGCACTGAAAGCAGAAGGATGAAATTGCGGACTACTTTGAAACTGGGGTACGAATAAGCTGCCGGACTCTGCATCAAAGAAAAAGCCCCGGCAGCATAAAAACCAGATTTTAAAATGGTGATAGCGGCCATCAACCCACTCATTCAGATGCCGGCCTTTGTATATTTCTTGCGCTGGTCGCCGCGCCTGGCGAAGGCGGAAAAGGGCTCCCCTTGAGGGGCTGACCGGAGGATCCTCTCCACCGTCTTTGACGGCGCTTTGGTCGGCAGCGCCTGATTAGGCTAATCATTTGTTCAGCAAAACCGTAAAGACAATCGACAGATAACACTTCCCGGCAGTTCAGAAGAAAAAGTGAGGAATTTATATGCACCACGACCACGGCCACAATCTCCTGGAAAACAGGCTCCTTTTGTCCGTCGTTCTTACGGCGCTGATTTTCTTGGTGGAGTTGGGCGGGGGTTTCTGGACCAGGAGCCTGGCCCTGCTCAGCGATTCCGGGCACGTTTTGACCGACGCCGCGGCGCTGGGCCTCGCCTGGTTCGCGGCGCGGCAGGGCAAAAAACTGCCGACGGCCAGGTATACGTACGGCTTTTCCCGCCTGGAAGTGATTGCTGCCTTTGTGAACGGACTCGCGCTCATTTTTATCTCCCTGTGGATCATCGTTGAGGCGGGGCAAAGATTTTTTGCCCCCGTGCCGGTGAAGGGCCTGGGAATGTTTATCGTCGCCGTCGCCGGCCTGTTCGTCAACCTGCTCATTGGCCTGGTTCTAAAAAAGCACGCGGACGAAAACATGAACGTCAAAGGCGTCTTTTTACACGTGGCGGGTGACGCTCTTTCCTCGCTAGGGGTGGTGGCGGCCGGGCTTTTGGCGCTGCGCTGGCGGTGGTACGTTGCCGACCCGCTGATCAGCCTGCTGATTATAAAAAGCGCCTGGGGGCTGGTCCGGGATTCTTTTCGGATTCTCATGGAAAGTGCTCCGCAGAGTCTTTTGCTGCCTAAGGTTGTCAGCGCGCTGGAGAGTTTGCCGGACGTGGCGAATGTCCACGACCTGCACGTCTGGAATATTTCCGGCCGCATTCCCGCCGTGAGCATGCACGTTTTGCTCCAGCCCGGCGGCGCGGACTACCAGGGCGTGCTGGAGCGCTGCCAGCGTTTGCTGGCCAGGGATTTCGGCATTTTTCACGTCACTATCCAACTGGAAACCGCCTGCCTGATGCAAGACGGAAGGGGGTGTGCAGAGGGAAGACGGCCTGATTGCTGGGAAGGATAAAATTTCGTCAAACCCGGTTTTCTGGTTTTTGGCAACGGGTTCACCATGATTCCTCTGATCCAGCAGGAAGTCTTGATGTGCTCTGGGTGGTTTTGGTCGGAACGGGGATTTATTTTTTGTGCTGGTCCCCGCGCCTGGCTGGCGCTCCCAGGAAAGGGTGATTGTTTTATGGCCATTAAAAGCTACAGGATTCTGAATCTCTTGCCGTGCGTTTCCGGCGGTAAAAAACTGCGCGTGGTGGCCGCTTTTGATCAAGAGATCGGAGATCTCCTGCCTTATTTTAACGCGGTTTTGGAACGGGCGACGTATGACCATGTCCGGGGCACGCTGACCACCTGCTGTTACGGCCGGCCGGTAATCTTAAGCTCTCGCCATGTGGTCATTGGTCAACTAACCTACCCCGGTCTGGCGGAGGAAATATTAGAAGTGCTGAAAGATTTTTTAAACCGTGTACTGGAGCAGAAAGACAAGATTGCTCCCATTTACGAAGCCAAAATTGACCCTATCTGGCAGCAAATCTTTATTTCCTTGCCACGCACCAATTGCGCCGCTTGTGGGGAGCAAACCTGCATGGCTTTTGCGCTAAAGCTCTGGAGCGGGGAGCAATTGCCCGAACACTGCTCCGCTCTGGAGCAGCCAGAAATGGGCAAAATTCAGGCTCTGCTCGATGAAATTAATGATCCGTTATTGCCTTGAGGTTGTCCAGGATATTGACCAGACATATTACCACCGCCAAAAATATAAAATCATGAATGTAAAGATATAAAGGCTTTAAGCATAAAATTAAACATAATTGGTAATAGATAACATATAGTTGTATAATGAAGTATAATAAATGGGGGATGAGGTGATAGGTTGAGGATTACTAAAGCGCTTTTATGTGGAGCAATGCTTTGTTTTATTATTGCAATGTCAGCCTGTTCTTTCAGGCAGAATAGCCCTGCCGGCCAGCAAGTACCTGCGGGCAAGGTCACCGTAAGCAATCAGTCTGAAAATAGCAGCCAGGCTACTTCTGGTAATCCTGCTCAGGTAAAATCGGAAGAAAATAGCGGTTTGCCTGTTAAAGCTCTGGTATTTACCTATAACGCAAATTGTTGTGAATCAACCAGGCAGTTCTTTGAACAGCACCGCAAATCCATCCAGGAACTGGAAAACAAATACGGCAGGCTGGTGAAATTTACCTGGTATGACGTTGCCGTTGAGGACAAAGAAAAGCAAAAAAAGTTGCTGGAAGCAGCTAAAAAGGCAGGAATCAAAAACATCCCGGCTTTCGTGGTGCTCGACCAAAATGGCAATGTCCTGCTCAAACAAATCGGCCAGCTCGAAATAAACGAAGTGAAAAAGGTTTTTGAAAGGTTGGAAAGGTAATGCTTCCTTTGGTAAATGAGTTAACGTTTGGCACTGCCGCTGTTGCGGGTCTGGTTGCAGGTTTAAGCCCCTGTACCTTGCCTACAGCGGCGCTTATCGTCGGGTACGTGGGGGGCTCCCGGGAAACCTCAAAATTCAGGTGCTTTTTGTTATCGTTTTCTTTTGTCTTGGGCCTGTCCCTCACCCTGGCCGCGCTCGGGTTGCTCGCCTCCGGCCTGGGTACCGTGCTTTTAAACCTTCCGTATGTATATACGGCCATGGGAATATTAATGATCCTTATGGGTTTGATCATCATGGGCGTTTTGCTCTGGCAATTCGGCATAAGGCAGGAAACTCTCCAGCTTTTTCAAAGAGGACGGGCAGGGGTAGTAGGGGCATTTTTACTGGGCATACCCTTTGCCGCAATCGCTTCTCCCTGCACTATCCCAATCACAACGGCTGTGCTGGCTCTGGCAGCCACAAAAGCCAATTTGCTGTTTGGCTTCTGGCTTTTACTTGTCTACGCACTTGGGAGAAGTTTCCCCCTGCTGCTGGCAGGAACATTTACGGGCATGTTGAAATCGTTCGCCAGGAGCCAGCCCTTCTTGCAGGGATTGCAAAAATTCAGCACCCTGGTCCTCATTGGTTTAGGCATTTACTTTATTATTCTGTGAATCAATGAAAACTGAATTGGGCTTTAATTTAAACCCGGCAGCTAATCTCTGTTTTTCAAGATCTGGATGCCCATTATTTTGACGCTGTCCCGGGTTCTCATGGATAAAGTTGCCTGTTCAGTAATTAGGCACTGCCCCTCCGTGATCGTTACCCTTTCTAAATTCACTTCTATTTCTGCTTCTCCTCCCAGGACATAAAACATAACATAAGAAGTCATTTTCCTTGGGACTAAAGGGTTTTTGCAGAAAATCCGGCCTCTGGAGTTGATTATCCTGGAAGTATTCCTCATATAAACGCAACAGAGTTTGAATCAAATCATCATCTTCAACTAGCAAAACAGTAGTCTGGGCCAACTATCTCACCTTCTTCCCCGGGCGGGCTCACTCCTTAATCAATTTCTGTCCCGCGCGCAGCCAGTCCAGTTTTCCACCCGCGAGGCTATAAACGTTCCGGTACCCGGCGTTAATTAAATAAGGCACAGTGTTGTAGCTTTTATTCCCTGTCTCGCACACCAGCACAATGGTATCGGTCTTTTGCACCCCCAGAGAATTCAGGTATTCTTGCGGTTTAGTTCGTAAAAGTCGCAGATCACCCCATATGGAACCTTTAATATGTCCTTCTTTGTATTCCCCCGTCGTACCCACGTCAATAATGACCAGGTTTTTCCCGGCAGCCATCATTTTAGTCAGCTCATCGGCGGTTAATTCCTGAACGTCGGCGGATTGAGCAGCACCTGCTCCTGGTCCGCGCCCCGGCGTAAGCCCTCTTCCGCCCGGTCCGAATCCCGGTGGGCCGTTGTTGCTGCCCGGAGTTGGATAGGTCGGTTGAGGCGCCTGGGTTTGCTGTGACGAAGAACAACCGGCACCCGTCAAGATGAAGAAAACGACTGCGACCAGCAAGGCCATGCCCGATTTAAATTTACCCAAAGCCGTTTACCTCCTCGTTAATTCTCTCCAACCAGCGAAAAAACTGGCCGGCGCCAGCCGGAGACGGTCGCTAAAGAGAACAAACAGCCCACCGGCCAGCATCGCCAGGTCCTCGGCAATGGCTAGCCAGCCAAATCTTCGCTCCACCCCGCTAAAGCAACCGCACTCCACGTCAAGACCGCGCAGGGCGCTGATGATCAGAAGGCAGATAAACACTCCCAGCAGGGTGGAAATAGCCAGGGCTCCTCCCCTCACTTTGAATCCCAGCACCAGGCAAAGCCCCGCCAGGAATTCGACCCAGGGTACGGTTGCCGCCGCCAGGCCCACCACAAAATCGGGAAAAAGCTTGTAATTGTAAATGGACGAAGCAAAATCCATCTGAATTGCTGCCGACGCAGCAGGGAGAAAATATCTTGCCGGTTACCGCCGGTTTCGCCGTCTGAAACATGGGCGCCGGCTTTGTGGCCGGAATTTTGATGCAGAAGCTGTTCAAGCGGAAAATATTCCAGGTATTGAGAAACCAAACGTTGTTTTTATTTTCTTCTTGACAACTCTAAGTCAATAGTGATATATTATAAGTAGTGATTTAATAACCTTATGTGAAAGGAGCTGTTTTTTATGTGCACACATGGAGGAGGATTTCAACATGGGTTTCCCCACGGCTGCGGCTGTTTTGAGCACCAGCCGCGGCTGGAGGGCTTCATCGTTCCCTGCCTTTTGTTGCTGTTAAAGAAAAATCCGGCGCACGGGTACGAGCTGGCGGAGAAACTGGGCGGCCTCTCTTTTTTAGAGGCGGTGCCCGATCCGGGGGTGATTTACCGCCACCTGCGCCGCCTGGAGGAAGAGGGGATGGTAACCGCACGCTTAGACCCCGGCAGTGGTGGGCCAGCGCGCAAGGTTTATTCCCTGACTCCGGAAGGGGAGAGTTACTTGCGGGCCTGGGCGGTCATGATTCGCCGGCGAAAAGAGTCTTTAGAAGGTTTTTTAGAGGAGTTTGACCGGTACTTTTCCTCCGGAGGCGGGAAGAGGGAGTAATTTGCGGCGGAAGTAAACCCCGGTTAATTGTTAACGTTGTTCCTCTTGTCCTTCGCCTGCGTTTTTCGCTCTGGCGTTCTTCCTGGTTGAATTGTTAGAAAGGAGTTGCTCCTGTGCTCTTTAATATTTTTCTGTATATCTTGGCCGTCGCAGCTCTCCTTTATTCTTTTCGCCGTGACCGGCAAAAAACCAAAAAGGCGCTTAAGATGGCCTGGAATTCTTTTTTGAACATGCTGCCCGCCATGCTCGGGATCATCGGGTTGATCGGAGTTATCCTGGCGCTTGTCCCGCCGGAAGTGATCGCGGGCCTTTTTGGGAGCAACAGCCCTTTCGGGATTCTGCTCATTTCTCTTGCCGGGGCGGTGACCTTGATTCCCGCCTTCATCGCCTTTCCCCTGGCGGCTTCTTTGTTGCAGGCTGGAGCAGGTCTAACGGCGGTGGCCATCTTTATTACCACTTTGTTGATGGTGGGAATCGTCACTGCGCCTCTGGAAGTCAGTTTCTTCGGGAGGAAGTTCACCCTCTGGCGCAACGCCCTCGGTTTTGCGCTGGCACTGGTCATCAGCGCCCTAATGGGGGTGATCCTGCAGTGAAGACGGTAAAAAAGTACGCTCTGTTTATTTTGGTGGCGGCGGTGGACATCTTTCTACGTTGGCATTACCCGGCAAAAGGGGTCGTGGCGATTAAAAGCTCAATGGACTACCTGGAGGAAATGCTCCTTTTTATCCCCCCCATTTTTGTCCTGGTGGGCCTTTTAGATGTGTGGGTGCCCCGTCAGATCGTGGAAAGAAACGTAGGGCCGGAATCCGGCGCCCGCGGCGTGGCGCTCTCAATCCTGGTGGCCACGGCGGCGGCCGGGCCCCTCTACGTTGGTTTTCCGGTCGCTGCCGCCCTGCTTAAAAAAGGCTGCCGGCTGGCCAACGCGGTTATTTTCCTGGGCACCTGGGCGACGGTTAAAATTCCCATGCTGATGATGGAGATTAAATTTATGGGACTGCCCTTTTCTCTTTTGCGCCTCGCGCTGACCCTACCGGCCGTAATCGGCACGGGTTACCTGCTGGAGATGATACTGGGATCAAAAAGAACCGAAGCAGTTAAGGAACATCGCTGAGTTCAAAACCGACACTCCTCGCTTTGTGCGGTATTCTTGTGATGCCCCCGAAAGAGATGATTTGGCCTTACTGTTTGCTTTTAACGGCCAACCGTCCTGGTCAGGATTTTTTTCGCCTTGCTACGAAAAATCGCTTCAGGTTGTCCGACAATGCCCCACCTTTTGACGGCTCAGGTTGGTTTGCCTTTGTCCTGCCGTAAACTTCACGGAGGACGGCGTCAATGATCACGCTTTAGGTGGGGCGATATATTCCTTCCCCTGGTACACCCACACCCGGCAGTGGTGTTACCCGATTTCGCCTGGGAGGAGGTGGGAAGTGTTTTGCGCCGGAAGGCCCTCACAGGCGAGATTTCCGCTGAGGACATGGAAAAGCTGTGGAAAATATTTCGCCAACTTTATTCTGCTTGACAAAAAATATTGTATGTTCTTATAATGAATTTATATTCATTTTGTGATACCAGATTCATACAGTTTACATAAAAGGTTGGCCATGAAAAAGAATAAACTTTCCAGAAAAGAGCGGGAACAACTGCAGCGCCGGGCGCTAATTCTGCAAGCTGCGCTGGAGTTATTCTCTGAAAAGGGATATCATAACGTTACCATGCAAGAAATAGCCATCCGGGCAGAATTTGCCGTGGGCACTCTTTATAAGTTCTTTAAAAATAAGGAGGAACTGTATAAAGAGATTTTAATGCAGACGGCAAATCTGTTTCGTTCTGCTTTATCAAATGTGTTGGAGGAAAAGGGGGACGAATATGCCCAGGTAAAAAAATATCTTAAAACAAAATGTAAACTTTTCATGGAAAACATTCTTTTGGTACGATTATATTTTGCAGAGGCGGGCGCTGGCGTTAGCATCAGCGTCAAGAGGGAATTAGAAACTGAGTTGCGCAGTTTCTACGAGCAGGTAATCCAAAAGCTGGCTTGTGTTTTTGAAAAAGGAATTCAAAAAAAGTTTTTCCGCCCGCTTGACCCGTATTACCTGGCTTTGGCTTTTGACGGCATGAGCAACGCCTTTCTTTTTTCAGGGCTGGAAGATCCTGATCGACATCCTGTGGATACAAATCTGATCGAGGAAATCTTTTTTGAACAAATATATCTGACTTAAAGGTAAGGAGTTTTATGGCGGCGGTAGACCGGTTCTCCCCGTGACTCGTTCTTGCCTGTCTGTGGGACAAGCGAATTGTGTAAGGTTGGTACTGTCGGTCTTTACTTTTTTGATTGCATAAAAGGAGGTTAGAAAACAAGGTGGCTTTCAGAAGCAAAACTATGAAAAAAGCAATGGAAACGCTCAAGGCTTGGGTAGAAAAAAAGATGGTTTTCAAAAGCAAAACGGGGATCATCATTGCTTTTATCTTGATTTTACTGATTGTTGGGTTTGCTACTTTTAACTATGTTCGGCACAGCGAAAAGAAAGAGGTTACTGTTAACCAAACAGAAACCATCCCTGTCCAGGTGGCCGATGCAACGTTCATGAACCTGCAACAGATACTGGAACTGACAGGAGAAATCAAACCGGCAGCCATGGTAGATGTTCACCCCAAGATTGGGGGGGAAATTATTAAGAAAATAGGCGTAGAAACCGGCGACTACGTTAAAAAAGGAGACCTGATAGCTGTTCTGGGAGATGAAACCATAAAAGCTCAACTCGAAGAAGCGGCGGCAGGTCTGGCTGCCGCTAGAGCCGGTTTAAGGCAAAGCGAGGCGAGCCTTCAGGCGGCCGGTGCAAACTTTGAGTCAAGCAAGGCAAACCTTAAGACAAGCAAGGCAAACCTGGAGTTGATCAAAAAAGAACGGTTCCGCGTAGAAAGTCTTTACCAGGCAGGTGCTGTACCAGAACAGGAACTTGATCGGATTAACTCCCAACATGAAGTTGCCGAAGCTCAGTACAATGCTGCCGAAGCCCAATCCAATGCTGCCGAGGCGCAGCAGAAAGCTGCCTTAGAAACAAAGAACCTGGCAATAACCCAGATCGACAGGGCAAAGGCAGCGTTAAAACAATTGCAGATAGTTCATGGCGAATACAAGATATACGCGCCCATCTCGGGATTTGTCGCCGCCCGCTACATGGAGCAGGGGGACCGGGCAAACCCGGCGCAACCGGTCATACGCATTTCCCAGGAAGATGAGCTAAAAATTGTCTGTAGTGTAACAGAAGAAGATTTTCCCCATCTCAAAAAAGGGATGAAAGCAGAAATAACCGTAGATGCTCTTCCCGGGAAGGTCTTTAAAGGCGAGGTTTCGGTTATCAGCCCGACCATCGACCCGGCCACCCGGACGGCCGGGATTGAAATACACGTTCCCAATAAAAAGTATGAACTTCGTTCCGGTATGTTTGCCCGGATTAAATTATATTTAGGCGAACGGAAAGCGCTGGCGGTTCCCACCGAATCCCTTAATAAAATGCCGGGAACAGGAAGCTATTTTGTATATGTCGTTGAAAACGACAAAGCAACCTTAAAAAACGTTAAAACGGGCCTCACGCAAGGTGATTTTACCGAGATAACTGACGGATTGACTGAAAAAAATCTGGTCGTTATCAGAGGACAGAACCGGCTTTATGATGGTGCACGGGTTTCTATAAAGGAAAGAGGGGTTGCGGGCAGTGAAGCTTCCTGAGTTTTCCGTTAAACAGCCGGTGGCCACCTTAATGCTTTTTCTGGCCGTAATTATTCTAGGCGCATTTTCTTTGACCAGGCTTCCCATCGATATGCTTCCGGATATCGAAATGCCGGCGGTAAGTATCCTGACTTTTTGGCCGGGAGCGAGCGCTTCCGACGTAGAAACGGAAGTCACCACGCCCATTGAAGATCAGGCCAGTATGGTAAACAATCTGGATACGCTTACCTCTAAGTCCCTGGATAACCTCTCCCTGGTTTCCTGCAAATTCGAGTGGGGCACGGATCTGGAGGAAGCTACCAATGATATCCGGGACAAGCTGGAGCTGGCCAAAAAGAAACTGCCGGACGATGCAGAAAAACCGGTAATTTTTAAATTCAGCAGCGCCAGCATCCCCATCTTGGTAATGACCGTCACCGGGAATACCACCTGGCCGAGGCTTTATCATTTGACGGAGAAAAATATTGCCGACGAATTAAAACGCGTTCCGGGAGTCGGCGCCGTTCAGCTTTACGGAGGTATGAAGAGGCAAATAAATGTCCATTTCGACCTGCAAAAAATAAACGGTTACCACTTGAATTTATTACAAATAAAACAGGTTCTGGCGGCAGAAAACTTAAACCTGCCGGCCGGCAGTATAAAATCCGGCACGCAGGAATATTTTGTCCGGGTTCCGGCCAGGTACATGGATATAGATGAAATAAAAAATACGGTCGTCGGTTATTTTAACGGCAGGCCTGTTTACCTCAAGGACGTAGCCGAAGTTGAAGACGCCTACAAAGAGCAAACTATAAACGGCTGGGCGGACGGGGAAAAAGCCATCGTCCTTATTTTACAAAAGCAGGCCGGCAAAAATACCATCAAGGTTGCGCGGGACGCCAAGGAAAAACTTCAGGAAATAGAAAAAAACCTGCCCGCCGACGTTAAAATCAATACCGCTATGGATACTTCCGAAAATGTTTTACGTTCCATTAAAACCTTGCAGGATGAGTTATTAAGGATCGCCCTTATTGTAATTATCGTAACCCTTCTATTCTTGAGAAGGGTCAAGGCGGCTGCCATCATCGCCCTGACCATTCCTTTTTCCCTGATTATCGCCTTTATCCCGCTCTCTTTATTTGGCCATACCTTAAACCTGATTTCCCTGATGTCGCTTGCCATTGCCTGTGGTCTGGTGGTAGATGACGGAATTGTGGCCCTGGAGAATATTACCCGCCACCTCGAGCGCGGTGGCCGGCCGAAAACCAGCGCCATTTATGGTGCAGGTGAGGTAGGCATGGCCATGACAGCTTCCACCATGACCATAGTGGTGGTTTTTGTTCCCCTGATGTTTGTGGGGGGAATTACCGGAATACTTTTTAAGGAACTAGGGTTTGTTATGGTCGTGACCCTGCTGGCTTCCCTTTTTACCTCCCTTTCCATGACGCCGATGCTGTCCGCAAAATGGCTGGGAACCGGCAATAAAGAACCCGCGGAGAAAGAAAGCTTCGGGAGCAAATTTTACGTAACTACGGAAAAATACCTGGTTTCTCTTGAAAACGCTTATGGCCGCGTCCTCACCTGGGCCCTATCCCACAAAAAGATTGTAATTACCCTGGCTGTTTTGATTTTTGCCAGCAGCCTAACGCTGATTCCTTTTATAGGCACCAGTTTTATACCGGATATGGATTCCGGGGATGTCAATATTGAATTTCGCCTGCCGGAAGGAACAAGGATAGAAGAAACAAACAAGGTTATTGAAAAAACGTTGCAAATCATTGGTAAGATAGTAAAACCAGAGGAATCCAGACACTCTTATGCTTTTGACGGGCAGAGCGAAGAAGGATTCGGCGCAGCTATGGGTATGGATGAAGGGCCCAACGTGGGAACGATTGGTTTTAAACTGGTGGACAAAGATAAGCGGGAACGCAGCGCCAATGATATTGCCAGCAAATTAAGAGCACAACTGGAAAGAATACCGGGTATCAGCCGGATGAAGGTTACCGCCACGAGCCCGCTTTCCTCACTCATGATGGGCGGCGGAAAGCCTATCGTCATTGAAGTTACAGGCCCCGACCTGAACACGAACCTCAAAGCAGCCGCCCAGGTGAAAAAGTTTGTTCAGGAAGTTCCTGGCACGGCAGATGTTTCCCTCAGCCAAAAAGACCCCCGGCCGGAGCTCTGGGTGGAGGTGGATCGTGAAAAAGCAGCTTCCTTCGGTCTAAACATTGCCATGATCGCCGGGACGGTCCGCAACTATTTTTATGGCGATAAATCTACCGAATTCCGCGATGCAGGCGATAGTTTTGACATTTTCACCCGTCTGAGCGAACTGGACAAAAACAAGCTGGAGAATTTGCCGGAAGTGCCGATCTTTACTCCCGACGGCAGGATGATCAAATTGAAAAATATCGCCGAAATAAAAAGCGGTGAGGGACCGGTAGAAATCGAAAGGAAAAACCGCCAGCGAATCGTCAAGGTAGAGGCGGATAAATACGGCCGCTCCCTTGGTGAAATTACTAGCGACATCAAAGAGGCGCTTAAAAATATGGATATCCCGCCGGGTGTTTCCGTTAGCTTTGGCGGAGAAGTGGAAGAACAACAAAAATCTTTTAAGGATCTTAGCCTGATGCTGGTTCTGGGAATTGTGCTTATTTATATGGTTATGGCCTCGCTGTACGGCAATTTCCGGGATCCCCTGATCGTAATGTTCTCCGTGCCCTTTGCTTTAACGGGTGTATTTTACGCATTTTATTTAACCGGTACAACCTTAAGCTTAATTTCCTTCATGGGCATCATTATGTTGGCCGGAATTGCCGTAAAAAACGCTATTATTTTGCTTGACTATACTCACCTTATGCAAAATAGAGGTCAGCCTTTACGGGAAGCGATCACTAATGCCGGACGCAACAGGTTAAGGCCAATTCTGATGACTAGCACCGCCACCTTTTTCGGCATGCTGCCGCTGGCCATTTCCAGAGGTGTGGGATCGGAGATGTGGAACCCGTTAGGGATTACCATGATGGGAGGGCTGGTCGTGTCAACCCTGGTCACCCTGGTTCTCATTCCGACAGTTTACTGCTTTTTTGAACAGAAAAGACTCCAAAAGGCGGCCGGCATTCAGAAGACAAAAGGGGGGAAATGATGAAGCTGCTTTTTATTACCTATGATGCAGATTTTGACGAGGACGTAATGGAGATGCTCAATTCGCTGGGGGTTACGGGCTTTACCAAATGGGACAGGGTATTGGGTAAAGGGCAAAAGGGTGAGCCCAGGCTGGACGATCCGGTATGGCCGGGGTTCAACTGTGCCGTAGCGGCGGTAATCAGCGACGATGATCAAGTAAGAATCTTAGAAAACCTCAAGAAATACTGCTTACAGCGTGACGGTAAGGGCTTTAAGGTTTTTGTGCTGCCGGTTATAACGGTTATTTAGCAACTCCATTGAGTAAAAATTGTTTTAACGTTTGTAAGATCCGGTTGTATTTATATTCCCTGGCAAAAACGAACCGGTTGAGGGCGGCTACTCCTACTGCTCCAAAAATGGCAGCCGCCGTTGTTTCCGTTTCCAGGTCGCGGCAGATTACTCCTTCCGCCTGGCCTTTTTCCAGCAGCTCTTGAATGGTTTGAAAGTAACCCAATTGCAGCCGCTGGACCTGCTCTTCCCACCGGTGGCCCAGGCCCCAGACTTCGCTCAAAAGGACCTTGCAATAGTCCCGGTATTCTTCAAAAAAGCTTAACTGGGCGGAGATCAAAGCCTCTAACTTGTCCAGGATAGTGTCTTTGCGTGCCACCTCCCGGCTGACGGCGGCTTCCAGCCTGTCGATTCCTTCCTCGAGAAGGGCGAGGAAAAGCTTCTTTTTGCTTTTATAGTTGTTATAGATAGTTCCCTTGGCTATGCCCGCGTGTTTCGCGATTTCATTCACCGTAGCCCGGGCAAACCCCTTTTCGGCAAATACTTTCATGGCGGCATTAAAGATGGGCATACGTCTGGTTTCGTTCACTAACTCACACATCCCTTCGTTTATTTGCGTTTCAGAAAATCTGGATGACCATGTTTAAACAGACAGCGGTTCTTCAAGACGGTATTCAAGAGCAGTCACTTCTGGTTCATTTCCGGGCGCGCCCCCTTTATTTTAACTCCGGTTCCTCTCGTCTTTTTCCGTAGAGTAAAAATGAACGTGAGCCAGAGGAATTTCCAGTAGTAGAAGTAAAATTTATCACCCGGTCCGTTGACGCGGTAATAAAGGATGCCGCCGGCAGCAATCGCCACTCCCGCAAGCGCTACCCAGACCGGGGCGGATTGGGCGATTGCGTATCCGAGCAGACCCAGAAAACAGACCAGGCTAAGCTTTTCCAAGTAGGGACGCCGGGCGTAAAACAGGGTGTATTCTTTTCCTGGGACAGGCCGGCGCTGCATAAGATAGCGCCCCTCTGCAGCGTAGGCCACGAAATAAATGGCCATCCGCTGAGCGTACACGAGCAGGCAGGGAAGGAGCGCCGGCCATCCTCCTGCACCAGCACAAAACCCGATAGCAAACCGGACCAGCGCACCTGAAGCTGCTATACCAGCATTAAGAAGAGGGATCCTTTTTACATTTTCATATAAGAACTGAACCAAGGGCAAGAGTAAGGCAAAAGGAAGCACCTTCGGCAAAAACAAAAAAAGCAAGACTAACCCAGCGGCTGTCCGGCAGGCAAAAAGAACGGGCAACCACCTGGCGGAAATGATTCCACCGGCGGAAGCCCGCTCTTTTTTGCGGGGGTGGAACCGGTCACTGACCAGGTCTTTGTAATCGTTCAGCCAGTACTTGGCCTGGTTGATCAAAAATTCTCCGCAAAACCAGGCAAGAGCCAAATCGTAGAAGGAAAAATGGCGTGTTATAGCCAGAGCGTAAAACACCCCACCCCAGAAGTAAATGGAACCACCCAGAATCGCCCCGAAGCGGGGCAAGAGAAGGTAGCAAATGAACTTACGTTTGTTCGTCTTCAAATTAAAAAATCCGCTCCTTACTTCTAAAGTTCTTCCGCTTTTTGACGGCCGTATCTTTGGACCAAAACCCGTCGGCTACCTGTCCCCATTCCGCAGCGCGCCGGTCCAGGCAGGCGGCCAGGAACCCTTCCAGAACCGTTTCCGCTCCCAAGAGGGTCAGATGGGCAATATTATTGAACTAATAGGTACATTACTTGGACCAGCAGGTCTAAGTAAAATTATAATAACCTGCGTAAATGTTGTCAAATAACAAAAATGTGGAAAACAGGAATATAAAGAAAGATAATAGGGAAAAGTTACCTGCAAGCGTGGGTCGTCCGGATTCGACTTTTTCTTGTAAAATGCCGCTGTTTCGGAAGGACAAAAATAATTCAAAATCTGTCTCACTTACCCAAAAATGCTGTTAATGCCTTAGACGTTGCCTTACAATCAATATTCGCCAAGAAAAAGGAGATTTCCTGCTATTCAATCAGGTTATCTTAAATTAATCATTTCCCGTAGACTGTCTACCTCTTTTTTGGTTAAAAACCGGTATTGGCCAGGTTTAAGGCCGGTCAAGGCAAGAGGCCCTAGCCGGATACGTTTAAGACGTAATACCGGGTGGCCAATTTGGGTACACATTCGCCGTATTAAACGCTTGCGTCCTTCATAAACAGTAATTTCCAGCAAGGTAGCGTCTTTATTTATCTTTTCTACGGCCTTAATTTCAGCCGGTAAGGTTAAACCATCTTCCAAGAGCACCCCTTGTTTTATTTGGTTAAGTTTTTCAGGCCCGGGCGCTCCTTTTACCCAGACCCGGTAAGTTTTAGGGACTTGGTAGCGGGGGTGAGTTAAACAATGAGCTAATTTCCCGTCGTTTGTAAGTAACAATAATCCTTCGCTATCATAATCCAGCCGCCCTACCGGGTAAACACGCTCTTTTAGGCGGGGAATTAAATCGGCTACTTTGCGCCGTCCCTGAGGGTCATAAAGGGTGGTTACCACCCCAGGGGGTTTATAAAGCAATAAATATATTTTTTTATCGGGCGGTTTGATAACTTTTCCCGTTACTTCTACCTTATCTAGGTCAGGTTCAATTATCGTTCTCGGTTTAGTAACCACTTGACCGTTTACCTTTACTATTCCCTGGTAAATCAACTCTTCACACTTGCGGCGGGAAGCAATACCGCAATAGGCCATAAACTTATGTAAACGCTCCACTTTAACCACCCTTAAAAATTTTAGCACAAAAAAGAAAAAAAGTAACTATTCAGGTAGGCACAGAGGAGCAAAGGCACAGAGGAGCAAAGGGAAATGAAAACGTATAAAGATCTGCAAGTCTGGCAAAAAAACTTTGTGCCTGTGTGCCTTTGTGCCTGAGTAGTTACCTTTGACATCAAGTTATTCTGTTGCTACAATAAAAAGGAAAATTTAATGTTATTTAGCCAAAGGTGAGCTATATGCCCTGCTCTTGGATAATTGGCCATAACTTTCGCAGATATATTTCCCCCCTTATTGAAAAACTCGAGAAAGATCAAGCTATAACAGCTATTTTTCTCTTTGGATCTTATGCTCAGAGAAAACAGGCCAGGTTAAGCGATATTGACCTGGCAATCCTGCTTGAACCAGATTACCCTCAGGAGAACTTTTTTAAAAAAAAGCTGGAATTATTGCCAGTAATAACTTCTATACTAAAAACAGATGAAGTTGATCTGATCATCCTTAACTGTGCTCCTTACTCTTTAGCATACCGGGTTTTAAGCCAAGGGAAACTTCTTTATGAAAAAGAGGAAAGAAGAAGCCACCGGGTAAATTTTCAGGCTCAAGTTTATGTTTGCTACTTCGACTTTCGACCGATAGAGAAAGTAATTCACCAAGGATTGCACCAAAGGATTAAGGAGGGCAGATTTGGTGGCTGACAAAGATGTTTTTGAAAAACGCCTTCTTAAGCTCGAACATGTTTTACGCAAATTAAAAGTATTTTCCAAAATTCCCCTGGAAAAATATCTGAAAGATGAAGGCATTCAAGACCGCGCCGAAAGAAATTTACAGATTGCAGCTCAGGTTTGTATTTATATCGGTAGCCATGTTATTACCGAAAAGGGATACCGGTCTCCTTATAGTTATGCAGACATTTTTAAAGTTTTAGAGGAGGAAGGTTGTTTACCCGAAGATCTGGCAAATACTATGCAGCAAATTGCCGGTTTTCGAAACATTCTCGTTCATGAATACCTGGAAGTAGATAACAAAATAGTATACGAGTGCCTTCAAAAAACAGAAGATTTCAAGAAGTTTGCTGCACATGTACTGACGTGGATATGATTGAGCAAGCGGTTACTTTAAATAATTTCATGGCAGCATTAAGCAGACACATTATGAACCTAATAATCACAGATTTTCAAAATTATATATTATTATAATTGCATATTTATGTTAGAATAATTAAAGCTTATAAGTAGTGTTTTTGTATTTTGCAGGTTGTGGCTAAAGTGGCGATGGAATTGGGCTCCAAGGGTACTCTTAAGACCATAACCATGGCCGCCATGACTAGCGAGGATTTTATTAACAGCATTAAAATGAATTAAAAGTTGCAGAAGAATTGTGGGATTTTCTTGGGAATGATGGTACCTATGAAGAACTATTAAATTGTTTTGAAAGAGCAGGTATAATGTTGAGACCAGAAATTGATGCTTATTTTTTTTCAAAATTCAAATGAATCACATAAAAAATCGCTGCATCAGAAGGCAATTCCACTGGCGCTCCAAAAATACCTTTTCCTTAATTAGCAAGGAATATTTACGTTTTTTATTCGGATACCTACTCCAAATAAGGAATAGACCTTTTTTCCCAGGTATGTAAAAGCCATTTATTTTTATTCTGTTTATCTTGGCGGATTACATATTGGGGCAGAACGGGCACCTTGCCGTATCCGCCGGGAGCATTAATGATGAACGTGGGTACCGCCAATCCCGAGGTATAACCCTGCAATTTTTCCATAATGGCAATACCTTCCTCTAAAGGAGTAATAAAATGGCCTGTCCCCTTTACCTGTTTGGCCTGGAAAAGGTAATAAGGCCTTACCCTTATTTTAAGCAATTCTTGGTGTAATTTTTTAATTACGGCCGGGTCATTATTTACTCCTTTTAATAATACGGCCTGGTTTCCTAAAACCACCCCGGCTTTAACCAGACGCTCACAAGCCCGGGCTGCTTCAGGGGTTATTTCTCGGGGGTGGTTAAACTGGGTGTTGATATAAATAGGAGGGTGGGCTTCCAGCACGGCACAAAGTTCGGGCGTAATCCTTTGGGGTAAGGTTACAATGGTTCTGGTCCCAATACGTTTAATTTCCACGTGCTTATTTTTATCCAGCTTACCCAGCAACCAATCAAGGTATTTATCGGGTAGAAGAAGAGCATCTCCTCCAGTTAAAAGAACATCCCTGATTTCTGGGTTAGCTCCAATGTAGGCCAGGGCAGCAGCAAGCGATAGTTTTGTTTTATACCGGTCAACTTCCCCAATATTGCGACGGCGCTGGCAGTGCCGGCAAAACATGGCGCACTGGTTGGTAACGTTAATAATTAAGCGGTCTGGATAACGCCTGGTAATACCTAAAACCGGTGAGGTTAACTCCTCGGCCATGGGGTCTTTTACCCCCTGCCTGTCCTTTATTTCCTCAAGGGAAGGTATGGCCTGCTTGCCAATAGGGTCTCCGGGCGAGCCAATCAAGGAAGCATAATAAGGGGAAATAGCCCAACGAAATTTTTTGTTTACCTGCTTGATGGTCATTTTTTGATTTTCTGCCAGGTTAAATATTTGGGCTAAAGTTTCTTCGGAAGTGATGCGGTTTTTAAGCTGCCAGCGCCAATCCTGCCAACATGCTTCATCTGCCTTTAAAATTTGGCGTATTTTTTCCTGCCGGGCTAAAATTTCTTCTTGGAGGTTAAAGCCCGTTGGGATTCTTTCTTTTTCTGCTAAATAATCGCTTATTTGTTCTTTTAATTGGAAAGTCCGTTTTTTTGCCCGATAGTGCTTCCAGAATACTTTTGGTTTTTGCCAGTTCATTAGCTACCATCCTTCTATATAATTTCTAATTTAATAATACGTAATAATACGTTAAAAATGCCCAGGCTAATTTAACCCTGGGGTTTGGGAAAATAAATTTTCTGACCTCGTAACACGTAAAAATATTTTTTTAAAAAATGCCTTATGAAAGCTTAGATAAAGCAAGGATGATCTTTTACAAAAGCTAGTGCTTTCCCGCCCAAGTTAAAAATAGCTTAAAGCATAAAAAATTAACTATAGCAATTATTAACTTAACTTTTTGGAAAGCTACGTTAGGTATCTTCCTTTCCACGCTTACGAAGTTAGCTGACGGGTTTGGGCCGGAAGGTAACCCCACCTTTACGTTGATTTTAGCTACGCTTTGGTTTCACCCCAGAACTTGGTTCCTCCGCTTCTTTGGTTTGGCCAAAGAATTCAGCGTCGAGGAGAAATATTCTTTTTTTAATTATACAGATATTATTAAATATTGTCAATAATTTTCGGGAAAGCATGGATATCTCAATAGGATAAGATCGTCGCGCAAGGCTTTTCCATGAAACAAAAAGAAACGTAGAAATTATGTGGCTTTTAAAAAAGCTCACCCCCGACCTTAAAACAATAGCAGATTTATAGTTATGAGGGTTACAAAAAAGACCTTAAAGAAAACAGGAAAAACGAGACGTCCATAACAGACCCGGATGCAAGGCAAATGTGCAATAACAATAATGGCCTTGAGATAAGCTACAATGTGCAGACCACGGTGGATTCAAATTAAGTGCCGGTAAAGGCTATGGCCTTTTTAAAAGACTCGATAGTTTGACTAATTTGTTCTTCCGTATGGCTCAAAGAAATGAAACAAGTTTCAAATTGGGAAGGGGGAAGATAAATTCCTTGGACTAACATACGATGGAAGAAACGGGCGTATTTTTCGGTGTTTGAATAGCAGGCTGTTTGGTAATCTTTAACTTTTACCGGGGTAAAAAAAATAGTCACCATAGAACCAATATGGTTAATTGTAACTTCTGCTTTTGCTTCATGAATAATACAAGTTAAATTGCTAACTATATATTTAGTCTTACGAGCTAAATCATCGTAAATTCCTGGTTGTTTTAATGCTCTTAAAGTAGCCAAACCCGCGGCTACCGCTAAAGGATTGCCCGCCAGCGTTCCGGCCTGGTACACTGGTCCAACGGGGGCAACCTGTTCCATAATATGGCACTTACCCCCGTAAGCCCCTACGGGCAAGCCACCTCCAATTATTTTACCTAAACAGGTCAAGTCAGGGTCAATCCCGTAAATTTCCTGGGCTCCGCCATAAGCTAGACGGAAACCAGTAATAACTTCGTCAAAAATTAATAAAGCTCCGTAATGCCGGGTTAAGTCCCGTAAACCCTCTAAAAAGCCTGGCTGTGGTAAGACAACCCCCATATTACCAGCCACAGGCTCAATTATTACCGCGGCAATATTTTCCCCTTCCCTGGTAAATACTTTATTCAGAGTTATCAAATCGTTATATGGAACAACAATTGTTTCCGCAATAATATTTGGCGAAATACCGGCACTGGTTGGCATTCCGAGCGTGAGCGCACCCGAGCCTGCTTTAACTAACAAAAAATCTGCATGTCCGTGGTAGCAACCCTCGAATTTTACTATTTTATTCCGTCCAGTATATCCCCGGGCTAACCTTAAAGCGCTCATGGTTGCTTCAGTCCCAGAATTAACCAGGCGAACCATTTCTATCGAAGGTACGGCCGCCACAATTTCTTTAGCTAAAGCGGTCTCTAGCTCCGTAGGGGTACCAAAGCTAGTGCCTTTTTTTAATGCTTCTTCCAGGGCTAAAATTACCCTGGGATGCCGGTGGCCTAAAATTAAAGAACCCCAACCACCCAAATAATCTACGTACCGGTTTCCGTCAATATCGTAAAGAAATGCTCCTTCACCTTTTTCCATAAAAACAGGTTGGCCGCCGACAGCTTTAAAAGCCCGCACCGGACTATTTACCCCGCCAGGAATAAACTGTTGGGCCTTTTGGTAACTATCTATAGATTTTGAGAAATTTTGAGGCACATATTTCACCTTCTTTTACCTCCAGCAATTTATGATAGAAACGCTGGTTATTACCTTTTGCACTGCTTACTCGAAGCCTTTCGGCGAAGGAAGAAATTAGCTAGGATCCCAGTGACTAAAGCGCCGCCGAGTGCTGCCCACCACCAGGGCACAGATATGGTTAGAAGCGGGTACTCCAGCACCTGTCCCGGACCTTTGCTATTCATAAATGACAAGTAGAGCTTTCCCTTAGAGAGAAAGACATAAACAGGACTGTCCAGTTGAACAGAAAAAGTGGTAACCTTCTTTACCTTCCCGCCTCGACACGCATAAACTATGCCCGATACTGTTCTTTTATCCTCATAGACAAATACCGGAATCAGTACATCTTTCCCCCGGAGGTTCAGAAGCGGTGGCCCAGCTATGAAGTCAGCATTTTCGGAAAGTCCGCAGTTGTCTCGTAGGTCTTCTTCTTTTCCGTTGTACCACCGGGAGATTACTTGCCGCCCGGTAACCAACAACTCTCCTGTAAATGGGTTAAACACCACCCCGTAGATGCGATTTTCGCCGTATACTTGAACAGATTGCCATGTCACGCCTCCGTCTTCTGAATACCGTACTCCTGTCCAGTCCCCCATTGAACCGTGCCACACCCACATCTTCTCCGGGTCTTTAGGGTGGAAAAGCAGTCCTTCCACGGCAGGTGGCGTCTCACCCGGCAGGAACTTTTTCTCCCAACTTACGCCTCCGTCTTTCGTCTCAAGAAAACTCCGTAACGACAGTGGTTGCTCCCCAAGGAAAGGAGTGGCAGATGTAGCCGGGATTACGTAGGCTTTTTGCGGATTTATTAGATCAGGGACTACCACAAAGGGTGGGCACGGGCTATCTCTATTAGTTCCGGGAACTTTTCGCCAAGCGCTCCCTGCGTCATTTGAGATGTAAAGTGCGAGACCTTTCTCTTTCTGCTTTTTTGCCCAGACGAAGACAAGTTGCCCGGTAGTACTTCCCCAAGAGGCCCCATTAAAAACCATGTTGACACAGGAGAATGTATTCAGCCGCTCTAATTTACCTCCAAAAGAGGAACTCCGGTAGAGAATGCAAGAAAATCCGGCACATCCCGAACCAAGGTTTTGCGAATCAGGAACAAATCCTAGTACTCCCTCGTGGCTGACGTGAAATACGTACATCTCTTTGGGCACCGAGTAGGCGCGCAGAGAAGACGTGCCCTTTGCCTTCGTACCGGTGAGCAGGGTCAGTAGTACGAACAATACAAGACAAGCGAAAAGAACCAGAGTTACGTTTAGAAGATTTCTCTTTATTGTTCTCATCCCAAAATAGTGTGGAGTTGGGAAAAGGCCTTACCCCTTTCCCAGTTCCCGCAAGTTCATTTAGTAATAAAAGAAGTGCGCCAACTGGTTCGCCGTATTTGTAGAATAGTCGTAGTAGTAATGCACCATAAAGGTATAACCCTTGCCTTTCCCTGCCCAGTACTTCGTACCAAAGTGCCACATCTTACCTCCGTGGTATCCGCCATCATTCTCAGATCCTTGAATATGTTGGGTTTCAAAGAGATTTCCATCAGCCCGATCAACGCCGATGCCGCCGACATCGCTGATTGCTTGAGTAGTAGATGAGTGTCGAGAATTAACGATATATTTTTGGTCATTAGTATTATCCTGAACGTCTGCGTAGTACGGCGAGAAGTTCCATTTGGGATGGTACACATGGTACCAGCCATACATCTTTACCGCCAGAGCGCCAGCCCTTACTGCAGTGGGATACGACGTATACCAACTTGCCACCCATTCGTTGGGAAGTACATCCCGGATATAATCATAAAAGTTAACCGTCGCCGTAGATGTTTTCCAATAGTCTTTGTTTGTCTGATAAGTCAAATAAACTTTGATGCTACTTGGTCTCGCGTGCTCGTCCGTAGCGGTTGGCGAAACTTCCGGGATTATGCTCAAATCGGTTTGTTTTTCCTTTGCCAGGTCAGCTTCACTCGCTGCAAGGTTCGCAATAACTCTCCCCTCGTAATTAGTAACCAAACCTCTTGCTTCCATAGTTGCCTCAATTTCTACCGCCTTTTTCTCGGCTTCCGTCCTAAAGCCGTAACCAGATTCAACTAAAACCCTAATAGAGGGAACAGGAATTCCCGCGATCTTCCAACCATCAGTTTCCTCAGTCATCACAATAAGACGGTGATTAATCCCATTATACAGCCATTTTTCCTCCCGGTTTACTTTAAATCTGATTTCGGCATAGAAGAAACGAGTCCTGTCCAAACTCTGGTCTCTCGTTACCAGACCGCCAGATGCCACGCCAAATTCTTTAGGCAATTCTCTGATATTCACCAAGGTTGCGTTTTGTTCTTTAAAAAACGTCTGGTCAGGATTTTCAGCGATAAATCTCTCCATAAGGCCCCTGTTTTCTTTACTGAAACAGCTTATGTATTCTTGAGAGTCCTGGTTATTTATTGCCTGCACCATTCTGTTAATAACCGTGGAAGCCTCGCTGGAATCCCGATCTCCAGACGAAGAGTTGGTGACAGCATATGCTACTGGTACTAAAAGCATCATCAATAGTAACGCCATAAACGCTTTTGGCCACTGCAAACTGAGTTTCTTTAACATGAAAGACTAACCCCTTTACGAAAAAATTTACTTTTTGTTCACTCACTATCCTTTTCCTTTAATGGCTTAGGAGGACCTGGGTTTTTCAAAAACTCAATTAAATTCCCATTGCGGACTGCACATCGTACCACAGCTCAAGCTATTAGCTCCTAAGATTGACCAGGAGCTCTTATATGTTTAAATCTACGGGCTATGGTATGCCCCACATTGGGTTCAATTGCTCCTAATCCACTGGCAAGTTCCGGCTTCGGGCCAGATCGATTCCGCCAATCAACAATTCCTTCCCAAACGTTATTCATAAGACCCTGAAAATTTAATAATTCTTCCTTTGCCTTTTCTTCCTCTTTGTTTATTAAAGTTTCTATACTCAAGTTAAATGCTTCCCGATCCCCTTTAGCAAAAGTTAATTCTAAAGCTTTTTTAATTTCTGGATTTTGCCCAAAAAGAGAAGTTAAGTCTCTTTTTAAGTGAAATCTACAATACTGGTATTCTGCCCCAAAGTAATCAACACCTTATGGCACAGGCTTCTAGCCTGTGACTTGAACCATCTCCCCCAATAATAATCCTGGTGCTTATGTCCTGTGGCATATACCCGGCTTAAATGCCGTTCTAAAGCAGACCAAAAATCTTCTCCGCTTTCCCCATGAACAAAATAAATGGGGTTTTTAAGCTTGTTTCTTTTTGTCCCAGGCTGTTCCTTTTCCCACCCAAGGTAGGCCACGGCTGTTTTTAGCTCAAAGTTTTTGTTCTTTTTTCGTTTGCTTCGGGCAAGCCCCCTTTGCTGCCAGCGAATTAATGCTCCATTTGCCTCAATAATTAAAAGGGGTACTTCTCTTTTTCCTGTTTCATCTAAAGCCGTAGGCTCATTCCACTTTGATAGGTGCTCTCCGGCGGTTATTACTTCTTGCCGGATGGATTCCCGCTATGCACTAAGCGCCATGCGCAGTTACTCACCTGCGGCCAACGTCTTGCAATTAATTCTGCTAACCGAGGAGAGATAGTGGCTCCTTTAGGGATACCCAAAAGTTCATCTAATAAGTAAGCGTATACCCAGGTTCCATTAGCTGTTTGTTTTTTATAGTAACGCCGTCTGTGGATTAATTCCCCTAAGGAGCATACTATGGCTCGATCGTGAATATAGGCCACTTTCCATCCTATTGGAAGTTTACTGGTAAATACCCAAGAATATTTTACAGTAACTGAGCTAATCATACTACCATAAAAAGAATTATTCTTTATTAAAGGTAATATTCGACATAAATAGCAAAATTCCTTCTTTTTTAAGAAGAAATCTCTTAATTTTGTTAGTTTACATTAGAACATAATCAAATATTATTGCATGTTATTTATTGGTAAACAAAAGCAGGGGGTTTTTCGATAGTTTCTTTAACCTCTTCGCATAGCTCGTTAATTGTTGGTGCGTGAATCGCTAAGCTGTGGTAATTTAAATTTTTACTTTTTATTATCTGTATTATCTTCAAGCCACTTAAGATAATCCTTGCTTCCTGTAACCAGAGGCAGGGCTATGACTTCGGGTACTTCGTAAGGGTGCATTTCTATTATGGTACTTTCCAGCTCATTGTAAAGTTCTTTTTTGGTCTTAATGAGACATAGCCATTCTTTACTTTTTTCAATTTTATTATGCCACCAGTAGGTGCTTATTATTGGTCCTACAATTTGAACGCAAGCAGCCAGTCTTTTAGCTACGACTTTTTGGGCGATTTCTTCGGCCGTATCTTTTTTTTCCGTAGTAGTAAGTACCTGTAAATAATTTTCCAGCATTAGACACCATCCTATATCCTATTTTGAATGAAGAAATGAAAGAAAAGGCAGGGGTTAAAAGGGTAAATTAAAGCTTTTGGCGGCTTTTAACTTCCTACCTTATAGTAATAGTAACTTCAGAAAATCAAGCTTTTTTATTCTACCAATAGCTTGTATGATTCGGATAACTTAATGCCTGAGTATCCGGTATAACCTCTAATTTGTTCAATCCCTTTGTCAGTTATTTTTATCCAGTCAGAATTATCTACTGTATTGCCGCTGCCTCTCCGTTCAACCAGTTCTTTTTGCTGTAAAGCTAAGATTTCCGGGGCCAAAATTCCAACGGTTGTTTTCATCAGAGAAGCAAAGTTTTTTACGCTAAGGCTAACATTTGGGGAAAGACGATGTTCTTCATTTAAAATTTTAAGGACTACATTTTGAATTGAATATGAATTATAGTATAAAGCCAGGTCTTTTTTATCTTTCCAAAGCTTATATTCTTCTTCGGTAACGATAGGCCAATGGTCTATACTTACTAGCTGGTCGGTAAAAATATTAAAATACTCGTAAACTGGTTTTTTAAAGGCTAAATCCTTAAGTTTGCGTATAGCAATAAGCTCTACTTCCATCTGGGCCATCTTAATAAATTGTTCACTGATTCTAAAAGTACCGTACCTTTCGTTAAATTTTACGTTAACCTCTACGCCAGGAACTTCAAAATTACCTTTTCGGATAAAGTTTAACCTTACAATAACTGGCCTTTTAAGTTCCATGTTGTATGCCCCCCTTTTTAATATAATTTTTTTAATTTCTTTTTCTGCTAGTGGCACAGTCCAAGGGCAGGCTTCGGGCAGGCAGGATGCTTACTCTACAAGCCTACCTTCCTTCCAGCCTGTCGTCTGTTATTACCTGACTTAATAATAACTTATTTTTTTTGTTTTTGTCCATAGTTTAAACTAAAAACTACTTTCCTCCTGTTTTTTTTAAATAGACTGTGTTATGATAAAAATACTATTTTTTTATTTAAGTAAGGATAAATGTTATGCGCCTTCTTTTACATACTTGCTGCGCTCCCTGCACAATATTACCAGTTGAATACTTGCGGGCCCAAGGACACGAGGTTTACGGCTATTTTTTTAATCCTAATATTCACCCTTATACTGAATGGCTCAAACGTAAAGAGGCCTTGCAAAATTATGCCCAAGTGGTTCAAATGGAAATGATTTACGACGAAGGATACCAGTTAGAAGAATTTTTGCAGCAAGTTGTTTACCGGAAAAAAAATAGGTGTTTATTTTGTTATGCTTTTCGTTTACATCAGGCAGCCAAAATAGCTAAAGAAGAGAATTTTAATATTTTTAGTACCACTTTATTGGTCAGTCCTTACCAGCAGCACGATTTAATTAAAGAAATTGGCGAAGCAGCAGGAGCAAAAAACGGGCTAACTTTTCATTACGTAGATTTTAGACCAGGCTTTAGAAAGACACAAAAACAGGCTAAAGAATTAAACCTTTACCGTCAGCAGTATTGTGGCTGTATTCTTAGCGAACGCGACAGATATTATCCAAAAGAAAGAAGAAAGAAGTGGTAGGATAAGCATCCTTGCTTGTCTCTCCATCATTGTCAACCACATTATTGTCAACCACAGGCTGGAAGCCTGTGTCACTGGTTGACCTACTTGATATTAGCCGGTTTTCCTGGCTATACCAGATGAGACGGCTTCTGCGGCTACTGCTTTGGCTACTGCCAGAGCTACTCTTAAATCAAACGGGTTAGGAATAATATAATCTTCCTTAATCTCCGCATCAGATACCAAAGAAGCAATAGCGTAAGCAGCGGCAATTTTCATTTCTTCAGTAATGGCTTTTGCCCTTACGTCAAGCGCACCTCTAAAAACACCAGGAAAAGCCAGGACATTATTTATCTGGTTAGGAAAATCAGAACGGCCCGTCCCAACTATTCTGGCCCCGCCAGCTTTAGCTTCTTCAGGGTAAATTTCAGGAACAGGATTAGCCATGGCAAAAACTATAGCTTCCTGGTTCATGCTTTTCACCATCTCTTTAGTAACTATCCCGGGCGTGGATACCCCAATAAACACATTAGCCTGTCTAAGTGCCTCCTTTAGACCGCCGCAGATTTTTTCCCGGTTGGTATGTTTGGCTATTTCCTCTTTAAAAGGATTAAGACCACCGGCCCGGCCTTCATAAATGGCCCCTTTACTATCACAAACAATTAAAGATTTTACTCCCATTCGCAGCAACAACCGGGTACACGCAATCCCGGCTGCCCCAGCCCCGCTGATGACAACCTTAATACTTTCGATTTTTTTGCCCGTAAGCCGTAGCGCGTTTAGCAGGGCGGCGGTAACTACAATGGCCGTTCCGTGCTGGTCATCATGGAAGATAGGGATAGTTGTTTCGGTAATAAGACGTTTTTCAAGCTCAAAGCAACGCGGAGCGGCAATATCCTCCAGATTAACTCCCCCAATGGTCGGCTCAAGCCATTTTACAAACCGGACAATTTCTTCTACTTCCCTGGTTTTAAGGCACAAAGGAAAGGCATCTACTCCGCCAAAATGTTTGAATAATACGGCTTTACCTTCCATTACCGGAAGCGCCGCCTCCGGCCCTATATCGCCTAACCCTAAAACTGCTGTTCCGTCCGTGATTATGGCTACCAAGTTTCCCTTACCGGTATACTTGTAAACCAGCTCCACATTTTGGCTAATTTCTTTACACGGTTCGGCCACCCCTGGAGTATACGCCAAACTAAGGTCTTGAATGTTTTGCAGGGGAACCTTGCTTTTTACCTCAATTTTTCCTTTATGCATACAGTGAAATTTTAAAGCCTCTTCCTTAAGTCCCAAATTTTTATCCCCCCGTAATATTTAATCACCGTTGAACGAAAACGCGTTCCTGTTTTTTATCCCAAAAGTTGCCAATGTTTGAACAGGGGTTCAATACTACGTTATGCTCCGTCTCCTTTTTGCACCGCCTTATGTTTCTCATTGGCTAAACATCTCTGCTAGTATGCTTGAACCTCGTTTGTTCGCTTTTTCAGAATTTCGCCGGCGTAATCGGTAACTACATGCAGAAATTTCTGATTGATTCTGAGATAAAAGGATTTTTTGCTAATGACAAATTGCCTGTTGGTTCATATACAGGCTTATCAGGCCGAATTTTCAACCTGCCTTTGTAGGCGAGTTTAACTCATTCATAAGCAATATCGTAATACTTTTTAACTATCTCTGAACCGGCAACTTTTCTTTTATTCATTATTCCAGCTATAGCGGTTGAGCCAACCCCTAAAAAGGGATCAAAGACAATTTCATTTTCATTTGAAAGGGCAAGAATTAATCTTTGAATACGGTTTCTGAGTTGTAGACCTTTACTTTTAAAACAATCGTAAAGCAGTATATCAAGAGGAATAATTTCACCATTGTCAACATAGTTTCCAACTTCCCAACAAATACTCCCTTCGTCTTTAAGTACCCTTATACATTCATTAATTACTTGACCTTGCTGAAAAATGTATTCTTTAATCTCTGGTTTTTTTCATATTCCTTGCCGATATTATATGGCGGAGAAGTGATGATCAGTTGAATAGACTGATCAGGGATTTGACTTAAGAAATCAAGACAATCTCCAAGATACAAAGTAGCTAAGTTTCCCTTGGAAAAAGAAGTTTTAATCTCTAATTCCTCCTGAGGAGCAAAAAGGTTCCTATTTGGGTCATATTTTATAGACATAGTAATATTTCATCTCCACACTTTACAGAATTAACCATAGATTGAATCTTCATAATGTCGAGTTTACTAAATAAATGTGATGAATGCTTATATACTTCTCTCAATTCACTGAGAATTTTGTCAAAAGCCTTTCTTTGTTGCTTGATGCCTCTATAGTACTGCCTAATCTTTTCCAGCAAATTGATACTTTCTAAAACATCGCTTCTTTGAATATTATTATTATCACTTATCAAGCTAACCACCCTCAATTCAACTTGCGTCAAATTTCCGATGTCGTTTTGCAGATAAAAGAAGTTGCCAAAGGCAATTTGGGGAAATCCCTGATTTCCTTTTTATCCGCAGTTACATGAAGTGGCGGCATAATTAAACCACTCTCCAAATAACATACTACACTACATCTGTCCAAAAGTGGATACCAACAGGGCTAAAAATCCAAATTTCCTAAAGAAATAAGCAGCAAAAATGGAAATAAACATTCCGGAACCTGAATTCTATGAAAGTAAGTTTATTTATGACCAAGAAAAAGATTTAAAATTAAACCACCCCAACCGGCTCCAATTCCGGCCATTTTTTTGGGTTATCCAGTCCTGTCTCTTTTAGAAAATCTAACAGTTCCATTTTTTCTGCGTACTCCAGGAACTTGTTTTTATCAAATCTGTCGAGCCAGAGCTCTTGCAGCCGGGGAGTGGTTTTTCTTATTTTAAGCAGGTAATAAAAATAATCAAGCAGCGCCTTTTCCGGTTCTGCTACCCAGATCATTTTTTCCGTATAGTTATAGTAACCAAAGATTAATCTTTCAGGAAACCTGGTAAACCGGTACCAGCCGTATTCATTGGTGCACTCAAAACTTTTTCCAGCCCAGCGTATGCTGGTAATCAGATAAGGTTTTTGTTCTATAATTCCGTGCATCCAAAGCGCTGTTTGTAGTGAAATGTATGAATCTACGGCAATAACCTGGTGAAGGCAAAAAGAATTCTCCGGCGGATAAAATGGATTCCAGTACACTCCCCTGCTTAGCCTTGGAATAACTTCCGCACTGCTTAGCCGTTTTAGCGTTTGTGCCGCCGCTTCCAGGGAAACGTTGAACTCACAAGCGATATCTGCCGCCTTTATGGGCCGGATTCCTGATTTTTTGAGATATTTCAAGACATTCAAAGCGCTCATTTAATCTCACCAGTATTTCTTTATAATTAAAAATTTTTATTTCTTCTTGGGAAAGGTAGGGGAAAAGCTCTTCCTGAACAAAATCCTCCGGAATTTGTGATAATTTTTCTATTAATTTATTTCTATCTGTTTCGTCAGGAATCGTTAATTGTTCTCCGGTTTGAAATGAAAAATCTATAATGTATAATAAATCATAAGCATCTCTCGGAGCTGTTCTGGTGGGAGAAAGCGCTGCTTCTATTTTCTGTGCAAACATATCTTTTAAAGAAAGGTGGAAAACCGGCACCGTATAGGGAATTCCCCAAGAATGAAAACTTACGGTTGTTGTTTTGAAATTTTGCGGAGATACTTTACCGCGTCGGGAAAATTCTAACTTAAGAGAAATTTCATTGGGGAGGACCAGCTTCCATCTTTGTGTAGTATCGGTTTGTTTTGGAGCCGTTGAAATAATTTTCAATTCTGTTAGCAATTTTTCTATTTTCTCTTGAAGTCGGTATTTCGGAAAATCAGGGTCGAGTTCGTAATCTAAATCTTCGCTTCTTCGTGAAGATTTAAAAACAAACCTTAATGCTCCTCCGCCTTTGAGAGCCGCCGATTTTTTGAGAGATGACGCTATTTTTACCACAAGTAATGCTTGTTCTTTGTCATTGTTATTCATAATCATCACCTGTTATTAATAATATATCAATTTGACATATATGTCAATTAACATTACTATTTGTTTTCATTGGTTAAGGAAACGAACCTTTGTTTATCTGTAAACGTGTTCAGTGAAAAAACAAAAAATATTTTGTAGGCGGTTATGATTCATAGCTTGACAACACCCGCAAAAGTAAAAGCTGAAAGCATAAAAACTTTCAGCTTTACATCACTTTTTTTACTTTTATGATTAACTTTTATATTTAATAGGGACCCATTCCTGCTCCTGGCCCCATTGCCCCTGGAGGCGGGCCGGTTCTCCCCATTTGACCGGCTTCCGGACTTCTACCCCCTAGCGCTTCAGGTCCAAGTGGCGTTCCGGTGAAAGCAGGGTCTACGGGATACCAACCACGGGAAAACATTATGTCGAAGATTTGTTTTTGACTGTTCATTTCTTCGTTGTTAATGCCAATTAATACGTTGCGTACTCTCTCGTTAGCTGATTCTAGCACCGCCGTATGATAACCTTTGGATATATCTTTTGTATCCATTAATATATCGGTTAAAATATCACGTTCGTTAAATTGCATGATTTTTACACCTCCTGCTTTAATTTGAAATTAGTGGGTTATGGGGATTGAAATACCCGCTTCTCTTAGAAGAGTTTGAAGTGTATCTACGTGCCGTTGGCTTTTATCGGTACACTGTCTCAGTAACCCTTGAATTGACGGGTCACGCGTTTGATCTTGGTATAACTGGGCTTTTTTAGCGCAAAGTTGCTCGGATTTAATTTGATCCTGAATATATAGTTTTTCCTTTTCGGTCATGCGCATGTGTTGCACCATTTTCACCTCCTTAAGGATAAGATCAGGGTTAGTATTTTCCAAAAAGAGATGTTTTATGTATAGATGCGCCATAAATTTGCTTCCCGGGCTATATTTACGGCCTGTAAGTGTTCCGCCGGAGAAACTCGCCGGGATAACTCCGGATAATTTTTTGCTTCATGAGCCGGGTAATACTGCTTCATAACGTTGATAAAAGTGTGGGGTGAAATTTCGGCGGCCAAAAAATTCATCACGGCCTCTGTACCGGCTAAACCTTGAGGCAAAACCAGGTGGCGGACTAAAAGGCCCCGGGTAGCAATACCCTGTTCATTTACCTGTAAATCTCCCACCTGACGGTGCATTTCTTTTACGGCTTCTTTGGCCACCGTAAAGTAGTGCGGTGCCCGGCTGTATTTTTCTGCCGTTTGGTCGTCCCCGTATTTTAAATCAGGCATGTATATATCTACTATCCCATCTAATAAACGCAACGTAGGTATGGCATCATAACCTCCGGAATTGTATACTAAAGGCACCTTTAAACCATCTGTAACGGCTAAAACTAAAGCCTCTAAAATTTGAGGAACATAGTGACTGGGAGAAACAAAATTAATGTTGTGGCAACCCATGTCTTGAAGCTCTAACATTACCCGGGACAGCCTTTCAGAAGAAATAACCCTCCCTTCACCGTTCTGGCTGATTTCATAATTTTGACAAAAACAACAGGCCAGGTTGCAGTAAGTAAAAAAAATTGTTCCTGAACCACACCGTCCGACCAAAACAGTTTCTTCGCCAAAATGAGGACCCCAGCTGCTTACCACCGCTTCCCGGCCGCCCCGACAAAAACCTTTTTTTCCCTGCAAACGGTTAACGTGACATTTTCTAGGGCAAACGGTGCAATCAGCTAACCTGTTTACTGCCTGTTGGGCCCGTTCTTTTAGTTCAGCCAAAGAAAGAGCCAGGTAACTTGCCATTTTTTAACCATCCTCCTCCAGCGGTATTTCAACGTCTAATAAAGGGGCATGTTGTTGGGCCCCGTACACATCGCTATCACCCAGGTGACCAGAGGGCACTGGCCGCACCAGCGTAGCTTTAATGGCCAGGGCAACCGGGAATTCCACCACCGAAAGTACCTGGTTAATATCTAAACCATAAAGCCGGGCAAAAAGCGCGGCGTTTAAGACGCCACTTTTACGCACTTTTTCAAAAGAACGCTCTTCAGGAAAAATAATATCCAGAGTTAGTTCAAAAGGCCCGGCGTTTTTACTGCGAATTACTTTAGCTAAGGATTTAAGCTTAACCTTAATCATAATTGTCCGTTCCTCTTCGTAAATTTTTAAGGTAAAATTGTAGAAGAGTTAAATTTAACGCCCTTACAGGTGTATTATTTCCACCGGAAATATGGCGCAAGGGTCATCTACCTCCAGTAAATGATAAATATGAAAATTAAAAACTTCCCCGGTGGCAAAATCGGAAGGTGAGTAAGGAAAGGCTAAATTGCCGGCGGTAGCTATCCGTCCCGGATAATCAGCGTGTAACATAGTGGTGCGGGTAAAACTGCAAATGGCGTTGGCAATTTCTTGGGTTGGGGCTACCGCTTCAATTATGATCCCTAATTCGTGTGCTCTGGTGGTTCTTACCGGTTCACCCGCCCCCATTACCCCATTTAAGCCGTAAAGCTTAAAGTCCAGGTAATAAGGGTAATTTTCCCGGCTAAAATTATCCTTTACTCTCTCCCTAACCCTCTCCATTAAGACTTTTATGTTTTTAATCATTACCGGGTCCCGGCAACCGGCAATACAAACAGTCCTAAAACCAATCCTTTTTACCCCTTCTATTTTAACTGTATATCTGGCGGCAGGAATAAAACGACTGCCTGATACCCGTACAATCCTTTTCTGTCCGGCTGAGCTATTCTCTTGCCTAAACTGACAGGCCGATAAATCAAGGGTCCCTCCCGGGCCGGGTAAAAGCAAGGGGTTGTTTTTTTCGTAAAGCGTATGGGCGGCCACTGAAGTGACGGTACAACTGCGCTGGGGGTTAAGCGGCTCTACCGTAAAGGAGCGGTGATTTAAAACGCCAAAGAGACAGTCGCTCCCACTTCCCGGGGTGGCCGCAATTGCCCCGCATTCTAAAATTTTTCCCAGATGAATAGCCAGTCCGGGCTCAAAACCGGCGGCTATAGCTGGAGCGGCAAAAACTGCCGGGTCATAAGCGCGGCCGGCTAAAATTACCCGGGCTCCTTCGTTCAAGGCCCGAATAAATGGTTCAACTCCCATTTGACCAACTATTCTAACGGCTTCGGTAATATCTTGTTCTTTTATGGCTGAACCTGACCCGAGGGGACTTAGCTTACCCTGGCGCAACCTGGTTAATAAAAAGTCCCGTTCAATTTCGGCGTGAATTAAAGCTAGCTTAAAACTAAGCTTTTTTTCAGCCGCAATTTCGCGCACAATTTGAGCAGTCCAGGATAAATGGGGTTCCCCGCCGCTTCCACCTGCCGTCCCTATAATTAACGGTATATCTAACTCAAAACCGGCGGTAAGCATCAGAGCTAAATCCCGCTTAACGGCCAGACGCTCGGTGAAGGATATGCCCGCTCCTAAGTAGTAGGGACCTGGGTCGGTAGAACCGGCGTCAGCCGCAATTAAGTGCGGTTTTTTCTTTAAACCGGCCGCAAAAGAGCTTTCCGGAAAGCCATAGCCTAAAATTGCCGTAGGGGAAAGAATCCGGTATTCAGCTAACAAAACTTCTCCCTGACCCTTCTGTATATGTCTTTATATGTCTTTGGGTAAATAGCTAAAGGTTAGCCTAAGTTATTTTTTATCCAGTTAACTGCCCGGTCAAGCCGTTCCAGACACTTTGTTTTGCCAAGCGTAACCATAATGTCAAAAAGCCCGGGACCAAATGTTTTACCCGTTAAGGCCAGGCGGGTAGGATGAATTAACTTACTACTGGCAATTCCTAAAGCATGGCTTAAGCTACGGTAGGCTGCTTCTACCGTAGGTAAATCAAAAGGTTCTGTTTTGGCCAATGCTTCCCGCCCGTGAGCTAAAATTTCTGCAGCGCCTGACAGAGAAAAAAACTTACGGACTCCCTTTTCTTCGTAATTAAAATCAGCCCTAAAAAAGTAGGTAGCAGCTTCAGCCAGTTCAACCAAGGTGTGAATTCTAGTACGAACTGTTTCCACCACTTTAGCCACGTACGCATAATCTATATGTTCCTCCTGGGCCGGGATAAGACCTAGTTTTTGAAAAAAGGGTATTGCTTCGGCTACAATTCTTTCCAAGGGTAAGCTGTTTAAATACTGGGCGTTTAACCAGGTAAGCTTTTTAAGGTCGTAAATAGCCGCCGATTTTGAGATTGCGTTTAGTGAAAAAAGTTTAATTATCTCGCTAAGCGGGATTTTTTCACGCTCATCACCCGGCGACCAGCCTAAAAGGGCCAGGTAATTGACTATTGCTTCCGGAAGAAACCCTTGTAAGCGGAACTCTTCTACCGCAGTAGCCCCGTGGCGTTTGGAAAGCTTAGACCTGTCCGGAGCCAGAATCATGGGTACATGAGCAAAAAAAGGTAAATTATATCCTAAAGCCTGGTAAAGGAGAATTTGTTTTGGAGTGTTGGAAAGGTGTTCTTCGGCCCGAATAACGTAATTTATCTGCATTAAGCTATCATCCACCACGCAGGCGAAATTATAAGTAGGAATACCGTTAGACTTCATAATAATAAAATCGTCCAGGGTATCATTATCAAAACTAACTTCGCCCCGGATTAAATCATTAACGATAGTTGATCCTTCCTGGGGAGTTTTTAGCCGGATGACAGGCAAAAGACCATCGGCCTCTTTTTTTTGGCGGGCGGCCTGGTCAAGGTGGCGACATTTTCCGTTATAACGGGGAGCAAGTCCCTTTTGCCGGGCTTCTTGGCGCATCGCGGCAAGCTCTTCCGACGTACAGTAACACAGGTAAGCCATTTCTGAGTTTAAGAGGCGTTGGGCCTCAGTACGGTATAAATTTATTCTTTCTGATTGACGGTAAGGACCAAAAAGTCCTCCTACCTCTGGTCCTTCGTCCCAATCAAGCCCCAACCAGCGTAAGCTGGCTGTAATTCCTTTTTCGGCTTCGATCAGGTGCCGCTCTAAGTCAGTATCTTCCAGGCGCAAGACAAAGGAGCCGTTATTTTGCCGGGCAAATAACCAATTAAAAAGGGCAGTGCGGGCCCCACCAATGTGTAAGCTCCCGGTGGGACTGGGAGCAAAACGAACACGAACGGTCATTAATTTTCTCCTAAATTAAAGTATTTTTATTTTACCTAATATAGCGTAATATAGCGTAATCATTAGTTATCATGTTTATTTACATTACCTTTTATTATATTATTTTCGGTTTTTATTGTAAAGTAAAACAGTTCTAAGTGAGATTATCGAACTGCTGCTTATATAGTTGACCAACTATCATTATTGTAGTAGATTGTAGGGGCGTTAAATTTAACGCCCCTACAAAGAATCATTTAAAATAAAACCTATTTTTAATAAATTAAAATGTAAAATTATGTTTTAGGTTGATATTTTAATAAATATGGTTTATTTTAGAAATAAATAGCTAAAAATAAGTTTGAAATTTACCTTTAGTTTTTGTATGATAATTAAGAATAATTTTTATTAATCTTTATTAAATTTTAGTTGGGAAGTGGACAGGCTTAAAAAAGTTTTTTATGAAAGGAGCGAATATCTTATGGCTCTTGAAAAATGGAGACCGAGCAGTTGGCTTTCGCCATGGAGTCCCTTTAGGGAATTAGAAGATTTAAGCCGGCGGATGGAAGATTTTTTTAGACCTATTCTACCTTCCTTAAGACGCGAACCCACAGAGGAAAGAATGTGGAGTCCGGTTATTGAAATGTATGAAGAGAAAGATAAATTTATTGTCAAAGCAGAGCTTCCAGGCATGAAAAAAGAAGATATTGACGTTTCTTTGGCTGATAATATTTTAACGCTTAAGGGGGAAAGAAAAGCCGAAAAAGAAACCAAGGAAAGTAATTATTATTGCTGCGAAAGGTATTATGGCAGTTTTTACCGTCAGGTTACCTTGCCGGCTAACGTTGACCCTAAAAAAATCGAAGCTGCTTATAAAGATGGGGTTTTAGAAATAAAACTGCCCAAAACAGAAGAAACTAAGGCCCAAAAAATTAATATTAAAACCGAATAATTTCTTTTTAGCCTCTACTTCCCAACATAAAATTTTTAAGGGACTAAGGCGAATTTTTTAGTAGATAAGGATTATAAGCACCAAAATCCTGGTTAAATCGCCAGGATGTTTTTATATTTCTTTAAATAAATTAAGTAAATTAAGGGGGAATTTTAATGAACTTAAAAGGAACACGTACGGAGCGTAATTTGCTTGTTGCTTTTGCCGGGGAATCCCAGGCCCGCAACCGTTACACTTTTTTTGCCAGCCAGGCCAAAAAGGAGGGTTATGAGCAAATTGCCGCCATTTTTTTAGAAACCGCCGATAACGAAAAGGAGCACGCCAAACGTTTATTTAAATTTTTAGCCGGAGGCGAGGTAGAAATTTCGGCCTCTTTTCCGGCCGGGATAATTGGCGATACTAAGGTAAACTTAAAAGGTGCGGCGGCCGGGGAAAATTATGAACATACCACTATGTACCCTGAATTTGCTAAAATTGCGGCTGAGGAAGGATTTGCGGAAATTGCGGCCGTTTTAAAGGCTATTGCGAGAGCTGAAGAAGCCCACGAAAAACGATACCTTAAGCTTTTAGAAAATATCGAGCAGGGAAAAGTTTTCGTTAGGGAAGAAAAAGTGCGCTGGAAGTGCCGGAATTGCGGCTACATCCACGAGGGAACAACAGCTCCTGAAATTTGCCCTGCCTGCGCCCATCCGCAAAGCTATTTTGAACTTTGGGGGGCAAACTATTAATTTTATATAATTAAGACCAAATAAAGGACAAAGGGTCTAGAAAAGGATGGAGGCTTTTAAATGCTGAAAGTGGAAAATTTATGGGTAAATGTAGGCGATAAGGAAGTTTTAAAGGGAATTAACCTGGAAATTAAACCTGGTGAAGTGCATGTTCTTTTTGGTCCTAATGGTTCCGGCAAAACATCACTGCTAATGACATTAATGGGTTTTTCTGGTTACCAAGTAACCGAAGGGACCATTGTTTTTAAAGGTAAGGATATAACCAACTTAGGTATTAACGAAAGAGCCAGGCTGGGGCTGGGGATGTCTTTTCAGCGTCCCCCAACTATTAAAGGCTTAAAAACCCGACAAATGGTGGCCCTGTGCAGCCCCGCTAAAGAAGTACCATTGGTTGAACTAGCGGCCCGACTAAAATTTCAAGATTTCTTGGAAAGAGACCTAAACGCTGGATTTTCCGGCGGCGAGCTAAAAAGATCAGAGTTGTTGCAGCTTTTGGCGCAAAATCCGGATTTGGTGCTTTTAGACGAACCGGAATCGGGGGTTGATTTAGAAAGTATTGTTCTTATCGGTAACGTGATAAATGAACTGTTGGAGCGTGAACCAGGCCGGAATAAGGAAAAATCTACCAGAGAGAGGCGTAATAAAAGGGCTAAGGCCGGCCTGTTGATTACTCATACTGGATACATTTTAAACTATATTGACGCTGATGTCGGGCACGTGCTTTTTGACGGAGTCTTATCCTGTCAAGGCAACCCTCGGGAAACATTAAAGTGTATTCAGAAAATGGGTTATGAAGAATGTTTACGTTGTGTGGTCTAAAAAGAAGGGGGAACAGGCATGAAAAGAGGTAGAGCAGAAAAACTACAAAAAGCCCAAAAAGCAGCCGCCAAAAGTGCGGTGATTGGTGAAGACCTTGATTTGGAAAAATTTATTCACGAAGTACCGGCCCGCCCCTATGTAAAAGACCTCTCTACTTTAACGGCCGCCGAAAAAAAACAACTGCTGGCGTCCGGCGTTGATCCGGCAGGCATTGAGCGCACTGGGAGCTTTTTACAAATGGACCATTCAGTAGTCCATTATGACGTCCAGCAGGAAGGGCTGGAGATTATGAGCACGGACGAGGCCCGGGAAAAATACGATTGGGTGGAGGATTACTACTGGCGGGCTGTAGCCGTAGATACAGATAAATATACGGCGCGGGCAGAGCTGCACCAGGAACACGGCTATTTTATCCGCGCCTTGCCCGGGGTAAAAACAGCCTTTCCCTTACAAGCTTGCCTTTTTACTGCTCAGGAAGGTCTGGCCCAGGAGGTGCATAACCTGATTATTGCCGAAGAAGGTTCAGAACTGCATATCATCACTGGTTGTGTAGCCTCTCATCAGGTAAAATCGGGCTTGCACATTGGTATTTCTGAGTTTTACGTGAAAAAAGGAGCCAAACTTAGCTTTACCATGATTCACAATTGGGCCGAGGAATTTGCGGTTAGACCGCGCAGCGCAACCATCGTGGAAGAAGAAGGCGTTTTTTTATCCAACTATATTTGTATGCGTCCGGTAAAGAGTTTACAAATGTATCCCACCACTTACCTTACCGGCTCAAAAGCAATTGCTCGATATTACACAATTCTGGTGGCAACACCGGGTTCCCTGCTAGATGTAGGTTCCCGGGTTTTTTTACGGGCACCGGAAACAAAAGCTGAATTAATTGCCCGCACCATCACTACCGGCGGGGAGGCAATTAACCGCGGGCATATTGTAGGCGAAGTTCCGGAGGCCAAAGGACATTTAGAATGCCACGGCTTAATACTCGCCCCTAAAGGCCTTATTTATGCTGTACCGGAACTGGAAGGAAGGGTGGCCGGGGTAGATTTATCCCACGAAGCGGCGGTAGGAAAAATTGCCCAGGAGGAAATCGAGTATTTAATGGCCCGCGGGCTATCGGTGCGCGAAGCCACCGCAGCTATTGTGCGTGGCTTTTTAAACGTAGATATTATAGGTTTGCCCAAAGAATTAAAAGCAGAACTAGATAAAGTGATTGCGGCCAGCGAAAAAGAGGTATTTTAAAAAACGAAAGGAGGTACAAAATGCCGGCCGGAGAAATAAAGGTATATTCTACCCCCACCTGTCCTTACTGTAAAATGATAAAGAAGTTTTTAACCCTAAATAACATAACTTTTCAGGAACTTGACGTCGCCCTGGATAAAACAGCCCGGGAAGAAATGATCCGTAAGTCGGGTCAGATGGGGGTTCCGGTAAATGAAATTAACGGGGAAGTAATAATTGGTTATAACGAAGCCCGGTTAAAAGAAAAGCTGGGACTTTAAAAAAGTTAAACTAGCCATTATTTCCTTATTTAAAGGAGGAAAAACTTTATTGAATAAAAAAATTAGGTGAAATAATTCAAAAGGAGGCATAAAAAATGCGCTTTGGAGAAGTTTTAAAAACTAAAGCCAATGAGGGCAAAGAAAAACATGTGCCCGTCATAGAGATTCAAAGGTGTGCTGAATGCGGCGAAGATGTTGTTGTAACCATAGTGGGTAAAGAAACCCCTCACCCTAATACCACTGAGCATCACATTAAATGGATTCAGCTTTACGGGTTAAAGAAAGATAACCAACTCCTTCATTTGGGTACTTTTGGCTTGGGACCGGTTTATACTGCACCGGAAGTTACTGCCCATTTGAAAACAGCCGAACTAAAAACAATTTTTGCCCTTGCTTATTGTAATATTCACGGCGTTTGGGAAAATAGCCTGGAAATATAAAATTTAGTTAAGTAACCTGATTAAACACGAAACTTAAAATTAGTAAAAAGGTAGCGCGCCTTCTTTATGCTGACCTAGGTTTTAAAAGGTAATTATGCCTCAATAGGAGTTAATTATGAATAAACCAGAAGTTTTACGCCAGGAAATCATCTCTTTTGCCCGGGAGCAAGGGACAGACTTAATTGGTTTTGCCCGGGTGGAAAAATGGGCCGAAACGGCCGAGGTGCCGCAGGAGTTTTGGCCCCAGGAACTTTGGCCGCTGGCCAAAACGGTAATTGCTCTGGGTATGGCTATGCCCCTGCCCATTGTGGAAACAACTCCTTCGGCTATCCACATGGAACTGTACAACACTTGCAACCGGGAGCTGAACAGCCTGGCCTACCGTTTAACCTTATGGCTGAACCGGCAGGGCCAGCCTTCTATTTTCTTTCCCCGGGACTGTTACGGAAGCATAAAAATTTTGCTGGAAAAACCTTTTGCTGCTTTTGGCCATGTACCGGCCGCAAAATATGCCGGCCTGGGCACCCTTGGTTTAAGTCATCTTCTTTTAACCCCGGCCTTTGGCCCCCGGGTCAGATTTGTTTCGGTTTTTACGGCGGCCGTTTTAGAAAACAGCCCTCCTCAGGTAAAAGAACTCTGTATTAAATGCCAGGCCTGCATTAAATGCTGCCCTCCCAATGCTCTTAAAGCCTCTCCCTCCTGGTGGGGGGCTAGCCGTTTACGACAAAATTGCCTGCGCCCAAAGAGCGTATGAACTTACCCGGCGGCGCTGCTACCCTTGCGGGGTTTGTAGCAAAGTGTGTCCTATCGGGGACAACCGTAAGCTTTTTCAAGCCACAAAAAATACAAAAAAATACCTGCAAGAAAAAGAAATACTGACCAAAGAACCAGACCATCCCGATTACCGTTCCTGGGAAAATTTCCGCCGCTACGGCAAAGGAATCACCAGCGGGAGCTTCGTATGTATACCGCCTTGAGGGAGAAGTAACTCGCCGAAAGATTGACCTGACCAACGATTTTGAACAGGCCGGCGAAAAGTACCGTTCCCTTAACAAGGTAGACCAGGAGCATTTGGTAGACAACCTCGTTGCGGATCTCACGCCTATTGACAAACAAATTCAACGGCGGGTAATTGAGAACCTGACTAGGGCCGATATTGATTTAGGCAAACTTCTGGCAGAAGGCTTAAAACTTTAACGTATAAAGGTTATATTCAGTATTTAAATCCCGCGGCAAAAAAAGCCGCCAAAGTTTAGCTAAAGACTTGCTTTGCTTCTTTAAAGTAAGCGCAGGGAGGAAAAACTTTGTGAAAACTGTATTAGATTATATTATGGAACAGCTTGCCACAAGGACTGATAACTAATGAAGCGTTTAAGCTGGGAAGTTCTTTTAGGTTTATTTTTAATTACGCTGTCCACCTTCCTTTACTTTATTCATTACC
>DHGP01000009.1 GCA_002402825.1 Firmicutes bacterium UBA4795
GTTAGTAATAAGGTATATTTGCCGTGCCCCTTGCCTCAATAGCTTTATTACTTCAAAAATTTCCGGACGTAAAAGGGGCTCTCCCCCCTCAATAATCACCCACTGCGGAGATAGGGCCGGAATTTGGGCCGCTACTTCCAGCGTTTCCTCACTAGTTAATTCCTGGGCGGGCATACCCCGGCAGTGCAGGCAGTTTAAGTTACACTTATTGGTAATAGCCCAGTCAATAAAGTAAGGAGGCGGATAAATTTGATTTTCTTCCAAACAAAATCCTCCTTTAAAAAATATATAAAAGCAAAGGATAAGAGATAAAGTAATAAAATCAACATACCTATTTTAACAGTTTTATTTTCCATGTGATATACTTTAAAAAATATATAAAATATATAAAAAAATGGCCAAAACAATATTTATCTTTTTAGCGGGAATTATATCTCTATCGTTTGCTTCAATTTTTATAAAATTATGCGGTGATGTTCCGGCAATTATGATTGCTGCCTGCCGCCTTGGGGTAGCTTTTGTTGTTTTATTTGTGATTTTTAAGTTTAAGGGATATTCTCTTAAAAAAGTACCTAAAAAAGACCTCCTGTTTTCTCTTTTAGGGGGCTTTTTCTTAGCTTTTCATTTTATAGCCTGGATAACCTCTCTCAAATACACTTCCGTAGCCAGTAGTGTGGTTTTAGTTACGACAAATCCAATTTTTGTGGGGCTCTTTTCCTATTTCTTGTTTAAAGAAAAGCAGGAAATCGAGCTGGTTACAGGAATTGTTCTGTGTCTTTTGGGAAGCATTATGATTGTGATGGGTGACAGTGGAATTCATGAATTAACGCTGTATAATAAAAAGGCTATAGTAGGAGACATCTTGGCCTTAATTGGGGCAATTATGGCCAGTGGTTATTTAATTATAGGGAGTAAAGTAAGAGAAAAACTTGAGGTATTACCTTATGTGACCATAGTATACGGCAGCAGTGCAATATTTCTGCTGGTAATATCCTTGGTGATGAAAATACCTTTTACCGGCTACCGGCCTACCTCTTACTTATATATAGTGCTTCTAGCCCTCATCCCCCAACTAATCGGGCACACCTCAATAAATTGGGCCTTAAAACATTTAAAAACAAGCCTAGTGGCTATTTCCATTCTTGGAGAACCTGTTGGGGCAACAATACTAGCCTATATTTTCTTTAAAGAATCAGTAAGCCTTCCTCAGTTTATAGGGATGAGCTTAATTTTTGCCGCTATTATCACCGCCTCAAGAAAAGGGGTCAGGTAAATAAATTTACACCTAAGTTTCTTCAATTTAATTATCTAATTTCTTCATGAACAAATAATAAATAGGTTAAATATTTTTTATTTTTCTAAAACTTAGCCCCTTATCCTCTTGAAAACTAAGAATTTAAACACAGGTCATTAAATGATTTCTTAAGGTCTCCTAGTTTAAAGCAATAACCCCTCTCGTTTTTGCGGCTAATTTTTTCAATTAACATTTTTATCCTGTCTTCCTTTTTAGGTTGGATATGTTCCGCCATCATATTCAACTTTTGTTCACTAATATTTTCCTGAAGTACTTGTACATACTCATCATTTTGAAGCCAATTAGTTATTAAAACATCTATATGGTGTTCAAATAAATTTTTCTGAAACCTTTGAATGTGTTTAGCGTCCTGAGAACAATCATTTATTAATATATCTATCTTATTGTCAACTGCGTATTCCATTATATCGTAGGTAATTTCTCTAGAAATGGTTGGAGATATATAAACTTGAGACAAATTTCTATCGTTTAACGACCGGCCAATCATGGAATCATAAAAGTAAAGCTCGTACTGTTTAAAATATTCTAAGGCCCTTTTGAACCCTAAGGGGAATCTTTCCATTTCTTCTATCGATATTCCACTAAGCTCCCCAAGATTTATTTGATACACTCCAATGTCTTCTAACAAGTGCAACCCTTTTTTATCAATTAAAAATTCCTTCAGTTCAGGATTCGACGGGGTTTCAACATTCACGTAATCCATTATTTTTTTTGCCAATTCTATCTTCTTCAAGACTTCCTTATTGAAATTAGTAGCGCCAAGGTGAAATCGTACTTCTTTTACTCCACTATCATATATGGCTTTTAGCTTATCTTCGCTAACCGGTAAGCCATTCGTATATATCCACTGATAAATATGGCCGTGATATTTGGATACGAATTTAGCCAAATCAATGACTTTATCCAAATACAAAAACGGCTCTCCTCCCGAATAACCAATGCCTTGGATATTTGAACCTGTCCATATCGTATCGGGACGATTAAATATATTCTTTATATCTTCAATCTTATAGCTGTCATTTATGAGTCCAGGATGTTCTGGGGCCGCTATTTTTTCCTGCTTTGTACCCTGGGGGCAATATGTACAATCTACATTACATTTTTTACCAACAAAGAGACATTGCCACCTCCCGGCTTTACATGATTGGCATCCCCTTGATAAGGTTTTACCATCCGAGGGTTTTGTCCAAACTGATAATCCGTAGTCACTAATTTCAATAAAGTCTTTTATTTTCTCTTGTCTTTGGTGGATCCTCTCCACGAATTCTACCCGGCTCAATATCGGATATGGGGTACTTACTTCTATATCTTCCAGGTTAGAAAAAGACATTTCTTGTTTTAAGTTTGGAAAAGGTATTTTTGTTTTTTGCTTTTTAAAGAGAGCCAGTATCTGACTGTCAGTCATATTTTTGATTTGTTCGTAGGTAATACCGCTTGCGGGGAAATCATTTAAATATTGAGCTACCGTAAGTCTAGGAACATTAAGTTCCCTGGCAATTCGCCTTTGACCCATGTTACTGGTTTCGTTAAGCCGAATAATTTCGCGGATTTTCTCTACGTCTAAACCCTTTTTGGTCATTTGACTCACCTTCGACGTAATTTTCTAATTACTTATTTATTATTTTACCTTTTTTTCTACTACCAATCAAGATAATCTACTAAGGATAAGTTACAAAAGGATAAGTTACAAAAGAGCTTTAATATAAAAATCGGTAATAATTATTCTCCGGACAACATACTTGAATAAAATTAACTATAATTTTGGCCGTTGCCCCCCAAATAACCCTTTGTTCGTATTCAAATAAGTATACTTTCAGACGCCAACTTAGGCGCCATTTTTTATCGTAAACAGCAGACACTTTTTCAAAAGGAAAATCCAAGGCAAAACGAGTCGCCACATCTATAGAGCTTACCCGCGGCGGATTTTTTAAAAAAAATTCAACCGGCACGGTAAATACTTCTTTTACTTCCGTATGATCAGGTATAATCTTTTGCGGGACGGTTATTTTCCCCACGTAAGGATAAACCAGGAATCCCATCGGACCAATTAAATAATCCAGGGCCCCGACTATCTGGACTTGCTCCCCATTTAAACCCAGTTCTTCAGTAGTTTCCCGAACAGCCGTAAGTTGCGGATTATTAATCTCTCCTTTCTCAATTTTGCCCCCGGGAAAACAAATTTCTCCCGGCTGCCGGTTAATATGAGGAGCCCGGACCTCAAAAAGAATACTCATTCCGTCAGGCTTTTCAATTAAGGGCAGCAAAACCGCTGACACTAGAAATTCCGCGTGATTTTGGATCCTGGGTTGTCTGTTTACCAGATTTTCTAACCCTAATTTCATTATATCCTTCCTTTTTATTAAAGCTCACGGGATTTACAAACCTAGAAGTTAGTCTTTTTCTATTATACTACATATTACGTTCCCGAAAGTATTGATATTTTTTAAGTAAAATATATAATTTAGTTAAGTGAATAAATTTTTCTATTAGGTTATATCGTTAGCTATAACCTAACGCCATCAGCTCGGTAATTACGTAAGTAGGGGCGTTAAATTTAACGTCCCTACTGCATTTAGAGGAAAAGGAAAGGCCCGCCTTTAGCTAGTTATGTAACCATTCTTTTTTATATAAATTTTTTAAGGGGAGGATTTTTTGACTCCAGAAGCTCAGGTGCTTTTTGCTATTGCCGTTTTTATAGGTGTTTACGTTTTTATTATCCTGGAAAAAATTCACCGGATGGTAGCTGCTTTTTGTGGCGCTGCCCTAGTGGTGGTGGCAGGTATTCTAACTCCTGCAAAGGCACTAACCTACATTGACTTTAATACTATTGGTCTTTTAACTGGTATGATGATTATAGTGGGAATCACCCGCCGCACCGGTTTTTTTGAATATTTAGCCGTGAAAGCAGCTAAGAGTGCCGGGGGTGAGCCATTGCGTATTCTAGCCGCCCTGGCTTTAGTAACAGCTGTATTATCGGCTTTTTTAGATAACGTCACCACTGTTTTATTAATCGTCCCGGTAACTTTTGCTATTTCCCACCAGCTTAAAATTAACCCCCTGCCTTTTTTAATTATGGAAATTATTGCTTCTAACATAGGTGGAACGGCTACTTTAATTGGCGACCCCCCAAATATTATGATTGGCAGTGCTACCGGTCTTGGTTTTTTAGATTTTATTTTAAACCTTACGCCGGTAATAGTAGTTATTTACGTTCTTACCGTTTTCATTTTAGGTTTTATTTACCAAAAGGATTTAAGTTGTGGGCCGGACTTAAAACAAAATATTCTTTCTTTAAATGAGCGAGATGAAATTAAGGACGTAAAGCTCCTTTACCGATGTCTTTTTGTGCTAGGTCTAACTATTTTAGGTTTTTGTGTCCATCAGTTTTTACACTTGGAAAATTCGGTAGTGGCTTTAAGTGGTGCGGCCTTACTTCTTTTAATTACCAAATCAGACCCCGAGCATGCCCTTCAGGCCGTAGAATGGCCGGTTATTTTTTTCTTTTTAGGCCTCTTTATTGTGGTGGGTGCTTTAGAAAACGTAGGGGTAATCGAAGCCTTAGCCAAGGCAGCCGTTGCAACCACCGGGGGGTCTTTAGTCCTAACCGGTGTAATTGTACTTTGGCTTTCTGCTCTTTGCTCCGCTTTTGTAGACAATATTCCTTTTGTAGCCACCATGATTCCTTTAATTCAGGATATTGGCCGCCTGGGCAGAATGCAAGATCTTTCTTTTTTATGGTGGTCTTTGTCCTTAGGAGCTTGCTTAGGGGGAAACGGCACCATTATTGGTGCTTCGGCCAACGTCATTGTTGCCGGTTTAGCTGAAAAAAAGGGCTACCCCCTTACTTATTTTGATTTTTTTAAAGTAGCCTTTCCTTTAATGCTAATGTCCATTTTGGTAGCTCAGCTTTTTCTCTTAGCCTGGTACCACCTGCATACCATCCTGGCGCTGGTGGTTACTTTATCCATCGGTCTTGTTTTAGCCGTTCTAGTACGCTTCCTAAATAAACGTTATTTGTATATCAAGCCAGAACCAAAGGGGGAGGGTCAGCGGAGAGTACCATTAAATAAAGTTAAATAAAGCTGAAAGTCAAACGCTAGGTACAGTTCCGCATAAATAAGTATATATTTTATGAGGAGATATAATAAGGGCTAAATAATTAAAATAATTAATATTAGATTAAAATTCGCCGTATATATATTCTAGGTGAAAGAGGTGAAAATATCTTTTAGTAAATACGGTAAGTTACTTCCTTTTCTTTTGCTCCTGGCCTTGGGCATAACAATTTATTTTTTTCTCAGTAAATATAATAAAGAAACTGAAAAAACTGAAACCGTAAAAGTTCTAGGAACTCAGCGCCCTATTTATTACCTGACCTTAGAAGTGGCCGAAAATTTAGGTTTTTTTCAGGAGCAAAATCTAAGGGTAGAAACCACCACTAAGGCTACCGAAGAGGCCTTAATTCCAGCCTTGTTAGCCGACCAGGCTGATATTGCACTAGTTAACCTGGAAAAAGCCATTTATGCCCAGGCTGAAAATAAGCCGATAGTAATATTTGCGGCGCTAACGGCTAAAAATAATTCTTTTTTGATCAGCCGGTTAAATATTTCTTCTTTTTCCTGGTCGAGCCTGAAAGGTAAAACTGTTATCACCGCACCTCCTGAAAGCCAGGAAACTATCCTTCTAAAAAGTTTTTTACGAAAAAATAATTTGGCCTTATACCGCGAGGTAACTCTTTTAACTAATATTCCTACTTCTTTAAGCATAGAGGCTTTTTTAGCCGGTACAGGGGATTTTATCCTGGCCGCTGAACCTGAGGCTTCTTTCATAGAAAATAAAGGGGCCGGCAAAGTAATTGCTTCTTTAGGGCAAGAAGGGGGTGATTTCCCGGCTCAGGTTTTTGTTACTAGACCAGACTTTGCCCAGGACCACCCCCAAACCCTTCTACATTTTACCAAAATACTCCACCAAACCCAGCTTTGGCTTAAAACTTCTTCTCCCGGCGCCATAATATCACTTCTACCCCCTACTTTTTACCAGCAGCAAAAAATTAACCGCCAGGATTTAAGTAAGATTTTAAAACGTCATTTGGGCCAAAATACATGGGCCGATAACCCTTTTATTAAGCCCGAACAATACGATTATTTTATCCACTTGTTAATGGAGGCAAAAGAAATAGCTCAACCGGTGGCTTACAAAAAAATAATTAATTCTTCATTTTATTCTAATTACTCTAAGCCGTAAAAGTAGGGGCGTTAAATTTAACGCCCCTACTTGCGAATCTTACGTACCGGTGGTGTTTACCTTTAGCTAATCGGATAACCATTAATATTAATTAACTATTTAATTAATATTTAAATACAATTGAAAATTACTTCCGCACTGGACATCAGGCAACAAAGGCTGGTACGAAGTACCTAACTCATGGGGAGGTAAGGTTCCTAAAATTACCGGCTTTGGTTCGAATTCTTTAGGTAAAAGAGCCTGTGCTAAAACTTCATTCATATCTTCCACCAGGATAAACTTTAATTTATTTTTAACGTTAGCCGGTATTTCCTCTAAATCCTTCTGGTTATCCTTAGGGAGAATTACCGTTTTAATTCCCGCCCGGTGAGCAGCTAGGACCTTTTCCTTTATGCCCCCTACCGGTAAAACCCGGCCCCGCAAGGTGATTTCGCCGGTCATGGCTACATCATGTCTTACCTTGCGTTGGGTAAGAGCAGAAACTAAAGCACAGGCCATGGTAATCCCGGCTGACGGGCCATCTTTAGGAATAGCCCCTTCTGGAACATGGACGTGGATGTCGTTATGGTCAAAATATCCGTTCTCAATTCCAAAATTACCGGCTAAAGTACGAACGTAACTATAACCGGCCTGGGCTGATTCCTTCATAACGTCACCCAGTTTACCGGTTAGCGTTAGTTTGCCGCTACCCTGATAAAGGGTAACTTCAATGACTAAAATATCCCCGCCTACCTCGGTCCAGGCTAAACCTATAGCCATCCCAACCTGGTCGCTTTGTTCTGCGGTACCGTAACGAAACCGGGGAGAGCCTAAAAATTGTCCTATGTTTTGGACCGTAACCCGTATCTTTTTAGCTTCTTTCACTACAATTTGCTTGGCTGACTTACGGCACACGGCCGCCAACTCTCTTTCCAGGTTACGTACCCCGCTTTCACGGGTGTACTCGCGAATTATTTTACGAATAGAGTTCTCAGAAATACGGAGCATTTCATCGGTTAAACCGTGTTCTTTTAATTGTTTGGGCAATAAATGACGAAGGGCGATTTGAGTTTTTTCTTCCTCAGTGTAACCCGAAAAATAAATAATCTCCATCCGGTCTAGTAAGGGACGCGGAATAGAATATTGGACGTTGGCCGTGGTAATAAACATAACGTTAGATAAATCAAAGGGTACCTCAATATAGTGATCGCTAAAATTGTTGTTTTGTTCCGGGTCAAGAACTTCTAACAGGGCAGATGAAGGATCCCCCCGAAAATCCATAGACATTTTATCCACTTCATCTAAGAGAAAAACGGGGTTCTTGGAACCGGCGTTGCGCATTCCTTGAATAATACGGCCCGGTAAAGCTCCTACGTATGTACGCCGGTGACCGCGAATTTCTGCCTCATCCCTTATCCCGCCCAAAGAGATACGCACAAAATTACGTCCTAGAGCCCGGGCAATGGAACGCCCGATAGAAGTCTTTCCTACTCCTGGAGGACCAACAAAACACAGGATAGAGCCTTTTTTCTTTTCCGATAACTTTTGAATGGCCAAATATTCCAGAATACGTTCTTTAACCGGCTTTAAACCATAGTGGTCTTCTTCTAAAATTGTCTGGGCCGCTTTAATATCCAACCGGTCCTCCGTGCTTTTGTTCCACGGCAAAGCCAAAATCCAGTCTAAATAAGTACGGATTACCGCCAGTTCTGCCGCCATAGGAGGCATTTTTTCCAGGCGCTCCACTTCTTTGAGAACCTTTTCTTCTACCTCTTTAGGCAGGTTGGCAGCAGTTATTTTTTTCCGGTATTCCTCACCCTCCGCCATTCCACCGTCTTTCTCCCCCAATTCTTGTTGAATAGCTTTCATTTGTTCCCGCAGGTAATATTCTTTTTGAGTTTTTTCCATTTGCTTACGTACCCGCAGGTTAATTTTTTTTTCTAGCTCTACAATTTTCAGCTCTTTTGCCACAATGGCGCCCAAGAGTTCCAACCGGGGGACAATTTCAACCGCTTCTAATAGGCGCTGCTTATCCTCAACCCGTAAATTTAAATGTGAGGCAATAATATCAGCTAGATGCCCGGGGTCTTTTAAATTAGTCACCGTAGATAAGGTTTCCGTCGGAACACGCCGGGACAGCTTTACGTATTGCTCAAATTGGTAAACTAAATTACGCGTTAAAGCCTCTACCTCCGGTGTTTTAACGGGCTCTTCGGTATATTGTTCTACTTCTACACTTAAAAACTCATCCTGATTGTAGTGCCGGATAATTTTTCCTCTGGCTATTCCTTCCACCAGTACCCGTAACACACCGCCCGGTAGCTTCAAAATTTGTTTAATTTCCGCCACCGTACCCACTGAAAAAATATCTTCACTCAAGGGGCTATCATTCTGAGCTACTTTTTGGGCGGCTAAAAAAATAATCTTATCGCCAAGCATGGCTTTTTCAATCGCGTATATTGATTTCTCCCTACCGACATCCAGGTGGCTGACGGTGTAGGGAAATACCAAAACACCTCTTAAGGGAATCAAAGGGTAAATTCGAATAAAGGAACCCATTAGGCTAAACCTCCTTTAAATATCAAGTTCAACTACTTCTCGATCAAGGTTTGGTTATTATTTTAGCACATTTTTAATTCCTTTGCCACAGTAATAACTACCAAAAGAACTTAATTTAAGGAGGTTTATTTAACCTTAAGCAACCTTTCTGTCAGGGCAATTTTTAAGCATTCTTCCAATTTATCTACCGGTATTATCTCTATTCCGGCTAACTGACGGAATATCTCCTGATAATTATCCTTAGGTACCAAAACGCGCTTTATCCCTGCCTGTATTGCTGCCTCTACTTTAGCCATTACTCCCCCCACCGGCATAACCCGGCCCTGAATAGAAATTTCTCCGGTCATGGCAACCTGGTTATCCACCGGAAGATTCTTAATAGCCGAATAAACTGCCGTAGCTACCGCCACTCCTGCCGAAGGACCATCTATGGCTATCCCACCAGGAAAATTTATATGTAAATCATAATCTTGTGTTGGCAAGCCGGACGTTTTTCGCAAGGCAGTAAGCACATTTTCCACGGCCCCGCGAGCCAAACTTTTTCGCCGGACAATATGGTTATGGTTACCAATTTCTTCCTCGTCTATGATACCGGTAATAATAATCTTTCCCTGGCGGCTACCGGCGGCCGGTAAGGCATTAGCTTCAATTTCAACTAAAACACCCAGGTGCGGACCGTAAACGGCCAATCCGTTAACCACACCAATCTGGGGGTGCCCGGCAGCCTTTTTTTCTGGCCGGGGAGAGTAATGGCCACTTTGAATTATCCATTCCAAATCAAGAACAGTAATTTCTGACTTTTCTTCGGTAATGACTAGACCCGCGGCAATTTGAATAATGTTTACGGCCTCTCTGCCGTTTAAAGCGTATTTTTTAACTACGTCTATAGCCCCGGGAGCTAAAGCCAAACCAATTTTTTGGGCCGCGTGAATCGCAATCAACCCAATTTCCTTAGGTATAAGCAAACGAAAAAATACTTCTACACAACGGGAACGAATGGCCGGTGGAATGTCTTCCGGGACCCTGGTAGTGGCCCCTACTAAACGAAAATCGGCCGGCAAACCGTGCTGAAAAATGTCGTGAATGTGCTTTGGGATACGCGTATCTTCGGGACTGTAATAGGCGCTTTCCAAAAAAACTTTTCGGTCTTCCATTACTTTTAACAGTTTATTCATTTGGGTAGGATGAAGTTCGCCAATTTCATCAATAAACAATATACCTCCGTGTGCTTTTGTTACTGCCCCGGGCTTGGGTTGAGGAATACCGGCTATGCCAAGCGGGCCTGCTCCTTGATAAATAGGGTCGTGTACAGAACCAATCAAGGGATCAGCAATCCCTCTTTCGTCAAAGCGCATTATCGTTGCGTCTATCTCGGTAAACTTGGCCGTTTCTTTAAAGGGGGAACAGGGATATTTCTTCGCCTCCTCCATTACCAGCCTCGCGGCAGCCGTTTTGCCTACCCCCGGAGGTCCATAAATAATTACATGTTGTGGATTGGGACCGCATAAGACAGCCCGAAGCGACTTTACGCCTTCCTGCTGGCCAATAATTTCTTCAAATTTACCAGGACGGGTTTTTTCGGCCAAAGGCTCGGTAAGGGAGATAGCTCGCAAGCGCTGAAGTTTTTCTAGTTCTTTTTGGGACTCACGAACTACAGCTGTTTTTTGGCCCTGCTGCATTCTTAATAAGTTCCAAAAATAAAGACCAATAATAACCCCGAAAAATACTTGGATCAAAATAAATACAATCCCTAGACTATTTAAAAATTCCATTGAATAACAATACCTCCCTAAAACCACGTGGATACCCTAATTATTATCACCTGGCTTTGCCTATTCTATCCAGAAAAATCCTTAAAAAAAAATACACCCCGTAGCTACGGGGTGTATTTTTTAATTTTAAACTTTTAATTAATGGTTATGTTATCAGTTCAGAAAGCCTTTCTTTCCTATTTAATCTAAAAGTAGTAGGGGCGTTAAATTTAACGCCCCTACAGTACAGTCATAAAACTTTTTGCTTTAAAAATTTTAAGCTGTTTCTTCCTTTTTCTTTTTGCGCTCCAGGGATATAATTACCGGTTTTTCCCGC
>DHGP01000040.1 GCA_002402825.1 Firmicutes bacterium UBA4795
GGTTGCCATGGGGTTTTAATTCATAAGTTTTAATTCATAGGTTTTAATTTAAGTTGGTTTGGTTAAATTTAATACTTTTTATCATTTTAGATTAGTTTTTCCATAAGTCTATTTAGAGGGAAGCTGTTTGGTAAAAGTTTTTACACAAGAGTATTGACACTACCAGACGTGCTCTTCATGACGCGAAAAGATTCTTCAATCTTCCATAAAGTATGGTAGGCATCAAGCACGTCCTGCGCCTTGAGCTTTTTTTCACTGGTCTGGATGCCGTAGTGGCCGTCAAACCTTTCGTCTTTGGCAATGGCTTCCTGGTCTAAAACTGAAGTCTAAGCTCTCCCCTTCCTTTGAGGTATTTTTTACCGCCGCGCTTGCTGCTGGCTTTAATCCGGGATTTGTTTTCTAAAAGTAATTTGGCCTTTTCAACCAGCCTTTCCCGGTCGGCCCGGTCTTTTTTGGCCCTGGCCGGGGAATAGATAACAATGATCTTTTCCGTTAGCTTGGATATTTTGCCGTTGTCTTTCGCCTGGTTGAGGTAATTAATTACTTTGTAGCAAATATTTTCTTCCGGGTCTAACTCTGTGTATCCGTCACTATTTAAAATCTCTTCCTGGATCCTTTTGGGCATGTTTTTGATCCGGGAAGCTCTTGATGTAACCATATCCTTTGTCAATAATTTTTTCTATTTAGCCCCCTAACCAGATTGACCACGACCAACTCTTTAAAGAACTGCTGGAAACCTTCTTTGTCGAATTCATGCAACTTTTCTTTCCCGAAGCTTACCAGGCCATTGACTTTACGCACCTTAAATTCCTGCAGCAGGAAGTCTTTACCGACGTTACGGCAAAAGAAAAACACATCGTAGACATCCTGGTGGAAACCAGAGTGAAAGAAGAACCGGGACTAATTCTGGTGCACGTAGAACCCCAGGCTTATACTTAAAAAGGACTTCAATGAAAGGATGTTTATCTACTTTTCCCGGCTTTACGAAAAACACCGGCGCAAAATCCTGCCTATTGCCGTCTTTACTTATGACCAGGTACGCGACGAACCGGATACTTTTGAGCAAGGCTTTGCCTTTTTGGATGTGCTGCGCTTTTGTTTCTATAAACTGGAGCTCAAGAAACTCTCCTGGCGGGAGTACATTAACCTCGATAACCCCGTGGCGGCAGCACTTTTAAGTAAAATGGGCTTCAAGCAGGCTGGAAGCCTGCCCTACTTGGCATGAAAAAGGGAAGATTGAAGGGAAGATTGAAGCCATTTGCAAATTCCTGGCGAAAAGGTTTAGTGCTGATTACAATGAAACAATGCAAAGAATTAAGCAGATACCTACCCTGGAAATTCTGGATAACCTTATGGAAGAATTATTTGCTGCCAACACCAATTGTGGTTCCGTGAAGCGTAAGTGGAATGGAAAGAACCGCTGTGTGTTAGTTTTCGACAATTGACATGATTTGGATTGTCCGGCTTATCTGGTCCATTATTTTTGTGAAATGAAAAATGTCCTCTATTCCTCTCCTGCATCTTTCAATATCCCCTTGGCTATATCTTCTTTTATCCAAATACCGCTTTCGAGGATTTTATCGATGGAAGGTTTTACTGATGACAGTAATCCTTGCTTCTTAGCTTTCAACAGTAATCCAAGTGTTCCGATAACATTAAGTCCTAAAACCTTTGCCTGCATTCTTGCAACCCTCTCGTCGATCAACACCTGATTGATCTCTTTCTCTTTCGCAAGAATAATAACTTCTGCCTCTCCCTGATCCAATTCATGTAAAAGTTTTATCTTCTCAATATCGAAAACTTTTCCAATCTTTATCCACGGTGATCCTTCAAGTTCATGAATGCCTATACCCCGCTTCCCTCCGGCCATAATTTCATCTCTGACACCCATCGGAAGATAAACATCATGGTAAAGTCTTTCCAGTAAACAAATCTAGCCGCAAACTGAAAGGGAAATCCAGGGAAGGGAAAGTAGAACATCGTCGGTATATTTTATTTTTATTATGTTCTCCTTCATAATGACCAATCCTTCTCTTATATAATTGCCTAATTTAAATAATATCCCTTTCCCAAACATTTTACCACTACTTTTTTCTCCTGGAAGTTTACTGGTAAATACCCAAGAATATTTTACAGTAACCTTGGGACAGATGCTGTCTAAAAATTTATTTTTCTTTTGGTCGGCTTATGATAAAATAATAGTAAAAAGAAACAAATATGGTTTTGGAGTTGCAAAGGTTATGCAGCGGGAAAAAAATTTCTTGCTTTCAAAAAAACAAAGGGAACTGATTATCGCCCGTTTAACCAGGTTAATGGAAGAAATACCAGAAATCGTTTTTGCTTTTCTCCATGGCTCCTTTATAGATGAGGGTCCGTTCAAAGACCTTGACCTGGCGGTATACGTTGACCCTTCCTGCCCGGCAGCCGGGGATCAAACATTGGAGTACGAGTTAAAAACGGAAATGCTCCTGGAAGAAACCGCCGGTTTTCCGGTAGACGTCCGGGTTTTAAACCGGGCTCCCGTACCGTTCCGTTACAACGTGTTAAAAAACGGGCGCCTGCTTTTTTGCCGGGATGAGGAGCTTTACGCCGATTTTCTATCCCATACCCTGGTTTCTTATTTTGATTTTGCCCCTTACCGCAAACGTTACTTAAAAGAGGTGCTGGGCCTTGAAATTTAACGGTGATAGAATGCAGTCCATCCTGTCTGAATACTTGCAGGCAGTAAAAAGACTGGAAGAACTTGCTGCTCTAAAAGAGGAAGAATTCCTGACCGACCCCCACAAAATAGCCAGCGCCAAGTACCACCTGGTAATTTGTATCGAAGCGGCAATCGACCTGGGCAACCACTTGATTGCCAGAAATCGGTTGCGCGTACCGGAAGGCTATGCCGACACTTTCCGGATCCTGGGTGAAAACGGTCTTTTTACCCAGGATTTTGTAGTTAGATTAACCACCATGGCCGGTTTTCGAAACAGACTGGTGCATCGTTACTGGGATGTAGACAATAAAAAGGTTTTTTTTATTCTGCAAGAAAATTTACCTGATTTACACCAGTTTATCGATGAACTAAAGGCTCGCCTCCCGACTATTCTTTAACGATTGGCCTGAAGTTAGTAAGTTGGTTCCTTCTTGATTAAAATTTTTCTTGACTTCTTGCACCGCCTCATCTAAAAATTTTTCTACTTCTTCTTCATCCCGCCCTATAAACTTTTGCTGTATTTTTTCTACGCCCTCGAAGAAAATATCTTACCTCTTTTCCCATTGTTGCAGCTTCCACGCTTGAAGAATTCAAATGCTCGAATACGGTAATGACATATTCGTCTTCTAAAAAAAATTAAGACCAATCTTCATATCAAAATGCTTTAGCTTTCTTTTTTCCATATACTACCTAAGAGTTTCCCAAATGGCCTCATACAGATTGATTCTCTGTTCCTTGTACTTCACACGAAAAAGTTCGGCTCTGACTGCCTTAATCAAGTCGCTGAATGGTAACAATTCTTGCATGCCTTTTCCTCCAATCTTAATTATATTGCTAACCATCTTAAGAGCGGCAATTATTTTTCATTAATTTTTTTTGCTCTTTTTAAAATATTATCCATGAACTCGCATTGTTTAGTCCAATCACACTCTATTGCTTGTTTGGGACAATACAAATCGCATAAATAACATCTATCACAATCCTTAACCCATTTCGGATACGGATCAAGTATTAATGCCTCTGCAGGACAGTTTTCGGCACATTTGCCACATCTAGAACATTTTTCTTCATTTAGGCGAAACTCTGGAAACCATTTTTCCATAAATGGTTCAGATCTTCCCTTCCATCCGCCTTGCGCCCATTTATTATCTTTAGACCAAAAGTCTAATTTCTCGGAGGTTTTAGGGTTTAGAGCTTTAGAAATCAAACTTCTACCAAATTGTTTTGCCTCTTCTAATTCCTTTTGATTTGGGTGTCCAAGACTTGAAGGAAGGGATGATTCCTTGAAATGACTATAACAACGGTGCTGATCGCGCCCTATCCATTTGTCATATCCATCTATTATTTTGAGGTCTTTTTTATCTAGAATTTTTTTTATTTTGTACAATGTTGCCCCAGGATTTCCTCCACTTGTGCAAAATAAAAATCCTTTAGCATGACTCAAATCCGGGAGTGATTTTAAAACCTCAATTAGATGATATGGAGGATGGAAATAATAAACGGGTGTGCCGAACCCAATTAATTGAAACTTTTTAAAATCAAGACCGCTTATTAAATTTAGATCCTCCGAAATCTTAGTAAATCTAAATAATTCACAAGAATTTTCTGCATATCTTAAACCTTCAGCAATTTTTTCCGCAATCTTTTTTGTACTCCCTTGTTGAGAGAAATAAAAAATAGCACTCTTTAAGGGCATAATTTTTCCCTTTTTACCTTGCCATATATATTTCAGGAACGATTCTACACACAAATTCAAACTGATACCCTTCGAAAGTGGTCTAGCTTCCCAAACATCACAAAAAGCTCATTCCGGCTTTGCTTGAATTACTCGCACCTCCCCGGACTTAACCAACCCTAATTTTTCCCTGGCTACCTGTTCAATATAAGCATCAGTCCTGATTAACTTTAGCTGGTCCTTAAGCTCAGCATTCTCTTTTTGTAAAGTTTCTACCTGTACCCTCATTCCATAAAGCTCTTTTTGCATAACCCGTAACTGGTTAAATTGTAGGCCAAAAGAAAAAATAAAGTAGAGGAGTAAAATAAAAAGAAGGATAACGGGAAACCTGCCTTTGCTAAGGCGTAAACGGTATCCTTCCGGCTTTATTATCTCTTTTTGGCGGATATATCCACTTTTTGGCCTATACCCTGGGGAAATCACCTCAAATCTTCCTCCTTACCTTCTTTTGCTTCCTCATCATCCAAACTAAACAGGCCTAAATGTTCCCCGGAAAGAACAATTACCACTTCATATTCCTTATGCCTGGCCCGGCTATATAAGGTAGCTACCGTACTGGCATTTATTTTTAAGCGGCTGGCAATTTGTTCGTTAGTATAACCCTTTTCTTTGAGCACGACAACCTGACGTTCCCTAAAACTTAACCTTTCCGCACCCCGTATTTCTACCTTCATTTTTTCTCCCGTAAAAGTGGTTATCCACTACTTTATCCACAGAATGTGGACAATTTAAATACGTTATACTTACGTAATTTCTATTTTCTTTAAAAAATTCCTGCTAACTTTTTTTAAAAAAATAATGGTTAAATTTAACTTAAACTAAATTTCTAAAAAATTTCTCTTAATAAAATTAGCTATAAGTTAAATTTAAGTGGTATAATTACATAATTAAATTTTGTCTTTCATGATCTACTTTTTTTCTTATCTTTTACTATTAACTGTTTACTTAAATATTTATTTTAATTGAGGTGAAAAAATGCCCTTGACTATTACCGAAAAAATTCTAGCTACCCACACTGACCAAAAGAAAGTTGCCCCGGGAGAAATAATTAACGTAAAAGTAGACTTAGTTCTAGGAAATGATATAACTGCCCCCGTGGCCATCCAAGAATTCGAAAAACTTGCTTTCACCCAAGTTTTTGACCGGGAAAAGGTGGTGTTAGTACCAGACCATTTCACACCAAACAAGGATATTAAATCGGCCGAACAAGCATTAATTCTCAAAAAATTTGCCCAAAAATATCAACTTACTAATTACTTTGAAGTGGGGCGCATGGGCATAGAACATTGCCTGCTACCCGAACAAGGTCTGGTTGGCCCAGGAAATTTAGTTATTGGTGCTGATTCACATACTTGCACCTATGGAGCGTTAGGTGCTTTTTCTACCGGGGTAGGCAGTACTGATTTGGCTGCTGCCATGGCCTCAGGTGAAATTTGGTTAAAAGTACCCTCTTCCCTTAAATTTATTTACTCTGGCCAACTGTCTCCCTGGGTAGGGGGTAAAGACTTGATTCTTTTTACTATTGGCAAAATAGGGGTAGACGGAGCGTTATATGCAGCCATGGAGTTTACCGGACCAGTTATCCAACAACTCTCCATGGCTGACCGTTTTACTATATGTAATATGGCGATAGAAGCCGGGGCCAAAAACGGAATTATTGCTCCAGACGAAATAACCCTGGCTTACCTTAAAGGAAGAATAAAAAAACCGTATTATATTTACCAAAGTGACCCGGGGGCTAACTACGCAGCTACTTTTGATTTTGACGTTACGTCATTAGAGCCCCAAGTGGCTTTTCCTCATTCTCCTGAAAATACCCGCCCTATTAGCGCCGTAGAAAACGTACCCATTGACCAGGCCGTAATTGGCTCTTGCACTAACGGTCGCCTGGAAGACTTGCGCCTGGCGGCACGCGTTTTGCATAACAAAAAGGTTCATCCTTACGTTAGGCTAATTATCATCCCTGGGACTCAGGAAATTTACCGGCAGGCCCTTCAGGAAGGTTTAATTGAGGTTTTTCTGGCGGCGGAAGCTGTAATCAGTACCCCTACCTGCGGTCCTTGTCTGGGTGGTCATATGGGTATTCTGGCCAAAGGAGAACGGGCTATAGCCACTACAAACCGTAATTTTATAGGCCGGATGGGCCACCCGGAAAGCGAAGTTTATCTGGCTAACCCTGCCATTGCTGCTGCTTCCGCTATCCTGGGCCGGATTGCGGCTCCTTGGGAGGTGAGTTAGGTGGAATTGCGCGGCAGAGTGTGGAAGTTTGGGGCAAATATTGATACAGACCTTATTATTCCCGCCCGTTACCTAAATGTTTTTGATCCGTTGGAATTAGCCAAACACTGTATGGAAGATATTAACCCGGCGTTTGCCCAAGAAATTCAACCAGGAGATATTATCGTAGCCGGGAAAAATTTTGGCTGTGGTAGTTCAAGGGAACACGCGCCTATGGCCCTCAAGGCAGCCGGGGTTAGCGCTGTTATTGCCCCTTCTTTCGCCCGGATTTTCTACCGCAATGCTTTTAACGTTGGTTTACCTGTTTTTGAATCTTCCCCGGCGGCAGAGAAAATTAGGGCCGGAGATGAAATAGTTATAAATATGGTGACTGGAGTAATTGCCAACCTGACACAAAATGAGCAGTATCAGGCAACCTCAATACCGCCATTTATGCAGGAAATAATTAGCACCGGGGGATTAATAAGTCATATCCAAAGAAAAAAACGCGAAGGTAAATAAATTTAAATTAATTAAAGAACATTTTTTAGGCGCTTTAGAGACAAAAATAATTCAGCCCCCTTTAGGGCAGCGTTTAAATCTGACGGCAAAATAAAAACCACGTTTGATCAATTGCCCTGGAAAAGATAAGACAAAATAAACTACCCGCCAAGGAAAAATAAGCACCACCCAAATTAAATGGCTAATTTTTATTATGGCTTCAAATAACTTTTTAATTATAAGACATAAACGATAAACAAAGGAATAAGTTAACTGACTAAAAAGTTTAAGGTAAAGTAAAGCGCCTAAAATTAACCCGAAAAAAATATAAAAACGTATCTCACCTTGATTTCCAGGAAATAAAAAAATAAAAACCAGAGGGGTTAAAATTAGCCAAAACAAGAGGTCGCCAATTATAGTCCCTGTTTTTTTAAGCTTTAATATATGCCGAATAACTTGATAAACATTATAGCAAAAAACAAGCAAAAAACCTGAGGCAACAGCTAAGGTAAATAATTTAAATTGTTCCTTTAAGGTCATAAATCCAACACTTTGTTTTTTTTGTAACTACTCAGGCACAGAGGCACAAAGTTTTTTCATTTCCCTTTGGACCTCTGTGCCTTTGCTCCTCTGTGCCTACCTGAATAGTTACGTTTTTTTAAACATTTATTTTTTAGGGTTATTTAAATAATTTACTAAAAATGTCTTTAGGTGATTTTTGTTTTCTTTTTAACCCTTTATCTTTCTGAAACTGTATTTCCGAAAAAAATCCTTCAGCGTTTAAAATACCGTTGATTAAATCCAGGTGCGTAATGTTAAGCCCTTCCCCTTTTAAAACCAACAAACCCATATTTGTTTCCAGGATAATCTTTTGTTCGTCAAAACTTTCTACCAAAAGAACGCCTTCTAAAACAAGAGATTTACGATCAGTAAGAATAATTTTATTTTTATTATCTTCCATAAAGCATAGTCCTCAAAACATAGTCCTCGGAACGAAATAACTCATACCTGCATTTTAATTTTATGTTTCTATAAACCAAATTATTCTTTAAAAGTACTTTTAGCTTTAACCAATTGGTATCATTATATAATCTTTACGGCCAATATTTTTTTACCTCCACCCCTTTAAAATAAAAACGAATAATTTCTCCGGGTGATTTTCCTTCCTGGGCAAGCTTCCTTGCCCCCCACTGGCACATCCCTACCCCATGTCCAAAACCTTTCCCTTTCAAGATCAAGTTGCCATCCTGTACGGTTATGGCCGTTAAAAAAGTGGATCGTACCCATTCACTGCCTAAATTTAGCCTTAAGGCAGGGGCTCCCACCACTGCCCCTCCAAGTTTAATTTTGGTTGCCCGACCAGAAGGACCGTGTTCAATAATTTGAGCCGAAGTTATTTCCCCTGACGCTTTACCGGTAATTTTAGCTACCGCGGCTTGCACCCTCGCTAACGGAATTTTGGTTTCCCAAATCCGATAAGCGGGAGGCGCAATTTTTAAACAATCATCTTTTATGCCGGCCCTTACGTAAGGCGTAGGTGCTTTGGTATAACTCAATCCTTCTGCCGCCGAAGCCGTTACCCCACCATTACAGGCGCAAAACCAGGCCTTAATGTAATTTCCTTGATAGGTTACTACCTTGCCGCGGGTTTGTTTTACCGCTTCACGGACATTTTTATTAATTCGGGCAGCATCATAAGCTTGAAATTCTTCGGTGCTAGTAGAGGCATCTGTACCGTGCAGTTGCTGAACTCGCCCTGCTTTAATATTTTCCAGGGTGAAAGTACGGGCCAAAATAGCTTGCGCCGCTAAAGCATTAATCGGCCAAGCAGGGTCCATTTCCGCGGCCACCACCCCAGCAATGTATTCTTCCAGTTTAAGTTTCTTTTTTTCTCCACTTTCATTTATATAAAGACTAATGGTGGGCTCCCGAAGCGGTATACCTGGTTTGGGTTTACGTTCTGCCGGGCGGCGGCACCCGATTATTTGCAAACACAAGAAAAGCATTACTATTATCCCTGCTATTCTCACTCGTTTCCCGGTTAAATAGGTTATCGTAAAAATAACATCCTCACCTATTTCAATTTTTTGGAGCCATTCTTTAAATAACTCCATTTATCAGCCTTCTTTGTAAAGGCGTTAAATTTAACGTCTCTACATTTTAAAGAAGAAGGATAAAGTTAAGTTTTTAAACCTCAATTTTATTTTTTACCCAAAAAAACAAGATTTATGCAGGAAAATAAAAAGGCCCTACAAGTTAATAGTCAGGTTACCTGGTAAAATTTCCTTAAGGCCTTAACCTGTTAGCAACCAACAATTACTGACCATTACTCATTTAGGCCTGAAATTATTTGTTTAAAATTTTAAAAAATGCTAATCTTTAAGCAACTGGTACATTTCTGTTGCCTGCCCGGCAGACACGTTTTCTTGAACAAAACAGATTTTTACTTTTAGCTGCCGGTAACCATAATTAAATTCCAAAACATCACCAGCCTTGACCGCTGTTCCTGCCTTGGCCCGCTGTCCGTTAACCCATACCTGTCCTTGTTGACATACGGCTTTGGCTACACTCCGCCTTTTAATAATCCGGGAAACCTTCAAAAACTTATCTAAACGTAAAGCCCATCACTTCTTTTCCTATGAAGGTATTACCGCATCGCGAAGCATTTTACCCGCTTTAAACACTGGTATCCGGGTAGCAGCAATATTTATCTCCTCCCCGGTTTGCGGGTTACGCCCTTTGCGGGCTGCCCTCTCTCTAATTTCAAAGGTGCCAAACCCAACTAATTGTATTTTGTCACCCTTACTCAAGGCCTCTTCAATACTACTTAACACAGCTGATATTGCTTTTTCGGCATCTTTTTTGGTTAAATTAGACTTTTCGGCTACCTTAGCGACAAGTTCTGTTTTATTCATCCAAGCTTATCCTCCTTTAAACATTGTTTATTTCGGTATATTCGTTAAAAATCATAACTTTCCTGCTTAAAAAGAAAATTTTCTTTTTTTGTTTCTACGTTAGCTCTTTTCCGTTGACTTCTGCTTTCTTTGCTTCTTCCCACCAGCTATCCAATTCTGCCAATGGATAGCCGGATAATTCTTTTCCTGCCTGCCGGGCCTGTTTTTCTAAATAACAAAGTCTTTTATTAAATTTATTAATTGTTCCGGTAAGCGCCACCTCCGCTTCTATGTCTAAAAGCCGGGCTGTATTAACCACGGCAAACAAAAGGTCTCCCAATTCTTCTATTATCTTGGCTTTTTCCCCGGCGGCAATAGCCCGGTTAACCTCATTCAGTTCCTCAGTTACCTTGGCCAAGGCCCCGCGATAATCAGGCCAATCAAAGCCATTTTTTGCTGCTTTTTCTTGGATGTAACGGGCGCGCAATAAAGCCGGCAGATGTTTAGCGGTGCTTTTTGCTTTATCCTTTCCTTTTTCTTGGGCTTTTATCTTTTCCCATAACTTTCCTACGTCTGCACTATCTTTTATCTTTTCTTTTTCCGGACCAAATACATGCGGGTGCCGTTGGATTATCTTATTTGTAATCCCAGTAATTACGTCACCAATCCCGAAGTCACTTTTTTCCTCCGCTATTTGAGCCTGAAAAACTATTTGCAATAACAAATCTCCTAATTCTTCGCTTATTTTAGGCGGGTTAAATTCAAGGATAGCCTCTACTACTTCGTAAGTTTCTTCCAAAAGATACCTGATTAAACTAGACTGCGTCTGCTCTTTATCCCAGGGACAACCCCTTTCTCCCCTTAAAATCTTTATTATATTCACCAAAGGGTCCAGCGGAAAACAACGTTCTTTTTTCCCCTCTGGATAAGGAGACAAATATAAACTGGTTAAATGGTCAAACCAAGCAAGCCTGTCCAAAAAATAAAGAGGGTATTCTTCTATTCTTTCCTGCTTCGGCAAGCCAATTGACTGCAATATTTTCACCGGATATTCCGGCGGATAATACTCTAGTAAAGTTAATTTAACCTCAGAAGCAATCAACTGATTATAAACCTGCATAATAATATTTCCTACCAAGGGGTCAATAGGCTGATTTGGTAAAGATAAGCCATCCACCACCCGTAAACCTTCTGCAGGATCTATCTGTAAAGCAGCGCAGCACACATCCAAAAAACTCATGGCCGGTATAATTTCTGTCTTGATACCCCTTAATTTAGCCCCGTGCAAAATTAAGGTAACGCTTTTTTCGGCTACCAAAGGGTGTCCTGGGACAGCGTAAACTAAAGATTTTTTTTCTGCCTCGGTTAAAATCCTTTGAGCTATGCGTTCGTAAACTTCTTCAAAACTTTGACTTGTTTCATAATAATCATCAAAGGTTACCCCGGTAATACCCTGCTTTTTTAACCACTCGACCAGGGGATGACGTTTTGTGCGGATAAACAAATATGGTCTTTTTTTAAGCACTTCCCATCCCGCCAGGGAAAGATGCGCTGCTTGACCAGGACCCAACCCCAGCACTGTAATCTGAGCGGTCATAAATTTAACCCCACTTTTTAAAAGAGGTGGCTTTTTAAGACCACCTCTTACTGTTCCATTTGCTTAGCCAAAAATCCTGCTGCCGTTTCGGCCAGCTTAAGTTCCAATTCTCCCATCTTAACGCCCGGTTCTTTAGAAAACAAAATAACAGCCCCAATAGGGTCCCCACCGGCAACAATAGGGGTAATAGCTTCCGCCGCGTACTTGCATTCGTCATCAGAAACCAAAGAGCATTCTTTGCAAAACGGGTCTTTTCCAGGATCATTAATAAGCACGGTCCGGCGTTCCTCTATTGCTTTTTCCACCGCGGTACCAATAGATTTGTTTAAGTATTCTTTTTTTGGCGCCCCAGCCACCGCAATAATATTATCCCGGTCAGCAATACAAACAATGTGCCCGAGCGCCTCGTTTAAAGAATCAGCGTATTCCTTGGCAAAATCCCCTAATTCGCCAATAGGCGAATACTTTTTAAGAATCACTTCACCTTCTCTATCGACGAAGATTTCCAGAGGGTCACCTTCTCTAATTCTGAGTGTTCTTCTTATTTCTTTGGGGATCACTACTCTACCTAGATCATCAATGCGGCGAACAATTCCGGTAGCCTTCATTAACTAAACCTCCCTCCATTTAATTAAAATCTTCGTGAAGCCACTTTTATAGATAGTATATAACGCAACCAAGATACTTATTCATTTTTTTCCAAAGATTTTAACTGACCTCATTTTCTTTAATTCTACACCAGGTAAGATTATCCTGCAATATTATTATTTTTGATGGCTAAAATATTTTTTAAATTTTTACGTCCTCAATTTTTGGTCCCAATAACTTAAACGATAAATAAACTCTTTTAATTCGGTTAAACAATTATCCGGGCTGTCTAATGGTTTTTTAACTTTAAGGCGCATTTCAAACCCTTCGTTAAGGTTATTGAATTTGAGTTGGTTTTGGTAATCGCGGCTTAGGGCCACCAATACCTCACCCCTTAAAAAATGCTGATGGCAAAATTGCAAACGATAGTAACCAACCTGATAAGTGATTGTTTTTATTCCTAAGCCACTGGCTAATATTCTTAATCTGGCCACTAAAAATAAGTTTTTTACTACCAATGGTAACTTACCAAAACGCTCTTCTACTTCTTCGGCTAAACTTTGAACCTCTTTTTCATCATTAGCAAATGCTAGCCGTTGGTAAAGGCTTATTTTTTGACTGGCTTCAGGAATAAAACTTTCAGGAATATGAGCTTCGATAGGGAGGTCTATAACTGTTTCAACCTTTGGTAGCACGACTTCACCCCTGGCTTCCCGTACAGCCTCTTCCAAAAGCTGACAGTATAATTCGAAACCTACCGTCATGATATGCCCATGCTGTTCTGGTCCCAACAGATTGCCGGCCCCGCGTATTTCTAAGTCCCGTAAAGCAATTTTATATCCTGAGCCAAAGGCCGTAAATTCCTGAATTGCGGCCAGCCTTTTTTCGGCAGCCTCACCTATCACTTGATTCTTTCGAAAAGTAAAATAGGCGTATGCCAAGCGGTCAGAACGTCCCACCCGGCCTCGTAACTGATAAAGCTGGGCTAATCCCAAGCAATCCGCATCTCTAACAATTAAAGTGTTAACGTTCGGCATATCTAGCCCATTTTCAATAATAGTAGTACAAAGCAAAATGTCATATTTCCCGGCTAAAAAATCCAACATTACCTGTTCTAATTCTTCTTCTTTTAATTGCCCGTGGGCTATAGCCAGGCGTGCCTCAGGAACTAAGGCGGCAAGCCACTGAGCGATATTATCCAGTTCCATAATCCGGTTATGTACAAAAAATACCTGTCCCCCACGGTTAATTTCCTTTTTAATTGCCTCTCGGATAAGTAACGGGTCCTCTTCTAACACGTAGGTTTGAACCGGAAAACGATTTTCCGGCGGGGTTTCCAGCAAGCTGGTATCCCTTACTCCGGTTAAAGACATTTGCAAGGTACGTGGAATAGGAGTAGCGGTTAAAGTTAAAACATCCACCTCTTTTTTAAGTTGCTTGAGCATTTCTTTATGGGCTACCCCAAAACGCTGCTCCTCATCTATTACCGCCAGTCCTAAATTTTTAAAACTTACGTCTTCTTGAATTAAGCGATGGGTACCAATAATAATATCTATTCTTCCCTGGCGCAATTCTTTTATAATTCGTTTTTGTTCCCGTAAAGAACGAAAACGGCTGAGCATCTCAATATTTACCGGATAGCCATTAAAGCGCTCCTTAAAAGTGTAGTAATGTTGCTGGGCTAAAATAGTGGTCGGAACAAGAACAGCTACCTGCTTGTTTTCCTGAACTGCTTTAAAAGAGGCTCTTAAGGCCACTTCTGTCTTTCCGTAACCAACATCACCACATAACAAACGATCCATAGGACGCTTTTTCTCCATATCTGCCTTTACCTCGACAATTGCCTTTAACTGGTCAGGCGTTTCTTCAAAAGGAAAACGGTCTTCAAATTCTTTTTGCCATACCGTATCTAAACCATAAGCATAGCCAGTTATTGACTGGCGGGTGGCGTATAAATCAATTAATTCCTGGGCTAACTCCCGAACCGCCTCTTTAACCCGTCCTTTTGCCCGCGCCCACTCACTCCCTCCTAAACGTGACAAGCGAGGGGGGGTAGTATTTTCCGCCCCAAGATATTTTTGAATAAGTTTAATCTGGTCCGTGGGCACATAAAGTTTGTCTTCGCCCGCATAATCTACCTGCAGGTAGTCTTTTTGAATCCCGGCAACAGTAAGCGTAACAATGCCCCTATAACGCCCAATACCATGATTATAATGGACAACATAATCACCTTTTGCAGGGGCGTTAAATTCAACGCCCCTACTTGATCCTTCTTGGCGCCGGGTTGCAGGGGCGTTAAATTTAACGCCCCTATTGGTCATTTTGGGCCGCGCCTTCCTCCAGCCCCCAAAAATTTCTGTTTCCGTAACCACAATAAGGCGTCCAGAAGTTAAAATAAATCCTCCGCTTAAATAACCAACGCCAATAGTAGGGGTGTTAAATTTAACGCCCCTACCGGGCCAAAAATTTAACGGCGGGTAAGTCACTAATTCAGCGTTAATTTTGGCTTCGGCTAACAATTCTTGTAAATAACGGCCTCGCTCAATCTCGCTTACTAAAAGGATAAGGGTATAATTTTCATCCAGCCATTTTTTAACTTGGGTTTTAAAATACTTCAGATGACCTTTAAATTTCGGCGGACTTTTACTGGCAAATGCAACCGCGCTTTGCAAGGCAATACCTTCCGGTGGCCGGTAAATTACCGAAAAATAAACCGTATGATGATTTTTTATTTCTTGATGTATGTTACTCCAACTCACGTACCCCTTTAATTGACCAGGTAAAATTCTGCCTTGGTTAATTAAAGCCATAAATGTTTCTTCGTTTTCTTTTTCCTTAGTTTTTACGGCTTCTTTAACCCGCCAAAAATTATCTACCATAACTAAACCATCCTTAGGAAGATAATCAAACAGTGTAAATACCTGGGGGTAAAAATAAGGTAAATATTGTTCCCACTTACTGGTAGAACCTTTTAAGCTAATTTGGGCCAGGGTATTTTCTCCGTACGCCTTTAAATTTTGGCTTTTTGTTTTTTGATTTGAATTCTTAAGCTCTTTCTTTAATTGTTGCTCATATTCCCGGACAAATGTTTTTTGGGCTGTTTCCCAACCTTCTGGCTCTATAACCAACTCGCTAGCCGGAAAAATCTGTACTTCATTTATTTTTTCCTCAACCCGCTGGGTATCCTGGTTAAAGTAGCGAATTTGTTCCACCTGGTTATCTAAAAATTCAATCCTTACCGGCCGGTTAAGGGTAGCGGGGAAAACATCCAATATTCCACCTCCCCGGGTACAAAACTGGCCGTGACCCTCAACCAGGTCGGCCCATACATAACCAGAGCTCAGCAAGCGCTGCTTTATAATAACGGGCTCTACTTGCTTTTCAACCGAAACTTTAATTGTTGCTTTACGTATAATTTCTGGAGGCACTAACGCACGTAAAAGAGCCTGGGCCGGGGCAACCACTATTACCGGCTTATCCTGAACTAACATCTCCAGCACCTTAAGCCGCTGGGTTATAATTTCGCGCCCCTGGGCCAAAACAGGTAAGGGCAACAAAGGCAAAATAGGATATTCATAAACAGGCACTCCTGGCCGTAAAGAATTTAAATCGTTAACAAAAATCCTTGCTTCGTCTTCACCTGGTACAATTACTAATACTGAGCCCTGGATATCAGATATTAATCCCGCCACTACAATATAACGCAATGAATCCGAAAGACCATAAACAAACTGGGCCTTAAGGTGTTGTTTTAGACCCTGATTCAATTTATTAAATTCTGGTGTTTCTTTTAAAAAAGAAATTATGGGATGAATCATTTTTTTAATTTTATAATTTATTTTGTAGGGGCGTTAAATTTAACGCCCCTACAAATAGAATTTTACCGCGTAAAGCTAATAATATCAAGTCATTCCAAATATAGGGCAAGGGTTTCGTAGTTATGGAATTGGTATTTGATTTTACCTTGACACGGGCAATATTGACAATCTTTTAAGCCGTGTAATAAAATCAAGGCAAATGATTTTGGGGTTATAAATTTATGGTGTCTGATAATTTAAAAACTATTCTTTTGCGTCTGGTACAAAAAGAAATTACCCTGGATCAGGCAGCGGCCTACCTCAATGTTTTACCCTATCAGGACCTTGGTTACGCCAAAATAGACCATCACCGTAACCTACGGCAAGGTTTTCCAGAAGTTATATTTTGCCAGGGAAAAACTGTTTCCCAGGTAACCGCTATTTTTCTAGAATTAACTACCGTTAACCGTACTGTACTGGCCACGCGGTCAAATAGAAAAATGTACCTGGCCGTAAAGAAACATTGTCCAGAAGTTGTTTTTTTTGACACCGCCCGCTGTTTGGTCTATGGGATACCTCAAGCCCCAATTTTTAAAGGGGAAGTGCTGATAATTAGTGCTGGTACGGCAGATGAAAGAGTAGCTGAAGAAGCAGCTGTTTGCGCTCAAGCTATGGGTAATCCGGTAAAAAAGTTATTTGATGTAGGGGTAGCTGGCCTGCATCGTTTAATTGATCATTACGATTTAATCCACCAGGCTAAAATAATTATTGTCGTGGCCGGCATGGAAGGTGCTTTACCCAGCGTAGTTGGCGGTTTAACCAATCGTCCGGTTATTGCCGTTCCAACTAGTATTGGTTACGGCGCTAATTTTGGGGGGTTGGCCCCCCTTTTAACCATGCTTAACAGTTGCGCTATGGGCATTGGTGTAGTAAATATCGATAATGGTTTTGGTGCGGCTGCCATGGCTACTGCTATAAACCGTTTAATTGAATAAAAATTGCAACTATTCAGGTAGGCACAGAGGAACAAAGGGAAATGAAAACATATAAAGATCTGCAAGTCTGGCAAAAAACTTTGTGCCTCTGTGCCTTTGCCCTTATGAACCTGAGTAGTTACTAAAAATTTAAGGTGTGAAAGGGCCTATAAAAACATGAATGTTCTTTATCTGGATTGTTTCAGCGGCATAAGCGGGGATATGGTCTTAGGCGCCTTAATTGACGCGGGGGCAAACCAGGAAGCTTTCTTTAATGCTTTAAAATCATTATCTTTACCTGAAAGTTATTATTTAATACTGAAAGAAGAAAAACGTCAGGGTTGGCGGGGTCTTAAGGCAACTGTCCAAGTAGAAAATCCCACTTTTTTATTCCGCTCGCTTAAAGATATCCGTTTACTAATCACCTCTAGTCACTTACCATCAGAAGTACAACAAACAGCTCTGGCTATTTTTACCCGTTTGGCTGCTGCTGAAGGAAAGGTTCACGGAACATCACTGGAGGAAGTTCATTTTCACGAAGTAGGCGCAGTGGATGCCATAATTGAGATTGTTGGCACGGCCATTCTTTTGGCTGAATTTAAAATTCAAAAAATATATTGCTCTCCGCTGCCCTTATTTTCTGGAACTACTCATTGTCAGCACGGCTTAATTCCCCTCCCCGCCCCGGCCACGGCAGAATTAATAAAAGGGGTCCCTACGCGGGCCGCCGGTATTACCGGTGAGCTTGTCACTCCAACCGGCGCATCTATTGCCACAACTTTAGCCGCTGAATTTGGTCCTTTGCCGGCCTTAAACATAACTCATATTGGTTACGGTTTAGGAAGTCAGGATTTCCCGCAGCCTAATTTTTTGCGGGTTTTTATTGGTCAGGAAGAAAATAACAAGACAACGAAATGGGAAGATATTTTAGTCCTGGAAACAAATATTGACGACATGTCTCCTGAAATTTTACCGGCGGTGGTTAGTAAGTTATTAGCCGCGGGAGCGCAGGATGTCTTTTTAACCCCTTTAATCATGAAGAAGGGTCGCCCTGGTTACCAGCTTACCGTCTTATGTTATCCTCAGGTTAAAGAAAGGATAACGACGCTTATTTTAAAGGAAACCAGCACCCTAGGCGTAAGAATGCGCCCGGAAAAACGTCAGGTTCTCCCTAGAGAATTTAAAACCATTTTAACGCCTTACGGCCCAGTAGAAGTAAAAATAGCTTATCTAGCAAACGGGGAAGTTAAATTAAAACCAGAGTTTGATTCTTGTTACGAGTGCGCTTTAAAAAGCAACCATTCTATCCAGGAGGTTTACCAGGCTGCGCAAAACATAGCCCAGGTAATTTTAACCAAAAAGAATAAAAAAAGCTAAACCTAAGAAAAAAGCCGGGTTCATTCCTTTTTTTTAAAAAGAAAATCACCCGGCTTTTTTTCGACCAGGATTAACTTTTTAACTTAAATGTTTCACATTTTGTTTGGGGTGAATTACTGGCTTTACTTACCCCGTTACGATCAACCTGAATCATGGGAGCATTACACACTACCCGTTCGTTGTAGTGACATTCAGTAACATTACACTTAATATCAGGCATATTATCACCTCCCAAGCATATTTTTCCCGTTAAATGAAAATTTATGTATCTTTATAACGGTCTTTTTTTTGGAATGCCCGGTCTTCTAGGGTATCGGGAAGAAATAATATCCATTTTTTGAATGACAACTAAACGTCGCTCGGCATTTAAAAAAGGTAAACGAACAGCCGCCACTTGCCTTAACTCGCCGCATAAAAATTGCATGGCCCGGTTGGCCTCCTCTAACTCTTGGTCAACGGCCGGTCCCTTCCAGGCAATAAAGAAGCCACCTTTTTTTAACAAAGGCAAGCTATATTCTAGAATAACAGAAAGTTTGGCTACTGCTCTTACCAATACATAATCAAATTTATCCCGGTAACAATTATCCTGGCCTATTTCCTCAGCGCGGCGGTTAATTACCTGTACTTCCCCCATACTTAATTGCTTTATTACTTCCTGTAAAAAAGAAACTTTTTTTCTTTTGACTTCAAGTAAAGTAAGCTTGATTTCTGGCTGCACAATTTTTAAGGGCAAACCAGGAAAACCTGCTCCCGTTCCTAAATCAATAACGGTTTGATTTTTTAAAGAGTAAGGGAAAACGGTAAGACAGGTTAAAGAGTCGAGAAAATGCTTACAGGCTATTTCTTTAGTAGTTAAAATAGCGGTTAAATTTAATTTTTCCTGTTCTAAAAGCAGTAACTGAGCGTAAAGGTTAAACTTTTCTACTTGTTTCTTGCTTAATGACAAGCCCATCTTTAAGGTCCCTTCCGCCAGCCAGTACGCCATTTCTTCCCTCATTTAAGCGCCAACCTTTTTGGTTACGGTTTCTTTATCTAAAGATTTCCGGTTAAACTGCTCTAAAGAAACTAAAAGTATCGCTATATCCGCCGGACTTACGCCAGAAATACGCCCGGCCTGTCCTATGGAGCGCGGTTTTATTTCCGCCAATTTTTCTTTTGCTTCAGCGGAAAGATTTTTTACCCCTTGATAATTAAACTCATCTGGAATTAAGCGGTTTTCTAACTTTTCCTGCCGGGCCACCTGCGCTTTTTGCTTTTCAATGTATCCTTGATATTTAATCTCAATAGCCGCTTCCTCTTCTACTTCAGGAGGCAAAACAAAGGATGAATTAAAAATTTGTTTTAAGTGATGATATTTAATTTCAGGCCTTTTCAAAAGCGCCGCCATAGAAACATTTTGTTGTAATTCAGCGCTGCCTGCGTCCCTTAAAATGGCGTTTACTCTTGCGTTAACCGGGACAAAGGTTTTATGTAAGCGCGCTATTTCTTGCGCTATAAGCTCCTTTTTTTGGACAAAAGCAGCGTATTTTTCCGGCGAAATCAGTCCTACCCGGTAGCCTTTTTCGGTTAATCTCAAGTCCGCGTTATCCTGTCTTAAAAGTAAACGGTATTCTGCCCGGGAGGTCATCATGCGATATGGTTCATTTGTGCCCTTAGTTACCAGGTCATCAATTAAAACGCCAATGTACGCCTCAGTCCGGGAAAGAATTAAAGGCTCTTTGTTTTTAAGCCAAAGAGCTGCGTTTATTCCGGCGATAATACCTTGGGCCGCAGCTTCTTCATAGCCTGAAGTACCGTTAATTTGACCGGCGCTAAAAAGTCCTTTAATTTCTTTGTGCTCCAAAGAGCTTTTTAGTTGGACCGGAACTAAGTAATCATATTCAATCGCGTAACCAGGCCTTACCATCTCTACTTTTTCTAAACCAGGAACTGTACGAAGCATGGCCAATTGAACATCTTCAGGCAAGCTGGTACTCATTCCCTGTACGTACATTTCATTAGTGTTTATTCCTTCCGGTTCAATAAAAATTTGGTGGGCTGGTTTATCCGCAAAACGCACCACTTTACTTTCTATCGAGGGACAATAACGCGGCCCTATCCCTTGAATAACGCCACTAAAAAGAGGAGAACGGTGTAGATTCTCTTTTATTACCTCATGGGTGTTTTTATTAGTATAGGTTAACCAACAAGGCAACTGTTCCCGACTTTTTACCTTAGAAAAATAAGAGAAATTCTGGAGTTTTTCATCCCCAGGTTGTATTTTCATTTTTGAAAAATCAATACTGCGCTTATCAATCCGGGGTGGAGTCCCTGTTTTAAACCGCCCTACGGCTAACCCTAAGGAGCGCAAACAATCCGCTAAATTAACCGCTGGAAATTGACCGGCCGGCCCCCCCGGATAGACCAGGTCACCAATGATAATTCGTCCTTTCAGGTACGTTCCGGTCGTTAAAATAACCACCGGGGCCATAAACTTTGCCCCGGTATGACCTACCACTCCCTCCACCCGATTACCATGAACAAGCAACCGTTCTACTAACACTTGTTTAATATCTAATCCGGGTTGGTTCTCTATGCTTTGTTTCATGTAAATATGGTATCTTTTTTTATCCGTTTGAGCCCGTAAAGCATGCACGGCTGGTCCTTTAGCGGTATTTAACATGCGTACCTGGATGGCCGCTTTATCTGTATTTAAACCAATTTCTCCCCCTAAGGCATCAACTTCCCGCACCAACTGGCTTTTTGCCGGCCCCCCTACAGCTGGATTACAAGGCATTAAAGCCACATTATCTAAGTTTAAGGAAACAATTAAAGTGCGATAACCAAGGCGGGCGGTAGCTAAAGCTGCTTCACAACCCGCATGACCAGCCCCTACCACAATAACATCGTATTTTCCGGCTAAATATTCCATCATCTATCACCTCGTTACAAGAGGCGTTAAATTTAACGCCTCTACTTTTTTACCTACCCGGGCAAGCGTTCTGACTTTGCTTATTTACCCACGCAAAAGTCAGCAAAAATACGGTTGATAATATCTTCACTTACCGCGGTACCGGTAATCTCACCTAACGCCTCCCAGGCATTCTTTAAATCAATGGCCAACAAGTCCTCCGTAACGTTTTTTTCTAGCCCGGTTAAACTATCTTCTAAAAACTGCCTGGCGCGTATTAAAGCATTTTTATGTCGCACATTACTTACCCACAAAGGGACAGTCATTTTTACCTGTCCATTTAATACTATTTCTGTAATTTTATCTTTAAGCTCCCTAAGACCAACCTTATTTTTAACAGATAATTTCATAATTGGTTTATCTTTAATCTTTTCCTTTAACCGGGAAACCAATAAATCACCCGGCACCAGGTCTATTTTGTTAACCAAAATAATTCCTTTTTTATCCTTTAATAAATCAAATATTTCTTGAAGATTAACCTCTGAACCTGTGTCAGACGCAAGCATAAATAAAATCAAGTCCGCTTGTTGAATTAAATCGTGAGTTCTTGCTATTCCTTCCTCCTCGACAATATTTTCGGGTGCTCTTAGACCAGCAGTGTCTACTAATCTCACCGGAATACCGTTTATATTTACACTTTCCTCAATCACATCGCGGGTAGTCCCTGGTAAATCGGTAACAATAGCCCTTTTTTCCTGGAGCAAAACGTTTAAAAGAGAGGATTTACCAACGTTCGGACAACCAACAATAACGACCTTCATGCCTTCCCGGTATATTTTGCCGTAGTCTGCGGTAGCAATTAAATCATTTACTTTATTCAGTATTTCCTGAACTAACTCTATCGCCTCAACAGGTGAAAAATTAGCTAAATTTTCTTCAGGGAAATCAATATTTACTTCAATTAAAGCCAACAACCCCAGTAAACGGTCCATTAATTGGTTAATGATACGGGCTAATTCTCCCTTTAAGTGACTGGCCGCTAACTTTAAGCTTTCCTCTGTTTTAGCCCTGATTACATCCAGTACCGCTTCAGCCTGCGTCAGGTCAAGACGTCCGTTTAAAAAAGCCCTTTTAGTAAATTCTCCTGGTTCAGCTAAACGGGCCCCTTGCCTTAAAACCAGTTCTAAGGTTTTTTTAACCGGTAATACCCCACCGTGACAGTTAAATTCAACCACATCTTCTCCGGTATAACTATGCGGGGAGCGCATTACCCCTATTAAAACTTGATCAATTAATATACCTGTTTCTGGTTCCACTACATAACCGTAATAAAGTTTATGTGATTCATTTTCTTTATACCAGGATGTACCTTTTTTTGCTTGTTTAAAAACACGTGACGCAATCTTAAAGGCCTCTTGACCACTAACCCGAACAATTCCTATTCCACTTTCTCCTATCGGAGTAGCAATAGCGGCAATGGTGTCAGTTAACATTATTTACTCACCTCTTATAGGGTTGTTAAATTTAACACCCTACAATAAAAAAAGTACCCCTCTTGTCCCCTCTTTACCAAGAGGGGAACTAAAGGGGGGATATAAATTCTTTTCCCCACTAACATTATATCATATCGTATCGTATCATAACATAAGGGACGGTTCTATTATCTGACAGTTTAAGTTGGAGTTTATAAAATATACTTGATTATGAGCAGACAATTTTGCAAAAATTAAAACTCAAATAATTGACTTTTCACCCAGTCTGCCGTCCCTTATGTCTTACAACTATTTTTACCCGCCTCAAATACTACTTCTTCTGTTTCTAGGAGAAATAATTACTTTCCGGTAAGGCTCCTCACCTTCACTAAAAGTATAAATATCGCTTCTTACCTGTAAAGCAGTATGAATTATCCTCCTCTCCTGAGCGCTCATTGGCTCTAAGACCACTGCTTTCCCTTTTTGCTTAGCCTTATTGGCTAATTTTAAAGCTAAACGTTGCAGTGTTTCCTCTCGCCGCCTGCGGTATCCTTCAATATCTATAAATACTTTTTTGCGCGTGGAGTTATTTTTATTTACTTGTAGGTTAACCAAAAACTGTAAAGCTTCCATGGTTTCGCCACGCCGGCCAATTAATAAACCTACTTCTGGTCCTTTTAAATCAATAAAAACCCGGTCGTCTTTTTCCCAAATATTCATTTCTATCAATAAATCCATAGCCTGGAATATACTATTTAAAAAAAGCTTTACTTTCCTCACTAGAGAATCTTTTACCACTACCCTAACTTTAGCTGGTTTACCTTTAAAAAATCCCAAGAAACCCTTTGCCGGTTCTTCAATAACCTCAACGACCGTTTCTTCCTCCGTTACCCCTAACTCTGTAAGCGCACTATTTACCGCCTCTTTTACTGTTTTGCCCGACTTTTCGATTACCTCCACTTTTTTCAAGTGCCTCCTTTAACCCTCGCGTTTGCCTGTTTACGAGGTATTGTTGACCAATACTTAACACATTAAAAGCCACCCAATATAAAACCAAGCCTGCAGGTACGGTCGTGCTTATCCAGATAATAAAAAAGGGCATAACCAGCAACATTGTTTTTTGGGTGGGGTCATTAACATTAGAGACCATTTTTGATTGTAAATACGTGGTTAACCCTGACAGAATAGGCATAATTAAATCAGTAGCCTGGTGAATACCAATAGCACTTAAGCTGGCCACCCATAAGAATTGGGCGTGGGCACTTTCGGCATATTTAAAATTATACAGCGCCCGGTATAGAGCAATTAAAATAGGCATTTGGATTAAAAGAGGTAGACATCCAGATAGAGGATTAATTTTATGTTCTTTATAAAGCTCCATTATTTTTTGCTGCACTTTTTGAGGGTCTTTGGCTTTATATTTTTCCTGGATTTCCTTTACTTTAGGTGCTAATTGCTGCATGGCTACCATTGACTGCATTTGTTTATGGGTTAAAGGGTATAAAACTAATTTAACTAGAATAGTAAAAAAAATGATGGCCAATCCGTAATTAGGTAGGTTAATCATAACTGTTAAATGGTAAAACCAATTTAGTAAGGAAACCATGCCGTTAACCAGCGAATGAAACAAAAAACTACCTCCTTTAACCTAACAACCGCAAATTAATCGACCGGGTCATAACCACCAAGACAAAACGGATGGCAACGTAACAATCTTTTAATAGAAAAAAAGACCCCTTTTTTTACCCCGTATTTTTCAATTGCCTGGTAACAATAACTGGAACATGTTGGATAAAACCTACAACTAGGAGGTTTTAAGGGTGATAAATACTTTTGGTAAAACTTTACTCCTTTTAAAAAAAACCTAGTTACCGTTAAACCCCCTTTTTTCCTGAGCATTTTGAAATAGCTTTAACAAATGGATTTTTAAAGAATAAAAACTTTCTTTTGCCACTCCTTTACGTGCCACAATAACAATATCATAGTCTTTTGGAAAAATAGCTTCATTTAACCGGCAAATTTCTTTTAAAAGACGTCGCAAACGATTTCTTACCACTGCTTTACCTACTTTTTTACTCACCACAAAGCCAAAGTGCCCTTTTTTATTTTCTTTGTTTTTTAAAAAATATAAAACTAATAAACGATTAGAAACAAAAAAACCATACTTAAAAACCCGGCTAAAGTTTTTTCTTTTTTTTAAGGTTAAAACCTTACTCATTTAAAAACTATCAACAAACTTATTTTAATATAAAAACTTATAAATCTTATATTTTTCAAGCCGAAAGTTCCTTCCTCCCTTTATTTCTGCGCCGTTTAATAATACTTCGGCCTGCTTTAGTTCGCATCCGCTTTAAAAAACCGTGGCACCGTTTTCTTTTCCGTGCTTTCGGTTGAAAAGTTCTCTTCATAAAAAATTAAATACCCCCTTTATAACCAAAAACTATTTTGGTTGTTGGTGACTGGTCTTTAGTAGTTGGTAAGCTTTAACAACTAACCACCATTTCCTCAACCACTAATAAGGTTTCATCTCTTTTTCTCAAATTATATAGAAAAAACCACCTGCCGTCAAGAAAAACTCTAAAACATACTTTAAACAGATTAGATAGACCTTCATCCTATGTTTACTTTTCTTTACCAGGTTTGTTATGATAGGTTTAAAATAGCATATTCAAATAAAATGTCCGTAATAATACCCATATTTAATTTTAAATTTTACGGAGGTTTTGGTAACCAATGTTAAAGTCAGAATTAATTAATGCCTGGAATTTACTTTTAGATAATTTAAGACCAAAAATAAATAAACACTCCTTTGAAACCTGGTTTAAAACTTTACAACCAATTGGGTATGAAAATAAAACACTTTTTATTGAAGTTCCTGATTCCTTTACTAGAGAGTGGTTACTTGACCACTACGCCCAAATTATTAAGAGAACCTTACAAAACATTACGCGTCAAGAACTTGAGCTTAAATTTATTTTAACCGAAGAAGTAGCTTATTTGCCCTATAAATTTACCCTTAAAAATAACGTAGCATCTTATAATCAGCTTTCCTTAATTAATCCTAAACACACTTTTGAAACCTTTGTTAAAGGAAACAGTAACCATTTAACCCATGCGGCTTGCTTGGCTGTGGCTCAATCTCCGGCTAAAGCCTATAATCCCCTTTTTATTTACGGGGGAGTGGGATTAGGTAAAACACATTTACTGCACGCAATCTGCAATTACGTCCTAAAAAACAACCATAACTCTAAAATTACTTATACAACCACTGAAACTTTTATGAATGAATTAATCAACGCTATCAGGGAAAACGCTACTTCTTTATTTAGGCAAAAATACCGCCATATGGATATTTTACTTATTGATGATATTCAATTTCTAGCCGGAAAGGAAGGGACCCAAGAGGAGTTTTTCCACACCTTTAATACCTTATATGAAGCCAATAAACAAATAGTTGTTTCAAGTGACCGCTTACCTAAAGATATCCACACCCTTGAGGATAGGTTACGCTCACGTTTTGAATGGGGTTTAATTACTGATATTCAACCACCTGACCTAGAAACCAGGGTAGCTATCTTACGTAAAAAGGTTTCTTTAAACAATTACAAAATTCCAAATGATGTTATTGACTATATAGCTGTTTCTTTTGAATCAAACATAAGAGAATTAGAAGGTGCCTTAATTAAAGTTTGCGCTTACAAAACTTTAACCAACCAAGAAATTAGTCTAGAACTAGCTAAAGAAATTCTTAAAGAACTTATCCCTTCGCAGCAACCAAGACAAATTACTGTTTCTTTAATTAAACAAAAGGTAGCTGAATACTTTGGCCTAAAACCAACCGACTTCACCACTAAAAAACGTACCCATAATATAGCTTACCCTAGACAAATTGCCATGTATTTAACCCGTGAGCTAACTGGTTTATCTTTGCCTAAAATCGGGGAAGCTTTTGGAGGACGAGATCATTCCACTGTAATTCACGCCTACGAAAAAATTGCCCTAGAATTACGCGATTCCATAACTTTACAAGAAATAATCAACACAATTTCTTGTAATATAGAGGGTGCTTAAATTAAAGATCTAAGATACTTATCTACATATAAACAAGTATTACTATTACTATACTTACTTTATAATAAAAATATTTATAACTACAAATTTAAAGGAAATTGAGTTAAAATATAAATTGAGGTGAGTTTAATGAAATTTACCACCAGTAAAGCAAACTTACTTAATACCTTACAAAAAGTAGCCAAAGCAGTTCCCCTAAAAGCACCCCTCCCTGTTTTAGAGGGAATCTTATTTGAGGTTCATAATAATTATTTAACCGTCACAGCTACAAACCTAGATATTTCCATTCAATGTACCACAAAAATAAACGGTTTTAGGGACGGAAGTATAGTCTTACCCTCACGTTATATCACGGAAATTGTAAGGCGTCTTCCTGATATAGGAGAAGTAGAAGTAGAAAGTGATGGTTTAAACGTACACTTGTGGTATTATACAAAACAGCAAGACACTGAAAACCCCATAGAGCAGGCTACGCTGGCGAGCAAGTTAGAAGCTTACCCTACAGGCCTATCTAAAGCAGTGATTCAAGGATATAACTCAAGCTCTTTTCCTTCTTTTCCATCTATTTCTAACTTTAAAGCTTTTTTATCTATTAAAGCAGGGCTTTTATATGAAGCCTTAAAACAAGTACTTTTTGCAGTATCGTCCGATGAAAGCCGACCTGTTTTCACTGGAGTTCTTTTTCAACTTTTTCAAATCGAGGCGGAAGAAGGTTATGACGAAAAAAAATTTAATGAAGGTTTTTTAAAATTAGTCGCTACCGACACTCACCGTTTAGTTTGTAAGACGTTAACAAACAAACAGGGTGCCTGTTCTACAACTGAACCTGGTACTTGCAATCTTATGCCTGGTGCCGCCGTAGAGCAGGCTTCGGGCAGGCAGGATGCCTACCCTACTTCAGGACCAGAAGTCTACCCTACGGGCCTGACTAATGTTATAGTTCCTGGAAAAAATTTAAACGAATTAACTAGAATTTTAAATCAGGCGCTAGAAGATGAAGTGGAAATTTCTTTAGGAGATAGCCAGATTTTTTTTATCATAAAGTCTGCTGAAAAAGATGAACAAGAAATATATCCTACAATTTTGGTTTCCCGTTTAATTGCGGGACAGTTCCCTTTATATCAACAGGTTATTCCTCAAAAATTTATTTTTTCTGTTTGCATACAAACTCAGGAATTAAAAGCAGCTGTTGAAAGAGCAATGCTTTTTACCCGGGAAAATATTTCTTTAGTTAACCTTAGTTTTGTAAGGCAGGCATCTTGCCTATCCAAATGTATTATTTCTACTCAGACAGAAGCTGGTGGGGTTGTGGAAAATTTAACAGTAGAGCAAGCTTCTAGTAGACCAGGCTTCCAGCCTGGTCTGTCCGATGACAGGACAGAAGAGGAGTCCTGCCTGCCAGTGGGGCAAGCTTCCAACCTATCTGAAGAAGCTTGTTCTACGTGCAGTATATATTTTAATGCGCATTACCTGGTAGAGGCACTGCGAGCCATACCTACTGAAGAAGTATATTTAAATATAACCGGTCCTTTAAGCGCAATGGTTATGCAGCCAGTTTTCAGGCACAAGGAAGACGCTAGGTCAATTGAATATTTATCTCTTTTATTGCCGGCTCGTTACGGAGAATGACCCGTCTTTCGAGATGTGAGAGGTGAGAGGCTAGAAGTGGGAGGTGGATGAAAACGTTCTTACATTTAGGCAGCGACGTAATGGTACGGAATAAAGATATTATTATGATTTTGGATGAAGAAATCGAAGCATCAACCTTAACCAAGGAATTTTTTAAGAATATGCAAGGCGAAGGTGTGATTCAGATGATTGATTTAAAAAATAAAAGAAAATCATTTATAGTTGCCGAAAGAGAAGTTTTTATTTCTCCTATATCTTGTCAAACATTAAGAAAACGCATTTATAGGGTTTATAAATAGGAGGCGCAGTTTTTTTGTTAAAGGAGAATAACGCTAAATACGGAGTAGAAGAAATTCAAGTATTAGAAGGACTGGAAGCTGTACGGCGTCGTCCGGGAATGTATATTGGAAGCACAGGGATACGTGGTTTACACCACCTGGTTTATGAAGTTGTGGATAATAGTATTGATGAGGCCATGGCTGGTTTTTGTAGTCTTATTGAGGTAACCTTACACCAAAACAATAAGGTTACGGTTATTGATAACGGCCGGGGTATTCCCGTAGAAATACATCCAAAAACAGGACTACCGGCAGTGGAAACAGTTTTAACTATGCTTCATGCTGGTGGCAAGTTTGGCGGGGCAGGTTATAAAGTGTCTGGCGGTTTACATGGGGTGGGGTTGTCAGTGGTCAATGCTCTTTCTTTATACTTAACTTGCGAAGTAAAACGTAATGGTTTTATATATCAGCAGAGCTTTTCACGCGGCAAGGCAAAAACTCCTCTGGAAGTTATTGGGGAAAGTAAGACCTGTGGTACAAAAATTACTTTTCAACCTGACCCGGAAATTTTCGAAGAGTTAGTTTTTAAACAAGAAGAAATTAACCAACGTTTAAGGGAGCTTTCCTTTCTTAATCAAGGTGTAAAAATTGTCCTTAGAGATGAGCGAACAAGGCAAGAAATAGTTTACCAGCACAACGGGGGTATTCAAGACTTTGTCTACTACTTAAATAAAAACAAAACGGTTATTCATGAAAAACCAATTTATATAAATAAAAAGAAAGACGATGTACAGGTAGAGGTAGCGTTGCAGTATACGGATAGTTATCTGGAAAGCCTTTTTTCTTATGTTAATAATATTCATACTATTGATGGGGGCACTCATGAAATAGGGTTTAAAACTGCCCTTACTAGAGTGATAAATGATTACGGACGAAAACAAAATTTAATTAAAAATGGAACCGTAAATCTTACTGGAGAAGATATAAGGGAAGGCTTAACGGGAGTAATAAGTGTTAAGGTTCCAGAACCTCAATTTGAAGGACAAACCAAGACAAGATTAGGAAATAGTGAAGTACGTGGTATAGTAGACTCTGTTTTAAGTGAAGAATTAAATACTTTTTTAATTGAAAGCCCGCCGGTCGCGCGCCGAATTATAGAAAAGGCTGTTACGGCTGCCCGGGCCCGTGAAGCAGCGCGTAAAGCAAGAGAATTAACTAGGCGAAAAAATTTCCTGGAAAATTCCACCTTGCCTGGAAAACTAGCAGATTGTTCGGAACGAAACCCGGCGGAAACTGAAATATACTTGGTCGAAGGAGATTCAGCCGGCGGTTCAGCAAAACAAGGTCGTGATAGACGTTTTCAAGCTATTCTTCCCCTAAGAGGTAAAATATTAAATGTGGAAAAATCCCGTTTAGATAAGATTTTGGCTAATGAAGAAATTAAAACTTTAATTACTGCTTTAGGTACTGGTATTAGCGAAGATTTTGATATAAATAGACTCAGGTATCACCGGGTGGTTTTAATGAGTGATGCTGATATTGACGGGGCGCACATTAGAACTTTACTACTCACATTTTTTTACCGCTATATGCGGCCCTTAATTGAGGCCGGGTATGTTTATATTGCCCAACCACCACTTTTTCAAGTAATAAAAGGTAAAAATAACCATTATATTTACAATGACCAAGAGTTAGAAAATTTATTAAAAAAGGTGGGAAGAGACAAGATTGTCATTAAAAGATACAAAGGATTAGGAGAAATGAATCCTGAACAGTTATGGGATACCACTATGAACCCTGAAAAAAGAACCATGTTAAAAGTCAGTCTTAATGATGCCATTGAAGCAGATGCTATTTTTTCCATGCTGATGGGCGAACGAGTTGAGCCAAGACGTGAATTTATTCAAGAAAACGCCCGGGCGGTAAGAAACTTAGATGTCTAATTATTAACCACCACAGGTTAGTGGCACAGGCTTCCAGCCTGTAGTTGGCAGGCAGGCAGGATGCCTACCCTACAAGCCTGGGCTACAAAGCTATAAATTGAGAAGTGAGAGGTGGGAAGTTGGAGATGGGATTTTAAGGTGGAAATTCGGCTTGTCGAAATCCTTCTTATTCTCACTTCTAACCTCTCAGCTAGGAGGCAAATTATTTGGCGGTACCAATAGAAAAAATTATTCCCGTTGACTTAAACGATGAAATGAAACATTCTTATTTGGATTACGCGATGAGTGTAATTGTAGGGCGGGCACTTCCTGATGTAAGAGATGGTTTAAAGCCGGTTCATCGCAGGATTCTTTACGCGATGCATGAATTAGGAATGACCCCGGATAAACAACACCGAAAGAGTGCCAATGTTGTTGGTTATGTACTCCAAAAATTTCACCCTCACGGAGATGTAGCTGTTTACGATGCTTTAGTAAGGCTGGCCCAGGACTTCGTTTGTCGCTATCCTTTGGTTGATGGTCACGGTAATTTTGGCTCGATTGACGGTGATGCGGCTGCAGCCATGCGTTACACTGAAGCTCGTATGGCTAAAATTACCCAGTTAATGCTGGCTGATATTGATAAAGAAACAGTAGATTTTGCTCCTAATTACGATGATACTACAAAAGAACCGGTTATCTTAACCGCCAGGATTCCTCAATTACTTATAAACGGTTCCTCAGGTATTGCGGTGGGTATGGCCACTAACATTCCTCCTCATAACTTAAGAGAAGTAATTAATGGGGTAATAAGGATGATTAACCATCCTGACTGTACCGTTGAAGACCTGAGACAGGAAATAAAAGGCCCTGATTTTCCCACCGGAGGGAGAATTATAGGTATAAGTGGGATTAAAGAGGCTTATAAAAACGGGCGCGGCGTAATAAAGATACAGGCAAAAACAAGTTTTGAGGAGCTATCCCATGGCAAGACAGCTATTATAGTGAACGAAATACCTTATATGGTTAATAAGGCCCGCTTAATTGAAAAAATTGCCGAACTGGTAAAAGAAAAGAAAATAGAAGGGATTACTGATTTAAGAGATGAATCAGACCGGCGGGGAATGCGGATTGTAATTGAGTTGCGCCGTGACGCAGTTCCTCAGGTGATTTTAAATAAACTATATAAACATACTCAAATGCAAGAAAGTTTTGGTGTTATTATGTTGGCTTTAGTCGACGGCCAGCCCCAAGTTCTTAACTTGCAACAAATTATTTCCTTATACTTAAAACACCAGAAGGAAGTAATTACTAGACGGACAAGATTTGACCTGAATAAAAATTTAGACCGGGCGCACATTGTGGAAGGTTTACGCCTTGCGCTAGCGCATATTGATGCCGTAATTGAAACTATTCGTTCCTCAAAAACACCAGAAATAGCTAAGAATTCTCTTATCGCAAAATTTACTTTAACTGTAAGACAAGCAGAAGCAATTTTAGATATGCGCTTACAACGTCTCACTAGTCTGGAACAGGAAAAATTAGAGCAAGAATATAAGGAATTGCAGGAAAAAATAGCTTATTTTCAAGCAGTGTTGGCGGATGAACAAAATGTATTAAACGTTATTAAGGAAGAACTTATAACCATTAGAAATAAATTTTCTGACTCCAGGCGTACGGAAATAGTAAACGAAGAAATAAATATAGAAATAGAAGATTTAATTCCAGCCGAAGAAGAGGTAATTACCATAACCAATCAGGGTTACATAAAGCGTCTTCCTTTAAATACTTACCGAAATCAAAGACGGGGGGGGCGCGGTATCACTGCAATGGGTACTAAAGAAGAAGATTTTGTCCGTCACCTGTTTATTGCTAATACTCACCATCACGTTTTATTTTTAACAAATGAAGGTAAATCATACCGGTTAAAGGTTCATGAAATAACGGAAGCAAGCCGGTTGGCTAGAGGAACACCAATTTTTAACTTGTTAAAGCTTGAGCCGGGTGAAAAAATAACTACGGTTATTCCGGTGATTGAATTTACTTTAGGGAAGTACATTTTTATGGCTACCCGATTTGGACTAGTGAAAAAGACCCCCTTAGAAAGCTTTAAGAACTCGCGGCGGGACGGAATTATAGCCGTTAGTTTAAAGCCCGGGGACAGTTTAATTGGGGCCAAAATGACCGACGGGCATCAAGAAATTGTTTTAGGTACCCGCCGGGGGCTGGTAATCCGTTTTTCCGAAAAGGAGGTTCCGGCTCATAGTCGTACTTCCCGGGGGGTAAAAGGAATTACTTTAAAAGAGGAAGATGTCGTAGTAAGTATGGATGTTGTCCAACCTAAAGCAAGTTTATTGGCGGTTACCGCTAACGGGTACGGTAAACGTACGAATTTAAATGAATATCGTTTACAATCAAGAGGGGGAAAAGGGTTAATTTCCATTCGTAATAACGTTAGAAACGGTCCAGTAGTTGCTTTTTTGGTAGTTGCGCTAGATGAAGAGATTATGCTGGTTAGTGCCGAAGGAATAGTTTTACGCATGAAAACAACCGAAATTAACCTAACCAGTCGGATTACCCGGGGAGTGATTTTAATGCGCCTGGCGGCAAATGATAAATTAGTTGATGTAGCCCGGGTAGAAAGAGATTAAGAACTTTTTAAAGTTACTCTTGACAATGTTTTATTGATTGTGTTACATTAAACATGAGATGTTAAGGTTAAATTAAATAAACCTTAAATTACCTGTTGACTTAAGGGTAAAAAAATACTAAAATAAGCACTTGTTTGCCCCAAAAAAGGCAAGCAAAAGTTCCTTGAAAACTGAATAGCTTAAAAGGTGAAAGTAAAACAAGCAAAACCTAAGAACCTTAATAATTCCTTTTAAAAAACAAAAGCCAAGAAAAAACTTTTCCTATAGTTTATATGGAGAGTTTGATCCTG
>DHGP01000003.1 GCA_002402825.1 Firmicutes bacterium UBA4795
GTTGCCGGGAAAATATTTTGCCCCTGTAAAGTTATAACTTTACAGGGGCAAAATATTACCGGGGGGTAAAAAATAATTGGAATTATCGACCTTAGGAGAATTTAACCTGATAAATCTTATGACCAGGGATATAGTCACCAATCCGGCGGAAGTGGTTAAAGGAGTTGGTGATGATGCTGCTGTCCTGAAGGTGAGCCCAAATAAGTGGCTTTTGTTTACTACCGATATGTTAATAGAAAACGTTCATTTTTCATTAAGCTGGGCCTCTTTTTTTCAGGTAGGAGCCAAGGCAATTACCGTTAACGTTAGTGATATTGCCGCGATGGGTGGGAAGGCTGCCCATGCTTTAGTTTCATTAGGTTTGCCGGAACGATTGAGCGTAGAAAATATTGAAGAATTGTATGCTGGTTTACGTCAGGCAGCCTTGGATTATAATATAAATATAGTAGGGGGCGATGTGGTTAAGAGTCCCGCGCCGTTAATTATAAATGTAGCTTTATTAGGTCTGGTGGATCCGGAACACATTGTTTACCGGAGTATGGCTCAACCAGGAAATTTAATTTATGTTACTGGTTATTTAGGAAAGTCAGCCGCTGGTTTGTACTTATACCAAAATCCCGGAGTTCAAGTACCTGAGTCTGCCCGTGGGCTTGTTTGCAATGCCTTTCTTTGTCCGCGGGCTCAAAGCAAGGCCGGAAGATTGTTGGGAGAAAGCAGGGTGGTAAGCGCCATGGAGGATATTAGTGACGGTTTGTTAGCGGAACTGGATAAAATATGTCAGGCTAGTAAGGTGGGCTGCCGGATATGGCTAAAGGACGTTCCTGTTGCTGAAGAGGTGCGGTTAATTGCTTCCTTGACCAAAAATGACCCGTTTAAATGGGCCCTATCAGGCGGGGAAGATTTTGAACTTGTTTTTACCGTGGCTCCGCAAGATACCATAAAAATACAGGAGACGCTTAACCAGGCAGGAGTAAGGTATCATTTAATTGGGGAAATTGTACCCGCTGCCCAGGGTATGGCGGTGGAATTGCCAGATAGAACGCTCTTATCGGTGCCGTTTGAAGGTTATGATCATTTTACTTGTAAGGAGAAGTTATAGTGAATCTTAAGATAAGGAGTTCTAGCGTTGCGGAAACAGAAGTTTTGAGCATGACGTTAGGGTCCTTGTTAAAACCAGGAGATGTAGTTTGTCTTTATGGTGAGTTGGGGACAGGGAAAACTACTTTTGCCCGGGGCGTGGCCCGCGAACTAGGAATAAAAGAAAAGATAACCAGCCCCACCTTTACCTTAATTAAGGAGTATCACGAAGGCCGGTTTCCTCTTTATCATTTGGATACGTACCGTTTAGCCGGTCCGCAGGAAATGAATGATTTGGGTTATGAGGAATATTTTTACGGCCAAGGGATAACTTTAATTGAATGGGCCGACAGAGTAACGGAATTACTTCCTCAGGAAAGGTTAGACGTGAAGATATTTTTTTGTCCTTCTCAGGATGAGGATAGAGAGTTTAACTTTCTTCCGCAAGGAAAACATTATGATTGCGTGGTGGAGGAGCTAAAAAAACGTGTATATTTTAGGAATAGAAACAGCTACTTCGGTAATCAGTGTAGCCTTAATGGATGATGACCGGTTGGTAGTTGAATACTTAATCAATAATCCCAAAACTCATTCGGTAAATTTAATGCCTTTAATTAAAAATGCCCTTGCCGAGGCAGCCGCAACACCAGAGCAGTTGGCAGCTATTGCCGTTTCCTTGGGTCCTGGTTCCTTTACCGGTTTAAGAATTGGGATAAGTACGGCTAAAACCTTAGCTCAAGTTTGGGGACTGCCGGTAGTCGGCGTTAATACTTTAGAAGCTCTGGCCTATCCTTTTACTGGCTTGAAGGGTTACCTTTGTCCTGTTTTAAACGCTCGTAAAAACGAAGTGTACACTGCTGCTTATGAAACCAGGGATAATATTTTAATCTGCCGGCTAGGACCGCTAGCCCTAACGCCTTTGGAATTAGCAAACAAATTACGGGCCATAGGTCAATCAGTTGCTCTATTGGGAGAGGGAGTATCAACTTACCAACATATTTGGCCGGAATATTTAACTGGATTGGTAACTTATTTGCCTACCATAGCTTACTTTCCCCGGGGGGCGGCAATAGCAGCGCTGGGAAGGCAAATCTTGCGGGTTAACGGGGGAGTTGATCCGGTGCATTTAAAGCCTTATTACCTTCGTCTGTCAGAGGCTGAAATTAAGTGGTTTAATGGACAGCTATCCGGGAAGAGAAAATGAAGTTAAAAATTGTTAAAATGCTGCCGGAGCATTTAAAAGAAGTACTGGTCATTGAAAGGAGCTCCTTTTCTACCCCGTGGTCCTATTATGCTTTTGCTTACGAAATAAAAAATGACTTTGCTTATTATTTAGTAGCTTTATCAGCGGGTAAAGTAATAGGTTACGGGGGGATGTGGTTAATTTTAGATGAAGCCCACATCACTAATTTAGCCGTTCACCATGATTACCGTCAACGCGGGGCAGGTCGGGCTATAATGCAAGAATTAATACGCCACGCGGCTTACTCAGGAATAGCCCGCTTAACCTTAGAAGTCCGTCCTTCTAATCAGGCCGCCAGGCATCTTTACGCTACTTTAGGGTTTAAAGAGGAGGGGAGACGGCGGGGCTATTACCTTGATACCAACGAAGATGCAATTATTATGTGGAAAAATTTTTGGGAGGAATAAAAAATGTTTTTTAAAGACCGGGTAGACGCAGGGCAAAAACTGGCAAGATTGATTCCGGAAGACAAGTACCAAAGCGCGGTAGTATTAGCCATCCCGCGGGGCGGGGTAGTAGTGGGAGCCCAAATAGCTAAGGCATTACGTATTCCTTTAGATTTGATTATTCCCCGTAAAATTGGGGCTCCGCAAAACCCCGAACTGGCTGTTGGAGCAGTGGCCCAGGATGGGACTACTATTTTCAACCAGAGTTTATTGACCTACTTAAGGCTAACTACAGAGGATTTAACAGCTGAGATAGAAGCACAGATAGCCGAAATTCACCGGCGGATGATTTATTACCGGGGGACAGCGCGTTATCCCTCTTATACCGGTAAAAAAATTATTTTAGTAGATGATGGAGTTGCTACGGGCTATACCGTAAGAGCAGCTTTGCGTTCAATAAGAAAAATATTTAAACCGCCGCAAATAACTTTGGCTGTTCCGGTTGGGCCGCCAGATACAATAGATGAGCTATCTTTCGAAGTAGATCATTTTTTTTGTTTATATAAACCGTCAAACTTTCAAGCCGTAGGTCAGTTTTATATTGATTTTACCCAAACTACTGACGAAGAAGTAATTATGCTGTGGCGGGAACTATCTTCCCGATGCAACCATAGTATTTGAGTAATGGTATACTACTTCTTTTAACCCGTCCGCAATAAGATTGGCCATTTGCATTACCAGATTTAGCCTGGTATTTTGCAATACTAAATATTCCATAAATCCTCCCACGTTAACTATACCGGTGATATGAATTTCACCAACACAAGGGAGGCTTTTTTTAACCCCGGCCCCGGGTTTGAGGGAGCCGGTGCCGATATTAATCCATCCTACGTTATTAATATTACCCAGGCAAGCATCAATAGCAATGATAATAGGGTTTTCTATGTCCTGGCATATTTTAGTCATTGTCTCTTCAAGGTTACTGGCGTGGACCGGGTGTTCAAGTGTGCCGTAAATATGGAAAATATTTTGTTTTTCTAATATGAGTTTGCTGCCCACTAACGGCCCAAGGCAGTCGCCGGTAGAACGGTCTGTACCAATGCAGAGCAAAACTAAAGGACGATTTTGTTTAGGGTTGATTTGTCTCACGCGGGAAGTTATCGCCCGGCTTAAATCTATTATCGCTAAAGGGTCATCTACATGAACCCTTGTTTTATTAAACGATAAAATTTTTTCTGCTTGTGGTGTAGCTTCTATAGCGCACATGAAAGTACCTCCTAAAATTAACAATAACTAATATATTTATTTCCAGTCTACTTGTAGGTTATTCCTCTAATGTTAAAAACATAAGCTTAATTTAGGGGAAAATAATGCCTGGTAAAGACTGGTTAATTTTAAAAGTGGCAGCTGTTTACGTAAGCTGTATCATTGGGGCAGGCTTTGCGTCAGGGCAGGAAATTATGCAGTTTTTTGTTTTGTTTGGTCAAAAAGGCCTTTGGGGAGTTGGTCTGGCGGCAGTTTTTTTTAGCCTTTTCGGGATACTGATCATGGCTTTAGCCGTTAAGCTTAAAGCTTCTAACTACCAAAGTATTTACCTTTTTCTCCTGGGCAAACAGCTTGCCCGTTTAATGGATACCTTAAGCATATTTATGCTGCCAGGCAGCCTGGTGGTAATGTTGGCTGCTAGCGGGTCTATCTGGGCAGAACAATTTGATTTTTCGGTTTGGCTGGGAAGCACTCTGGCTGCTTTAATAACTTGCCTGGTTATTATAAAGGGTTTACGCGGCATAATAGCGATTAATCTGATTTTGGTGCCCTTAAAGATTATAGTTATTATTTTAATTGTCTTAGGGGCGATATACTACCGCAATGACAGTTTACACCAACTTCCGGTCGCCCTTTCAGCCTCAAGTACGCCCACTGGAAACTGAGTTTGGTCCAGCATTCTTTATGTTTCTTATAATTTGGTTTTGGCCCTGGCGGTGCTATCTTCACTTGGCCGGATAGTCCCTTTGGACGTGGGTATGGCCGGGGGATTTGTTGGCGGTATGGTTTTAGGAGCCACCGCCGTTCTTATTACCGTGGCGGAATTAACTTTTTATCCCGAAATAACTGCCGCCGAGATACCGCTGGTATATATTGCTGGTTTTTTAAATAAAAAACTAACTTATTTAGTTGGTTTATTATTATGGGTGGCTATTCTTACTACGGCCATTGCAGATGCCCATGGTTTAGCCTGCCGGTTGGCGCCAAAAGGGGACTGGCGTTACAAATTAATTGGCAGTGGGGTTACGCTGGCCGTATTGCCTTTTGCCGGTTTTAATTTTTCATCCTTAGTCCGGTTATTATATCCACTTTATGGCTACCTTGGTTTAATTTTATTAGCCGGTTTACTTGTTACCCCTTTTAAAATTTTTAAATTTAAAAACTAAAAAAGAAGGGTTTTTTATGCAAATGAAGAAACATAAGGTATATAAATAAACATAAGGTATATAAATAAAAAAGAAGGTTAAGCCAAAAATGAATTGGCTGGATGGGGTAATTTTTTTAATTGTCTTTTGGTTTGCCTGGCGGGGGTTAAGGGCCGGGTTGGCCACAAGCTTAACCCAGGTGATAGGTTTAATTGGAGGCTTATTTATAAGTTTTATTTTTTACCGGCCGTTGGCGACTTATTTAAATGAACACTGGCGAATAACAGACAAAATTAGTTCCTGGCTTTTACTGGATGTTTTTTGGCGTCCTTCGGTAACCATAGAAATAGGTAAGAGCAACAAATTACTTGCCCTTGGTATTTTAGAACTCCTTTCTTTTTTAATTGTATTAATGATAAGTGCTTACGCAATTTCCACTATAGCCTATTTATTTTTAAGTCCAGGTAAGTACCTTTTTTGGGGCCCTTTGGGCCTAATAGGAGGTTTTGTTCTAGGTGCGGCGCGCGGTTTAGGAATAGTCTTTATTTTAACAGCCGTATTTTTGCCTGAACAAACTAAAGCTGTTTCTTTTTATGGCTTGGTCCAGCCGGAGTGGCTGGTTGTTCCTTTACAGCAGTCCAGGTTTATTTCATTGTTTAAACCATGGATAACGCAGTTTTGGCGCTTTTTTAGCTATTTTAATCTATTCAATTAATGGACTTGCCCTGTCGTAATTGTTTATGCTATAATACCTCAGCGCTGAGAGGTGAGAGGTGAGAGGTGAGAATAAGAAGGAATTCGGCTTACGGACAGGCAGGATGCCTACCCTACTTACGGACAGGCAGGATGCCTACCCTACTTACGGACAGGCAGGATGCCTGCCCTACTAGTGGCACAGGCTTCCAGCCTGTGGTTGTCAGGCTGGGTGCCTGCCTACCTTACTGGCCGAATTCCCATCTTGAAATCCCGTCTCCAACTTCCCACATCCCACTTCACAATTAGCGTGGAAGGGAGCGAATAAAAAAGCGTGTCTAATTATGAAGTAATTTTTATCCTTCACCCCGAATTAGAGGAAGAAAAATTAAACGAAATGATTGAAAAGTTTAAAACATTAATTGAGAGTCTCGGTGGGGAAGTTTATAAAACGGAAAGAAGGGGTAAGCGGCGCTTGGCTTATAAAATTAAATATATAGCTGAGGGCACCTACATTGTTATCCAGTTTAAAGGTGAAACAAAAGTTGTTCAGGAACTAGACCGTGTTTTAAAGATTACTGATGGAGTATTACGTCACATGATTATTAATCTGGTGGCGTAAAAAGAAGTTAGAGGTTAGAGAGACCTTAACTATTATTAATTCTTGTTTTTAGCTTGGCACTTTTTATGGAAGGTGATGTAAGAATTGCTAAATAAAGTTATCTTAATTGGCCGTTTAACCAGAGACCCTGAATTGCGCTATACGCCGAACGGTGTAGCGGTAACTAAATTTTCCCTGGCGGTAGATAGAACTTTTAAAAACCGGCAAGGAGAAAGAGAAACAGACTTTATTGACGTGGTGGTATGGCAAAAACAGGCAGAAAGTTGCGCTAGTTTTTTGGGGAAGGGAAGATTAGTGGCCGTAGAGGGAAGGCTTCAGATTCGCGCTTACGATGACAGCCAGGGTGTGCGGCGTAAAGTAGCTGAAATAGTGGCCGAAAATGTAAAGTTTCTTGACCGGGCCAAAGGGGCCCAAGAGGCAGGTATGGGAGCAGATTCTTTAAAAAGCGAGGAAGGGTTTAGTAAAGAAATTGATTTTAACGACGACGACGTGCCATTTTAAATTTTAAATTAATAATCAAGGTAAATTAATAAATTAATAAAGGAATAAAGGAAGGTGTTTAAGTGGTTAAGCGGGAACGTGTCCGGCGAGGAAAAAAACGCGTATGCAATTTTTGTGTTGAAAAAGCTGATTATGTTGATTATAAGGATGTAGCCCATTTAAGAAAATATATTACTGAACGAGGAAAAATACTTCCTCGCAGGGTTTCTGGAAACTGTGCCCGTCACCAACGTGTTTTGACTGTCGCCATAAAAAGAGCCCGGTTTATGGCTTTAATACCCTTTACGGCAGAATAGAATTAAATGAGGCTAAATTAAATAAGGATTAAAGTCAGATTAGGGAACTAAGCGCAGGGGCCTGACATTTAAAATTGAGAAGTGAGATGTGGGAAGTTGGAGGTGGGATTTTAAGGTGGGAATTCGGCCAGTAGGGTAGGCATCCTGCCTGCCCGTAAGCCGAATTCCTTTTTATTTTCACCTCTCAGCAAGGAGTTCTCTACATTCATTTAAAAAAAGTATCTTCTTAAAGCAGGAATATTTATAAGTTTAACGAAGTATATAAATGTTTTTATGAACATTGAGCCGTAAACTTTCAGTTTTTTTAAGGAAGGGGTAAAAGTTTTGTTTTTGAATTATCCCGAGGCGGAAATTACGAAAAATATTAAAGTGGTGGAGTGGTTAAAAGCTGACTTAATAAACTCGACCGCGGCTTTATATAAAGGAATGTTAAGAAGCAAAGAAGACCAGTGGCTTGAAGCTTTAGCCAGTATTATTATTACTTGTTATGTGTTAAGCAGCCGTTTAGGAGCGGGATTTTCCCGGCTGGAAATAAAAATCGAAGCAAAACTGCGCCAGGGTATTGAGGAAGAACATGAAATGGAAAAATGGTACAAAGATTTGTCTGGTTTATTGGGACACTTGGTAAATAAAAGTAATTTTTAAGTAGGGGCGTATTGCCATACGCCCCTACACTGAGCTGGGTTTATTTTATAGTAGAGTATCTTAAGTTAAACCAGTACAATATATTAAGGTGTGGAAGGAGATAAATACATGGAGATTATCCTCCTGGAAGAGGTAAAAGGTTTAGGCAAAAAAGGTGACGTGGTTAAAGTTGCTGCTGGTTACGCCCGCAACTATCTGCTGCCCCGTAAATTGGCGGTTGAAGCATCTGTAAAAAAAATAAAGGCCTTACAAGAACAAAAAAAGGCTATAACGGATAAAAACATAAAAGAAGAAGTGGCGGCTAAAGGTATGGTTCAAAAATTAGACGGCTTAACCATTCAGGTAGCTGGGAAAGTGGGGGAAAGTGGTAAATTATTCGGGGCTGTTAGTAGTAAAGATATTGTTAGTGCCTTGTTTAAAAACCACGGACTTGAGGTAGATAAGAAAAAATTGCTTTTAAAAGAACCAATTAAAAATTTAGGTACCCACTTAGTAACGGTTAAGCTGCATCATAAGGCTCAGGCCCAAATAAAAGTAAATGTGGTAGCCGAAAAGAAAGCCTAAGTAGGGGAGTTTAATTTAACGCCCCTCCAAACAGGACAACTTAGGGAGAGGAGCTTTCAGGAATGAAAAATAGGCATCAAAGGTTAATAAGGGAAGATAGAGAACATTTAAACCGTCAGGTAAATACTCTTTATAACATTTTAACCGAACTTTACGGGACAGATAAATTAGTTTTAAGGGCCGGGAAATTAAACGCTTTAAAATTAATGCGTTCAAGAACCATAGAAGAACGTATCCTGGCCTTACAACGGCTAATTTTTGAAGACCCTACTTTTGACCTTGTTCCCTCCTTGCAGGAAGTTCCTCAAGTGCTTGAGCAGTTGAAAGAAGAGGTGGCGGACATGTTGGCCCGCCGTAGCGTTGAAGATGAGCTTGAGCAAAAAATTAACGAAAAATTACAGCAACGATATGAAGAATATGTTCGGGAAATAAAAATGCAGGTGCTTAAAGAAAACGATAACAAGGAAAATGCCCAAACCTTAAAAAAACTGGCGTTTTTAGAAAAGTTAGAACAAAAAAAACTGGCTCATTCAACGTTGGATATTTTGCGCCCGGCTAATTTAAATGAAATTGTAGGGCAAAAACAAGCTATAAAGTCATTGGTAGCCAAGCTTGCTTCGCCCTTTCCCCAGCACGTATTACTTTACGGGCCGCCAGGCGTAGGAAAAACTACGGCCGCCCGTTTAGCTTTGGAAGAGGCAAAGAGGATTAAGGGTTCTGCCTTTAGTAGCGATGCTCCTTTTGTTGAAGTTAACGGTACAACCTTGCGTTGGGACCCCCGGGAGGTGACTAATCCTTTACTTGGCTCGGTGCATGACCCGATTTATCAAGGGGCGCGGCGCGAACTGGCGGAACAGGGTATTCCTGAACCTAAATTGGGTCTGGTTACTGAAGCGCATGGTGGGGTGCTGTTTATTGACGAAATTGGCGAAATGGATCCCCTATTGCAAAATAAATTGCTAAAAGTGTTGGAGGATAAGCGGGTATATTTTGAATCGGCCTATTATGACGCGCAAGATACGCATATTCCCCGATACATAAAGAAAATCTTTGAGGAAGGGGTACCGGCAAATTTTATTTTAATTGGCGCTACCACCCGGGAACCAGAGCAAATTAATCCGGCTATCCGGTCGCGTTGCACGGAAGTATTTTTTAATCCTTTAACTCCGACGGAAATACAGCATATAATTTGTCAGGCAGCAGAAAAACTAAATGTGTCTTTAGAGCCTCAGGTTTCTGAACTAATCAGCCGTTATACTATTGACGGGCGCAAGGCGGTGGGTATCCTGGCGGATGCTTATAGTTTACATTATTACAGCCAGACGGAAAATAAAGAACTGCAGACAGGCAGGATGCCTGCATTACTGCGGATTACTTTGCCCGTGGTAGGTGAAATAATTCAAAATAGCCGTTTAATACCTTACGTTACCCGTAAAGCCAGTTCCAAGGGAGAAATAGGTAAAATTTATGGCTTGGGCGTCATGGGTTTTGTTGGTTCGGTGGTAGAGATTGAAGCGGTAGTTTTTCCGGCCCGTCAAAAAGAAAAGGGCACTATTCGATTTAACGAAACAGCAGGCAGTATGGCTAAAGATGCTGTTTTTAACGCTACTTCGGTAATTCGAAAGTCAATCAATGAGGATTTAGCTAATTATGATGTCCATATAAATGTTTTAGGTGGGGGGCAGATTGACGGGCCGTCAGCCGGCGTAGCCATCTTTTTGGCTATTTTAAGTGCCTTACAAGAAAGAGCCATTCCTCAGGATATTGCAGTTACGGGAGAGTTGTCAATTCAGGGTCAGGTAAGGGCAGTTGGCGGTGTGATGGAAAAAATTTACGGTGCCCGCCAGGCCGGGATAAAAAGAGTGATTATTCCGGCCGAAAACGCAGCTGATATTTCTTCTGAATTAACAGGCATTCACGTTATCCCGGTATCCTCAGTAGAAGAAATACTTCCTTATATTTTTACCCAAAGCAAATTGTTAGTTAGTTAAAAAAGGTGAACCTGGTGACCGAGAAGATTCTTCCTCATAATATTGATGCGGAGCAGTCGGTATTAGGGTCTTTGCTTTTAGATAATGAAACTGTACCGCAAGTTGTCCGCCTTATCAGTCCCGACGATTTTTATTTAGAAGCTCACCGGCAAATTTATCTGGCCATCCTGGAATTGGAAGAGGATGGACAGCCTATAGATTTTGTTACTTTAACCAATAAACTGCAAGATAAAGGGGAGTTAGAGAAAATAGGGGGCGCAACTTATGTTGCTTCCCTGGCAAACATAGTTCCTACTCCGGCCAATGTAGAGTACTACGCGCGTATCGTTAATGAAAAAGCTTTATTGCGTAATTTAGTCCACGCAGCAACCCGTATTGCTGCTCTGGGTTATACGAGTAGCGATGATGTGAAGCGGGTAATAAGCGAAGCTGAAAGCACGTTACTGGAAGTTGCTGCAAGCAGCGCCAGCCCGGCTTTTAATAGCGTTAAAGAAATTCTGACCACTGTTTTTAAAGATATTGAGGAGCGCTACCGGCACAAAGGACTAATCAATGGTGTAGCTACAGGTCTGACAGATTTAGATAGGCTATGTTGCGGCCTGCAGTCCGGAGACTTAATCATTATTGCGGGGCGGCCAGCTATGGGGAAAACCAGCCTGGGTTTAACCATTGCCCATTATGCTGCTTTACGTCAAAAAATACCGGTAGCCGTTTTTAGTTTGGAGATGTCTAAAGAACAATTGGTGCAGCGTATTCTTTGCACCGAGGCCATGGTTGATTTGCAGAAAGTGCGAAGCGGGAATCTTGTAGAAGAAGACTGGGTCCGCTTAAATACAGCGGCTGTTCAACTGAGTACAGCCCCCTTGTATATCCACGATGCGTTTGGTATTACGACCCGTCAACTGCGGGCCGAAGCCAAAAGATTGCAGATGGAAAAAGGGCTGGGTTTGATTGTTATTGACTATATCCAACTGATGCAACCAAACCGGCGGGCTGAAAACCGGCAGCAGGAAATTGCGGACATTTCCCGTTCCTTAAAAGGATTAGCCAAGGATTTAAATGTTCCGGTGTTGGCTCTGGCCCAGCTTAGCCGGCAAGTAGAGCAGCGTGTTTCTAAACGGCCAATTATGTCTGATTTAAGGGAAAGCGGTAGTTTGGAACAAGACTCAGACCTGGTTATGTTTATTTACCGGGAAGAATATTATAAACCAGATACGGAAAAAAAGGGCATTGCCGAGTTAATTGTAGCTAAGCAAAGAAATGGACCTACCGGCATTATTGAAGTGGCCTTTTTAAAGGAATTTACCCGTTTTGTAAATCTGGCCCGGGAAAATGAAATTTAAATAAAAAAAGGTCGAATAGGCTGTTTTTCTTGACATAAAAGGGTTAGTTTTGTTAGAATTATTTTGCTTTTGCTTATGAAAGAAGGGCAGAAAAATATTCTACGATGTAATTATTATTGGTTCCGGCCCGGCTGGTATTTTTACGGCGCTTGAGTTAGTTAAACGAAAGGCTGATTTAAAAATACTATTACTTGAAAAAGGACGGGAACTAGAAAAAAGAATTTGTCCTACCAAAGGTAAAGTTAACGCTTGTTTACATTGTAAGCCCTGCTCAATTACTTGTGGTTGGGGAGGAGCAGGCGCCTTTAGCGATGGAAAAATAACTTTGTCAACTGAGGTTGGCGGTAATTTAAGCGAGTACGTTGAAGAGCAATTTTTAAATCAAGTAATTAATTATGTGGATCAAATTTACCAGAAATTTGGCGCCCCGGAGGAGGTATATGGCCTAGAAAATAGAGAGAAAATTCAAGAATATCAGCAAAAAGCTACTTTTGCGGAAATGAAGTTAATGCCGGTAGTTATCCGTCACATGGGGACTGGGCGTTGCCAGGAAGTACTCCAACGGATGCGGGATTATTTATTAAGCTCTCAGGTTGAAATACACACGACCAAGGCAGTAGAGGCGATAATTACCGAAGAAGATGTGGTTAAAGGGGTAGTTACGGAAGACGGTAATTATTTTTACGCCCGCTGGGTAGTGGTGGCCCCTGGACGGGAAGGGGCGGAATGGTTGGCCAGAGAGGCCCGGCGCCTAAAAATAGATATGGCGGTAAACCCGGTAGATATTGGGATGAGGGTAGAACTACCGGCCGCAATAATGGAGCCGTTGACCCAAACATTTTATGAAGCCAAGTTTATTTACTACTCAAGAACCTTTGAAGATAAAATACGCACCTTTTGCATGAACCCTTACGGGGAAGTTGTCCTGGAAAATGTTAACGGGGTAATTTCCGTAAATGGACATACTCACGCCTATAAAAAAACTGATAACACTAATTTTGCGCTTCTAGTAAGTAAAACCTTTACCGAACCTTTTAAAGAACCTATTGCTTACGGAAAATATGTGGCCAGTTTAGCCAACCTTTTAGGTGGAGGAGTTATTATCCAGCGGTTGGGCGATTTACTAGACGGCAAACGGAGTACACCGGAACGTTTAAAAAAAGGCCTTACTGTTCCCACGTTAAGCAAGGCCACCCCAGGAGACTTAAGTTTAGTTTTTCCGTACCGGCACCTGGTAGCAATTGTCGAAATGCTAAAAGCAATGGATAAAGTTGTGCCGGGAGTTTTTTCACGCTATACCTTGCTTTACGGGGTAGAGGTAAAGTTTTATTCTTCTCGCCTGGCTTTAACCAAAGAATTGGAAACAAGAGTTAAAAATCTTTTTGCTGTTGGAGATGGTGCCGGGGTAACAAGAGGCCTGGCCCAGGCTTCGGCATCTGGGGTAGTAGCTGCCCGGGCGATTTTAAATAGAATTTGAAAATAGTCAGGAGGCATTAAAATATGGCTACCGTAGTGCTGGTGGGGGTTCAGTGGGGGGATGAAGGTAAAGGCAAAGTAACTGATTTTTTAGCCCAAAGGGCCGATTTAGTTGTCCGTTACCAGGGTGGAAACAATGCTGGCCATACCGTGGTGGTTAACGGGGAGGAATTTAAACTACATTTAATTCCTTCAGGCATTTTATATCCGGATAAACTATGCCTTATTGGTAATGGGGTGGTTATTGATCCGGCCGTGATGATCAATGAATTAGAAGAGCTGACCCGGCGCGGGATTGCGGTGGACAATTTAAGGATTAGCCCAAGGGCGCACTTAATTTTCCCTTACCACTGCCGAATAGACCAATATGAGGAAGAGTGCCGGGGAACAGGGAAGATTGGCACTACCTGCCGCGGTATAGGACCAGCCTATATGGATAAAGCGGCCCGGTTAGGGATAAGAGTGGCCGACTTAATTGAGCCGGAAGAATTCACCACCCGGCTGGCCTATACTTTAAAAGAAAAAAATAAATTATTAGCTAATGTGTATCACCGGGATATATTTGACTTTAAAGAAATAGAAGTAGCTTACAAAAAGTATGCGGTTATATTGCGTAAGTACGTAGCTGATGTTTCGCTTATTGTTAATCAGGCTATAGAGCAAGGCAAGCATATCTTATTTGAAGGAGCCCAGGGGACACTGCTGGATTTAGACCACGGAACGTACCCTTACGTAACCTCTTCCCATCCGGTTGCTGCCGCCGCTTGCTTGGGGGCCGGGATGGGTCCTAAAAAAATTAACTGGGTAACTGGAGTGGCAAAAGCATATATTACTAGGGTTGGTGGGGGGCCCTTTCCTACGGAATTAACTGAAGAAACAGGTGAGCATTTACGAAATAGGGGACGCGAGTATGGTACTACGACTGGCCGGCCGCGCCGTTGTGGCTGGTTTGATACGGTGGTAGCCCGATATGCGGCCCGGATAAACGGGCTGGATTATTTAGCCATTACTAAATTGGATGTGCTTACAGGTCTGGAAAATATAAAATTATGCGTTGCTTACCAGTATAAAGGAGAAATTATAAAAGAATTTCCCGCTACTTTACACGAATTAAGTAACTGTAAGCCATTATATGAAGAATTTCCGGGTTGGCGGGAGGAAATTTCTCACGTAAGAAAATACGAAGACTTGCCTGAAAACGCGCGGCACTACCTTGAACGTTTAGCAGAATTGACCGGGGTGCCTGTTGCTTTAATTGGGGTTGGTCCGGGACGTGAAGAAATCATGGTTAACAACCCTATATTTTAGGTTAATAGTAGGGGCGTATTGCCATATGCCCCTACATATTCCTACCTGAATTTTAACGATATGACTTGACGTAAAAAACCTAGTGTGATAGGATAAGTTTACAGGGAAATTTAAAAGATTATGAGCCATTAGCTCAGACGGTAGAGCACCTGACTTTTAATCAGGGTGTCCGGGGTTCGAGTCCCCGATGGCTCACCAAGAATACCAGGGGTTAGCGGGTTGGTAATAAGTTACAGAAGCCAAAATTACTGCCATCTTACTATAGGAGATAGCGAGTATTTAAAATCGTATACCATTATGTAGGGGCGTATTGCCATACGCCCCTACATAATCATTGTGGACAAGGTATAATAAGATAAGGGCCTTCTTAAAATCCTTGGGCCTGCTTTTGCCCTTGTTTTTTTGCCCAGAGATCATCCGCTGCCTTCCCCCATTCTTGTGCCCGGTGGTCTAAATGGCGCGCTACGGTGCCTTCCAGAACAGTTTCTGCCCCTTCGTGAGTAGGATGGGCGTTGGATTCGGCAACAATTTCCCTCAACATTTCAGGATAATCAATAATTGGGCAAACACGCAAGTAGTTTTTGCTAAAGGGCTGCCGTTTTTGGTAAGCGGTAAAAAGAGGCGATTTCAACACCTCCAGCAGGCTTTTCTGGTAAATATTATCTACTGCGAAATGAGCAAAAGCGCACGGTTCAACCTCACCGTTAGCGGTGATATGAAAGTACCGTCTTCCTCCAGCGATACAACCTTCTGTTTGCTCGCCGTCATTCCAAAAATCGGCGATCATGAAAGGTTTATGGGTTCGAAGGTAAGGAATCCGCTCGGCCAAATACATCCGTTGGTCTATGGTAATCATCATGTTTACGTTTGGCTCACGTCCTACCGGAATATAATGGAATGACCAGCCGTAAAGGACACCTTTATCCACCAGAAAATCAATAAACTCGTCGCTGGCTAATTCCATAACGTTGTCCCGGGTAAAGGTAAACGAAACCCCGTAAATTACCCCTCTTTCCTTAAGCAAATCCATGGCCCGCATTACTTTATCAAAAACACCTTTCCCCCGGCGGGCGTCGGTTTGCTCCCGCCATCCTTCAAGACTAAGGGCTGGACTAAAGTTACCTACTTCAACAATGCGGTCGGCTGTCTTTTCATTAATCAGGGTGCCGTTAGTATAAGCCATAAAAGCCATGTCATGATGTTTAGCCATTATGTCAAATAAATAAGGATAAAACAAAGGTTCGCCTCCGGTTAGTACTATCCAGTAAATCCCCAGTTCTTTAGCTTCAGTCAGCAAACGGTCGAATCTTTCCGGAGAAAGGGAATCGCCCATCTTATATTTACCCGCCCAGCAACCAGAGCACCTTAAATTGCAAGCACTGGTGGGGCTGATTACTATAAGATTAGGGATGTTTACCCCTAGCTTGGCGGTGTTTTCTTGCTGTTTAGGAATACCAAAAAGAATATTATTTATAAACCAATTATAAATTAATTTTTGTTTTACTTTAGGATGAACGTTATTAATTATATTATTGATGTAAGTATGGATAACTGGGTTATTTTGGTAAATATCTTTTACCTGGTCAATCTGGTTTTTATGTTTCTCTTGAGGAGCAATTATTTTAGCGTAATTTAAAAGTTTAAGCAGGTTTACCTCTGGATTTTTATTAACGTAAGACATCGTCCAATTGAAAATTCGCGGAAAACTTCGGGCTAATAAAAAATTTTTCACTGCCCCACGCATTTTCTTTCCCCCCTTTTTATTAAGAGTATTTTAATAAAAATGTTAAATAAGTAAATTAAATAAGATTAAATAATTAATATTGAAATTATACAATCACTTCCCTTCTTTTGCAAAATATTCTTCTTAGCTTATATCAATACCCAAAAGGCCAAATAATTATCCAAAAAAATTTAAGGAGTTGCTTTTTGCAAGGCCTCGCCTAAAAAAATAACCAGTTCTTTCTTTTCGCTAAGGTTAAATTCAGCGACGTTTTTTTGAAACTTATTAATAATACCCATTATTTTTTGGCTTAGTGTTTCTTTCATGTTTTTTACCATTGTGCCTACCGCCGTACCAGCAAATAAACTTAACGTCAAGGCCGGTTCTTCTGATGAAGGAAGTAAATTTTTAATCCTTTTTAAGCTTTGGTGTTCTAAACTTTGAAGATAAGCCGTTAATAAGGTAATGGTATAAGCGCTGAAAGGAACGGACGCTTCAATTTGAGGCATTTCCGCCAACAAATCGTCAATAATTTTAGTTGCTCCTTTTTTCTCTAAGTTTTTCTCAAGAATGCTTAATAAACACTCTTTTAGTACCAGCCATTCTTCAGAAATGCTGATTTCCGTCAGTTTGGTTTGAAACAAATTTAAAGCTTTGGTCGTGGGCATAAACAGTACCATTGAGCGTCCCGGGCTGCGCTCCTGCCGGCTGACCGTATAACTCATGGTTAAGTAACCGGTCGTAACTAATTCTCTAAGCATATCGTAAGCCGTCCATTTACTGACCCCTAAATTTTGCGCTACCGTAACGTAATGTACCGGGTAATTGGTTGCTTCATACAGTTTAATAATTTTAAGCAAGAACTCTTTTCGCCGCTGGGTTAGGGCCATATTCTAACCTCCATTTTAATTTTAACCCTGAGCTACCCTAAAAACCAAAAAGACCAAAATATTCGCTTGTTTCAAATTATACTCCGGTCTAATTATAGTTGTCAATAAAAATTTAGTATATTTTTAATTGTTTTGCCGTATGATTTTTTAAGGCACTTTTATATTGATAAAGGGGGATTTGAAAATGAAAATACCCCAAAAATTGGCTTATACTACCGTAGGGGGAGTTATTTTTTTGCTTATTTTTGTTTACGCTCTTTTTTGTTTATTTTCCGCCCGTAAAATTGCTCCGGTAGATTTGCTTAATATGTCCCTGCAAAAAACCTTGACCAGCCAAAGTATTAGTTATCAACTAGAAGTTAAATTAAACGAACAAGTATTAAGTCAGGTAAATGGTCAATTAATAAAACCGGACAAAGTACACCTCAAGGGAAATATATGCAAAAGCGAAGTGGAATTTATCCGTCTGGGTGAGGTAATCTATATGAAAGATATTTGGACTAAAAAATGGATAATATTCGAAGAAAGTAAAATAGATAAGTTAAATTTATTAGTTATGGAATTTAGTCCACTTGACCTTTTAACCTATAAACAGGTCTTAAATGTTCGTTACAAGGGCCGGGAAAAATTAGCCCCGGGAAAAATGTTAATTTTAGAAGGTCAACCGGTGTTCCAAAAAGACCTTCCGGGCTTAAAAGACGCAAATTATCAAGGAAGATTTTGGTTGAAACCTGGTGAGCGCCGGATTTATCAGGCTGTTTTAGAAATAAAAAAAGCCGCGCCCAAACAAGCAATTAAGGTTAAAATTAAATTATGGGATTTTAACCAAAAATGTAGGGGCGTATGGCAATACGCCCCTACATTCTATTTAATAAAATTGTATTTACGTGTGACAAATTCAGCATTTATTCTTGCTCAAATAATTAACCTGGTAGTATAATGAATTCGTAAACATTTAATTCAGGAGAAAATACTTTGTTGAGGAAAAAGATATTTTTAACCGAAGAAAAAATAAAACAGCGGGTAGAACAGTTGGGAAAAGAGATTTCTTCAGCTTATCTTAACCAGGAAGTAATGATGGTTGGCGTTTTAAAAGGGGCCTTTATTTTTATGGCTGACTTAGTGCGCGGTCTAACTATACCGGTGAAGGTGGATTTTGTTGCCATTTCAAGTTATGGTTTTTCCAGTCAGTCTTCCGGGGTGGTGCAAATTATAAAGGATATAGGGCAAAGCATAACCAATCAACAGGTTCTTATAATTGAGGATATAGTAGATACGGGTCTTACCTTGCACTATTTAAAAGAGCGTTTACTCGCCCGCGAGCCAAAAGAAGTAAAAATTTGCGCCTTACTGGACAAGCCGGCGCGTCGTGAAGTGCCGTTAGAGGTAGATTATGCAGGTTTTGTGGTGCCCGACGCGTTTTTGGTTGGTTATGGATTGGACTATCAGGAAAAATACCGCAACCTGCGGGATATTTTTATTATTGAGGTATAAATTGAAAGGGAGAAGGCAGGTATGGCTGCGCCCAGTCAGGAATTAGTAATAGTGCTGGATTTTGGCGGACAGTACAGTCATCTTATTGCCCGGCGAATTCGGGAGAGCAAGGTTTTTTGTGAAATGCTCCCCTATAATACCCCGTTAGATGAGCTTACCGCATTGAACCCCCGCGGTATTATTTTATCGGGAGGGCCGGCCAGCGTTTATCAACCGGGAGCCCCGGTGTGTGACCCGCAACTTTATGATTTAAGGATTCCAATTTTAGGTATATGTTACGGCATGCAGCTTATGAGCGTACAATTAGGGGGGGTAGTGGTTTCAGCCGAATATCGTGAGTATGGGAGAACAACCCTGGAAATTTTGGAGCCGGACATTTTGTTCCAAAACATGGGTTCTTCGCAAGTATGCTGGATGAGCCACGGTGACCGGGTAGAAAAACCGCCGCCGGGATGGAAAATTTTAGCGCAAACCGCCTTTTCAAAGGTAGCGGCTATGGCCCACCAGAAAAAAAAATTGTATGCCGTCCAGTTTCACCCGGAAGTTAAACATACGCCGCAGGGACAGGAGATACTGCAAAATTTTCTTTATGATGTATGTGGTTGTACGGGTTTGTGGACCATGCGCTCTTTTATTGATAACATATGCGCCGAAATTTTAGCTCAAGTTGGTCAAGGAAAAGTAATTTGCGCTTTAAGCGGGGGAGTGGATTCTACCGTAACTGCCCTGCTGCTCCACCGGGCATTAGGTTACCAGTGTACCAGCATTTTTGTTAATCATGGCTTGTTAAGAAAAGGGGAAGCAGAACAGGTATTAGAAACTTTTGGAAAGCAATTTCACCTTAATCTGGTGTATGTCGAAGCAAAAGAACGCTTTTTAAGCCGCTTATCTGGAATTGCCGATCCAGAGCAAAAAAGAAGGATTATTGGAGAAGAATTTATTTGTGTTTTTGAAGAAGAAGCCGCCAAATTAGGAAAGGTGGATTTTTTAGCTCAGGGGACCCTTTACCCGGATGTAATAGAAAGCGGGACCGCAACGGCAGCTACGATTAAATCGCATCACAATGTAGGGGGTTTGCCGGAAAAAATGAACTTGCAGCTTATTGAACCCTTGCGCTGGCTCTTTAAAGATGAGGTCCGGGTTTTAGGGGAGGAATTAGGATTACCGGATGAAATAATTTGGCGCCAACCCTTTCCTGGACCTGGCTTAGCCGTGCGGATACTGGGGGAGGCAACGGCCGAAAAAATAGCCCTGCTGCAAGAGGCCGACGCTATTGTAAACGAAGAAATCCAACGCGCCGGGCTCAAGCGGGAAGTGTGGCAATCATTTGCTGTTTTACCTGATATACGTAGTGTAGGGGTTATGGGGGATGAACGTACTTATTTCCATACCGTAGCCGTAAGGGTGGTTCAAAGTCTTGATGGCATGACGGCTGATTGGGTCAGGTTGCCTTACCCTGTATTGGAGCGTATTTCTAACCGGATTGTTAACGAAGTGGCCGGGATTAACCGGGTAGTTTATGATATTACTTCTAAGCCCCCGGCTACTATTGAATGGGAGTAATGATTTTAGTTTAGAAGCGGGGGTATATTATGTTACGTCCGCTGGTAGGAATAGTTATGGGTAGCGATTATGATTTACCCGTAATGCGTAAGGCCTGGGATATGATGAACGAGTTTGACATTCCCAGCGAAATAAGTATTACTTCTGCTCACCGTTCGCTGGAAAAAACTATTGTTTACGCCAAAGGCGCGGTGGGCCGCGGTTTATTAGTAATTATTGCCGGTGCCGGAGGGGCAGCTCATTTACCCGGGGTTATTGCTGCCTGTACGCCTTTACCTGTTATTGGGGTGCCTGTTAAGAATGATGCTTTAAACGGTTTAGATGCTTTATTTTCAATGGTGCAAATGCCTGCCGGTGTTCCTGTGGCCACCGTGGCCATTAACGGGGCAAAGAATGCCGCCATTTTAGCGGCTCAAATCATTGGGGTTAGCGAGCCGGCAGTAAGGGTTAAAATAGAAAATTATAAGGCTAAACTAGCCAGGGAGGTAGAGTCTAAAGCAGAACGATTAACTAAATTGGGGGTAGAAGGTTATTATTTGGGTCTTGAAACAGGCAATTAATTCCAGGAGGTAAAGGTGGATGATTGAGCGTTATACTTTGCCGGAGATGAAGAAAATTTGGTCTTTAGAAAATAAGTTTCGAAAATGGCTGGAAATAGAAATATTCGCTACTGAGGCTCTCTCAAAGCTGGGGCTGGTTCCGGAAGAGGCCCTAAGGCAATTAAAAGAGCGGGCTAACTTTGACGTGGCGCGGATTGAGGAAATAGAAGCGGTAGTTAATCATGACGTTATTGCTTTTTTAACTAGCGTAGGTGAAAACGTTGGCGAGGCAGCAAAATATCTGCATTTGGGTTTAACCTCTTCTGATATTTTAGATACTGCTTTAGCCGTTCAAATGAAGGAAGCCGGGGAACAAATTCTAAAACGGCTGAAGGAATTAAGGGCTGTTCTTTTAAAATTGGCCCAGCAGCACCGGAAAACAATAATGATGGGGCGTACCCATGGTGTACATGCGGAACCAATTACCTTTGGTTTAAAAATGCTTTTATGGTTAGCGGAAACAGAACGAAACCTTGAAAGAATGCAGCGGGCCGTGGAAACCATCAGGGTAGGTAAGATTTCTGGCGCCGTTGGTACTTACGCTAATATTAACCCGCAGGTAGAAATTCACGTTTGCAACCAACTGGGTTTACGGCCCAGTCGTTTATCCACCCAGGTCCTGCAGCGAGACCGCCACGCCGAATACGTAACTACTCTTGGAATTATAGGCAGCTCCTTGGATAAGTTTGCCGTAGAAATACGTAACTTGCAGCGAACAGAGCTTTACGAGGTGGAAGAATATTTTGCCCAAGGACAAAAGGGTTCTTCGGCTATGCCGCATAAACGTAACCCTGTTACGGCCGAAAGAATAAGTGGTCTAGCCCGCTTGTTGAGAAGCAACGCCCTGGCAGCTATGGAGAATATGGCTTTATGGCACGAACGTGATATTTCCCATTCTTCAGTAGAACGGGTAATTATTCCTGACAGCACTATTGCCCTTGATTATATGCTGCATAAATTTATCTTAATCATGAAAAATTTGCAAGTTTATCCTGAAAATATGCACCGTAACCTAGAACTTACCCGCGGCGTAATTTTTTCCCAGCGGGTTTTACTGGCCTTAGTGGAAAAAGGTTTAGGCCGGGAACAGGCTTATGCTTTAGTACAGGGTAACGCCTTTCGTTCTTGGCAGGAAAAAAAAGATTTTTGTACGCTTATTAAAAACGACCCTCAAATTACAGCTTATTTAACAACTGAGGAAATAGGAAACTTATTTGAGGTTAATTATTATCTGCGTTACGTAGACGATATTTACCAGCGTTTTGGTTTGTAAAAAATTTGTGGTCAGACGTTTTAGTGGCACAGGCTAGTAGGGTAGGCATCCTGCCTGACAACCACAGGCTGGAAGCCTGTGCCACTAGTAGGGTAGGCATCCTGCCTGCCCGAAGCCTGGGGGCGAGGTTCGAGGTTCGAAATTAGAAATTTGAACTTCGAAACAAGTTTTTTACAGGTTTCGGATATTTAGCGCATTAAATAGCTCGGGCTTTTTTCAGGGGGAGATATAATGATGGAGGGTAGAAAGCCGCGGGAAAAATGCGGTGTTTTTGGTATCTACGGGCCAGGTTTGAACGTGGCCAGGCTTACTTATTATGGCATTTTTGCCCTTCAGCACCGGGGCCAGGAAAGTGCGGGAATTGCCATTTTAGATGATAACAAAATATACGTCCAAAAAGGAATGGGATTGGTATTTGAAGTTTTTGGAAATAGCGACCTAGATAAGCGGCAAGGCAAGGCAGCAATTGGTCACGTGCGTTATTCCACCACGGGTGCAAGTCAACTGGTAAATGCCCAACCTTTAGTGTTCCGGTATGCCGGGGGAATGTTGGGCTTAGCTCATAACGGAAATATTACCAATACTCATGAGTTATACCAAAGATTAACCTCGAGCGGGGCAATTTTTCAGTCTACGACAGATAGTGAAATAATTGTAAATTTACTTGCCCGCTACAGTCAGGCCAGCGTTAGCATGGAAGAAGCTTTAATCAGGTGTATGCAAGATTTAGAAGGAGCTTATTCGCTGGTAATTCTTACGGAAAAGAATTTGTTTGCCGTACGTGATGCTCATGGTTTTCGTCCTTTGTGCCTAGGTGTCTTGAATGGTAACTATGTCGTAGCTTCTGAATCTTGTGCTTTAGATACTATAGGGGCAAGTTTTCTACGTGATGTAGCCCCTGGAGAGATAGTAGCTATTAACGAACATGGTTTAACTTCTATCCAGGGTGTAAGCTGCCGGCGGCAGGCACATTGTATTTTTGAATATATTTACTTTGCCCGGCCTGACAGCAATATAGACGGCTTTATTGTTAAGCGGGTGCGCCGCGAAATGGGGCGTAAGCTGGCCCAAGAATACCCCGTAAAGGCCGACTTAGTAATTCCTGTACCTGATTCTGGTACGTCGGCAGCTTTGGGGTATGCTGAGGCTTCAGGTATTTCTTTTGAGGAAGGGTTAATGAAAAATCGTTATGTAGGCCGTACTTTTATCCAGCCCTGTCAAGAAATGCGTGATATAGGGGTAAGGTTAAAATTAAATCCGGTCCGGGAGTTGCTGACCGGCAAGCGGATAGTTTTGATAGATGACTCTTTGGTTCGGGGAACAACCAGTAAAAAGATCGTAGGCATGTTGCGAGAGTGTGGCGCAAGAGAAATTCACCTGTGTCTTAGTTCCCCTCCTGTTGTTCATGCCTGTTATTACGGTATAGATACTTCAAACGAAAAAGAGCTGCTGGCGGCTCAAATGTCCTTAGAAGAAATTAGACAACGGATTACCGTTGATGGTTTACATTACTTAAGCTTAAATTCTCTTCTAGATATATTTGACAGCAAAAAAGACAGTTTTTGTACCGCCTGTTATTCAGGAGATTATCCGGTAGCATTAGAAAGTGCTGATCTTAATAGCACCAAAAAAATAGAATTTTAACGTAAGGAGCAAATATGGCCGGACTTGAAAAGGGCTTAACCTATGCCCATAGTGGGGTAGATATTGACGCGGGTAACCGGGCCGTGGATTTAATCCGGCAGATTGCCCAAAGTACTTTTCGTCCAGAGGTTTTAAGTAACCTGGGTGGTTTTAGCGGACTGTTTGCTTTGGATCTTACCCGTTACCAAAAACCAGTTTTAGTGGCCAGTACTGATGGGGTAGGCACTAAATTAAAAATAGCCGTTTTAATGAACCGTCATAGCTCTATTGGTATTGATGTTGTGGCTATGTGTGTTAATGACATCCTGGTTCAAGGAGCAGAACCCTTGTTTTTTTTGGATTATCTAGCGATGGGAAAATTAGCTCCGGAAAAAGTAGCCGCAATTGTAGCTGGAGTAGCCGAAGGCTGCCGGCAAGCGGGATGTGCTTTACTTGGAGGAGAAACGGCAGAAATGCCGGGTATTTATTCTCCTGAGGAATATGACCTGGCTGGTTTTGTGGTTGGTATAGCTGAGAGGGCAAAAATTATAAACGGCTCAAGGATTAAGCCAGGAGACAGGATAATTGGTCTTCCCTCTAGCGGCTTACATAGCAACGGTTATTCTCTGGCCCGTAAGGTACTGCTGGAGGAGGCCGGTTATCAGGTGGATACCTACCATCACGCTTTAGGACGGACTGTTGGAGAAGAAATGTTAGTTCCTACCCGGATATATGTTTCTTTAATATTGCCTTTATTAGAAAAGACTGATTTTGATATTCTGGGTATGGTAAATATTACGGGAGGGGCTTTGCGTGAAAATATTCCTCGTATTTTACCGCCGGGATGCGCGGTAGCCTTAAAAAAACAATCCTGGTCTATTCCTCCTATTTTTTCTTTAATCCAGGAAATTGGCCGGATTAAAGAAGCAGAAATGCAAAGGGTATTTAACCTGGGTCTTGGTTTTCTTTTAATTGTTCCGAACAAGGAGGCATCAGCCTTGTTGAGTTACTTTAACCGGCAAAAAGAAAAGGCTTATCTGGTAGGAGAAGTGATACCTGGCAATAAGGAGGTAGTATTTGTTTAAAGGAGGAAGAACATGTCCCGCTTGCGTCTTGGTGTTTTGGTTTCCGGAAGGGGCTCAAACTTACAGGCAATTATAGATGCCAGCAAAAAGGGTGAAATACCGGCTGAAGTAATGGTGGTAATCAGCGATCAACCTGGTGCTTTTGCCTTAGAAAGAGCCCGCGCTAATAATATCCCGGCTATTTATATTAGCTTTCAAGATTTTCCTAATAAAGAAAAATACGAAGAAAAAGTGGCGGCTGTTCTTAAACAATATATGGTAGAGTTAGTTTGTTTGGCCGGGTATATGCGCGTTTTAGGGGTGAAAATGCTTGAAGCTTTCCCTAACCGAATTATGAACATTCATCCGGCTTTGCTGCCTGCTTTTCCTGGATTACATGCCCAAGCGCGGGCCTGGGAGTATGGGGTTCGTTTTAGCGGTTGTACGGTGCATTTTGTTGATGAAGGGGTGGATACCGGACCTATTATTTTGCAGGCAGTTGTGCCGGTGTTGGCGGAAGATACGGCTGAAACACTGGCGGCTCGAATTTTAGAACAAGAACATAAAATTTATCCGGCCGCCATTAGACTGTTTGCCCAAAACCGCTTACATATTCAGGGGAGAAAAGTATATATTAAAAATTAGTTTGAAAGAAAAATTTTTATCATTTTTTGTCCTCTTTTAGCCCAGCGAAAGGAATGATTATTATAATGACTAAATTTAACGTTAGTTTAGCTTACGCACTTAAAGAAAATTTTTATTGTTCCCAATGCCGTACCTGGATTTATTGCCCGGAAATGAACGAAAAAATAAAAGATGAACAGGGTAATATAATTGAAAAGATTGGCACCGGATGTCTAAAACAGGATAACGAAGGGGAATATTTTGAGTGCCCGGGTTGTCAAACCCATTTTTACCTTACTGACTAGGCACTAACTATTTAGCCCCCTAACCAGATTGGACAGATAGACTTAAATCTGGTAAATTAAAAAACAGGGGGATGATTTAGTAGGGCAGGCTTCCAGGAGCCAACTTACATTCTCTATGGAAGAAGATAAAAAATTGATTAATTTAAAAGAGGCAAGTATCTGGGCTTCCCAATATCTAAATCGTAAAATTACCGTCTCAAATATATCATATCTAATTCAGTATGGGAGAATAAAAAAATACGGAAATGATGGAAATCCTCTTATAAATATAGAGGAATTAAAACATTATTATGATTCTTTTTCCAAGGAAAAAAAATGGCGAAATATATTAGGGGAGGATATTAATTGGCATCTTTCTTTTTCTCAATTTAAAGAAGCAGAAAGAACAAAACATGTTCATAGATTACATCCTTACAAAGGCAAATTTATTCCTCAGTTAGTAGAGTATTTTCTTGATTTACATATAGATATATTTAAAAAAGAGGGGGTATTATGAAAACTTTTGATGTTGTTTTAACGAAATCTTATATCATTAAAATAAAAGCAGAAAACGAGGAAAAGGCTAGAAGATATTCAGAGTTATTCACAGGTGATATAAAAGATATTTCGACGGAAAAAGATAGAAAATTATTTTTGTTCGAAATAGAAGATATTGATTGTAAAGTGAATGAGACGTTTGAGGTAAGGGAAGTAGCGTGAAAAATAACTCGGGATGA
>DHGP01000010.1 GCA_002402825.1 Firmicutes bacterium UBA4795
TCCCCTATTGGCTTAGCGTTTCCATTTTCACTGACCGATGTTTGGAATAATAACTTTATAAGATTTATTTCCTTCCTTCCTCAGGCCCTGGTCATGCTGATATTTATAGCAGCCTGTAAAATTTTTAATATCTCTTTAATCGGTTATGCAGAAGAATATAATCGTTCAGAATACTTATCAATAAAGGAATTTCAAGATAATTTGAAGGCAGGCATTGTTGACAAATTCAATCTTTTTATCTCTGTAGTCATTCTCCTGCCCTTACTTTTACTGGTGATATTAAACACAGCTTTTGAGGCTGCCAGGTTGAATATTTTTCCGGGAGAGCATTTTATTATCTTTAATGGGCTCATGGGAATATTCATTATTATTTTAACGGTACTGTCCACTGTCGCCGTTAAAAAAATCGGACAGTATATAGAAAAGGAATACGAGGCTAAGAGAGCGGAGGAGAACTTAAAACAAATCAAACAATTGATTGACTCATCCAGAAAGCAGAGACATGATTTCCACCATCAGCTGCAGACCATTTACGGACTGCTGGAAGGTGGCTCCTATGAGAGAGCGCGGGATTATATAAGCAGGGTGTTCGGCGACATATCCAAAACCGGGGATTTGATAAATATTGACAACTTTACTATTGGCGCCCTACTCTACACCAAAATTGGACTGGCTGAAGCAAGAAACATAGAAATGGAAATAGCCGTTGAATGCAGCCTCAAAGAAATACCTTTAACTCCTCATGAAGCAAGCTCCTTGCTTGGAAACCTGATTGATAACGCTCTTGAAGCCGTGGAAGATAAAACCGGTGAATGCAGGCAGGTAACAGTAAAAATGACTCGTGAACATGGGGCATACCTGATCATAGTAAGCAATAAAGGAGGCCCTATCGACCCTAAAATCAGAGAAACTATATTCAAACCCGATTTTACAACAAAAAAAGATCACTCCGGTTTAGGCCTGTCAATTGTCAAAGATATCGTAACCAAACACCGAGGTAACATCGTGCTTAGCAGCGACACTGAAGAAACAACCTTTACCATTGCAATACCACTCAAAAAATGAGGTGAGATTGAATGAATCTTAACCAACTGGCCGCAGGAACTGCAAATTATCTGTCTAAGGAGCTGTCGCTGGATATTCGTAAAATCGATACCCTGCGCTTCGGCCTGGAAATTCTTTTTGCCGCTCTCATCAAAGGGATTACCCTGATCAGTCTGGCCCACTTCCTTGGAATAATTCCCGAAGTGACGTTTGCAATGGCTTGCGGAGCTATTTACCGGCTTCTCAGCGGCGGAGCCCACTGCAATGGGTACTGGAGATGCCTTACCCTGGGAGTTTTGATGTATCTCGGAGCCGGAGAACTGGGATTATATCTGGGACGTTATTTATCAACAGATTTCCTGGTAAATTCACTGCTGTCCGGATATTTACTATCCTCCCTCTGCGTTATAGCCTGGGTGCCGGGGGAAGTACCTTATAAAGAGTTTATAAATGTTTCTGAAAGAATAATGTTTAAAATTCTTTCACTGGCCTATCTTAGCTTATGGTTAGGGGCCAGTATAATTATTGTCCACTATGCCAACACATCCCTTGCCCTTGCCGGTCTTATTGCTGTCCTTAACCAAACAATTAGTTTTTCTCCGCCAGGTTACAAGACAATCCACCAATTAGATATACTTTTGGCAGGATTATTTAAGGAAAGGAGGTGCCCAGCTAATGACGCGGATTGTTAAAAAGTTCATGTTTACACCTATCGTTATGATTGCCCTTTTTGTAGCAGTAATTGGCATCAAGCCAGCTTGTTTCTTTTGGTTTTACCAACCCGCTCCCCCCGTCAAACATGAATAAAGGATGAGGAAAATTCGCATGAAAATAACGGTCTTGATTGCTGAAGATGATCCAGACATGCGTCATGTGATTAGAAAAGTAGTTGAAGAGGTTGAAGGTGTAAGAGTCATTGGCGAAGGTGGGGATGGGCTGGAGGCAATAAAGCTGATTAAAGAACTATCGCCTCAAGTGGTTTTTGTAGATGTCGACCTTCCGGGGAAAAATGGTGTTGAACTGGCCCGGGAAATATTCGATATCAACCCCCGGACCTTTATTGTATTTGCCACAGCTTCCAGCGAATTCAGAGCTGAAGCCTTCGATGTCTATGCCTTTGATTACCTCGTAAAGCCTTTTAAGATGAACCGGATCCGGCAAACAATGGAGAGGATTAAACTGGTTCTGCCCGGAAAAGTTGTTGAAAGACCAGGTCCTAACTTTAAAAATCTTAATAAAAATGTAAGCAGGAAACAATTTTTCAGAAATGACAGCAAACTTGTATATTTGAACCTCGATGACATCATCTACGTCACCAAGGAAGGCCGCAAGTCCACGATCTATTTTATCGGTGGCCACCTTGAAACCAATGAAAACCTCGCTGATTTAGAAGAACAACTAGGAGGCTACCCGTTTTTCAGAAGCCATAGCGGTTTCATTGTAAATCTAAAGATGGTCAAGGAACTAACTCCAACTGGTAGAAGCAGTTATGAACTAGTAATGGATAATACAAAGAAAAAACCTTTGATGACCGTTGTAAAACTTAAGGAACTAGAAGAATTGACAAGGGCCAAAGTTCAAAAGAGCAGTTGAAGGGTTCTAAGTAGAACCCTTCTTTTTTTGATCAATGTAGATTCAGACAAGGTTTTGTAAGATTCAGACACGATTTTGATACTTTTAGACAATAAATATAGACAATCAATTTTAATATTGCTAAGTTTAGCTTGGCTTATATAGGAAAATTATTTATCTGGGGGTGAATCTAATAGGTCCAGACCACAAGAGAATATAGATAAAAGGAGGTAAAATGATGAGAATGGCACTAAGAAAGCGAATTACTGCGTTGATGTTATGTGCGCTCATGGTTTTTAGTGTAACTACTTTGGCGCCGCCCCGGGCCCAGGCCGGTACCGTCAATGATGTGGTTAAACAATCAGAGAAGGTTTACGATCAGTTGGTCTTTGACCCTGACGGCAAGAACGATGTGGTTATGGCTCAGGCAAAGCTCGCAAATTTGAACAGGGATCCTGATAGCGCCCCATGGCCGGATGTTTTTTCTATATTACTGACTGACCAGGTAATAACCAGGCTGGGTGGAGTGGCCGCGGCTAAGGGTAAAATAATCGATTTTGTCTGCGATCTTGCGTCTGTCCAGTATTCCACCAATGCAGGCGATCTAAGAAAAAATATGGATATATTCAGGCAGCAGCATGCCTCCACGATCACGGCGCTGTTCGGAAGCGACTTCACCGTCGACGATCTATATGACTTTTTGCTGGCGGCCAAAGGGGAGGTTCCGAACGTTATTACAAATGACGTTTTTGGTTTGATTGCCCTTGCCTCCGGAGACTACGGGCAGATACGTAGTACTATGGAAGGATGGAGCCGGGATGCCTTGACGAAAGCTGCCACTGGCCAATACAGTATCTTTTTGAACAAACTTGGTGCTATAGGATGGAGCATCGAAAAACTTGGTGATGTCAGGGATGCTATCAGCGCCAAAGTGGATCCGGGCTATGCCGGTGAGATTGCTCTGATGAAAGCATACGTACGGTCAGAAACCCACTTCCTGAAAGACGGGAAAGAGTGGGATCACAACATTAACCTGAAAGCCGGCGGCACGTTGCCATTAAAATTGTCGATTTTAGGTTTCTCTCTGGCCGGATACGCTTTACATTGGAAAGTAGATGATGCCAGTTTAGCAACAGTGAATGATTCAACAAAAACTTTGACAGGGGTAGCCAGGGGCAAAACAAAGCTCTGTGCATATATAAATAACCCTGATGCTGATTGGGTCTACCATGGAACTGTTCATGTAACCGGAGGTGGCGGCAGTTCCATGGAATAGCCAATCTTCTAAGACTTGTCAATGGTTACTTAAAGAATTGACAAATGCCAAAGTTATATCTAGAAAACTTTACTTAATGCATAATATTTTCTAACTTTTAAGCTATTTAATATTATGTTTATGTTAAATTACGTTTAATAAAATATTATAATCGACAATAGCTAAAGTACCTGCAAGAGCAGTTAAAGGGTCCAAGTGACCCTTTTTTTATTTTAATCAATGCAAATCCAGACAAGATTATGCAAGAAGTAGGCAATGATTTGCTACATTTAGGCAATAAATATAGACATTTAGCTCATATGTTGTTAATTTTAGATTGTCTAAAGTATAAAAAATTTGTTGGGGGTGAATGTTTTTTAAATTAAAAAAGTAAGTAATTAAGGAATTGAGGTAGCGAATCCAGGTGAACGATATGCAGTATAAAAGGAGGAGGAACCATGATTTCCACTGTAACCACTGTAACCACGACTGCCACGAGCACGGCTGCCACAGCCACA
>DHGP01000006.1 GCA_002402825.1 Firmicutes bacterium UBA4795
AGTTTTCAGTTCTCCCCAGTAATCATTTAACCGGTGATTCTGGTTGTCGTGCTCGGGATAAAAGAAAAACACAATTTGCAGAATTGACGGTGTACCTTTTTTATCCTGCAGGGTTGCTTCCCAAAGGTCGCTGCGGTAACGCATCATCCGGGCCGGCAGGGCAGCATCATAATAGCCCATGGGCTCAAAGTTGACTAGGTAGGCGCCACCAGGGTCTTCTACCATAAATACATCATCCAATTTTGACTGGATTTTTGGGGTGTATTCGCTTTTAAAGGGCTTAACCCATTCTTGCCGGCAGTCTGGCTGCAGAAATTTTACCCAATCGTAAGAGCAACGCTGAACAAGACGCTTGACCGGAAGATCAATCTTAGGCATAGGCTCTGGCTCACCTTCTTTTCCTCTGCCTTTATTTTACCATCGGGTGCTTACCATCACTTCTCCCTCTGGAACTTAATTTCTTCTACAAAGTGGACAGTGCTTCTGCAAATTACTTGTAAATATCACCTCTAAAATCCACCTTCTCAACAAACAATATCTTCTCGGCTTTATTTACTTCAAAAATTATCCTTAGTTTTCCTTTCCTTAATCGGTAATAGCCAATCCAATCTCCCGTAAGTTTCTTTAAATCAATATTGATATTGATATTCTCACCCTTTATTTTCAATAAAAACTTCTTTAACTCTTCTTTTACTTCTTCACGAATATTCTGTTTATAAATAAACTTTTCGGCATCCTTTGAATAATCAATTCTCCATCTCATATCTCAATAGTCTCACTATATGCTACCTCTTTCTTAGCGGATGGTTTATCATAAAGATTTTTGATATCTTCCATCTCCTCTTCTGACACAATAGATACATTTTTCAAGAGAAATTCAAATCTTTCCTCATGTAAAACTTCCCTAACAGCCTCTTTTATAAGACTGTAAAGTTCATTTTTATCAATAATTATTTCCATGTTCTGTCCTCCATTAAATTTATTGAATCGAAAGGACCAGGCATCTTAGATAACAGAAGCACAGGCCTATACTTACCCATTTGTAGATTCGCCCGTGGGAAACAGACCAGTAAAATATTTCCTGGTTTAAAGTTCATGATCTCTCGAGGTTCTCCAAGGAGTATTCCATCTCTTCCGGATCGTTCCAGAAGTCAAATACACCAGTGTTTAGGGAAAAATCACCCCATGAGCCTACATCCCTATTCTTAGACTCCCTCCGCTTCCGTATGAAATCGACGAAATCATATACCTCATCTATGAGACCCTCCGGAAGCCTTTCTATCTCTCTAATGAGTTGCTCTTTGGTTCCCATAACGTACCTCCTGTCTGATTACTCTATCTATTTTTAAGGTCTTTATACCCGGCCATAATAAATCCGGATTAAGACTGGGCTACTTTTTTCCTTCCTACTTAAGTGATACCAATAAATTCCTTATAGGCCTGGGCCACTTCTTGGGCCGGCCCCTGTAACCTTTCCTCTCCATGGTCCAGCCACACCGCCATATCGCATAAATCCTCCACCTGCTTTGGCGCATGGGTCACTAAAATTATGGTCTTGCCTTGTTTTTGCATGTCTCGGATGCGAGCCAGGCACTTTTCCTGGAAGGCTAAATCACCTACCGACAGCACTTCGTCAATGAGCAAAATGTCCGGGTCCACGTGGACGGCCACGGCAAAGCCTAAGCGCATGTACATGCCGGAGGAGTAGTTGCGTACGGGGTTATCAATAAAATCACCTAGTTCGGCAAATTCAATGATGTCGTTTAACCTTTCCTTAATTTCTTTTCTGGTAAAGCCCAGGATGGAGGCATTTAAAAATATGTTTTCCCGCCCCGTAAAGTCAGGGTGAAAGCCGGCCCCTAACTCTAAAAGGGTGGAAAGCTTTCCCCTTACCTTCACTTCTCCTTGAGTGGGATAAAGAATCCGGCTGATTATTTTTAACAGCGTGCTTTTGCCCGAACCGTTCCGGCCAATAAGACCGATGGTTTTTCCTTTGGGAACGGCTAAATTTATATTTCTTAAAGCCCAGAATTCCTCTGTCCGCTGCCTTCCCCAAAAAATAATTCTTTCCTTTAGGGAGTTAGTTTTGTCTTGATAAACCTGAAACTTCTTCCATAAATCTTTTATTTCCACCACATTAGCGTTAAAAAATTCATTTATCACTATATTTCCTCCGCCACGGTCTTCTGAAACCGGCCAAAGGCAGCAAGGCTGATTATAACCAGAACAAGAAGCCCTAAAGTAAGGTAACCTAAAGCGTCCCACTGGGGCCATTTCCCGGCGTAAAAAATACTCCGGTAGGCTTCAATTATTGGGGTAACAGGATTTAGGTTAAAGATAAACTTTGCTTTTTGGGGGATGACGTCTATCGGATAAAGTACCGGGGTTAAAAAGAACCAGGCCGTCATTAAAACCCCCATAATGTGCTCTAAATCACGAAAATAAACGTTGGCTATGGCTACCAGAAAAGTTAAAGCAGCAACTAAAAGGGTTTCTACGATTAGGATGGCCGGAAAAGCAATTAAAGCCAGGGTGAGTTCTACCTTAAATATAAGTAATGCCGGAATTAGAATAAGCAGGCTTAAAAGATAATTTACCAGGTTGGTCAATACCACTGAAAGGGGCAAAACCTCCCGGGGAAAATAAATTTTTTTTATTAAGGAGCTGTTTTGTACCAAACTTGCCGCTCCTTGCAGGACAGAGGTTGCAAAATAATTCCAGGGAAGTAAGGCTACAAATAAAAACATGGCGTAGTTTTTGGTCTGCACTCTCATAACGAAAGAAAAAACTACGCTATAAACAATTAACATTAGTAGGGGGTTAAAAAAAGTCCAGAAAAATCCCAGCACCGAGCCTTTATACCGGGCCCGCAGTTCCTTGGCCACCAAGTTTTTCAACATTTCCCGGTAAAGGTAAATTTCTTTTAGCTGTTGCCCCACTAAAATAACCTCCAAATATTAGTTACTTTTTAGATTAATTACTTTTAATTAGTTGGTTCATAAACTTTAAAAATCTGAACATAGGTTCATTTTTTGTTTTATAACAACTACCTACCTATTATTACTTATATCATTTTTACGACAATTTTTAAATAATTCTTTGGTTAAGATATTGTAAATTTCTTGTTAAGATTTTATTAATTTTATGGCCTGATGCTATTATTTTAAGCTATTTTTCGCCATCAGTTACAATCTTCCTGCTTTGTTTAAAAGTATAAAGTTTTTTGAGAATACTTAATTCTACTCCGACATATTTCTTGAAAAGTTGTTGAGGATGTGATATGCTTCCTTCATGGAAACTGAAAACGTATTTTTCGGGATAGACGACTACATGTCGATGTTTGCTCCTTACATTAAAAGAGTTGAGGCAAGAGATCTGGCGCAATGTTACGTAGTCGGGTTGATGATGGATGGGGACAGGAAGTCTGTCGAGCCGATGTCGGAGAGGGTCCACGCCTCGGAAAGGGGGATGCAGAGGTTGTTGACAGAGGTCAAGTGGGACCGTGACGGCGCATTTGGCGAATACAGGAGACGGATGCTTGCTGAGACTGCTGATCCCAAGGGCGTGTTGGTTATCGATGATACGGGATTTCCGAAAAAGGGACGTCATAGTGCCTGTGTGGTCAGACAGTATTGCGGATCTCTTGGGAAGGTTGACAACTGTCAGATCGGAGTCAGTTTGACCTACGTGGGTCAGGGCTTTGCCTGGCCGTACGCGATGGAACTTTTTGTTCCCCAGTCTTGGGACAATCCGGATGATCCTGAATGTGTAGAGAAGCGAAAGAAGACCTACATGCCGGAGGATGTCCATTACCGGGAGAAGTGGCAGATGACCATGGATCTGGTTGATCAGGCCAGAACGGATGGGGCGCCCCATCGGGCGGTGGTGGCCGACGGTTGGTATGGAAACATAACAGAGTTTCGCCAGGGGTTGGATGACCGGGAAGAGAGCTATGTAGTTGGCATTTATTCGAATACGCAGGTCTTTCTGGAATCTCCGGTTTTCGTTCAACCCGATCCCCGGGAGAAGAAAAGAGGAAGAAAGAGGAAATATCCAAAACTGATAGAGACGAATCCCTTACCGGTAAAGGTCTCTGAACTGGGGAAATGTGTTGCTGGAGGAGACTGGGAGCATCTGGAGATTCGGAGGGATTGTCTGGATAAACCATTGGTGATTGAGGCTGTATCCAGAAGGGTATTTCCTGCCCAGGGCTACAGGAAGGGAACAACTCATGAGGAAGTCTGGCTGATCATCGAGAGAAGAAAAAAGGATGAAGAACAATGTGAGCTCCGATACTTCTTCAGCAACATGCCCCAGGACATGCCGACCCTGGAGATGGTTCGTCTTTTTCATGAACGGTTCTGGATTGAACAGGGATACCAGCAATTGAAGGAAGAGCTGGGCCTGGATCACCATGAGGGCAGAAGCTGGACCGGTTGGCGTCGGCATGTGCTGCTGGTCATTCTTGCATTCGGTTATCTGACACTCCAGCGCATACAGGAAAAAAAACGCGTACAGCAGACCCTGTGGTACCAGAGAATGGGAATGACTCAAAGCAGTCTTTCCCAATGAATCCATACTTTTTGGAATCATTGAAGGATCGTCAGTGTCCCGTTCGTTCCTCAGAGCGATGGCGGAGCAGGCAAAGAGAACTGAAACAAATGCCATCTCTTCCCGATGTCCGGCATTGGATCGCGTTATATTTGATGAAAATGTTGATCTGAGCATAATCATTTATGTGTCGGAGTAGGATTAAAAGAACAAAAGAATAATTAGCTTACCGGGTATAAAAAATAATAAAGGTTTTTAATTTGATATAAAAATACATAATAATTTTTACTTGTATAACAGGATGTAGATAGAGGGGTGTTTAAATTGCCTTTCGGCCGTATCTTAATCTTTTTTCTTCTTTCTCTTTTTGTTTTGTCCTGTCAGTTTGGAGTAGTTGCTGACGCCGGCGAGACACAAAAGCAGCCGCTAAAATATTGTGCTTGTTATTATGAATATCTGTCTGGGCTTAAAAAATCTTTTCAAGAAGGTAACAAAGCAATAAACTGGAAGTATGCTCTTAGTCAACCTCCTGAAAATAATGTTCCCTCCCCCTATCATGATGTATGTATTTTAATTGATACTTTTAATTTAACCCTATCTGTTTTTTCAGATAAAAAACTCATCCAGAAATATCCGGTAGCCGTGGGCAAGCCGCAGTACGAAACACCGGTCGGGACCTGGAAAGTAGTTGAAAAATCCGCTTATTATGCTCCCGGTACGGGCAGCCGGTGGATGAGGTTAAATATTTACAGCGGTGTGTACGGTATTCACGGCACTGATAATCCCTGGTCAATTGGCACTTATGCCAGCCACGGCTGTGTGCGGATGCATAATGCTCACGTGGAAGAAGTTTACTCCTGGGTTACCGAAGGAACACCGGTTATTATTGTGGGCAACCCTTTTTATAATCAAGCAGGCGAATGTTACACCTTCCAAAAGGGGGCTTGTGGTCTGGCGGTTTACGAAGTCCAACGCATTTTAAGACGCCTTGGTTATACCCAGGATGCCCCGGATGGTATTTTTGGCCTTAAAACAGAAAAGGCGTTAATAGCTTTTCGACGGAAAAATGGTTTGTCGGCCGAAGGAATTATAGACAGCGAGGTTTACCGGTTATTAGGATGGTAATTAAATAAATCAAAAACCTTTGCCCTAAGTGTCTATAAATCTTGTAATTTCTTTAGGTAACCTATAATATTTTAACTTAGTATCCTAAATTCCTAATTCCTAATTAATTAATTAATTGTATCAACTTAACATGATAAAAATGAAAGACGGTTGGCTTATCTTTAATGAACTTCTGGCCAAATTTTTACAAACTTTTTAAAAAAGAGGATTTAACCAGCGGTAGTATAACTAAAAATATTTTATCAGTTGTTTTTCCCCTATGGATTGGAACTATTTTCTATACCATCTTCACGGGGCTGGATACCTATTGGGTTAGCCGTTTGGGTTCTGCCGCGATTGCCGCGGTAACCGTGGGAGGAAGCGGCTATATGTTTTTTTGGACTGCCCTGGTTGGTTTATCCAATGCTACCATTGCTATTTTAGGTGAGTTGGTAGGGCAAAAAGATTATGAAGGCGCAAGTATTTTAAGTGGGGAAATTTTAGCTATAACCATGGCAGCCTCTTTCGGGTTGGGATTTGTTGGTTATTTAATTACCCCCAGTTTGCTAAAATTGTTGGGCGCCTCTCCGGAAGTAGCGGTTTTAGCTACCGGATACTTAAGGATTTATATGGCTGGAGCAATAATAACTTTCCCTGTTTATGTAATTAATAGTATTTTACGCAGCGGGGGAGATATGCTCTCGCCCATGCTGATTGTATGCGGGCAAATAATCCTTAATCTTGTTTTAGATCCTTTACTTATTCTGGGTGTTGGTTTTCCAAAATTAGGTGTTGATGGTGCCGCCCTTGCCGGGGTGATTGCCGGAGCAGCAGGCACTTTAGCCGGTATTTGGGTTCTATTTAAGGGGAAATCTTTTATAAAGTTGGATTTAAAAAAAATTAAACTTTATTTTCCTCGTTTACATACGTTAAAAGAAACACTACGGTTAGTCGGACCTAATACGGTTGAGATGTTAGGTATAAGCGTGGTGGGGCTGGTAATGATAGGGATTGTTGCCCGATGGGGAACCAACGCTTTAGCGGCTTATGGCATTGGTACAAGGCTTTTAACGCTGGCCTCTTTACCCGGCCTTGACCTGGCGATGGCTACGGCCATAATAATGTCAAACAACGCTGGAGCGGGAAAAATAAAACGTGCCATGGCCAGTACTTGGACAGCCGCAGGCTTCAATATGCTAATTATGGGAGTGGGAGGCATTGTTTTATTTGTCTTTACCAGAGAAGTGGTCCGTTTATTTGTCCTTAACCCTGAGGTAGTAAATGTTAGCATTAATTACCTTAAAATAACCGTACCAGGCTGGCTTTTTTTGGCCGTCTGGACCATTTTTAGGCGAGCTTTTATTGGGGCCAAAGATGTCGCCACCCCTTTATTTATTTCTTTTTTTACCTTAATCGGGGTTCAAATTCCTATAGCCATTTACCTTCCTAAAACAGCCAACATAGGGGTAAATGGGGTCTGGTGGGCTATTTTAGCTGCCACATTAGGTCAAGGGATAATTTCTGTGGTTTTGTTTCAACACGGCAGGTGGAAGGCAAATATAGAAAGTAAGCCTATTAAGATTTAAGGCCAATGGCTTAATTATCACCCCCACTCTAACCCTCTCCCTCAAAAGGGGAGGGAAGAAAGTACCTACATAAAACATTTTACTAATATTTAGTTAAGTACTCTTTTAATTCCCAAGGGTGTACTTGTGTCCGGTAATTATCCCATTCAATTTGTTTTGCTTCTAGGAAGCGATTTAGTACGTGAGGGCCGAGGGCTTCGGCAATCACCTTATCATTCCTTAATTCTTGCAAGGCCTCAAAAAGATTTAAAGGTAAGCTCCCAATGCCGGCCTCTTCCCGTTCTGAAGGGGTCATGGCGTAAATATTCCGGTCGCACGGTGGGGGCGGAAGGATTTGATTTTTAATTCCGTCCAAACCGGCCTTTAAACACACGGCTAAAGCAAGATACGGGTTGCAGGACGGGTCGGGACTGCGAAACTCAATGCGGGTAGATGACCTTCGTTTAGCTGGGATTCGAATTAGAGGGCTGCGGTTTCGAAAAGACCAGGCAATATAAACCGGGGCCTCGTAGCCTGAAATTAAGCGTTTATATGAGTTTACCGTAGGGTTGGTAATGGTGGTGATTGCCCGCGCGTGCCGCATGATTCCGCCAATAAAATAAAGGCAGGTGTTGCTTAATTGCGCGTGAGCCTCCGGATCGTAAAAACAGTTTATACCATCTTTTATTAAAGATAAATTAAGGTGCATCCCGGAACCGGCAAAGCCGTGTATTGGTTTAGGCATAAAGGTAGCGTGCAAACCATGTCTTTGCGCGATGGTCCGGACGACAAATCTAAAAGTAACAATTTTGTCGGCGGTGTCTAAGGCGTCGGCATATTTAAAGTCAATTTCGTGCTGCCCAGGGGCAACTTCATGGTGCGAGGCTTCAATTTCAAAGCCCATTTGTTCTAAAGTAAGCACCATATCCCGCCGGGCATTTTCTCCTAAATCAACCGGCGTAAGGTCAAAGTAACCGGCCTGGTCATGGGTATTGGTGGTAGGTTTTCCTTCGGGGTCAAGATGAAAGAGGAAAAATTCTGCCTCAGGACCAACGTACATGGCAAGCCCTAATTCTTTTGCCTCGGCAATGGCGCGCTTTAAAACGCAGCGGGGATCACCAACAAAGGGGGTGCCATCAGCGTTGTAAATATCACAAATTAAGCGGGCTACTGCTCCTTCACGCGGGCGCCACGGAAAGGTAACAAAGGTAGCCGGGTCAGGCCGCAAATACATATCAGATTCTTCAATCCGCACAAATCCCTCAATGGAAGAACCATCAAACATTAGTTCTCCGGCTAGAGCCTTATCTAATTGTTCAATGGTAATGGAAACATTTTTTAACACTCCCAAAATATCAGTAAACTGTAAACGAATAAATTTAACCCCTAATTCTCTGGCTAAGTTAAGTACGTCATCTGCTGTCTGGATTACCACTATTTTGAATCCACCCCTTCTTTTTTATCCGGGCTAATCAATAAAAAAGCCTCAACCACAGGCTGCTTTTTCAAAAGCCTGCTCTGAAGGCCCCCTTGCCCCAAAAAAGATACAACTTTGTACCTTTTATTTTAACCTGACCATAAGTATAACATATTTTTTAAAAAAAGAAAGAGTTTTTAATTAGGCAGGATTTTTTAACTTAAATAACGAATTGCTAAAGTAAGAAAGAAGGGAAAAGGTCAACATGGATAAAGGCCAAGGAAAAGGAAACCGCGTTATAATTACCGTGCTTGGACCTGACCGGGTGGGAATTATTGCTGGGGTTGCGCAGGTGCTGACCGAAAACAATATTAATATTCTGGATATCAGCCAGACTATCTTACAGGAATTTTTGGCTATGGTTATGATTGCCGATATGGAAAAAAGTAAATTAGACTTAAACACCTTAAAAAAACAACTTTTGGCTAAAGGTAAGGAAATTGGAGTCCGTATTGATGCCCAGCACGAAGATGCTTTTCGGTATATGCACCGCATTTAATATTTTTTAAAAGGGAGATAAACCCATGCTTACCTTAGCGGAAATAATGGAAACAATTAAAATGGTTCAGGAAGAAAACCTGGATATCCGGACCGTTACTATGGGCATTAATTTGCAGGATTGTGCCGATCATAATCCTGCTGTAGCGCAGCAAAAGATTTACCATAAGATTACTAGTCGGGCTAAAAATATAGTAACGGTAGGAAATGATTTGGCCCGGGAGTATGGTATCCCTATTGTAAATAAACGGATTGCCGTAACTCCTATTTCTTTAATTGCCGGATGCACTCCCGAGGCTGATTACACAGATTTTGCTTTATGCTTGGATAAGGCAGCTAAGGCAGTAGGGGTTAATTTTATTGGCGGCTTTACGGCCTTTGTTCATAAAGGCTTTACCGCCAGCGATGAAAAGCTAATTTATTCTATTCCCGCTGCGCTAAAGCAGACGGAAAGAGTGTGTGCTTCAGTTAACGTGGCTACTACTAAAGCAGGCATAAATATGGATGCCGTATATTTAATGGGTAAAATAATTAAACAAACTGCCCAGGCAACCGCGGCCCAAAACGGCCTTGGTTGCGCCAAGCTGGTGGTCTTTTGTAATATTCCTGAGGACAATCCTTTTATGGCCGGAGCTGTTCATGGCATCGGTGAACCAGAGTGCACTATTAACGTAGGAATATCAGGGCCTGGGGTGATAAAAAGCGTAGTGGAAAAAAACAAAAGGTGCGACCTTGGTATTTTGGCGGAGATAGTGAAAAAAACAGCTTTTAAGATTACCCGCATGGGAGAGCTTATCGGCCGTTTGGCGGCAGACCGTTTAGGGGTTCCTTTTGGGATAGTGGACATTTCTTTAGCACCTACGCCGGCGATAGGGGACAGCGTCGCAGAGATCCTTGAAGCGATGGGTTTAGAGCGTTTTGGTACCCATGGTACTACCGCGGCACTGGCCCTCTTAACTGATGCCTTAAAGAAAGGTGGGGCTATGGCTTCCTCGTACGTGGGCGGGCTTTCAGGAACTTTTATTCCGGTTAGTGAAGATGCTTGCCTGGCCAAAGCAGCGGCCAAAGGAGCATTGAGTCTGGATAAATTAGAGGCTTTAACCGGTGTCTGCTCGGTAGGGCTGGATATGATTGCCGTGCCTGGCGATACCAGCCCGGAGACTATTGCCGCTATTATTGCCGATGAAATATCTATGGGGGTAGTAAACCGCAAATCTACGGCCGTTCGGATCATTCCTGTACCGGGAAAAAAAGTTGGTGATTACGTAGAATTTGGTGGCTTGTTGGGCCGGGCACCCGTGATGTCAGTGCACCAGTTTTCCAGCCACGAATTTATCTGCCGGGGAGGGCGTGTTCCCGCCCCTTTGTGCAGCCTGGGTAATTAGACCATTAAGGGAGGGTCAAAATGAAGCCTTTTCAGGTTTGGGAAGGGGTTTACCTGATTGGAGGGCCGCAAATTACTTCTGGCGATGATTGTTGCGTTTATCTTTTGGACGGGAAAGGTGAACTGGCCTTAATTGACGCAGGATTAGGGCACAGTGTCAGTTTTCTATGGGATAATATAGTCCGTTTAGGTTTTGGACCCGAGATGATTAATTATATTATTATCACCCACGGCCATATTGACCATGTTGGTGGCCTGGCTTATTTTTGCGCTAAAACAAAGGCCAGGGTGGTTGCTCACGAACTAGAACTACCAGCCATAGAAGGCAAGGATCTGGCGTTAACCGGAGCTGCCCTTTATCAGGTTCCATACCAGCCGGTAAAGGTAGACCTTATCTTAAAAAAACCGGCCGAAACCTTACCGGTAGGCAGGGAAAAAATAAATTGCCTCCATACCCCGGGGCATACGCCGGGAGGAATTTCTCCTTACGTAGATTTAGGCGGAAAAAGAATTTTATTTGGCCAGGATATACACGGCCCCTTTAACCCGGCCTGGGGCTCAAATTTACAAGCGTGGAGACAGTCAATGCAAAAGCTGCTTAGTTTAAACGCGGATGTTCTTTGCGAAGGCCATTTTAGTATTTTTCAGCCTAAAGAAAAGGTAAGTAATTATATAAACTATTATTTGCGATTGTACAGCCAAGAAAAATAGGGGCGTTAAATTTAACGCCCCTACCATACCTTTGCTTAGTACGCCCGTGCTTTAAGTTGGTAACAATCTTTACAATAAACAGGTCTTACATTACTGGGACGAAAAGGAACCTGACATGCTTGCCCGCAGCGAGCACATACCGCATCATACATTTCTCTGTTTTGACGGCTCTGCATCCCGCGGCTATTACGGTATTGTTTACGGGCTGCCCGGCAATCAGGGCAACGAGACGGCTCGTTTTGAAAGCCCTTCGCAGCATAAAATTCCTGTTCACTGGCTGAAAAAACAAAATCCTTACCACATTCCCGACAGTTTAAAGTTTTATCCTCGAACAAATTAATAACCTCCTTCTCTAAGTTTTTCGTCCTTCCTTAGTTTGGCTTAAAGACGGAGGTTAAGGGATTTGTTCTTTTCCTACTTAAGCGTTCCGGGTCTAAAGCCACTTAGTTAAGACGATATTTTAATTATAACAGCAGTTATTTACAAAAGCAAACAATTTTTAGCGGACAAAGTTTTTCTTTTTTTATAAATTTCTGTATGGTAATATTTAGTATATTTATTTTTCTTTATTTTTTTCTTTAAACTAATTATAATTTAATTCTAGTTAGCAAACAAGACAATAAAAGGGTAAAATATAGATATAAACAATAAGGGGGGAACAAGGTCTTGCCTAAAGCATACAAGGCGGACTATCGGGTAAATCTACTTAAGGCAAATATTACAGGCATTGAAGTTACTTGTTGCGGTCATCACTTGGGGGAAATGCGCTTTCAAAATAACGAAGGCCTTTTTTGTCCCGTTTGTGGTACTCATCATACGGTAATTTTACAACATAATCATTTTCATATTCGCCAAAATCAACTAATTAAAGGGGATGATAAAATTTAATCCGGCTATATTTCGGGAATATGATATTCGGGGTGTGGCGGATACGGATTTAACCGACGGGCTGGTTTTTCAGCTGGGTAAAGCATTTGGTACTTATCTTAAGCAGTTTAATGACCAGCGCGTATTAGTGGGCCGGGATAATCGCCCCAGCTCCCCGCGTTTATTTGCTGCCTTAGCCAGGGGATTAATTTCTACGGGCTGCGAGGTAACCAGTATAGGTACAGTAATTACCCCCATTACTTATTATGCCCGTATCCTTTACGGTATTAGCGGCGCCGCAATGATTACCGGCAGTCATAACCCCTCTCCGGAAAATGGCTTTAAATTAGCCGCTGGTGGTCCAGGTACTCTTTACGGTGAAGAAATTCAGGCTCTGCGCCGTTTAATGGAGAATGGAAAATTTGTTTCCGGAAGCGGCAAATTAAAACAAGCTAACCCGGTACCAAATTACCTGAAGACGTTGACCGAAAAAATCAAGTTGGGCCCCCGTAAACTTAAGGTAGTGGTAGATTGTGGCAATGGAACGGCCGGATATTTTGCCGAGGATTTTTTATTTTCCCTGGGCTGTGAGGTTACCCCGCTTTATTGCCAGCCTGACGGTAGTTTTCCCAACCATCACCCCGACCCGGTAAAGAGAGCTAATTTGGTGGATTTAATCAAAACAGCTCTCGCCACCGGGGCTGATTTAGGGATAGCTTTTGATGGTGACGCCGACCGTATAGGGGTAGTGGATGACCGCGGGCGCGTTATTTGGGGAGACCAGTTAATGGCTCTTTTCTGGCGCGAAATTTTGCCCAAAAATCCTGGGGCCACGGCTATCATTGAAGTTAAATGTTCCCAAGCGCTGGTTGATGAAGTGAAAAAATTAGGCGGCATCCCTGTTTTTTACCGTACCGGGCATTCTTTAATTAAAGCCAAAATGCGGGAATTAAACGCTGTTTTTACGGGAGAAATGTCCGGGCACCTGTTTTTTGCCGATGAGTATTTTGGCTACGATGATGCTTTTTACGCCGCCGGTCGTCTGTTACGGATTCTTTCTCATGACAACCAAAAATTATCCGAACTGATTGATACCTTACCGCAATACTTTTCTACGGCTGAAACAAGGGTACCGTGTAGTGATTCAGAAAAATTTACCGTAGTAAAAAAATTAACCGGTTTATTTAAACAACAGTATGAAGTTATTGACGTGGATGGGGTAAGAGTGCAATTTCCTGACGGGTGGGGTTTAGTACGGGCATCAAACACCCAGGCCGTATTGGTAGCGCGCTGTGAAGCCAAAACTAAGGAAGGGTTGGCTCAGATTACAAAAGTCATGAAAGATGCTTTATTGAGTCAGCCCGAGGTAAGTAATTTTGACTGGGAATATTAATTAAAAAAGTGAGTAAACCTGTAAGCCGGGTTCTGTCAAGGGTGATCATCTATCTAGAACGACAGTTACCTGCCGCCTCAAGCGACCTTACCCGGGAATTAAAGCGGGCCACTTGTTATTCCCCTATTTGGTCTTGCTCCAGGTGGGGTTTACCTAGCCGGCCGGTCACCCGGCCGCTGGTACGCTTTTACCGCACCGTTGCACCCTTACCTATTCGGTCATCAGTCGTCGGACGTCAGTCGTCAGGAAAAAATAACTTAATTTACCTGCTACCTGGCATCCGCCAACTGATGACTGAAAAGGCGGTCTTCATTTCTGTGGCACTTTCCTTAGGGTTGCCCCCACTGGGTGTTACCCAGCACCCTGCCCTGTGGAGCCCGGACTTTCCTCAGGTGTAATCTTTAAAAAATCACACCCGCGATCACCTGGTTTACTCACTCTTTGTATTTATTTTATAATAGAAATGATAATTTTACAACAACTTACGATTAGGTGATGATTTATGTTTTTTAAACTACGTTATTTTTAACGTAATCAACCACTAAGTTTACCTCAACCTTCAAAGAAAATACCTCGTTTACTCCCAAATTCTTAAAGTAAGTTATTTCTTCCGGGGGTATATCGGCGCCAACAATAACTAAAAAATCTTTCGTTTTTTCTTTTTGTAAGATATTTAACGTTTCAACAATCAATGGCTTGCTTTCTGGAGTTAAAAGGTTTAAACCAGTAACGTCAACATCTTCTTGAAGGGCTGTTTTATATATGGCCTGAGGGGTTTGGTTTCCTATATATACGACCTCCATACCTGCATCTCGCAACGCCATGGTTACTTTAGCGCCTTTCCAATGCCCGTCAAAGCCTGGATTGGCAATTAAAACCCTGATCTTTTTTTCCCTTGCTTTCATTTTTTCTCTTTCTCCCCCCGTACTTTAAATCATTAAATTTAGATACTTAAAAATAGCATTTTTATTCTATTCTGTCAAGTTTGCCATAGCAATGTGCTAGTAGTTGGTTTAACTTACTTATTATAGTTGCTAATGCTCCCCCTTTTTTTAAATGAACTGGATTTTGACTGCTGGCCAGTTCATTAAGGATACGTTGGTAAATTTGAATTTGCTTTTCCAGGTAGGCCGGTAACAATGGATCGTTTTTTTCTACCAACCGGGGACCTACGGCTAATAACAGTTTGTCTTGAATAACCTCAATGCCTGGTTCCGCAGCCATAACCGGGTAAATATGACCCTTTTCTTCTACTAATACTTCATCAACCAGGCGCCAATTGTTTTGGGTCAGCCAGCAACGTAAATCACCGGCTCTGGTAGCGGGTTGCAAGACCAGCCTTTTTACCCGGCTTAACACGTTTGGCGCCCGGGATAACAATTGGCAAATAGTATTTCCCCCCATGCCAGCTATGACTACTATTTCCGCTTCACCAGGCTTCAAAACAAGCAGACCGTTTCCTTGACGCAATTCAATTTTTTTCTTTTCGTTAAATAAGGCAACTATAAAACAAGCTATTTGATAAGGTCCTAAATTATATTCCGTGGCAATTACCCGGGGGCAGCGCTTTGTTTTTACCAGGTAAAGGGGCAACTGGAGGTGGCCAGTGCCAATGTCCGCCACAATTTTACCAGGTGTTACGTAGTTAACTATGGCGCTTAAGCGTTTAGTTAAACGCAAAGCATAACCTCCGTCTAATCAATATCTAATGTTTTAATTTAATTTCTTCTTTTAGGAATAATCCTGCTCTTCTTCCGGCAGGGCCTCCCCGCCATAATAAGAGCCTGCTCCTGCTTCAGCCGCATGTTCGCCATAAGGGGTAACTTCTTGCCAGGCATCCTCAAAATCATCAGCCAAAGCTTGTCGGGATATTTTTTTGATCACTTCCTCTTCTATCGGGCGGCCGGAAGAGGGTGCTTTTTGTTCATTTTCTGTCTTGCAAGAATAGCAAAGGGTTGTATAAGGCATTGCCTCAAGTCTTTTTAGAGAAATTTGTTGGCCGCAAATTTCACATTTGCCGTAACTACCATTTTCTATTTTGGCCAAAGCATCATCAATGGCTTTAATCTTTATTTTATTATCTTCCCGGAAGGCAAAATCTTTGCTTCGTTCAAAAACTTCCGAGCCAATATCCGCCGGGTTATTATCAGCTAAAGAAAGTTCACCCGTCGAATCGCGCAATGAGGCGGCTAAACCGGTTTTATTCAGCGAATCTATTCTTTCTAGCAGGCGTATTTTTTCTTCTTCTAAACGTTGGCGCATTTGCCGTAAGTCCACGGTAAAAACCTCCTTATAACGGATAATAGTAACTATTCAGTGGTTACGGATAATATCTAAATTCTGGTTTCTTAGCGGGCCAGGTTAGTTTGCACAATAGTTACAATTTCAGCAATAAATTTGCCAATTACAGGTAAATTGAGGGCCACTATACGCTGCAGTATATAAATAATAACTGCGCCCAGGATGGCAAAGCCGACCGCAATGCCCAAGCCCCGGGCAACTCCGGCGATAAAATTAATATATAAAAGACGCCTGGGATTTTCCAGTAAATTGACGTACTCCGCCAGTTTCATTTTTTCCATATTTAAGGCTAACTCATTTATTTGGTGGCGTAGCATTTCCAGCCAGTGATTTTCTTTCTCTTCCACTTTTATTCACCTTTTCCTTTAAGCTAAAAAATAATTTACCCCCGAATACAATTATTTAAACGTGACCAGGTTAATCCTTAGCTTATATTAAAAAGGGTAATATTAATATTACCCTTTTCTTAAAAAGCTAAAAACTTTATTTTATAACCCCAAAAAAGTTTTTTAGGCTAATTTTTCCTTTAGTTCTAGCCTTTTTAAATCAAACCAAATTGGGCTGGCGTTGCAAATTGAAGAATAAGCCCCACTGATAACCCCGGTTAAAAGGGCCAGCACAAAGGTGTGAATGGTACTGCCACCAAAAAAATAAAGCGCTACCAGCACAAAAATAACGGTAAGCACCGTATTAATTGAACGGGTCAAGGTTTGCCACAGGCTAAAATTAATTGTGTCTTCCAAATCTTCGTCCTTTCTACGTGTCTTTAAATTTTCCCGGATGCGGTCAAAAATTACAATGGTATCGTTAATTGAATAACCAACAATGGTTAAAATAGCCGCCACAAAAGTACTGTCAATTTCAATTTGGAAAAGGGAAAAAATACCAGCAACTACCAGCACATCGTGTAAAAGAGCTATAACCGCGGCTATTCCTTGTTTAAATTCAAAGCGGATGGTAATGTAAATGACCATTAAAATAGCCGCGCCAATAAGCGCCAGCAAAGCATTACGGGTTAGTTCCCGGCCAATTATTGGCCCTACATATTCGTTACGCAAAACAGTCATTTGGCTTAATTTACCTAAAGCTTTTTGCAAATTAGCGCTTTCTTCCTGACTTAAAGTTTTGGTGCGGATTAAATAGGTTACTTTTCCATTTTCCTGGCCACTTTTTTGAATTCCCCGGCTGGTTTCGATTCCAAGGCCGGCTATAACCCGCCTTACTTTTTCCACGGCTACCGGATGCTCAAAACGAACCTCTAAAATATTGCCTCCCGTAAAATCAATCCCTAAGTTTAGACCATTTGTAAAAAGGGAAATAAGTCCCGGGATAATAATTACCAGCGAAATAAGGTACCATATTTTCCGTAGTTTTATGAAGTGCAAAGATACCCTGTCCTCCTTTATGTTCCGTAATACTTAAGGTTTTTAAAAAGACCGCTGTCAACCACCAGGTGCAAAAGCCACCGGGTCATGGTCACGGCCGTAAACAAACTGACCAAAATACCGATGCCTAAAGTAAGGGCAAAACCCCGGACAGGCCCGGTGCCAAAAAAGTAAAGGATAATAGCCGCAATTAGCGTAGTTACCTGAGCGTCAAAAACAGCCGCAAAGCCCCGTTTAAAGCCGGCGTCAATGGCTGCCCGCAGGCTTTTTCCGGTGCGCAATTCTTCCTTAAAGCGCTCAAAAATAATAATATTTGTATCTACCGCCATGCCTAAAGAAAGCAAGAAGGCGGCAATACCTGGCAGGGTCATGGTGGCTTTTAGTCCTAAAAAAACAAGCGTAACAATGATGGCGTAAATAATTAAGGCAAAAACAGCTACCGTTCCGGGAAGACGATAATACATAAGCATAAAAATTAATATGGCAATTAAACCCATTAAACCGGCTTGCTGGGACTTGTCCAAAGAATCAGCCCCCAAGGAAGGGCCTACAGTACGCATTTCTTCAATCCCTACCTTTACCGGCAAAGCACCGGAACGAAGTAAAATAGCTTCATTATGGGCTTCTTCCAAAGATTCATAACCACCGGATATTTCAGCCCGCCCGCTGGGAATGGCTTCTTTAACCACCGGGTTTGTTAACAATCGACCGTCCAGGTAAATGCCAATTGTTTTTCCTACGTTAGCGGCCGTTACTTCCGCAAATTTGCGCGCCCCCAGCGGGGTGAAAGTCAAATCAACCTTTACCTTATTGGAAGCTGGGTCTTTTGCCTCCCGGGCGTCTTTTAAATCAGCACCCGTTAGTACTGTTTTACTGTCTTCGGTTTTAAATTCCAAATTGGCTACCTTTACAATATTCCGGACGGCTTCTTCCGGGTTTTTAATGCCGGCCAGTTCCACAATCAAACGGCGGCTGCCCTGCTGTTGAATTACCGGTTCGGATACCCCAAACTGGTCCACCCGGCGTTCAATAACCGCCCTTAACTGCTTCATCTTGTCCGGCGTTATTTCTTCCGGCGGGCCTTTAGCCTCAATTACCACGTGGACGCCGCCCCGTAAATCTAACCCCAGGTTTATGTTTTTAACTAAAGGCAAATGTTTATTAAGAAATTCGTTTGATTTAAACAAAGGAGTAAAAGAGACAAGCAGGGCTAAAATTATAACCACGAATAGGCCGGCTATTTGAAGCATTTTATTTTTTTGCACGCTATTTCCCTCTTTCTTTTTACTTACGAATTTGCGCCACGGCATTTTTTAAAATTTCAATTTGCGTATTTTCAGCCACCCGAATTATGACCGTATCTTCTTTAAATTTAACCACCGTGCCTAAAATTCCCCCAATGGTTACAATAGCATCATTTACCTTTAACTGGCGAATCATTTCCTGATGCCTTTTTTGACGTTGCTGTTGGGGACGAATAAAAAGAAAATATAACAGGGCAAATAAAATTACCAGGTATAAGATTACCGTAATTTGCTGGTTCATAGTTAACTAAAAACCCCTTTCTTTATTTATGTTTATTTAATTCGTGTTTTATGTTTAATTTCCTTTATTTAAAAACTAAAAAATTTTTAATCCATAAATTGGATTAATCTTTAAAGTGCCGTAAAAATTCACGTTTAAACGCCATAAAACAGTTATTTTCAATGGCCTCACGAATATTTTTCATTAAATTAAAAATAAAAAATAAATTATGGATGGTGGTTAAACGTATTCCCAGGATTTCTTTGGCCTTTAGCAAATGTCTTAGGTAGGCGCGGGTAAAATTTTGGCAGGTATAACAATTACACGCAGGGTCCAAAGGAGAAAAGTCCTGGGTCCAGGCCGCGTTACGTACCACCAGCTTGCCCTGGGAAGTGTATACCGTGCCGTTACGGGCTAAGCGGGTGGGTAGGACACAGTCAAACATATCTATTCCCCGGGCCACCCCTTCCAACAGACAGTCAGGAGAACCCACGCCCATTAAATAACGGGGCTTGTAGGCCGGCAGCAAAGGAATGATATAGTCCAGCACTTCATACATTATTTCTTTTGGTTCGCCTACGCTCAAACCGCCAATACCGTAGCCGGGAAAATCTAATTCTATTAATTCCTGGGTGCTTTGCCGGCGCAGGTCATGGTAAGTACCGCCTTGAATGATGCCAAATATTACCTGCTCTTTTTCCCCCAGAGCCGCTTTAAACGCCGATTGGTAACGGTGAGCCCAGGAAGTGGTGCGGCGTAAAGCCAGTCTAGTTTGGGTGTAGGTGGCGGGGTAGGGAATACATTCGTCCAGGGTCATGGCAATATCTGCCCCCAGGGCCTTTTGTAGCGCCATTACTTTTTCGGGGGTAAAAAAATGTTCGCTTCCGTCAATATGGGAACGAAACCAAACCCCCTCTTCCTCTACCCGGCGTAAAGGGGCCAGGCTAAATATCTGGTAGCCTCCACTATCAGTAAGAATTGGGCCTTCCCAATTCATGAATCTATGCAACCCGCCTGCTTTTTGAATTAACTCGTGGCCTGGACGCAGGTATAAATGGTAGGTGTTGCTTAGGATTATTTGTGCCCCTAAAGATTTTACTTCATCGGGGGTAAGTGTTTTTACGGTAGCCTGGGTACCCACGGGCATAAAAACAGGTGTTTGAATGAAACCGCGCTTAGTTTGCAAAATGCCAGTGCGGGCCCGGGTTTGTGTGTCTTCGTATGTTATCTTAAAGGCAAAAGAGATAAAGCATACCTCCGTTAAGAAGGCCGTTCCCTAATTTTTTGATCCTCATGGTCTGTTTTTTGTTTTTGTCCCAGCGCTACAATGAAAAGTAGTGCCCCACAAACAATAGCCACGTCAGCCAGGTTAAAAACCGGCCAAAAGCGAAAGTCCAGGAAATCTATTACCTGACCTATACGTAAACGGTCTATTATATTTCCCAAAGCACCGCCTAACAGTAATCCTAATCCAACCTTAATTTTAGGATGGCCTTGGGTAAAAAAAATATAAGCGGCTGCGGCAGCAATAATTACTAAAACTATCATAATGGACAGGAGCATATTTTGGTTAGCAAATAGACCAAAAGCAATTCCGGGGTTACGAATATATGTAAGGTAAAAGAAAGGAGGCCATACCGGAATAGTTACTCCTTCCGTTAAAAATTTTTGCAATATTATTTTTGAAAACTGGTCTAGTAAGAGGGTTATTAACGTAAAAAGAAAAAAGGGAATGACTGAAAACACCACCATTTTTATTCAATAATCGCCCTATCTCCTACTTGCACTAGGAGAGTTGATGCGGCGGACCCGCTTTTAACGGATATTTCCAGCGTGCCGTTAGAACCGGTGATTAAAAATAAAATATTAGCCGGAGCCAGGGCATAAGCAGGATAATAAGGTAACTTTAAGGTAAAATAAATTTTCCCGCCTCTCATTAGCTTTACCATGTAACTTTGACGGCTAAGTAAAGGAGGCACATTCGTTATTACGTTACCAAACCGGTCAATAGTAACTACTTCCCCACATCGTTCGGCCAGGTAAAAGTTAAGCTTAATTTCAGGTTCTCCAGGTTTACCCAGTTTATGAAAAGGCACACCCGCGGCTAATTTTGCCGCTGCGGGTGCAAAAATGTCCCGGCCGTGAAAGGTAAAGCTGACGTCTTTTGGGACGCTAAGCTCAATTACTTTTATAATACCTGCTTTAACCGACGCCGGGTATAATAAACCATTATCAGGGCCAATGAAGTAACAAACCTCCGTTTTTATCGCCAAAGCTTTCCGTCTTGTTCCTACACCTGGGTCAATAATGGCCAAAAAGATACTATCTTTAGGAAAATAAGGGTAGTTAGCCAGAAGAAGCCAGGCTCCTTCACGAATGTTTTGGGGAGTTACGTGATGAGCCAGGTCAATTAATTGAGCCCGGGGACAGACAGAAAGAATAATCCCTTTCATAACCCCCACGTAAGGGTCCCACCCAAAATCAGTAAGAAGAACAATCGCGGGTACTTTTGGCCACTTGGCAATCCAGCTTGCCATGAAACAACCTAACTTCAACCTTATCTCCCTCTTTAACCGCTGCAGCGTCACGCAGTACCTCCGTGGGGTCCTTGCGAAGGCATATACTATAGCCTCTAGCCAGAGTAGCCAGAGGGCTCAGGGTCTTTAGCCGGCCAGCTTGTACGGCTAAGTGTCTTTCCCTTTCCTCGCCCTGCCTTTTAATGGCGTTTTTTAAACGCTGCACGGTAAAATCTATTATTTGTTCCTGCCTGCCGCAAATTTCCTGGACCGGTCTACGGAAAACCGGCCGTAGTAAATAACTATTCAACTGCTGCCGGCGTTGGTTTAAGTATTGTTTCATTATTTGCCCCAGACGGTTTTGCAGCCTGGCAACCCGCTCGTAAATATCCTTTTTTACCGGTACTACCAGTTCAGCGGCGGCCGATGGCGTGGGAGCCCGCAAATCAGCCGTAAAATCAGAAATGGTAAAATCTGTTTCGTGACCCACCGCCGAGATAACCGGTACTTGAGCTTGAAAAATACTGTAGGCTACTTCTGGAGTATTAAAAGCCCATAATTCTTCCAAGGAGCCTCCGCCGCGACCCACAATCATTACATCAACATTGCCCAACTGGTTAAGATTAAAAATACCCTGGGCTATTTCCCCAGGAGCTGTTTCTCCTTGAACGGCAACCGGTACAAAAATAATTTCCACCCCTGGCCAACGGCGGTTAATAATCCCAATCATGTCTTGAATCACTGCCCCCGTAGGGGAAGTAACCAGACCAATTTTGCGCGGAAATAAAGGGAGCTTCTTTTTATGCCGGGCGTCAAATAATCCTTCCTGGCGTAATTTCTCTTTTAAACGATTAAAGGCCAGGTATAAAGCTCCTGTCCCATCGGGTTCCATTTCTTCAGCGTACAGCTGGTAAATACCGTTTCGTTCAAATATAGTGACGTAACCACGTACCCGTACTGCCAGACCGTCTTCTGGCAAAAAGTTAAGTTTACGGACGCGTGAGTTAAACATTACCGTCCGGAGGCAACTATCCTGGTCTTTTAAAGTAAAATAAAGGTGGCCGCTAACGGCCTGCTTGTAATTGGAAATTTCTCCCCTTATCCAAACGTTACCCAATAATGGGTCACGCTCAAAAATTTCCTTTAAATATTTGGACAGTTCACTAACCGAATAAACAGGTATGTTTACTTTCGTCCTTCCTAAGGATTTATTTTATTTCTTAAAGGATGGTAAGACGCGATGTTTTGTACTATTTTACCTAAAATACCATTAACAAACCGGCTGGACTCTAGACCACCATAAGTTTTTGCCAGTTCAACGGCTTCATTTACGGATACCTCGGGGGGAATATCTTCCCGAAAAAATATTTCAAATAAAGCCAAACGCATAATATTTAAATCCACCTTCCCCAACCGGTTAAGCTGCCAGTCCTGACTTAAAAGGGCAATTACCTGGTCAATATCCGCCAAATATTGCCGCGTTCCGTTAACCAAGGCGCAGATAAATTCCTTTTCTTTTTCGCGCGGTTCAACATTTAATTCCTGAATGGTATGGAAGATGGCTTTTGCCGGAGCGATTTGCCCCACGTCCATTTGAAATAACACCAAAAAAGCCAGTTCCCTGGCCTGTTTTCTACTCATGCTTAGTCTCCTAAAAACTGCCTATAGCTATTTTTCCCGGGAAAAAAGCCGGGTAAAAATATCTTTAAAATTAGCCCGTTCATCCAGGTGCTTACCAAGGTAATAACCAGCAAGAACACACAGCACAATAAAAATAGCCTTAAATATACCGCAAAAAATGGCCAATAAGCCAAAAATCAACCCGAGTATTATCCCCATTATCTTCCCCTGGTGTTTATCCCATATTTCAAGCCATAAATTTAAGTCCATGACCTACCCCTCGTTTTAATCTTTATTCTACCCGCAATTTTTTAGCCGCGATACTGTTGATTAAAATAGACACTTCCTGAACGGTAATACCAGTTATCTCCAGTACCTTTTCTTTTACCTTTTCTTGAATAACCCTTGATATTTCTGGAATTTGTATATCCGGGGTAACAGCAGCCCGCATTTTAATCCCGATTCCCTGAGGTACGGTGGTTACCTGAGCTTTAATTTCTCTTACCCCACTGTTTTGAGCCACTGTTTTTTCCACCAGGTTTTCAATGGCCGGTATGGCTACCCGTACTTTTCCTAGGGCCCCATTCTGAACCACAATCTGTTTTTTGCGCTCTGGCTTAACACTAACCCAAAAAAGCCGGATACCAATTAAAATAAAAAACCCCAGAAAAATAAACACCGCTCTGGAATCCAGGAGCAAATTATTTTCCCAAAGAAAAAGATAAGAGGCGCGTATCCACCCTGCTTCCCAAATAACAGTTATAACTAAAATAATAGTAAGGCAAAAAGAATAAATAACCAACAGAACCCGGTCAAAGGGCCTCATTAAATTTCCTCCTTAAAGCCTGAATTTAAAATAACTTTATTATTTTCAAGCTTTTATTTTTGGCCTAACTTTATATTTCAGGCGGGGTTCCTATTCTTTTTCTTTTTCTTTGCCTTCATGACCAAAAGAAACTCCCTGAACATTAACGTTAACTTCAACTACATTTAAGCCGGTCATTTTTTCTACCGCCTGCTTAACCTTTTCCTGGACTTGTGCAGCCACCTCTGGAATACGCGTCCCGTAATTAATAATCATGGATAAATCAATCGCCGCTTCTTTTTCACCCACTTCCACTTTTATCCCTTTAGATAAATTTTTTCGGCCCAATATTTCCGTAATCCCGCCTACCACACCCCCGCTCATTCCAACTACCCCATCTATTTCTGTAGCGGCCAGGCCAGCAATAATTTTTACCACCTCATCAGCTATCTTAATTGACCCTAATTTTGTTTGTTCCTGTTTTACCACGTCTTTTTCCTCCATGCTTAATTGCCTCCTTTTTTTATAAAAATTTAAAATACTGAGCATTTTAAATCTTGACCTCATTTTACTAAAATTAGTTACAAAACACAATAAAAACACGGAAAAATGTTATGGTATCGTATAGTTATGATATAATTAAAAGCAAAACGCCTTAAGCCGGCCAACATTCAATTCCAAACAAAGAGGTGTCTGACTATATTTCTTGTTAATTGCTATGCCGTGGATTCAGCCAATGCCGGCCTGCGCCTGGATGTATTTTTAGCCCGGGAAAATCTAAATTTAAGCCGTACGTACCTGCAGCAACTAATCGCGGCAAAAATGGTTATGGTAAATGAAGCCCCTAGCAAGGCCAATTACCGCGTGAAAACAGGGGATAAAATAGTTTTACAGATCCCTCCTCCCCGGAAGCTACAACTTACGCCTGAAAATATTCCTTTGGATATTTGCTTTGAAGATGAAGATATTATTGTCCTCAATAAACCGCGGGGAATGGTAGTTCACCCTGCGCCGGGGAATTACACGGGAACGCTGGTTAACGCTCTCCTTTATCATTGTAAGGATTTGTCAGGCATAACCGGCACCCTGCGGCCAGGAATTGTTCACCGGTTAGATAAAGATACCTCTGGTCTTTTAGTAGTAACTAAAAACGACAATGCCCACCAGTCTTTAGTCCGGCAGTTGAAGGAACGTAAGGTTAGCCGTTGTTACCTAGCCTTAGTTTACGGCAATTGCGTTAAAGATAAAGACACCATAAATTTGCCTTTGGGCAGGGATCCCCGTTGCCGAAAGCGCATGGCGGTGGTAATGTCTAATGGCAGGCCTGCCATTACCCATTACAAAGTTATAAGCCGCTTTGGCGGCTATACCTTTTTAAGCTTGCGCCTGGAAACAGGCCGAACCCACCAAATCCGGGTTCACCTAGCCTACATCGGCCATCCGGTGGTTGGGGACCCTAAATATGGTCCCCGCCGCCCTGATTTTAACTTAAAGGGCCAGTTCCTTCACGCCGCTACCCTGGGATTTTGCCACCCCCGCACCAAAGCTTACCTTGAATTTACCGTTCCTTTGCCTGACGAGTTAAGAAATATTTTGGATCATTTTTAAACACTTTTGATTCCTAAAGCAAAGCATATAGCATAGTCGGCTTCAGCCATTTTTTCAACTGGCAGAGTGGTGATCAACTCTCCTAATTTTGCTTTTGAAACTGTCTGAATATGATCGAAGTTCACAGCGCAGATAGTAGACATCCCGTCTTCCGGGCCAATTACAATTTCCGAAGGTATATTTCTGATGTTCGATGTTATAGGAGCAATGGTAATTTCGTTAAGAAAAGAAATAGCTGAATTTCGGGTCAAAATTAAAATGGGCCGTTTTTTATCCGGGGGCTTAAAAGCATACCATCTTACCTCCCCCCGATTCATCCGTTTCCCCACTCCTGTTCAGGTTCCCAAATGTCAAATTCGCTTGGTTCAACAGGTTTTTTAAGATAACCTTCCCGATGTTTATGCTCTAGTAGTAAAACTTTCTGTTTTTGCAGGGTAAGCCGGAGAGCATCCCGGATATACGCTGATCTCGTGATGCCAAGTTGTTGTACAGCCTGATCCACTTCTTTTAACAGACCTTCATCAATTGTAATTTGAATGGCCCGCATTTAAAAACCCTACCCCCTCTATAATGTGGCTTTTACTCAACATTCTAATATACATCAAGATAATTGTCAAGCTCAACACAGATATAGATACTGTTAAGAATCTTCCGGATACAGTTGATATTTGAGTAGCTTTCCTAATTTTAAATAAAAAGTAAGCATTGATCAAAAAGCGATTACTGCAAAGGGCAAAATTTAGGATATGAACGTTGCTCCTTTATGGAAATATTTCCTTAGTTTCCCCATGTATGGTTTTATCTGTTGCATAGCAGAAGTTGGTTTATTGGTGTATCATTCGGGGTGATTGACATCATTTTCTTCATGTTCCATTTCTATCAAGCCGGCAGGCATAAGAAGCTTTTGTTCGGGCGCTTCTTCTACGTTTTTCAGGTTTCTTTGTATAGCGCGGGTTCTTTTCTGGGCTTCCGTTACTGTATTGGTAACTGTCTTAAGTTGTTTATCTATTTTGTCCAAGACACTGCTGTATTTGTTAAATTCAGTTTTAACGCTGCCTAGAAGGGTCCATACTTCGCTTGAATGCTTTTGAATCGCCAAAGTTTTAAAACCAACGGCCAAACTATTGAGAAATGCGGCCAGAGTGGAGGGACCGGTTACATTGACCTTGTATTCTCTCTGAAGATGCTCAACTAAACCTGTCCGGCGCAAAACCTCCGCATAGAGGCTTTCGGTAGGAAGGAACATTATGCCGAAATCTGTAGTTTCGGGAACTGAGATGTACTTAGCGCAAATGTCTTTAGCCTGGGACTTAATCCTGCTTTCCAAGCCTTTACCTGCCTGCTCAATTAATTCCACATTACCTGTTTCATAAGCGTCCAATAAGCGCAAATAGTCTTCCTGGGGAAATTTAGCGTCAATAGGCAAAAGCACCGGCCCAGAATCATCCGGACCTGGAAGCTTCACGGCGTACTCTACTATTTCACTGCTGTTCTTTTTAGTCGGTACGTTTTTAAGATACTGTTCAGGAATGAGTATTTCTTCCAGAATGTTTCCTAACTGAATTTCGCCAAAGATACCCCGGGCCTTAACGTTAGTTAGCACTTTTTTAAGATCACCCACGCCGACGGCCAACGTCTGCATTTCACCCAAGCCCTTATATACCTGTTCTAAACGTTCGCTGACCAGCTTAAACGATTCACCTAATCTTTGCTCCAGCGTATGGTGCAATTTTTCGTCCACCGTAGCCCGCATTTCCTCCAGTTTCTTAGCGTTGTTTTCCTGAAGATAGCGAAGGTTTCCTTCAACGGTAGATCTTACTGCTTCTAATTTTTGTTCGTTTGATTGGGTCAAGGCATTGATTTGTTTTAACACTCCATCCAACTGGTTTTGCTGAAGGCTTGCCATTTCGGTTATACGGGCTGATACAGATCCGCCAAAAAGATTTAAAGAACCAGTAATTTCTTCTCTGTTTTTCCCTATCTCTTCGCGAAGAGAATGTTCGATTTTTTCCTGAGTTTTGCTCAAGACGGTTAAACCAAAATTTAACTGTTGAAAGGTATTATTTAAGTTAACGATACTGTCGTTAACAGTACGTATTAAGGGGTTTAATTCCTGTAATTTTGACTGGAGAAAAATTTGAAGAATAATTACCCCTAAAATAAACAAAGATAAAAGTCCTAAAATAACGTTAAACATTTTATTTCATCCTTTCTTCCAAGTAGGGGCATTAAATTTAACGCCCCTACCTATTCGGGTTAAATATCCGGTTTAATTTTTACTTTTAACTGCTCCCGCTTGACTAACCGGCCATTAAGCAGCCTTGAAGTTAGTCCCAGGATAATGGCTACCAGCAAGGTACCCGCAAAAGATACCGCGCCGTGGTAATGGTACCAAAACAGTAAGTAAAGGTGAGAAATAATAATAGACATAACCATTAAAGGAAAGGCGACCTTTAGGTAGCTAATAAAGGAAATAAGAACCCCTCTTTTTTCAGCCATTCCAATAACAACCACGTTGGCCGACGCCCCTATGATCGTTCCATTGCCCCCCAGACAAGCTCCCAGGGATAAACTCCACCAAAGCAGGTTCAGGTTGCTTATATGACCCAACCTCCCCATGTCCTGGATAAGCGGAATCATCGTGGCTACAAAAGGAATATTGTCTACAAAGGCAGAGGCAACAGCCGAAAGCCATAAGATTAGGGTGGCGGTCGGAACCAGCGCTCCATTAGTTACGTCTAAGGAAAGTTTGGCTACTCTTTCAATTACCCCAACCTTATCCAGGGCTCCAACTACAACAAATAAGCCCCCAAAAAAGAAAATAACCGGCCATTCTACCGCCTGAAAGGCCTGGCTAGGGTCATCTCTGGTAATTAGGAGCAGCAAACTGGCTCCACTTAAGGCAATTACTGAAGATTCCAGGTGCAGGTACTGGTGCAAGACAAATCCGGCCACCGTCAAGGCAATTACAATTAAACATTTCCTTAGTAAAAGATAATCTTTAATCTCATCCTTTTCGTTTAACTGCAAAATGCTTTCCTGTAATCTTGGACTGGTAAAAAGTTGCCGGCGGTAAATAACCCGTATAGCTAAAATGGTAAGAATAAAAATAACTATAATAATAGGGGTCAGGTTAAGAAAAAAATCCATAAAGCCCAGGCCGGTTCTGCTGCCGATCATGATGTTAGGCGGGTCTCCAATAAGCGTGGCGGTGCCGCCAATATTGGAAGAAATTATTTCCGCCACTAAAAAGGGAATGGGGCTAATTTCAAGCTGTTTTGCAATGGCAAAGGTTACAGGAACAATAAGCAGTACCGTAGTAACATTATCTAGAAAAGCAGAAGTTACTGTCGTAACCAGCGCTAAAGAACCAATAATTCTAAAAGGCTCACCTTTCCCTAACCTGGCCGCTTTTATAGCCATATATTCAAAAAAGCCCGTTTGTCTGGTAACACCGACAATAATCATCATCCCGGTTAATAAACCGATGGTATTAAAATCAATAACCTGAACGGCTTGCTGTACACTTAAAACTTGGGTTAGGGCCAGTAAAGCAGCTCCAATCATGGCAGCTACGGCTCGGTGAATTTTCTCGGATATAATTACGGCGTAAGTAAGCAAAAAAATAGCGGTCGCCAGAATAACCTGAAAATGCTGCAAATGCTCCGCCAAATAAATTCCTCCCTTGTAGGGGCGTTAAATTTAACGCTCCTACTGCTGTTGCCACGCAATTGGTATCCGCCGCCCCATGCCAAAGGCTTTGGTAGTTACTTTAAGGCCCAGGGCAGCCTGACGTCGTTTGTATTCCGCCCGGTCAATTTTTTGGATAATTTCCCGTACCAACGCCGCGTCATAGCCGGCCGCGATAATTTCTGCCGCCGGTTTATTCTCTTCGATATACAGATGCAAGATAGCATCTAAAATTTCATAAGGAGGTAAAAAATCCTGGTCGGTTTGGTCTGGCTTTAGTTCGGCGGAAGGAGGCTTAATCAACACTTGAGCGGGGATGATTTCCCGTTCCCGGTTAATGTACCTGGCTAAAACATAAACCATTGTTTTAGGTACATCAGAAATAACGGCCAACCCACCGCACATATCTCCGTAAAGGGTACAGTACCCCACCGCCAGCTCTGATTTGTTTCCCGTGCTTAAGGTAAGGTAACCCTCCCGGTTAGAAATGAACATTAAAATATTACCGCGAATACGGGCCTGAATGTTTTCTTCGGCCAAATCAACCAAAGGCGCATTTTCTTTATTTAACGTGGTCAGATACCCATCAAAGATACTCTGAATAGGTATTTCCCGGTACGCTATGCCCAGGTTTAAAGCCAACTGACGTGCATCAGCCAGGCTGCTCGGTGAAGAATATTTTGAGGGCATGGCCACCCCTAAAACATTTTCCTTGCCGCAGGCAGCAGCGGACAGGGCGGCAACAACAGATGAATCAATGCCCCCACTTAATCCCACTACTACCCGTTTAAAGCCGGTTTTACGCAGGTAGTCTTTAATTCCCAGCACCAGAGCATGATAAAGGCAACCTATATCCTCCGGCGAAGGCGCGCGGTAAATTTTTTCTGGAAAAAGCTCCTCTTTTGTCCTTACCCAATCTTCCAGATATAGGGCATTATCCTGGTAGCTGAAGAAGAGCATATCTTCACCAAAGCTTCCTGCCCGGCCAATTGTTTCACCTTTAGAATCAACGGCCAAACTGGACCCGTCAAAAATAAGTTCATCATTGCCGCCCACCTGGTTAGCGTAAACAAAAATTTTGCGATACTTAACGGCCATTTTTTGCAGCATATCAGAGCGCAGGTCAATCTTGCCGTAATGGTAAGGGGAGGCAGAAATATTAATGATAAAATCTGCTCCTTGGGCAATTAATTCTTCCACGGGATCAACCGGGTAATTGCGCCTGTTCCAGTAATCCTTGTCGTTCCAAATGTCTTCGCAAACGGTCAAGCCGAGCTTTAATCCCTTAAATAAAACCGGCTTTCTTTTTAGAGCCGGTTTAAAATACCGGTTTTCTTCAAAGACATCATAATCCGGCAGCAACGTTTTATCCTGGCGTCCTAATAGCTTGCCTTCGTAGAAAAGTAAGGCCGCGTTGTAAAGATTCCCGGAATCAACTACCGGAGCACCAATTAGCACTCCCAGTTTTATGCTTTTAGGAGCAACATCTTTTTTTAAAGATATTTCTACCTGCTCTAAAAGATCCTGGCGCCACAAAAGATCGCGCGGCGGGTAACCAATTATCGTCAATTCAGGGAAGATAACCAAATCAGCCTTTAACCGGCCGGCAAAATCTATGGCCCGTAAAATCTTAGCCGTATTATACTTAATGTTAGCAATTATAGGGTTAATTTGGACAAGGGCAATTCTCATCTTAACCTCACTTTAAGATTTGTCGCTGCTGTTACGCTCGTAAATAATTTGTAATCCTTTTAAGGTAAGCAGAGGATCAACCTCATTAATCGTGCTTGACTCGACGGCCATTAGCTCAGCTAACCCTCCCGTAGCCAGGACAAAGGGGTTTTCCCCTAATTCTTTTTTTATCCGGCGAACAATTTCATCAACCTGACCTACAAAACCGTATAGAATGCCTGATTGCATACTGTTAACCGTATTTTTGCCGATTACAGAGGGAGGTTTTACCAATTCAACGCGGGGAAGTTTGGCCGCGCGGGTAAATAAGGCTTCGGTTGAAATATTAATCCCTGGAGCAATAGCCCCTCCTAAATATTCCCCGGACGCGGAAATAACGCAAAAAGTTGTGGCGGTACCAAAATCTACAATAATAAGCGGGCCACCGTATAAAGTATAGCCGGCTACGGCATTAACAATACGGTCAGCCCCAATTTCACGCGGATTTTCATATTTTATAGGCATGCCCGTTTTTATGCCGGGCCCAACAATCAAAGGACTTAAATTAAAGTAATTCTTTGCCATTTGTTCTAAAGCCAGCATAAGAGGAGGAACGACCGAGGAAACAATTAAGGCTTTAATATCTTGAAAAGAGATACCAGCGTGACCAAAAAGATTCATCAGCAACATTCCATACTCATCAGCCGTACGGTAAGGGAAAGTAGACAGACGCCAGTGTTTCAGCAGTTCTTTATTCTGATACACTCCTAAGACAATATTAGTGTTGCCCACATCAAACCCTAAGAGCATATATTTTAAGTCACCCCTCGCAAAGAAATTTCTCCCGCGATAAAACGACGTATCTCACCAGTGGATAAGCGCAATAATAAAGCCCCACTTAAATCTACATCTTCTACCCAACCTACCCAGCTTTCTTTTAAGCTGCTTAAACGCACTAAACCAGGCAGGTGAACACATAACTTTTTCCATTGGTGCAAAATGGGAGTAAATCCCTCTTCCAACCAAACAAGATATAACTTTTCTAATTCCTTTAAAGTCGCCTGCAAAAGACGTAACCGGTTTACAGACCGGCCACTTTCAATTTTTAGAGAAGTGGCTACTTCTTTTAAGAAGGGAGGGAAGTCTCCCGCTTCAATATTTACATTAAGGCCTATCCCTAAGACCAGATACCTTACCCGCTCCATCTCTGCCCCCATTTCCGTAAGAATACCACACACCTTTCGCCCTTTAAGGTATATATCGTTAGGCCACTTAATACCAGCCTTGATCCCAACTACCTCCATGATTGCCTGGGCTATAGCTACTGAAACTAACAGGGTTATTGGCGGTACCTCAACCGGATTAATTTTTGGGTAAAGGATAACCGAACACCATATTCCTTTACCGTAAGGAGAAAACCAACCCCTCGACAGGCGGCCGCGGCCTGCGCTTTGCGCCTCGGCAATCACCAGACTGCCATCGGCAACCCCTTGTATGGCTAAGTCTTTGGCTATTTGATTTGTTGAATTCGCCTCTTTAAAATAATAAACCGTGCGACCCAAAAAATTAGTCGTCAGGTTATAGGTAACTTCTTCCGGGTATAAAAAATCAGGAACACTCACCAGGCGGTAACCGACGTTAGGCTGGGCCATTATTTCATACCCATCTTTACGTAGCGCCTGGATATGTTTCCATATTGAGGTTCGGGAAACACCCAGAGCTTTACATATACTTTCTCCTGAAATAGCCTGCGGATAACCATTTTTCAATAGATATAAAATTTGTTTTTTCATTTTTCCTCTAAAAACGGTGGATTAAAGCTTTAGCCAACATATCCAGGACAACCTTATCCGTAGGAAAGGCAAGCGGTGGCGGGTCAGTTAGATTATAGTAAGCCAGTTGATCTAGATCGTCTCCTGCCTGTAATTCTCCCCCCGTTACTTCAGCCATAAACCATATTCCTACGGTATGCAGTTCAGGATTGTGAAAATTAGACTGTACCGTAAAAACCCCTTTTAAAACAATGTCTAAGTTGGTTTCCTCTTTAAATTCCCGAATCACCGCCTGGTAAACATCTTCATCATATTCTACATAACCACAAGGAATACACCAAAGCCCCTTATTTAAGGCCGTCGGTCGTTCGTCGTCGGCCGTCGGTATGGTTAAAGAATTAGTTTGTTTTTTTCTCCTGACGTCTGACGCCTGAGGACTAACGTCCACTAATGTGGCACAGCGCCTTCCCAGCAATATTTGCTTATCTTCGTTTAAAACAATAGCGGCTACTCCTACCGCAGGGTTTTCATAAAAAACATAACTGCACTTAAGACAAACTAAACGGGGGCGCTCCCGGTATTGCTTATATTTTAAATTTCCCCCACACTTAGGGCAATAAAAAAAACGCTGCTTCACTTTTGTCTTTTCACTTCCAAGCATAAGTTCATGTCCAAGGCTCTGGCTGAGTGCGTAATTGCCCCAATCGAAATAAAGTCAACCCCTGATTTTGCCACCTCTAAAATATTTGCCTCATTAATTCTCCCTGAAGCTTCTGTACGGGCCCGTCCGTTAATTACCTTTACGGCCTGACGCATAACTTCCGGGGTCATATTATCCAGCATAATAATATCTACCTCAGCCGCCAATGCTTCCTCCACCCCCGCTAAATCCTCCACTTCTACCTCAATCTTTATCAACGGAGATATGCTTCTACGCGCCTTTTGGACGGCACGCGCAATACCTCCAGCAATTTTAAGGTGGTTGTTTTTAATCAGTATTCCGTCAAATAAACCAAAACGGTGGTTATATCCCCCGCCCACGCGCACGGCGTATTTTTCTAAAACCCGCAGTCCCGGGGTTGTTTTACGGGTATCAATAATATTTACCGGAAAATCTTTAATTATTTCTTTAAGGGTGGCTGTATAGGTGGCAATGCCCGACAGACGCTGCAAAAAGTTTAAGGCCAGGCGCTCCCCGCTCAATATAGACTGCAACCTGCCTTCTACCACCGCCAATATTTGCGCCTCAATGACCCAACTTCCCTCACGAACTTGGGGGGTAAATAATATTTCTTGGTCCAGACGCTGAAAAACGGCAGCCGCCACGGGTAATCCCGCTATTATGCCCTTTTCTTTAGTCCGAATATAGCCCCATCCAGTTAAGTCAGCGTCAACTACGCTTAAAGTAGTTATATCTCCAGAGCCAATATCCTCATTCAAGGCACGGTCAACTATTTTTGTTAAAAGATTGTAACTTAAAGTCACTTTTAAACTCACCTCAAAAAAGTTAAAGTTAACAGTAGGTTAACCAGTGGCACAGGCCCGTAGGGTAGGCATCCTGCCTGCCCGAAGCCTGTGGTTAACGCCCCTATAAACGTAAAATTATATGCTTAACCCACCTCTCGCTTACGGCAGGATAATCTTCCCGGTAATGTGCCCCCCGGCTTTCAGTCCTCATTAAAGCTGCCTCACAAATCAGCTGACCAACCAGTAACATATTACGTAGTTCCATTTCGGCAATATTTTTTGCCTCACTCAAGAACAAATCAGCCTGGTTTTCAAAAAAGTTTAAAGCCTCTGTTAGTCCTTGGCGTGAGCGGACAGGACCAGCGTATTTATTCATTACCGCTTGTAATTCCCGTCTTAAACTATTTATTTTTGTTTCCTTGGGCGGTTTTAAATTATTATAAACGAATTCAACTGACGAAGGAACGTAACTGGTTAAAAAACGCATACTTTGTTTTACAATCCGAAAACCAAAAACTAGACCATCTAATAAAGAATTGCTGGCCAGGCGATTAGCCCCGTGGACACCATGACAAGATACCTCCCCGCAGGCGTAAAGCCCTTTGATGTTGGTTTCACCGTGCAGGTTGGTTTTTACCCCTCCCATCATGTAATGAGCCGCCGGAGCAACCGGGATAAGGTTTTTAGTAATATCCAAACCATAAGTAGCACAAGTACGGGTGATATTGGGAAAACGTTGTTGGATCACCTCACTCGTCAGGGGAGAAAGGTCTAAAAAAACGTTTTTTGAATTTGTCCGGACCATTTCTTTAAGCATACTCTGGACTACTATGTCACGGGGGGCTAACTCAGCCAACTGGTGGTAACGGGGCATAAACTGCTCGCCGTAACAATTCCGCAGCCGGGCACCTTCGCCACGTACGGCTTCAGAAATTAAAAAAGAAGGCGCCCCGGGTAAACAAAGCACGGTAGGATGAAACTGGATAAATTCCAGGTCCATAACCTCCGCCCCGGCCCGGTAAGCCATGGCAATACCATCACCTGTAGCTATTTCAGGATTAGTATTATGTTCATATATCTGGCCCGTACCACCGGTAGCCAAAACAACCACCCGGCCATAAAATACCTTAAAACGCTGGTTAATATTATCACAGGCTAAAACCCCGTAACAAACATCGTCGGCTACCAGTAAATCTACTACAAAATAGTTTTCTTGTACTTTAAGGTTAGGAATTTTATTTGCTTGGTGGACAAGAGCACGTTGAATTTCTGCTCCTGTAGCGTCACCAGAAGCGTGTAAAATGCGGCGCTGGCTGTGCGCTCCTTCCCGGGTTAACGCCAACTCCCCTTCGTAGTAGTCAAACTGGGCCCCCCACTCAATCAATTCTTTAACGCGGTTTACTCCTTCATTAACCAGTATTTCTACAGCTTTAGGGTCGCATAATCCTGCCCCGGCAAAGATAGTATCTTTAAAGTGCAGTTCCGGTGAATCTGAATGACCTAAAGCAACCGCTATTCCTCCCTGGGCCTTGTCGGTGCTGGTATCTTCCAGGGTATGCTTAGTAAGGACCAAAACCTGCCCTCCCTCCCGGGCCACCTTGCAAGCCGTATATAACCCGGCAATACCCCCGCCAATAATAACATATTCGTAAGTTTCAGCTGGTAACTGCCGGGTATCAAAATTTACTAAATAAGAGCTAAACAAACGTACTTCCTCCTTTTGTAGAGGCATTAAATTTAACGACCCTACGGGTGAGACAAGGGGACGGTAAACTGGGTGAAAAGTTAATTATTTGAGTATTAATTTTTGCAAAGTGGGGAAAAAATCTCATATCATGCTATATTTTTATATCCTTATCCCCAAATTGCCTTAAAATAAGGGTAAAGTGAGAGAAGATAATTTACAAAATTAGTTTTCACAAAGTTTGCCGTCCCCTTGTCTCACTTGTTTATGACCGGTATATTTCCGTAATTTGATTTTGTTCGTTTACCATTACGACGGTAGGCTTAATAATTTGCGCTTCTTCCAAGGTTGCCAGGACATAAGAAATAATAATTATAATATCGCCAGGCTGCACCAGCCTGGCGGCCGCACCATTTAAACAAACAACTCCTGAATTTGGTGGACCGGTTATTACGTATGTTTCAAAGCGCGCGCCGTTATTAATGTTGACTATCTGTACTTTCTCGTGAGGCAAAATGCTGCTTGCTTCAAGCAAAGCCTGATCAATAGTAATACTGCCGGTGTAGTTTAAGTTTGCGCTTGTTACCGTAGCCCGGTGAATTTTAGATTTTAACATGGTTAAAAACAATTAAATCACCTCTTATTTGGGATGATTGACCTTGTTATCTGGTATTTTTAAGACCAGGTTATCAATTAGCCTGGTCTTGCCAACTTTAGCGGCTACTGCTAAAAGAACTTCTCCTTGCAAGAAACTTATTTCCTCTAAATGAGGCAAAGAATATATTTCCACGTAATCTATTTCTACTAAAGGTTCGGCTGCTAATACTCCACTAACGGCCATTTTTACTTTAGCCGGGTCCCTTTCGCCATTTTCTACTATCTGGGCCGCCAAAGCCAGACTCTTAGGGATGCTTAAGGCGGCCTGCCTTTGGGTGGGGGTAAGATAAACATTTCGTGAACTTAGCGCCAGGCCATCTTTATCCCGTACGGTAGGCACAAGTATTATTTTTACCTCAAGGTTAAGGTCCTCCACCATTCGCCGGATAATAGCCGCTTGTTGAAAATCCTTTTGACCAAAAAAAGCCATGTCAGGTTGGATAATATTAAAAAGCTTGGTTACCACCGTAGTTACCCCCTGAAAATGACCGGGCCGTGACTTCCCACATAAACAATCAGTTATTTTTTTTGTTTCTACAAAAGTAGAAAAACGGGGGGGATACATTTCTTCCGCCGAGGGAATAAATATAGCATCTACTCCAACTTCTTCAGCTAATCTTTTATCTCGTTCAATATCCCGGGGGTAACAGGTAAAATCTTCTTGCGGACCAAACTGAATTGGGTTTACAAAAATACTGCTTACCACCACGTTGCAGATTTTTTTTGCTTCACTCATTAAAGATAAATGGCCGGCGTGAAAATAACCCATAGTTGGAATAAAACCAATTGTTTTTCCTTGAGATGCGGCTTGACGGGTAAAAGATTTTATTTCTTTAATTGTATGGCAAATCAACATTTTTTACGCTCCACTTATTGATAAAAGAGTTTTTCGACAATCTCCTAAAAAAATTCTTCCGCCTTTATTTTATCAATCACTTCTTTAGCCATAGTATAACTTTGTTCTGGACCAGGAAAAATTCTATTTTGTACTTCTGCCCGGTAAGTTTGAATAGCCTGAATAACCTCTTCCCTTAGTTTAGCGTATTGTTTTACAAACTTGGGTGCTTGTCCTTCAAGCAAACCAAGTAAATCATGAATTACCAAAATCTGCCCATCACAGTCTACCCCTGCCCCAATCCCAATGGTAGGAATAGTTAATTTTTCGGTCAAATACCGGGCCAACATAGCCGGGATACATTCTAAAACCAAAGCAAAAACCCCGGCCTTCTGAAGAGCTTGGGCATCACAAGCAAGCTTTTTGGCGGCAGCTTCTTCTTTACCCTGTACTTTATAACCGCCCAACTGGTAAATTGACTGGGGGGTAAGGCCCAAATGACCCATAACCGGAATCCCTGCCGCAGTGAGGGCTTGAACTACAGGCACAACTTCTTGTCCCCCTTCTAATTTAACGGCCTGAGCACCGCCTTCTTGCAAAATACGACCGGCATTTTTAATGCTTTGTTCAAAAGAGCAGTGATAAGAAAGAAAAGGCAAGTCACCAATCACCATGGCTCTGTTTACCCCCCGGCATACCGCTTTTAGGTGATGAATCATATCGTCCATAGTTACCGGAATAGTAGAATCGTAACCCAGCATTACATTACCCAAGGAATCACCGACTAAAATAGCGTCAATTCCGGCAACGTCTGTAAGCCTGGCCATCGCGTAATCATAGGCTGTGAGCATAGTAATTGGTTTGCCTTCTTTTTTAGCCTGCCTAAAATAGGTTGTGGTTACTTGCTTATTCAAAAATACTTTTCCCCCTTTAAAATGACACTAGAGACTTTTCACTTGTCTTTCAACATTTCTAAAGGATGTTGCTGAGTTTTGCCCTTCGCAAAAATTGTCTGCAATCTTGCTGCCTGCTCAGCGTCAAGGCTTCCTTTTTTTCGGGCAACAGAAACGATATATGACCCTAAGGTACAGTAAAGAGCCACTTCCTCCTGGGTTACCTTTTGCGTTAGGGCATTTAAATGACTTATAATGGTTTTTTCGTCGCCTCTATCTATCGGCCCGGTAAGAGCTAACGTGGGACCATTTTGTTTAATGTTATTAAGCGTACCCTGAACAAGAGGTAACAAGGCCTGAAAAGCTTCTTTTCTTGATAACCCAAAGCTTTGGTACAATCCCGTGCTAAAGTATGCCAAGCCAACTAAATAGTTTGAAATTATACAGGCTGCCGCGTGGTAAAGGGGCTTATCTTTAGCCTGAATAAAGAAAAAACGCCCCCCTAAATCAGAAACTATGGCGGTTGCTACCGGTAGTGCTTCGACATCTCCTTCCAGGGCAAAATAAGAACCAGGTAAATTCTTAAGGGCTGTTTTTACATCAGCTACCGCTTGAATTGGGTGCATGGATACGGCAAAGGCCCCCGCTTCCCGTACTCCATGTAATTCGCCAGCCCCACAAACACCACTGGTATGAATAACTACTTGACCCGGACGAAAACCCCCATGACTAGCCAGACTTAAGGCTATGCGGGCAATCTCACGATCGGGAGTAGTAATAAAAACCAACTTTGCCTGAGGCGTTATTTTTTCCGGTTTATTCACGGCTTCACAGTTTAATTTTTTAGCTAATTTTTGGGCCGAAGCAATACTTTTACTAGCTACCCCAACTACCGGATAATTTTTTTCTTTTAAAAGATAAGCTAAAGCACTGCCTACCTTACCGCACCCTATTAAGGCAAATGAAGGTTTTGACATTTACTTTTTTTCCTTAAAATTAAAACTTTTTAGGATATTTTAAAATTTATAATTTTCTGAAGGTGTATCGCATAAAAAAACTTACGGCTACCCGTAAGCATTTCATTGACCAAAAAAACCGTCTTGGTCCTGTTGGCTCCAAGCGGATAACTCTTACATTAAATTAAATTATTAGTTTTTTTTAATTAGTTTTTTTGAGGTATACTTCTTTTTGATTTTATCCTCAAAAAAATTCTAACATAAGACCTTTAGCTTGGCAACATCTTTTATTAATTTATTTTTTGTGAATTGTTTCGTTAAATTTTACGGAACATAAATGCAGTTTAGCTTAGCTGCCGTTGCCCAATTCAACCAGTATTACGTCTACCCCAATTTTAATAATCTTTTCCCAGGGCACAATTATTTCGTCTTCCCGGCCAAAAAATCCCCTAAAAAAATGGTTTTGTCCGGGTAAAACTAAAGCGCTTAGGTAACCTCTGGTCAGGTCAAGGTCAATATCTTTAACCGGTCCTAAGCGCCGCCCATCAACTATATTAATTACTTCGCGCACCCGTAAATCAGAAATTTTTATCATCTTACCCGCACCTCCTGTGTACATACTTATGTCAAAAGGAGGGCCGGATAGACCACGATTAGGGGCGTTAAATTTAACGCCCCTACAATGATTATTTACTTTAGCTCTTCCACCAGGCCATGACCTGACGCATTAATTCTAAGGTCTTAAAGCGGAATTCAACCTGGGTCTTTTGGGTCCTTTTAGTTAACGATACTTTGTCCTTTGCCTCAGCCGGTGCTTTTTCCCTTGCTTCCGCTGATATTGGCGCCCAGGCGGTTACTGTTTGTGGCGTATTCAAACGAAAGGCCGGTTCTGTTTCCTTTACTTTTGACGGTGATTTGGTGGTTTTAACTACCCCTACCGGGTCAGTTAAACATAAAGGAGGGAACAAAACACACCACCAATTATCCCCTTTTCCCTGACCAATAACTACCCGGACTGTTTCATAACGGCCGGCCGGTAAGGTTATTTCCCGGGTTGAAACACCGGTCGTACTGGTTACCTTATAATTGTATTTCCGGGGTGGGAAAAAATATCTTCCCATTTCTACCCTTGCTGGGTAATTTTTACCTTCGTTACTTATTTGTTGTATCGTTAAATCGTGGATACGTTTTAAATTTACCTGGGCAACTTTTTTTGCGGTGGTTATATCCTTTATCCCGGCAAACTTTCCAGACATATTTTTAATAATTGCGTCACGCACCTGGTATTTTAAAGCCTGGTCAACTGCACTGTTGCTGTTGGCAATTACGTGAAAGCGAATTAAACCAGGATAAAAACAGGTCTGGTCGTTTTGTTTACGCAACCAAAAACCGCCCAGTCCCAGCCCTAAGGCTAATAAGCTTACCAGCATTATCACCGTATATTTTCGATATTTTCGCGTTTTTTTGTTTTTATTAATCATAAGCGTCCGTCACTCCTTATTAAGATACTTTTTAAGGTACTTTTAATGTTAGTTTTCCCAGAGCTTTGCTTTTTCAAACCTGGTATTCACAGGTACTTACGGATATGATTTAAAGCGGCTTTTTCCAAACGGGAAACCTGGGCTTGAGAAATTCCAATCTCTTTGGCTACTTCCATCTGCGTTTTACCTGCGTAAAAGCGCAAATTAAGAATAAGTTTTTCCCGGTTACTCAATTTGCGCAAGGCATCTTGAATAGCTATATTTTCCAACCAGTATAAGTCTTGGTTTTTTTCGTCATTTATTTGATCCATTACGTAAATAGGGTCACCACCGTCATGGTAAACAGGCTCAAAAAGAGAAATAGGTTCTTGGATGGCATCCAAAGCAAAAACAATCTCTTCCCTAGGCATTTTTAATTCGCGGGCAATTTCGTTAATTGAAGGTTCCCGGGAATACTGGTTAACCAGGTTATCCCTAATTTGTAAGGCTTTATAAGCTGTATCCCGTAAGGAACGACTAACCCGAACGGAGTTGTTATCCCGTAAATAACGCCGGATTTCACCAATAATCATAGGAACAGCATATGTGGAAAATTTTACGTTTTGGGATAAGTCAAAATTATCAATTGCTTTTATTAATCCAATACAACCAACTTGAAATAAATCATCAACATATTCCCCCCGGTTGCCAAAACGCTGAATAACGCTTAATACCAGGCGAAGGTTTCCGTTAATAAGGCTTGTGCGGGCAGAAAGATCTCCCTGCTGCATTGCTTTGAACAACTGACACTTTTGGTTTTCGGTAAGTACCGGGAGTTTTGATGTGTTTACTCCGCATATTTCTACCTTATTCACCAACATTGTTATTCCTTCACTCCTAATATTTTTTTATTTTTTAGTATTACCTCAATTTCATTATTACCTTAATAACATAGTTTTATTCTTTTCCCATGAAACAACTAAAAAGGTTAAAAATAAAAAATGCCCCTGGTTAACCAGGGAGAAACAAAAAAATGAAGCAGCTACTTTACTGTATTTTCAATTCCCCCTCCCCCTAACCCCCTCCCTCAAGGGGAGGGGGGAATGGTGGTCAATCCTCCCTCAAGAGGAGAGGGGAACGGTCAATCCCCCTCCCTCAAGGGGAGGGGGATGGGGGGAGGGTCATTTTAGTTAAAAAAGAGGTGATCAATAAGCTTTGTATCCTTGTGCCTTTGTACCTTGCCTCCTTATGTTATTCCATCCGAAGCATCTCTCTTCTTAAACGAAAAATAATCCTTTTTTCCAACCGGGAAATATAAGACTGCGAGATACCCAGCAAGTCAGCTACTTCCTTTTGGGTTTTTTCGGTATTGTTATTTAAGCCGTAACGTAACTCCATAATCTTACGCTCACGTTTGTTAAGTTTTTGCAGGGCCAGAAAAAGAAGCTTTTTATCTATCTCTTCTTCTAGGCTTTTATAGGTAAGATCGTTTTCAGTGCCTAAAACATCAGAAAAAAGTAATTCGTTCCCGTCCCAATCAATACTTAAGGGCTCGTCAAAAGAAACTTCTAGGCGGGTCTTGTTATTACGGCGTAAGTACATTAAAATTTCATTTTCAATGCAGCGGGAGGCATAAGTGGCCAATTTAATTTTTTTGACGGGGTCAAAGGAGTTAACCGCCTTAATTAAACCAATGGTGCCGATAGAAATTAAATCCTCAATATCTACTCCGGTATTTTCAAATTTCCGGGCAATATAAATCACCAGCCTGAGGTTGCGTTCAATTAAAACAGTCCGGACAGCTCCTTCGCCGGCTTCAAGTTTGTTAATTAAATAGGATTCCTCTTCAATGGTAAGGGGAGGTGGCAAAGCCTCACTACTTCCAACATAATAAACTTCACGCCCCTGCCCCAACCACTGTAAAACCTTGACTATTGTTAGCTGAACAAGCAATCTTAATCGCCACCACTTCATTTTTAATCACCCCTAATATTAAAATTATAAATTTAAGCCACCGCTAAAAGATTAGGGTGGAGTAAAGCCTGGTAGGTATGGCTGGAATTGAAGCTTTTTAAGTAAATACCAATTATTGCTTTTTCTATAACTATCATTTGCTCCTCCCGGTAAACCTCTACCCGGTCTGGTTTAAGGCCAATTAAAAAACCATTATTTTGTCCCAAGGACCGGTAAGGAATTAAACGCAGCCTGGTAGCCCAACTATTTGTTTCTAATCCTCTAACGTTAAATTTATTTTCCGTAAAACAGCTTTCAAGAAGCTTTTTTACTTTCTCCGGCAATGTTTTGCTTAAAGCCCTATACTCGACTATAATTACGGGGCTGCCGGTAAGTGGGTCTGTTAAGCTATTGCCCGTATCTATAAGACCGGTCAGTTCTACCTCAGTTCCCGCCATATAAATCTTTAAGGGTACTTGAAGGTGAAGCCGCTGGAGCCTTCTAAATAAAATTTGTGCCCCTGTCCGGCACGCTAACCAGGCCGCCAAAAAAGCCAGGAGCAGGCCCGGCCAAAAATAAACTTTAATTGCCGTTAAATCCTGGCTAACTGTTATTCCGGCCGTATTATTCAGGAAATAAAGAAACCCTAACAGAAAACCACCTAAGGAAAAGGAGATTAAGTAAAATATTCCTAAACAACTTAAAAAACGTGGCTTTGGTAAGGGAGCAAAAGTAGTTAGAATCATAAAAAGAGAAAATAAGAGCTTTAAAGGGATACTGAACAGCAGGCTTGACCCCGGTAAAAATAAGGCTAAAGAATAAAAACTACCTGCTGCGGCCCCAAGCAGAAGACGAAAAAAACTGCTTTTTGTTTCGCTAAACAGGCCGGTAAGCCATAAAATTAAGTAATTAATAAATAAATTAGATAAAAAAACCTGGTCTACGTATACTATATAATTTTGCATTATTCAACCCCTTTTCAAAAGAGGCGTGAAATTTACTGATCACCCTTAAAAAGGAATTTTATTCCCGCGATTGCGCCTGTCTTAATATTTATTTTCATAAATATATGCCTGGGTATAAGAAATATACCTGAAAAATAAAAAAAACTCTGAGCTCATTATATAATGCCAGAGTTAGTAAATTATGTTACTTTATGCCGTTTATTTTTATTTTTTTCCGCCTTATTTTAACAAATTACCTTGCTTACTACCAGGGCCAATGCTGCAATTTTATAATGGTACGGTAGTCTGTTAAATCCAATTGGATTGGGGTAATGGAAATATACTGGGCCTTTATGGCGCCTACGTCTGTATCGTTGTTATTATCATCCTCTATGTCCATAGGTTGTCCACCCATCCAGTAGTAAATCCGCCCGCGGGGATCGGTGCGTTTATCAAAAACGTTAATGTACCGCCGGTTACCAAGTCTGGTAATTTTAACCCCGCGCCACTGTCCGGCCGGAATATTTATATTTAAGAGGGTGCCTGAGGGAATTCCCCTTTTCTTAACCAGGAATAGCAATTGTTTAATAAAATTTTGGGCCAGGGCAAAATCATGGTAAGTATAACTGGCTAAGGATACCGCCAGGGATTGAAAACCATTAATTACCCCTTCAATGGCGGCCGAAACTGTTCCTGAATATAAAACATCCGTTCCCAAATTTGGACCTTGATTAATTCCGGTTATGACTAAATCTGGCGGTTCAGGTAGCAAAGCTTCAATGGCCAACTTAACACAATCAGCCGGCGTTCCGTCTACCGCCCATCCCTGACCAAAAGAAATATCTACCGTTTGCACGCGTAAGGGGCGGTGAACGGTAATCCCGTGGCCGGCCGCGCTGCGTTCCCGGTCGGGAGCAGCTACATATAATTCAACATTTTCTACTTCCTGTAAGCTATTAATCAGAGCTTTTAGCCCTTCAGCCTGAATACCGTCATCATTACTAATTAGAATGCGCATAAATAACCTCCAAAAATAGTCGACAGAAGAAACTACTTAATAATATTTAGAAATACTCCTGCAGCTACTGCGGTACCAATAACTCCGGCTACATTAGGCCCCATGGCTTGCATAAGCAAGAAATTATCCCGGTTGGCTTCTCTACCCATAATCTGTACTACCCTGGCAGACATAGGCACAGCAGAAACACCAGCCGCACCAATAAGAGGGTTCACCTTATTTTTTATAAACAGATTCATTAATTTAGCAATAAGAACCCCGCCAGCAACAGCAAAGGCAAAGGCAATTACACCTAAGATAAAAATATAAATGGTTTTAGGATTTAAAAAGTTTTCCGCTGACATAGTAGCTCCTATTCCAACACCAAGTATAATAGTCACAATGTTTATCAATGCTTCTCGAGATACGTTAGTAAGACGTTCTACTACACCTGACTCCATAAACAAGTTACCCAGCATAAACATAGCAATAAGCGGGGCAGATTTAGGTACCAACAATATAATTACGATGCTGGCCAATAAAGGATAAACAACTCTTTCGCCTTTGCCAACTTCTCTCATTTGCTTCATTACCATAGCTCGTTCTTTAGCCGTAGTTAAAAGCTTGGCTATAGGCGGGATAATAATGGGTACTAAAGCCATGTATGAATATGCCGCTACCGCTGTTGCTCCTAACAGGTGAGGGGCAAGGTTAGCTGTCAGGTAAATAGTGGTAGGACCATCAGCTCCTCCAATGATACCAATTGAAGCTGCCTCTGGAATACTAAAACCAAGTAATAAGGCCATAAAAAACGCCACATAAACCCCTATTTGGGCAGCTGCCCCTAATAAAAACGTTTTAGGGTTAGCGATTACCGGTCCAAAGTCAGTCATTGCCCCTAAACCCAGAAAAATAAGGGGTGGAATTAGTTCGTTTTCGATGCCATAATGATAAAAAATATAAAAAAGCCCTCCTTTATCCATCAAACCGGTAAAGGGAAAATTAGCAGCAAAAATGCCAAATCCAATAGGCATCAATAGTAGTGGTTCAACCCCTTTTTTAATAGCCAGGTATAGAAGCGCAAAGGCAATAACCCACATTACCATATTTCCCCAAGTAAGGTTGAGTATGCCTATTCCTTGAAAAGCTTCTAAAAACTGTTCTAGCATAAGTTCATTCCTCATTCCTTACTTTGTTCAGGTTGCTCTTTTTCTTTACGGATAAAGTAACGGCCAGATAAGCCAACAACCATACTTAAAATACCCAATACTAGAAATACAGAAACGATTCCCGTCACGGATATTGTCAAGGCATTTAACCAGTCAACCACTATTTATACCTCCTTGGGTTTATTGTTTTTGGCTTAGCTTTATTTATCGTAATAAATTACGCCCAAAAAAATCTACTATCACATTCTATATTGCAGGGGCACCAATTTTAATAAAAAAGCTTAACTTATAGATATAGATACTAACGGCGCCCCTGTCTTCACAGTCTGCCTTTCTTTAACATAGACTTCTTTTACCTCACCACTAACCGAAGCATCAATTTCATTTTCCATTTTCATTGCTTCAATAATTAAGATTACATCTCTTGGTGAAACCTTTTGACCAACGTCCACTTTAATTTTTAATATAGTTCCCGGTAAAGGAGCAGTAACTTTTTTCTCTCCCATTTTAACCCTAATCTCCCTTCATTAATTTAATAAATGTACGGCACCCAGAATCAGATTCGTACATTTTATTTGTCTTTTTATTGGTCTTTAATTAACGCCAGAGCTTCGGCCCTGGTAACGGCATTTTTACGGAAAACGCCGCGTACGGCCGAAGTGATTGTTTTTGAACCAGGTTTCTTTACCCCCCGCATAGTCATGCACATATGTTCAGCTTCAATTATAACCAGTACGCCCATGGGGTTAAGTTTAGTATCAATAATATCGGCTATTTGGGTGGTTAGCCGTTCTTGTATCTGTGGACGCTTACAAAAACCCGTGACTACCCGGGCTAACTTGGAAAGACCTGTCAGTTTGTTATGTTGGGGAATATAAGCCACGTGCGCCTTGCCAAAAAAAGGTAACAAGTGGTGCTCGCAAATAGCGTAAAAGGGAATATCTTTAACTAAAATCATTTCGTCATGCTCTTCGGAAATAATAGTTTGCAAGTGTACCTGAGGGTCTTCCCACAGGCCGCAAAAAATTTCCTGACACATACTGGCCACCCGGGCAGGTGTTTCCCGTAAGCCTTCCCGGTCAGGGTCTTCGCCAATTGCTTCTAAAAATAAGCGTACCGCTTGTTCTACCTTTGGCCGGTCAATCATTTAATTTAATTTTCCCCCTAATCTATTTAAAGTTGCTGTAACCACTTGTGGACCTGGGGAATTATTCTGACCTCACGCACTTCACGCAAAGCCAGTTCTTGGATAGCCAGTATTCTTGACGGGCTAACACCTGTTCTGTTGGCAGGTAAGGTTACTGGTTGAATAATTACGGCTACTTCCTTTACCGCTTTAATTACTTTAAGGGCCTGTTTTATTTCCGCATCAGTAGTATTTTCCGTAACCACTATTTTTACAAAAACATCTTTTTGCTGCGCCACACTTAAAAACTGTTGGTGTTTTTTCCAAAGCGGCGGCAAACAGGAGGAACTTGGTAATTTAAAGTCCATAGCAATTATATTTACTAATGAAATAACTCGCTTTAGCTGCTCCGGCAGGGTACCATTAGTTTCCAGATAAATGCCTTCCCGGGTCCCAGTTAATAAGGGAATTAACCGGGTTAAAAAATCCACGTACAAAAGGGGCTCCCCCCCGGTTAAGCTAAACGCGTGGTGCAAAGTCAAGTCCCATTTATTCACGGCCGCCATGATTTGTTCTGGCGTAAGCGGGTTAGGCAAAAAGGCAAAATCCCGTTTCCCTGGCGTACACTCCCAACAACAAAAAGTAGGGCAAGGGTCCCGGGGAGTATCGCAATAAGCACAATTAAGGTTGCAAGCAGGAAAACGTAAAAAAATATGGCGCTGCCCCAAGGCTAAACCTTCTCCCTGCATAGAAGAAAAGATTTCTCTTAAAGGGCACGCAACTCCGGTAGTCTCCCCTCTTATTTATCCCACACCCCTCACTTTGCAGCGGGCTTGCTGCACTTCCTGCATTTCACGGGCGTATGACTGACAGATTAACTCTGCCAAGACCGGAAGCTCTTTTTCGGTCCAACCCACTTCCAAAAGTCCTACGGTTGCCACCGGGGTATTTTTACTGGTTGTATTTAAGCCGGTATGAATCATGGTGGATACCGGCGTAAGGGTAGCAATAGAAACCGAAAGCTTTTTTTCCCCTATAAAGAGGTCATCACCGCGGCGGTTAAAGCTTAGGCTTCTTTTTGTTTCTAAAATTTCTTTAATCAAGGATATTAAAATCCGTTGCCGTAAAATAGTTTTAGTTAAATCTAGTTCAAAATGTTCCACAATAAAATGCAGCATATCTTCACTAAAAATAGGCGCTTGATCAAGAACATCTTTTACGTCAACCAGCGCGGAGCAATCCACCCGGCAGGGGCCTCGAAAACTAACAATACTGTCCCCTTGCAGACGAAAATTCCGCAAGGCCCACAAAGAAGCTAACTGGGTACCGTCATATAATAATCTTTCCGGAAAAAAATAAGTATACATAGTTATTATAAAGTCATTATAAAGAAAGATTTGCTGCCTTACAAGCCCGCCTGTAACGAAGGCAACTTTCACACTGCCCGCAAGCCGCTTGCCCGCCAAAATAGCAACTCCATAATAAGTCCCAGGGAATTCCCAGGCGCTGTCCTAAATAAACGATTTCTATTTTATCCAATCTTTGGGTGTAACTGACCACCTTCACTTTACGGGGGGTAAGCGTAAAGTTTAAAGCGTTATTAACGGCGTGAATAAAATCTTCACTATTATCGGGAAAAGTAGCGGCCTCTTCCCGGTTAAAGCCGGTCACAATCAAGTTGCAGCCCAGGCTTTCCGCAAAACAAGCCGCCAGGTTAATAAACAAACCATTGCGGTTAGGGACCCAAACCGCGGTCGCTGTACTCCGGGTAATGGTGAGGTCATTTAAACTTTCTTCTGCTGGTTCAGGTATTTTAGCTTCCCGGTTAACTAAAGCCGTACGCGTAATTTGTTTTAAAAAAGGTAATTCTATCACCTGATGGGGTATATGGTAATAAAGGCAAATTTCCTTGGCGGCTTTTATTTCCCGGGGGGCCGCCCGTTGACCATAATCCATGGTTAAACAAAGTTCCACTTTACTTTCCCGCATGGCCTGGGCTAAAGAAACGGTAGAATCAAGGCCGCCAGAAAGCAAAACTACACTTTTCAAAAGCAACTAAACCCCCTCCTGGTAAGAAGCAGCAGTATCTGCTGATTCCCACACCTTTACTTTGGTTAAGCTAAGGTTAGGCGGTAGTAATTTACCTAACTGCTTAAAAATATAACGCGCCAGATTTTCCGCCGTAGGGTGAGTGGTAACTACTGAATCGGCTAATTTTAAATCGTTTAAGTACTGGTGGTCAAAATCCCGGGTAATTTGCGTCACCATTTCTTTAAGCTGGATAAAATCAATAAGCATACCGTTTTCATCTAAAGATACTCCAGCCACCGAGACCTCTACCGTCCAGGTATGCCCGTGCACGGCAGCACACCGTCCTTTATAATCAGGTAAACGGTGTGCCGCCGCAAAAGTTTTTTTAACTGTTATTTCGTACATAATAAAATAATACCTCCAAAGGTAAAATAAGCGCAAGAAGAAAAGAGATGAAAATTATGTCTTTCGGATTACTTATTTCTTTATCTTTAATCAGCTTACTTTTTATTTTCGGTTTAGTTTTTATTTTAATCCCCTTAAGAATAAAGCTGCGTTATTTTTACCAGGGGGAAAATAATTATCTTTGGTTGGAAATAAAACTTTGGCCCGGGATATGTGTTTACCGGAAATTATTTCTTAAAAATAAATTTAATGGCGAGGGAAAAAGGAAACGCCCCTATTTACACCTGGGGGATGTTTATCAGTTTATTGTTTATTACCGGCCCTTGTTATTAAAACTATTCCCGGTTATGTTATATTTTATAAAAAACTTAAAACCACAACAACTTTACTGGAAAACGAGAATTGGCCTTCCTAATGCGGCCTTAACTGCTATGGCGGTAGGTTGGGTATGGTCAATTAAAGGGTTAGTTCTGGCTATAATTTATCATTTTTTAGGTCTGCCCGCAACCAAACCAGTGGTGGTCGTAATGCCTGATTTTTCTAAACCTGCTTTCGTTTTTTTAATAAACAGCGTCTTTACCATCCAGACAGGTTATCTTTTAGTTGCCGGGATAAAGATTATGATTGCATTCCTTTTTTATTTTCTGGCCAGGTTTTTACGGCGTTTAGATCAAAAAATCATCCCTGTTGTACGTCAACAGGCCAGCCCTAAAGCCCGGCTATAACAAACTGCGGCTTCTTTGGATTGACCGGTTACATTTAATAAATTTCCCCGCAGCCCCCAGGCCTCAAAACAATAAGGTTCCTGGGCCAAAACCTGATCACAAATAATCATTGAATCTTTATTACGCTGGAGGATAAATAAACAAACGGCTTTATTTAACAAATAAGTTTTATTGCCAGGAGAAATCACTAAGGCCCGGTTATATAATTCAAGCGCTTCTTCGGATCGGCCTATTTCCACTAAACAACAAGCATAATTATTAAGGGTTATAGGGTCATCAGCCGCGCCTTGTAGGGCGGCTTCGTAATGTTTTATGGCTTGCGGGTAGATCTTTAACCGCTGGTAACAGACAGCCAGGTTGGTTAGTAATAATCCGTTTCCCGAAGACATTTCCCTGGCTAGTTCATAACATAAAACAGCCTCTTCATAACGCCCCAGATGATAAAGATTATAGCCCTTATTGTTTAATAACTCTATGGTGTTCATACCTTTTGCCTGTAAAAGCTGGTAATATTCCAGCGCTTTTTGGTGGCAGCCTGTCTTGCTTAAGACCAGGCTTAAGTTAAAAAGAAGAGCCCAAGAATCAAGCCTGCCGTGAGGAACATAGGAATTGAGCTTACCTGGGAAAGAAACTAAATACGCCGGTGAATCAGGGAGGTAATTGGTACGCTTTAACCAGTAAAGTAAACTAGCCTTACTTTGCTCTTCACCAACTGCTTTTCTCCAGTGCCATATTGCCTGGTCTACCCGGCCCCTTTTTAAGCAAAGTCTGGTAGCCTGTAAGTGTACCTGGGCCGGTTCAGAAATCCATTTTAAGCTGCGGTCAACCCAACGTAAGGCTTGTTCTTCTGCCCCCAGAATCTCCAATACTAAGGCTATTGCCCGCCCTAAAGCCCCTTTGGCAAATACTCTTTGTAATCTGGTTGACTTAAGCACTTCAACATCCCTCCTTAATACATTATTTCTCTTTGCCTCCTTTAATTTCCTGCCCATTTAAAGCAAAATTTACCAACACATTTTCCAATTTTTCGACTGCTTCATTTTCTGGTCTAAAGGTTATATTTTCTTTAGTTTACCACATAGAATTAATTATTAAATATTAAAATATTTTCCGGTTACAAATCTTTTATTATAAAGGCAAGAGGTGAAAAAGGTGGTTGTTTTAAATCAGGAACGTGGTACTTTCCTAAACTGGCTGGCTATAATTAAAGGGACCTTATTAAGTTTGGCCATATCTATTTTGGGGGGTGTTGTTATTGGGCTTGTTTATTATTTTGCTGATTTTACCGAAAGCAGTTTGCCCTGGTTAATAAACGGCTTATTTTTTCTTAGCGTTTTTTTAGGCGCCGGGTGGACCGCTCAGCAAGCAAAAAATAAAGGAATATTCCACGGCTTAGGGGTAGCAATGCTTTTCCTTTTGCTGGCTTTAATTACGGCGGCTGTATTTTTTTCCTTTTCCATATCCATGGCTCCCTTGGGGTTAAAACTTTCCCTGGCTTTGGCGGCCGGCATTACTGGGGGAATGGCCGGAATAAGCTTAGGCTCTTAAAACAGTACGGTAAAAATTAAGATAATCCCTCCTAAACCCAATAAAGCTATACCAAAATAAAGACTAACTGGCACCCTTTTGGCCATGCTCTCACCTGCTTTAGTTTTTAAAGTAGGAGGTTAACCTTGAATTTATTTATTATATGCGGGAAAACCAAGACCTGCTTATGCTTTGAAAAGGAAGAGGTACCGGTTAATCTTTTGTGGTTTTACTTTTTAAGGCGTAAAGGCAACACCAGATCAAGAATGTGGTGAGCTAAGACTGTTTTTTCCATTTGAGGCAAAGAGATAATCTTCCCGTCAGGGTAAATTATTTTAACTATATTTGTGTCCTGGCCAAATCCTGACCCAGGCTGAGTAACGTCGTTAGCCACAATTAAATCTAAATTTTTTTGGGCCAGTTTACGCCGGGCATTTTCCTCTAAATTTTCTGTTTCGGCCGCAAAGCCAACCAAAATTTGGTGGGTTTGTTTACGTTGGCCCAACTCAAACAGGATATCCGGGGTTTTTTCTAGTTCCAGCAGATATACCTCATCCTTTTTCTTTATCTTTTGGTTCGCCGTAAACCGGGGGGAATAATCGGCTACTGCTGCTGCTTGAAATACTATGTCGGCCTTTGAGGCATGGGTTAAAACCTGCTCGTACATCTCCCTGGCCCTTTCGACCCAAATTACCTTTGCGCCTGCCGGGGGGGACATTCCTGTGGGAGCGGAAATTAAAATCACCTGGGCTCCCCGTTTAAGAGCAGCCCGGGCTAGAGCGTAGCCCATTTTCCCCGAACTGCGATTGGAAATATACCGGATAGGATCAAGGGGCTCTTTTGTTCCTCCGGCCGTAACCATAACTGTTAGTCCTTGCCAGTCGCCTCGCGCAGGCATAGAGCCTGCCTTACTTGTTTTAATTAATAAATCCTTAATATGGTTAAAAATTAAATCTAACGCCGGTAATCTGCCAGGACCTTCCTGCCCGCACGCCAACCAACCGGTAGCCGGTTCTATAATATAATAGCCCAGTTCCTTTAAGCATTTTATATTTGCCTGTACAATGGGGTTTTGGTACATGCTGGCATTCATGGCTGGACAAAGCAAAACAGGACAGGTGGCCGCTAAAAGAGTAGTGCTTAATAAATCATCGGCAATACCGTGAGCCAGCTTACCCAAAATATTAGCCGTAGCCGGAACTATAACGATTAAATCAGAGCGCGTAGCCAGATCAACATGAGCCACCCGCCAACCAATCAACCGGGTAAACATAGCGGTATGGACCGATTGACCGGTTAGGGCTTGAAAAGTTATGGGCCTGATAAATTTTTGGGCCGCCCGGGTCATAATTACGTGAACTTCGGCTCCGGCCTGAGTTAAAGTGCTGGCTAATTCAGCGGCTTTATAGGCCGCAATTCCACCTGTAATTCCTAAGGTAATAAATTTTTCCGTCAGCATAATTTACCCTTATCTTTTTTAGATTTAAGAAACCGATAAGTAATCTTATTTTTAGCTAACTCTTCTAAAGCTGCCTCTACCGGGTTTACGGTATTGTTTTTGCTTTGCTCAGCTTCTTTTTCGGCCAACATCCTGGCTCTCTTAGCGGCAATAACTACTAAAGTAAAACGGCTGTCTACTTTTTTTAATAATTCATCAAGGGGTACCCCTTCTTTCATAACTTGACCTCCTAAGTCGCGGTGCTTTATCCTCTATTTTCCTTTACTTTCCTTGACTCAAGCTTCGCCAGGGTCTACATTTTTCCGCGGTTAAAATAGCCTGGATTTTGGACACGGCATTTTCTACCATATCGTTAACCACCACGTAATCATACTGGGTGTAAACCTGCATTTCTTTAGCGGCCCAATGTAACCGTCTTTGAATATCCTCCGGTGAATCACTGGCTCGTTTTTTTAACCGGTGTAATAATTCTTCAATTGAGGGAGGGTAAAGAAAAATGGTTACGGCGCTTGAAAACTTTTGCTTAACCTGTACGCCTCCTTGAACGTCAATTTCTAAAATTAAATCTTCACCCTGGCTTAAAATGCTTTCTGTCTCTTCACGAGGCGTTCCGTATAAAAAATCATAAACTTTCGCCCATTCAAGCAGCTTATTTTGGGAAATCATTTCATAAAACTTTTTTTTATTTACAAAATAATAATTAACTCCTTCTACCTCACCAACTCGGGGGGGTCTGGTGGTAACTGAAACCGACAACTTAAGACCCGGTAGCTTACTTAATAAGGCCTGACAAACTGTTCCCTTTCCCACCCCGGAAGGACCGGATAAAACAATCAACAAACCCTGGTTTTGACGCACAATTTCTTTTAATCTCCTTTAATCTCTCTTTTAAGGAATGTCAATCGGGACGATTGACCTGTTGACATTTGTCTTAGGAGCATAATTTAGCTGATAGGTTCTTCCTCCTCTTCCCCTATGGTTTGGGTTGGTGCTGTTTCCCTGTCTAAACGGTGAGCCACTGTTTCTGGCTGTACAGCAGATAAAATTATGTGGTCACTGTCCGTAACTATAACCGCGCGCGTCCGCCGTCCATAAGTAGCGTCAACTAACATCCCCCGCTCACGCGCCTCATTAATAACTCTTTTAATCGGGGCCGATTCCGGACTAACGATAGCCACAATCCTGTTTGCGGAAACAATATTACCAAATCCAATATTTACTAATTTAATCTCCACGGAACCCCTCCTCTTTATATTATTCAATATTTTGGGCTTGTTCACGTATCTTCTCCAATTCACTTTTTGCCTCTATAATCAAACGACTGATTTCCGAGTTATTTGCTTTGGCGGCAATAGTGTTAATTTCCCGGTTCATTTCTTGAACCAAAAATTCAATTTTTCTACCTACGGGCTCATTTACTTCAAGACAGGAACGGGTTTGTTTTAAATGACTAGACAGGCGAGTTAACTCTTCGGAAATATTAGCGCGTTCAGCAAAAACAGCCGTCTCAGCGTACACTCTCTCTAAATCTAAAAGACCATCGTTTAGCCACTTTGCTAACGCGCCTTTAAGACGCATACGATGTTCCTCCACCACTAGAGGAACACGCTGTTCAATTTTTTGACTTAGTTTCTCTATGCCCTGGAGGTGGTCGGTTAAATCCTTTTTCAACTGCTGACCTTCTTTTTCGCGCATTAAGTTCAAGTTAATTAAAGCTTGATCTAAGGCTTTTTCTACTGCCGACCACCATACTTCGTAAGCTTCGCTTTCTTCTATTACTTCTACCTCTAAAACACCCGGGAAACTAACCAAAGACATAAGTTTAATTTTACCAGGTATTTCTAGTTCATCCTGTAATTCTTTTACGGCCTTATAATACGCGGCCGCTAGAGCTTTGTCAACTTTTACGGTCATCCTTTTCTTTTTTAAATCTTCGCTGTTAATAAAAACATCTACGCGTCCACGATGGATATATTCCTGGATTTTTCGCCGGATCCTTTCTTCCAAAACATTCAAGTTTTTAGGCAAACGCAGCCCTATTTCACAAAAACGATGGTTAACGGTTTTTATCTCTATTTTAGCCTTTTTTCCTTCTGCGCACGCCTCGCCTTGACCAAAACCAGTCATACTTTTTAACAAATTTTCACCATCTTTCACCAATATAACTATTCAAGTCGCGCTAAAAAAGTTTTTATCCGGTTAAGTCCCTCCTTAATGTTTTCCAGAGAAGTTGCGTAAGATAAACGTACGAACCGGTCATCTCCAAAAGCAATTCCTGGGATTACCGCTACCTGAATATTTTCTAACCAAACAGAAGCTAAATCACTGGCTCCTTTAATTTCTTTTTCCTGAAAGTATTTTCCAAAATAAGCACTAAAGTCAGGAAAAAGATAAAAGGCTCCTTGAGGCAGGTTACAGGATACACCAGGGATAGCACTCACTTCTTGATACATAAAATCACGCCGCTTTTGAAAGACGGCCACCATTGCCTTAGTGTCCTCCTGAGAGCCTGATAGCGCGGCCACACTGGCAGCCTGCGCAATTGACGTAGGGTTAGAGGTGCAATGGCTTTGCAAGTCCGCCATTGCTTTAGCTATAGCTAAAGGGGCGGCTGCGTAACCAATTCGCCAACCCGTCATGGCATAAGTCTTAGATACACCGTTTACCACCACCGTTAGCTCTTTTAATTTTTGGTCCAGCGCAGCAATGCTTACGGGCTTAATTTGATCATAAATTAATTTTTCGTAAATTTCATCGGAAATTATATAAATTTTATGTTTAACCAGGATTTCTCCTAAAGCCGCCAATTCTTTGGCGGTATATACTGTTCCCGTTGGATTACCGGGGCTGTTTAAAATAATTAATTTAGTCCGCTCATTAATTGCCGCCGTCAGTTCTTCAGGGGTAAGCTTAAAATTATTTTCTGCTTTGGTGGGAACAATTACCGGGGTACTTTCCGCTAATTTAATTTGTTCTAAATAACTTACCCAGTATGGAGCGGGTAAAATTACTTCGTCGCGTACACCGCAAAGCACCTGGAGGGTATTGTATAACGCATGTTTTGCCCCTACAGTAACTACAATTTCCTCAGGTTGGTAATCAAGCTGGTTATCTGTTTTTAATTTTTGACGGATAGCCTCTTTTAACTCAAGCGTACCGGCTACCGGCGTATACTTGGTCATCCCTTTATTTAAAGCAGTTATAGCCGCTTGTTTTATGTGCTCGGGGGTATCAAAATCCGGTTCGCCGGCGCTAAAATTAATTACTTGGATGCCGGCAGCCTGCATTTTCTTGGCCTGGGCATCTATGGTTAAAGTAGGGGAAGGGCTAATGTTAAGCGCCCGGGCAGCCAGTCGCATTTTTCTTCACTCCTTTTTTTATTTCCCTTTTAATCTCTTGCTTAAAATTTTACCGGACCAATGTTTTCTTTAATTCGCCCTATTGCTTTTTCAATACGGTTTGTGCTAACCGTTATAGACATACGGAAATAACCTTCGCCATGAGCCCCATAGCCGGTGCCGGGAGTAACTACTACCCCGGCTTTGTTTAAAACCAATTCGGCAAAAGATTCAGCAGTATGTCCTGATGGCACACGAGCCCAAACGTAAATACCGGCCTGGGGTTTTTTTAAGCACCAGCCCAGGGAATTAAAGCCGTCTATTAAAATATCCCGCCGCTTTTGGTAGAGCTTGTTTACCCTGGCGATTGTGTGACCAGGTCCCGCTAGACCGGCTATGGCCGCATACTGAATAGCCTGAAACTGGCCCGAGTCAATATTTGTTTTAAGCCGCCCTAAAGCCTCAATTACGGCCGCGTTACCGGCTGCCCAACCAATGCGCCAACCGGTCATGCAAAAAGTCTTTGATAAAGAATGAAATTCAATACCTATTTCTTTAGCTAAAGGAATCTCTAAAAAACTTAAAGGCCGGTAACCATCGTAAGCTATTTCCGTATAAGGAGCATCATGACAAACTAAAAGGTTAAACTCCCGGGCAAAAGCAACCACTTCCTGAAAAAAAGACCTTGGGGCTATGGCTCCGGTAGGGTTATTAGGATAGTTAAGAAACATTAACTTAGCTTTTTTAGCCACCTCAACAGGTATGGCGGCTAAATCAGGCAGATATCCCCGCTCCTCTTTTAAAGGAAGGACATAAGGCACTGCCCCGGCTAAAACAGCCCCTCCGGCATAAACAGGGTAGGCCGGATCAGGCACTAAAACAACATCTCCCGGGTCAAGATAGCACCAGGATATATGGGCTATTCCTTCCTTTGAGCCAATCAAAGAAACAATTTCTGTTTGGGGATTAAGTTTAACGCCAAAGCGGCTTTCGTACCAGTCTGCTACCGCTTGACGATAGGCTAACAAGCCGCTTGAAGTAGGGTACTGATGATTGGCCGGGTTTTGAGCCTCTTTAATTAAGGTTTGGACAATATGTTCTGGTGTAGGCTGGTCCGGATCGCCAATCCCTAAATTAATAACATCCACCCCTTCTTTTTGTTTTTGGGCAATTAATTGTTCAATTCGGGCAAACAAATAGGGCGGCAAATTTTTAATTCTTTGGGCTTCAATAAAAGGCAAAAATAAAAACCCCCTTGCTTAAAATAATTGCAACAAACATTTTAAGCTTTTAAAATTCTCCTGTAAAGACTTCTTCTGCCGGACCGGTCAGGTATACATGATTATCCTCCCTCCAGGATACATCCAAATCTCCTCCTGGCAGGTGTACGGTTACCTGGCGGTCAGTAAAATTATTTAGAACACATCCTACTAAGGCCGCGCAAGCGCCCGTTCCACAAGCCAGGGTAGCTCCGGCCCCACGTTCCCAAACCCGCACTTTTAAATGGCTTCGGTTTAAGACCTGGATAAATTCAACGTTAGTCCGTTGAGGAAAAACAGGGTGGTTTTCCAGTTGCGGCCCTATTCGAAGTTCGATTTTTGATGTTCGATGTTCGAAGTCAACAAAAACCAGGCAGTGAGGGTTGCCCATGGAAACAGCGGTTACTTTAACGGTAACTGACCCAACTTTCAAGGGTTCGTTTATTACCGCGCCTGGCGGACCAAGCATGGGAATTTCAGCTCTTTCCAGACGGGGTTCTCCCATATCCACTTGAACGGCTTTCACCTTTCCTTCTTTGGTATTTATTAATTTAGGAATCATAATTCCCGCCAAGGTTTCAACCTTTATTTCCCTGGTTTCGTCTTGCTCTAGCAAGCCATGGCGGTAAAGGTACGCCGCCACGCAACGGATGGCATTACCGCACATTTCGGCTTCGCTGCCATCAGGGTTAAATATCCGCATCCGTACCCTTGCTTTTTCGCCGGGCAAAAGGATTACCAACCCGTCAGCCCCTATTCCAAAATGGCGTAGGCATACTCTTTGCGCTATAGCTTTCAGGTCCTTTGTTTCAATAGGTCTAGCCTGCTCTAACCCGGCCCCAATAAAATCAATAAGGACAAAATCATTACCCAGACCATGCATTTTTACAAATTTCATTTTACTTATGATTTTTGCTCCTGCTTCAGATTTTACCTTTATATGCGGCTATATTCGCTTTAAGTTTGTTATTTCCTTCTTTTTCATCTTGATAGTTAAATCTTTTTTACACAGGCTTATCTTTTGGTAAACAAGCAGGTTAAACATGGGTAAAACAAGTGCCGTAAGAGTGATCACCACCCAGTGCCCCGGGTTTAAAGGAGTGGTGTGAAAAACGCGTTGGAAAAAAGGGAGGTATATTACCATTACTTGTAACAACAAAGAAAATAACACCGCCATAACCAGCAGGGGATTAGCAAAAAGACTAGACCACTTAAGAGTATAATCTTCCGTTCGGCAGGTAAATACATAAAATAACTGGAAAAATACCAGGGTGCAAAAAGCTATGGTCCGGGCTAAAGTTAAATTACCGCTTTCCTTTAAGTAAAAAGCAAAAATCAGCAACGTTCCTAAGCCAATAAAAAAGCCGCTGCTTAGAATTTGCCCCACCATACCCTGGGCAAAAATACTTTCTCCTGGTTGGCGAGGAGGCCGGTGCATAATATTCTTTTCGGGCGGTTCAACTCCTAAGGCCATAGCCGGTAACCCGTCAGTAATCAAATTCATCCATAAAATTTGAATGGGCACCAAAGGAAGAGGCAAACCGGACAGCAAAGCCAGAAACATTACCAGCACCTCCCCCGTATTGCAGCTTAAAAGGTAGCGGATAAACTTGCGGATATTGGCGTACACCCCGCGGCCTTCTTCAACCGCAGCCACAATAGAAGCAAAGTTGTCATCCGTTAATACCATGGCGGCAGATTGGCGGGCCACATCAGTTCCTTTCTGGCCCATGGCAATTCCAATGTTTGCTTCCTTAATAGCCGGGGCGTCATTTACTCCGTCACCGGTCATGGCCACCACCTCACCTGCATTCTTTAGCGAGCGTACAATACGTAGCTTGTGTTTTGGCGAAACGCGGGCAAACACGGATACTGTTTTAACCGTCCGGTTTAATTCTTCATCAGACATAGCCTCTAAAGCACTGCCGGTTAAAGCCTGACTCTCCGGTTTATTTAAGTCCAATTCTTTGGCTATTGCTTTAGCCGTAACTAAATGATCACCCGTAATCATGATTACCTTAATCCCGGCCTGCCGGCATTTTTTTACTGCGGTCACGGCGCTTAACCGGGGTGGATCAATACTGGCCGCCAGGCCAAGAAAAACAAGTTTTTGCTCTACGACGGAGGCGCTAAATTCAACCAGATCTTGAGGCAGTTCCCGGTAAGCCAGGGCTAAAACGCGCAGGGCTTGACCAGCTAAATCATTGTTTAGCTTAAAAATTTTTTCTTTGTCCTTCTGGTTAAGAGAAATAAGGTGACCTCCCTGACAACAATGGGTGCATAAATCAAGTAAAACCTCAGGGGCTCCCTTGGTATAAGCGGTTAACTTTTTATTTGACTGGCGGTAAATTACTGTCATTAATTTTCGCTCCGCTTCAAAAGAAATTTCAGCCACTCTTTGTTCCTTTTTTTCCAACTCTTCCCTCCATATTCCTTTTTTGGCGGCCATTACTAAGAGGGCTCCTTCTGTCGGGTCACCGTGAATTCCCCAAAGGTGCTCCGACCTATTTTGTCTTATTCCCCGCCATAAACCAGGGAGGCTAATCTTACCCCGCTTAAGAAAAGCGTTATTGCACAAAGCGGCAGTCTTAAGAAATAACCAAAACTCGTCTTTTTTATCAACCGTGGCCGGGATAAACTTCCCTTTCGGTTCGTAGCCGCGCCCGGTTACATCTATTCGCTCGTACCCAAGGGCTATTTGGCATACGGTCATTTCATTTTGGGTAAGGGTGCCTGTTTTATCGGCACAAATGACCGTAGTGCAGCCCAGGGTTTCAACGGCCGGCAGTTTCCGGATAATTACGTGCCGCCGGATCATTCGCTGCACCCCTAGAGCCAAAACTATGGTCACAATAGCCGGCAGTCCTTCTGGAATTGCGGCTACAGCCAGGCTTACTCCGGCTAAAAGCATCTGGTAAACTGGCTCCCCGCGGTAAACACCGGCCAGAATAAGCAGCAGGCAAATGCCCAGGCAAAAAATAACCAGGTTGTGGCTTGCGTGCGCTAACTGTAGTTGCAAGGGTGTCTGGTGAATAGTTATTTCCTGAAGCATGGTGGCGATATGTCCCATTTCCGTACTCATTCCGGTGTTCACCACTACTCCTAGACCCCGCCCCCGGGTTACTACGGTACCTGCATAGACCATGTTGCAAGCGTCTTGCAAGGATAGAGGAGTTTTGGGCAAGGTTTGCACGGTTTTTTTTACCGGTATTGATTCACCGGTTAAAATAGCTTCTTCAACTTCAAAATCAGCCGCCTGGATAAGACGTAAATCGGCCGGTACCCGGTCCCCCGTTTCCAAAAAAACAAGGTCGCCCGGAACGATCTCACTAGCCGGAATTTTTTGTCCCAGGTTGTTTCTCTTTACGTAAGCCATAGGAGCGGTTAGTTCTTTTAAGGCCCTTAAAGAGCGTTCGGCCCGGTATTCCTGAAAACAACCCAAACAAGCATTTAAAATAACAATGACCATTATTGTGGCCGCGTCGGCAAATTCACCCAAAAAAACAGAAATAATAGTTGCCACCAGTAAAATTAAAACCATAAAATCGCCAAACTGGTTTATAAAAACCATCCATAAAGGGGTTTGCCTGGCCGCTATTAATTGATTAGGGCCAAACTGGGCTTGCCTTTTTTGGGCCTCTTTTTCCGTTAACCCTCTACTTATATCAGTTTGCAATGCTTCCGCCAACTCTTTTGGGCTTAAAACAGACCAATGCATAATACCCTCTCTCCATTCTTAGGGGATTTGCCATTATAAATATGCAAAAATAAGGAAAAAAATAACACCCCGACGATAAACCCGGCTTGTGAAAAGGTTAAAAAATTGATATGATGCTGTCTGGTAGGGGCGTTAATTATAACGCCCCTATGAATAAACCGATAGCCGGGTAACTACAATTGGTAGTTAGTGATGAGTCGCTGGTCATTAGGAAAAACACCTGCCAATCACCAACGACTAACGACTAAATTAGTCAGGAAGTAAGAGACCGTGCCTTTTGACGGGCTTGTTTTAGCCGCGATAAAAAAAGAGTTAATTGACGGGGCGTTAAATGTAACACCCTTACTAGGCAGCCGGATTGACCGGATTTACCAACCTGCCCCTTTGGAGTTGAATATTGTCCTGCGCCAGCCGGGAAAACGGTTTCGGCTTTTAATTTCCGCCCGCGCCAGCGAGGCAAGAATTCACCTGACCGAACAAGCAAAGAAAAATCCGGCTTCGCCACCTCTTTTTTGTATGGTCTTACGTAAACATTTAGAGGGAGGACGTATTGTTGGTCTGGCCCAGGAAGGTCTGGAAAGAATATTAGTTTTTCAAATTGAAGTAAGAAATGAGATAAACCAATTAACCCAAAAAAACCTGGTTTGTGAAATAATGGGAAAACATAGCAACGTTATTCTGGTAGACGCAACTACCCAAACAATTATTGACAGTATAAAACGGTACTCTTTTAATCTCAGCCGTTACCGGGAAGTCCTGCCAGGCCGTCCTTACCTTCACCCGCCAAAGCAGGATAAGCTTGCCTTTGACACTTTAAACGAAGCGATTTTTCAGGAGAACATCTGGCAACAACCTTTAGCAGCTAAACTAGAGCAAATTTTACAGCGTCGTTTTGAGGGATTGAGTACCTTAATGAGCCGGGAAATAATTTACCGTGCCGGACTACCGGCAGACTTAACCTTAAACGAATGCGGGGAATACGAAATAAACGTCCTGGGGCAAAAACTAAAGCTTCTTTACTCAAAGGTCAGGGAGAGTAGCTTTCAGCCTGCGCTTATGGTTAATGAAGCTGGGGAACCGGTAGAATTTGCTGCTTTTCCTTTAACCCACTTGAGAAAACTGACGGCTCGTAAGGCCACCATGAATGCTATTGTTGACCAGTTTTTTACCTTCCAAGAGGAGCGTTCCTGGTTTAACCAGAAAAAACAACGCTTAATTTCTTTAGTCCAAAAAGAAATAGATTACCAGGCCAAAAAAATTTCCACTTTTGAGCAGGCTGGAAGCCTGCCTTACGGGGAAGAAAACCTTACGGAAGTTGATAAAGCCGAAAAATTTAAGTTATACGGCGAACTGTTGCTGGCTAACGCCCATTGTTTGGAAAAGGGGTTAACTGAAGTAAGTTTAGCCAATTTCCATGACCCTTCATCCCGCGTTTTAATCTCCCTGGATCCGCAGCTTTCCCCGGTTGAAAACGCTAACGCCTTTTTTAAAAAGTATCAAAAGATTAAAAAAGCTCGCCTGGCTATCCAACCGCTGCTGGAAAAAGCACACCAGGAGCGGTTTTATCTTTTAAGCGTGGAAACCGCTTTGCAGCAGGCAAGCACGCTATCCGACCTGGCCGAAATAAGCCAGGAGCTTATGACTACCGGCTACCTGGCTAAAATAATCACCAGCCAAAAAAGTAAAGATAAACCCAAACCTAAACAAAAAACTAGCGCTCCTTTAAAATTTGTTTCCTCCGATAGCCTAACCATTCTGGTAGGAAAAAATAACCGGCAAAATGATTACCTGACTATGCGTCTGGCTCAAGAAAATGATGTGTGGTTGCATACCAAGGAAATTCCCGGTTCCCACGTGGTTATAAAAACCAATGGTCAGCCTGTACCCCCCACCACTCTTCAGGAGGCAGCAATATTAGCGGCTTTTTACAGCCGGGCCTGGCAGTCCCATAATATTCCCGTAGACTATACCAGCCGGAAAAACGTTAAAAAACCCCCTGGAAGTAGGCCAGGCTTTGTAACTTACACTAACCACCGCACAATTATGGTCAACCCGGATAAAAATTTACCTGTAAAATTGCAGCAAGACTAGACTATTACTTGAATAGCCTAAAGGTAATTTTAAATATTAATGACAAACTTAAATTTATTTTTATTTAACAGACATTTTTCTTTTTTTTAAAGGAATACTATTAGTGTATTTAAAAAATTTAAAAAATGAATATTGTCTTGCCCGAACCGTTCCTGCGTTAATAAAAAGGAGGAAGGCTAATGGGAAGAAGGCGTCGCGGTTTAATGTCCGAGAGGCTGAAGTACGAATTAGCCAAAGAGCTCGGTGTGGATGATGTGGTGCGCAAGGAAGGATGGGGAAGCGTTTCTTCCCGAAACTGCGGTAACCTGGTCCGCCTGGCCATCGCCCGGGCCGAAAAAAACATGACGCAGGGACAAAAATAAGGGCAAAAAGGTGCGCTAAAATACAAGCGCACCTTTGCCATTTCTTAACAAATCCGATTTTGCAAAAAAGCTAAGGACGAATGTCAAAGGAGGGCTGCCATAGGGTTTTAATTCATAGGTTTTAATTTAAGTTGGTTTGGTTAAATTTAATACTTTTTATCATTTTAGATTAGTTTTTCCATAAGTCTATTTAGAGGGAAGCTGTTTGGTAAAAGTTTTTACCCAAGAGTATTGATGCTTCTTTTTTAATATGGTTGATTTCGCTGGGTTTTGTTGTCGTTTGTATTCAAATTTTTAGTTTAAAACCATTCCTTAATAAAATAAGGCTTAAAGCCTAAATAATCGGCACTGGTAAGATAAAAGTTAATTCCCCAGGTGTTACTAGGCAGGCGATAACGGTTGGCCCGATCGTGAAGGTGCGCGTAAACAACCGTGGTTACTCCGTATTTTTGCAATACCTCAATAAAACGGTTAAATTCATGTTTTTCATTAGTAGGCATATAATGCATTAGAACTATAATTTCTTTGGCGGGTAATTTTATGCTCTTAAGGGAATTTTCTAGCCGAATTATCTCCCGGTGGTAAATTTTCTTATCCTTTTCTTGAAAATGCGACGCCCCAGGACAAATCCAGCCCCGGGTACCACAAAGAGCCAACCCATTAATCCAGACGTGGTCATTTTGAATTAAAATGATATTGGGAGGAAGAACAGCCCGAACACGGCTGATACTCTGCCACCAGTAATCATGGTTGCCCTGCACCCCAACAATTTTTCCGGGCAGCAGGCCCAAAAAACCCAAATCGCTTTTCGCCTCTTCCAAACGCATGGCCCAGGAAATATCCCCCGGTACCAACACTAAATCTTCCGGCTGCACTATTTTAACCCAGTTTTCATAAATTAACCGGGCATGGTTGGTCCAGGCGGGGTTTATTTCCCCCATTGGTTTATACTCAGCTGCCTCGGCCCAAAACCCAGGCGTAGGAAGCTTTTTAAACGAGAGATGCAGGTCGCCAAGGGCGTATATTTTCACTTCCTTTTTATCCCCGGCCAACCGCCAGCATTTTATTTACGGTCGCTATGGCGGACGTGCGGATTTGAGGAGAAACCTTTACTTCAAAGACCGTTTCTTCTAAAGAATAAATAATTTTTTCCAGGGTAATTAGCTTCATATTGGGACAAACAGCTTGTTCGGAAACAGGAATAAACCTTTTATTTGGATTTTCCTCTCTTAAGCGGTGGATAATCCCAATTTCTGTCCCGACAATAATCTCTTTAGCCTGGCTGGTTTGGGCGTACCGGCATAGCCCGCCGGTGCTTAATACTTCATCGGCCAGGGCAATTACTTCTGGTCTACATTCCGGATGCACTACTACCCTGGCTAAAGGATAATCTTGTTTTAATTTTTCAATATGGTCAGGTAAAATTCTGGCGTGGGTAGGGCAGTAACCGGGCCAGAAAATCATTTTTTTACCTGTTTTGGCGGCTACATATTGACCAAGGTACTGGTCAGGAACAAATAAAATCTCTTCCGCCTTAATGCTTTCTACAATTTTAACCGCGTTAGCTGAAGTACAGCAAACATCTGCTTCGGCCTTCACCGCCGCCGGAGAATTAATGTAACATACTACCGCTGCTTTAGGATACTCTTTCTTTTTTTGCCTTAGTTTTTCCGCGGTAATCATATCAGCCATGGGGCAGCCGGCGTTTAAATCGGGAAGCAAAACCAGCTTGTCGGGACAAAGAATAGAAGCTGTTTCCGCCATAAAATGAACGCCGCAAAAAACAATCACTTCAGCCTTTGTTTGCGCAGCCTTTTGACTTAATTCTAAAGAATCACCCACGAAATCAGCCGCGTCCTGGACCTCTCCTAACTGGTAGTTATGGGCCAGGATAATGGCTTTTTTTTGTTCTTTAAGCTGACTTATTTTTTCTTTTAACTTATTTTGCATTATCCTCTCCTGGTTAATTAATTTTATTTTCTCAAAAAATTACTACAAAATAAAGGTTTTGTCAATACGGTTAAATTTTTTTACAAATACTACCGGAAGGGAATTCAAATAAGGCGGTATTGGGTCCTGGAAAGCAAGCCCCACCGCGACGACCTTAAAACTACTGCTTTAACTGTTCGCCATCTTTTAGAGGAGGCGGTGAAAAGGCAGCTTGTTTCTGACGTTCCTATTTGTGTCTTATTATCGGGAGGTCTTGACTCCAGTGCTATTACGGCTTTTGCTTCCCAGGAATTAGCCGGGATCGGGCAAGGGCCGCTTTACACTTACGCGGTAGATTATGTTGATAACGAGCAGTATTTCCGGCCCAACCGCTTTCAGCCTAATGCTGATGCTCCCTTTAATACGTGGTTACAGGAATATAAGGTAAGTTTTCATTTTTAAGCCCTGCTTTTTTAAAAAAGGCATTTTTTAACGCAAATATTTTTAAAAAAACGCTTTTTTTTAAAAAAATATATGATATAATAGTTTTCACCTAAAAATGCAGGTTTAAAATGGCCCAACGAGGGGTCAATTTTACGGGCAACGAAGCCCACAGGTAGGAAAAATTCATACTGTTAATGGGTAAGGTTTTTATCTGTTTGAATTAGACATGATGAAGGTTTTTAAAAGTGCCCTGGCAGTATCTTATTTTTACCTCCGGTGGGTTGTTTTTTTTAAGCCGGTAAACTTAGGAGGAGATTGTAATCGGAAAAATTTTAGTTAAACCAGAAGTTTGTATCGGATGTCATTTATGCGAAATCTGGTGTACAGTAGCCCACTCTAAGTCAAAGAATATTTTAAAGGCCTTTCTTTATGAAAAACCAAAACCTTTGCCCAGGATAATTGTAGAGGAAAGATTGCCTTTAACTTTTGCCTTGCCGTGCAGGCACTGTCTTGAGCCGGATTGTGTTTTTGCCTGTATCAGCGGTGCTTTAAGCAAAAACTTTGAGACTGGCCGGGTTATTTACGATAAATTAAAATGTGTTGGCTGCTACAGTTGTGTAATGGCCTGTCCTTACGGTTGTATTACCATGGAGACAGAAAATCAAAAAATTGTCAAGTGCGATCTTTGTGCGGAACTGGACTTTCCTTATTGCGTTAGTCACTGTCCAAATGAAGCTCTTGTTTACGTTTCAGGTGATTAAGAAGGTTTAATAGTAACAAATTTTTTCAAGCAGGAGGTTAAAGTGACCAAATTTAATTATCTGATTATCGGTAACTCCGCCGGAGCAATAGGTTGCGTTGAAGGGCTTAGAAGCGTAGACCAAGAGGGTACGCTGGCCCTTATTGCCGAGGAAGCTTACCATACTTATTCCCGGGCCCTTCTCCCTTATTATTTGAGTGGGAAAATTAATCTAGAAAACATCTATTACCGGCCACCTGATTTTTACCATAAATTTAACGTTACCCCTTTATTAGGTAAAAAAGCGGTCAGGATTAATTTTAAGCCCAAAGAAGTAGAACTGGCTAACGGTGAACAAGTAGGGTACGAAAAACTTCTTTTGGCTACCGGAGCAAGTACACTTATCCCTCCCTTAACCGGTCTTGATAAAAAGAACATTTTTAGTTTTTTAAGCTTAAGTAATACCTTGCAAATAGAAAAGATCCTGGACCAGGTAAAAAATGTAGTTATTCTTGGCGGCGGGGTAATAGGTTTAATGATCGCCGAAGTATTAAATTTAACGGCGGCCGAAGTATTAAAGAAGAGGGGCCTAAATGTTTGGGTGGTAGAACTTGCGGAAAGAATACTAGCTCCAGTGGTTGACGAAACAGCTTCAAAGATATTAGAAGCCCTATTTCGGGAAAACGGAATAGAAATTTTGACCAAGACCACGATTAAGGAAATTGTTGGGAAAGAAAAGGTTGAGCGTATTGTTTTAACCAATGGCCGCTCCCTTCTCTGCGATCTATTAATCTTAACCGCAGGCACACTTCCCAGGGTAGAACTGGTTAAAGGTACAGAGGTTAAAGTTAATAAAGGCATTATCGTAAATAAAAAAATGCAAACTTCAGTCCCAGATATATACGCATGCGGAGATTGCGCTGAAGTTTATGACTCGGTGACGGATACATACCGGGTAATTCCTTTATGGCCAAATGCTTATGTTGGCGGGAAAGTTGCCGGTTATAACATGGCAGGATTAGAAAGAGAGTACAACTGGGGGATAAGCATGAATTCCATGCATTTCTTTGGTCTATACGTAATAAGTGCGGGAATAAATGTAACCAGGGATAATGAAAAAGCTTTTGAAGTACTTAGCAAGTTAGACCAGGAAAGAAAAATATACCGGAAATTTGCCCTGGCCAATGGCCAAATTAAAGGTTTGCTCTTGATGAGAGAAATAACCAGGGCTGGGGTCTTGATAAATCTTATGCGCCGTAAAATTAACGTCCGGGATTTTCAAGCCGAACTTCTCCGGAGTGACTTTGGGTACAGCAACTTACCCGATGAATTAAGGTGGCAGCTATTAAAGGATGATGTGTTATTAGGAGTGGTGTAAATGCTGATGAAAAAAAACTACCGGAGTGAAAGGCATGTCCCGGCTAAAGACATTGAAGCCTGCGGGCTTTTTGGCGTAATGAATATAGAGGGTCAAAAATTTGGCGCCTTAAAGGCTATTGAGGCGATTAAAAATATTAAAGTGAGGGGAAACGGCCTGGGCGGTGGTTTCGCCGTGTATGGTCTTTACCCTGACTACAAAGATTATTACGCCTTACATATTATGTTTCAAAATAAAGATATTAAAGCTAAAGAGAGAACGGAAGATTTTTTAGGAGAGCATTTTGAGATTATCTTTGATGAGGAAATTCCTACCAACCCGCAAGTTAGTTTATTTTGTCCCCCTCTTGTCTGGAGGTATTTTGTAGCCCCTAAAAAAGGGGAAGCAGAACAAGCTATACCTGACGATGAGTATGTAACCTCCAGGGTAATGTACATTAACAGCCATATTGAGGATGCCTACGTCTTTTCTTCGGGTAAAGATATGGGCGTTTTCAAAGGGGTAGGCTTTCCGGAAGAAATAGCCGCTTACTTTATGCTGGACGGGCTGTATGAAGGGTACATTTGGACGGTACACAGCCGGTTTCCCACCAACACGCCAGGCTGGTGGGGCGGGGCACATCCCTTCAGCATCCTTGATTGGACGGTGGTGCACAATGGCGAGATTTCCTCTTACGGAACAAATAGAAGATTTTTGGAAATGTACGATTATTACTGCACGCTGCATACCGATACTGAGGTGATGGCCTACGCGGTAGACTTACTAATGCGCCGGCAGGGGTTGCCTATTGAAATAGTAGCTAAAATTTTTGCCCCGTCCATGTGGGATATAATTGAGCACCTGCCGGAAAAAGAAAAAAAGTTATACGCCACCCTGCGCACGGTTTACGCTCCTTTGCTAATGAACGGACCATTTACGGTAATTGTAGCTCATCACCACGAGATGTTCGGTCTTACGGATAGAATCAGGCTCCGGCCCATTACGGCCGGTGCAAAGGATGGCTTTGTTTTTCTATCTTCTGAAGAAGCAGCCATTAGACACGTTTGCCCGGATTTGGACCTCGTCTGGACCCCCCAAGGGGGGGAGCCGGTAGTAGTAAGATTAAATTCCAAAGACCACCTAAAGAGTTTAAATAAATCTATTTAAGGGTGAGATTATGTATTCGTATCTTCTACCAGAATTTGCTATTGAAAGAAATGAAGACCGGTGTATTCACTGCCGAGTTTGCGAGCGGCAATGCGCTACAGATGTTCATTATTACGATGCAGAAATGGATAAAATGTTTTTTCGCGAAGAAGCCTGTGTAGGGTGTCAGCGGTGCGCTGTTTTTTGTCCGACTAACGCGCTTTTTATTTGGCCACACCCGGCAGAATACCGGCCAAACAGTAGTTGGAACAGGGAAAAGCTACAGGATTTGAAAAAGCAAGCGGAAACAGGCGGGGTAATCCTTACGGGAAGCGGCAACGATAAACCTTACCGGATATATTGGGACCATCTGGTTTTAAACGCGTCACAGGTAACCAATCCTTCCATTGACCCGTTAAGAGAACCTATGGAACTAAAGACTTTTTTAGGCCGGAAACCTGATAATTTAGAAATTGAGTTTAATAAAGGAGAAGTAAAAATTAAATCTGAGCTTTACTCAAATGTGTCTATCACCACTCCTATTGTCTTTTCCGCCATGTCCTACGGAGCAATAAGTTATCAGGCTTATAAATCGCTGGCCATGGCCGCCAAGAAATTTGGTACTTTATTTAATACCGGCGAGGGAGGGCTGCCCCTGAATATGCGGAAAGAATACGGCTGCAGCGCCATTGTGCAGTGTGCCAGCGGCAGGTTTGGCGTTGATCCGGAATATTTAAACGCGGCCTGCGCCATTGAAATTAAAATTGGCCAGGGAGCAAAGCCGGGTATTGGCGGCCACCTGCCGGGGGAGAAAGTTTCTGAAAACATTGCCGTAACCAGGATGATTCCCCAAGGGACGGATGCCTTATCGCCAGCACCGCAGCACGACATTTATTCCATTGAAGACTTGTCTATGCTGATTTACGCCCTTAAAGAAGCAACTAATTACGAAAAACCTGTTTCGGTAAAAATTGCAGCCGTGCATAATGTGGCGGCTATTGCCTCAGGAATAGTGCGGGCCGGGGCAGATATTGTAGCCATTGACGGCTTAAGAGGTGGTACCGGGGCGGCCCCTAAGGCAATTAGGGATAACGTGGGCATTCCCCTTGAGTTGGCCCTGGCCGCGGTAGATAAACGGCTTCGGGAAGAAGGAATCAGAAACAAATGCTCCATCCTGGCGGCTGGAGGAATCAGATGTTCGGCCGACGTGATGAAAGCTATTGCCCTTGGGGCGGACGCGGTATACATTGGTACAGCAGCTTTGGTAGCCATGGGATGTACGTTGTGCCAAAAATGTTATACCGGCAAATGCACCTGGGGAATTTGCACTCAGGACCCGTATCTTTCAAAACGGTTAAATCCGGAAATTACCAGCCAGCGCCTTACAAATCTTTTAAGAGGCTGGAGCTATGAGATAAAAGAAATGTTGGGCGGTATGGGCATTAACGCCATTGAAAGCTTAAGGGGCAACCGGGAGCACTTGCGGGGCGTGGGATTGGCAGAATGGGAACTGGATGTTTTAGGAGTAAAAGGAGCAGGGGAGTAAAGCCGTGAACAATTTAAACGTCAAGTTTGGACTACGCAATATGTTTTTAGATGGGGTCAGACCGGTAAATGAGCTGGTACAACACGTAAATACCAATGGCTCAAACGCATACATAGACGCGTTAGGGTTAAAACATAAGGAATTAAATGACCTGTTAAGAGAAACGGCCCTTAAAGGAGCGACTTCAATAACGGTCCAAAATGTCTTTGGGCAAAGATATATTGGAACGCGGCTTTATCTTCCAAATCTAGCTAAAAAAATGGAAATAAAAATAGCCCCGTACCCAGGCAACGATTTGGGTGCTTTTTTAAACGGGCACCGCTTAATTGTTTACGGCAACGCCCAGGACGGTGTCGGCAATACCATGGACGACGGGGAAATTATTATTCACGGCCGGGCCGGCGATATTGTAGCCATGTCTATGCGCGGGGGCAAAATATTTATAAGGGATAACGTTGGTTACCGGGCGGCTATTCATATGAAAGAATACACGGGTAAAGTACCTGCGCTGGTTATTGGCGGAACGGCCCAGGATTTTTTTGGTGAGTATATGGCCGGAGGCAGGGTAATATTGCTTGGTTTAAATTTAAGTAAGAATGAGCGGCATAAGGCTCATTACATAGGAACCGGTATGCACGGCGGGGTTATTTATTTGCGCGGCCGCGTCGAAGAATATCAACTGGGCAAAGAGGTCGGAATAAGGGCGTTGGACAGCCAGGATTGGGAAACAGTCGGCCAGTACGTTAGCGAGTTTTCTGGGCATTTTGGTTTTGACCCTGCTGAAATACTGCAGGAGAAATTCCAAAAGCTCCTGCCCGTTACCTCCAGACCTTACGGAAAAATATACGCCTATTAGTTAACAATATTTATCCTCATTCATTTTTACAACCTTGTATACACTGATCTCGCGGTGTTACAAGGTTGCAATAATTCATCCCTTCCTTATGGTAAATTGTCGTGGCCATATTTTCCTAATTGAATAATTGAATAATAATTCATAATATTGACAGTAATATTGTTAAGTATTATACTTTATAAGAGTATATTTTTTACTAAAGCCAAAAGGATGATTTAGCGGTGAAAAAGGAAAGTCCAAACACCAATCAACCCTTATACGTAATCAGCGTTGCGGCCCGCTTGACCAAAACACACCCAAGAACCTTGCGAATTTACGAGGAATTTGGTTTATTAAACCCTGCCAGAACCCAGGGTAATATCCGTTTGTACTCCCCAGGGGACATTAACCTCATCCGCCGCATTCGTTACTTCACCCGGGTAAAAAACGTCAACCTGGCCGGAGTAAAGATTATTTTAGAAATAGAAGATAAATATGGTATAGTTATTAGCGAAAAGGATTTTTAAGATACAAAAATTACTTGGCTCCCAAAATATTTTTAGGCAATTTTAATTTATTTGCAAAAGTTATTATAAAAAAAGTTGACAATATTATTGATAATGTTTATAATCTAAAAATAGAAGCCCTTTCAGATAAAAAAGTTGCTTAAACTAAGTTAAACAGGTAAAATAAAACTAAACAGGAGATATAAAGCAAATTTTAGCTTAAGGTTAAGTTTAGATATAGGTTTAGTTTGCAAGATAGTTTTTAAACTATGGGGGAAAATATGATTAAGATTTATTTAAGAGTAATGGGATAGGAGGTTAAAAAAATGGCTAAGGCAGTAGGAATTGATTTAGGGACAACCAACTCGGTAATTGCCGTAATGGAAGGGGGTAAACCTACCGTTATTGTAAACGCAGAAGGTTCCCGGGTTACCCCTTCCGTAGTAGCTTTTAAAGACGACGGGGAAAGGCTGGTCGGTCAAATTGCCAGACGTCAAGCCGCGTTAAATCCAGATAAAACCCTTTTCTCCATTAAGCGCTTTATGGGGCGCCGGTATTCCGAGGTCGTGGAGGAGCGTAAACTTGTTCCTTACCAGATTGTATCCGGTCCAAATGACGCCGTACGTTTTCAAGTGCGGGGTAAAAATTACGCTCCAGAAGAAGTTTCAGCCATGATCCTGAAAAAAATGGTAGGTGACGCCAGCAAATACCTGGGAGAAAAAATTACGGATGCCATAATTACCGTACCGGCTTATTTTAATGACGCCCAGCGTCAGGCCACCAAGGATGCCGGTAAAATTGCGGGTCTTAATGTGCTGCGCATAATTAACGAACCTACGGCGGCCTCTTTGGCTTACGGTCTGGATAAGAAAAAAAGCGAAACCATTATGGTTTTTGACTTAGGCGGAGGTACTTTTGACGTATCCATTTTAGAAGTTGGCGACGGCGTCTTTGAAGTAAAATCAACCAACGGCGACACCCATTTAGGGGGCGATAATTTTGACAAGGCGGTGGTAGACTGGCTGGCCGAGGAATTTAAAAAAGACTACGGCATAGATTTAAGGCAGGATAAACAGGCTTTGCAGCGCTTAATTGAAGCCGCCGAAAAAGCTAAAACAGAGCTTTCTGCCGTGGTGGAAACACAAATTAGCCTGCCCTTTATTACGGCTGACGCTACCGGACCTAAGCACCTGGACATGAAGTTAACCCGGGCTAAATTTGAGGACCTGACCCACCACCTGGTTGAACGCTGCCGGGGCCCGGTAATGGCCGCGCTGACTGATGCCCGACTTACGCCTCAAGATATTGATGAGGTTATTTTGGTTGGTGGTTCTACCCGGATTCCCGCGGTGCAAAGGCTGGTGCGGGAGCTGGCCGGAGGAAAGCAACCCAACCAGGGGGTTAACCCGGACGAAGTAGTGGCCATCGGAGCCGCTATTCAAGCCGGTGTTTTGGCCGGTGAAGTAAAAGACGTAATTTTACTTGATGTAACCCCTCTTTCTTTAGGAGTAGAAACTTTGGGCGGGGTTATGACCAAGATAATTGAGCGCAATACCACTATTCCGGTACGGCGCAGCCAGATTTTCTCAACCGCGGAAGACAACCAACCGGCTGTTGATATTCACGTGCTGCAAGGCGAAAGAGATATGGCCCGCGATAATCGCTCTTTAGGGCAGTTTAAACTGGACGGAATTCCGCTGGCGCCGCGCGGAATACCGCAAATTGAGGTAACTTTTGATATTGACGCTAACGGCATCCTTAAAGTTAACGCCCAGGACAAAGCCACCGGAAAGGAACAAGCCATTACCATTAGCGGTTCAACCAATCTGGATAAAGGCGAAATTGAGCGCATGGTTAGAGACGCCGAAGCTCACGCCTCAGAAGATAAGCGACGCAAGCAGGAGGTAGAAATACGCAATGAAGCAGACGGTTTGGCTTACCGGGTAGAACGCCAGCTAAAAGATTTTGGTGATCGCGTTCCGGTGCACGAAAAGGCGCGCATTGAACAAATTTTAAGCGACTTAAAAACTGCCCTAAAGGAAAACGCTCCGGTTGAGCGCATTCGCTCCTTGTCAGGTGATTTGCAACAGGCTGCTTACACTCTTTCTGAAGCAGCTTACCAGCGCACCCAAGGGCCCGCGGCAGGCAGGTCAGCCTATACCGGTAATCAGGCCCAGGAGCCGGGAAGACACGGACCAGATGACGTTATAGACGTTGAGTATGAAGAAAAAAAATAGAAAAAGGGTGTAACTACTGGGCCTACCTGAATAGTTACAAAATGGTAAATATTTAATCGTAGGGGCGTTAAATTTAACGCCCCTACCCGGCACTCAACAAAAAATTACTTACTCTATAGGAGCTAGGACATAATGAGCATTAAATATCAGGATTATTATCAAATCTTAGGGGTAAACAGAAACGCTACGGAAAAGGAAATTAAGGTGGCTTACCGCAAGCTGGCCCGTAAGTACCATCCTGATCTGTTTACCGGTCAGGAAAAAAAGGAAGCCGAAGAAAAGTTTAAACAAATTAATGAAGCCTACGAAGTGCTAAGTAACCCCGAAAAAAGGGCTAAGTATGACCATCTAGGTACCAACTGGCAAGCCGGACAGGACTTTCAACCGCCGCCTGATATGGAAGGAGTGCGCTTTTACACCACTGACGGAATTAATTTTGAAAGCGGATTTAGCGACTTTTTTGAATTTCTTTTTGGAGGAGATGCTCCTTTTAGGCACACCGCTACAACCCGCCGTTACAGAAGAGTTATCCCCGGCCAGGATGTAACAAGTGGAATAAACCTTACTTTAGAAGAGGCTTACCGGGGTAGCCAAAAATCTTTACAGGTATCCTCTCAAGAAATTTGTAGTGTATGCGGGGGGACAGGCAGTAAAGGGCGGGGATTTTGTTCCCGCTGTGGCGGAACTGGTACTATCCCTAACGTAAAAAACCTGGAAGTAAAAATTCCCCCGGGGACCCTGGAGGGCAGCCGGATCCGTTTAAGGGGACAAGGAGGAGAGGGCAGTGGGGGCGGAGCGCGCGGTGACCTTTATTTAAAAGTGCATCTTCTTCCTCATCCTGTTTTTAAAGTTCAGGGTAGCGATATAGAAACGGAGGTTATTTTGTTTCCTGAGCAGGCTGTATTGGGAAGTAAAATAGCGGTACCCACTTTAGACGGAGAAGTGATTATGAAGGTGCCGCCTGAAACGCGCGCCGGCACCAGATTACGACTAAAGGGAAAAGGGCTGCCCCGCAAAGAAGGGGGGCGCGGCGATGAATATGTGCGTCTGGTTATTGACCTCCCAAAACATTTTACTAAAGAAGAAACAAAACTGTACCGGCAACTGGCAGAGATTAGGAAAAGTTTATCCTGAAAATATATAAAGATATAAAGGAGCAGTAGCGGGTTTTATGTTAAGGAAAAAAAATTACCTGCAAGTTTATCACTATGGCCTTACTTTAGATAAAGAGGCCGACTGGCTAAGTATTGATACTTGTGCTGAAATTCACCCTGAACTCATTCAAATATTGGCTGATTTAGGAGTAATAGAAATTCACCAGGGTTACATTAAAAAAGACGAACTTTCCCGTTTATACAAAATCTTACGGTTAAGAGAATGCTTAGGTCTAAATTACGCTGGCTGTGCCGTTGTTTTAGACCTTTTAGATAGAATTGAAGATCTGCGTGCTGAAATTGATAGGTTAAAAAGATTAATGCAGGGGCGTTAAATTTAACGCCCGTCCTATTAAGAAGGTGAAAGGTGGATAATATGGATTTAAGTCATTTTACCCAAAAGTCAAGGGAGGCTCTAGCGCTGGCCCAAGAATTAGCGGCCGAAAAACATCACCAGGAAATTACCGGCAAACATTTGTTGCTGGCAACCTTAAATCAAAAGGAAGGGATAATCCCACGCCTCTTGGCTCACGCGGGAATAAACGTTAAGGATATCACCGGTCAGGTGGAAGCATTACTGCAAAAAATACCCTCCGTAACCGGGTACGAGGGCGCCTTGCGTTTAAGTACCGCCTGTGCTCGTGTTTTAGCCCGCGCGGAAAAAGAAGCCCAGACCATGAAGGATGACTACGTAAGCGTTGAGCACCTGCTGCTGGCGCTTTTAGAGGAGGGTGAGCGCGACGTTAAAGAACTCCTCCAAAAAGCGGGGATAAACCGCCCTATGCTTTTAAATTCATTGCGACTTGTTCGAGGCAGTCAAAGGGTTACCAGTGAAAATCCGGAGGAAACTTACGAAGCGCTTTCTCGCTACGGCCGGGATTTAACCGGGTTGGCCGCTTTAGGAAAGTTGGATCCGGTAATTGGCCGGGACGAAGAAATTCGCCGCATAATGGAAATTCTTTCCCGCCGCACTAAAAACAACCCGGTTTTAATTGGCGAGGCCGGAGTGGGAAAAACAGCCATTGTGGAAGGGTTGGCCAGACGGATTGTGGCCCGGGACGTACCGGAAGGATTAAAAGATAAGCGTCTCATTGCTCTGGATATGGGTGCCTTAATTGCCGGGGCTAAATACCGCGGCGAATTTGAAGAACGTTTGAAGGCCGTATTAAAGGAAGTGGCTGAAGCAGCAGGAGGGGTTATTCTTTTTATTGACGAGTTACATACCGTGGTCGGGGCCGGTGCAGCCGAAGGGGCCATGGATGCGGGAAACATACTTAAACCCATGCTGGCGCGGGGAGAATTGCGCTGTGTGGGAGCCACCACTTTAGACGAATACCGCAAGTACATTGAAAAGGATGCGGCTCTGGAAAGGCGTTTTCAGCCGGTAATGGTTAACCCTCCTTCCGTAGAAGATACCATTTCCATCTTACGGGGATTAAAGGAGCGCTACGAGGTGCACCATGGGGTCCGTATTCAGGACCGCGCCTTAATAGCGGCAGCCACCCTTTCCGACCGTTACATTTCCGACCGTTACCTGCCAGATAAAGCCATTGACCTGGTTGATGAAGCGGCGGCACGGCTGCGTACGGAAATTGACAGTATGCCCTCCGCCCTGGATGGCCTGACCCGGAAAATTATGCAGTTGGAAATAGAGGCCGCGGCCCTAAGAAAAGAAAAGGACCCGGCTTCTTTAGAGCGCCTGAAAAAAATTGAAGAAGAACTTAACCACTTGAATAAGGAAGCTGACGCTATGAAAAACAGATGGCAATCAGAAAAAGAGGCTATTTCAAAGGTCCGGCAAATAAAAAAAGAAATTGAAGAAACAAAGCAAGAAATTGAAAAAGCCGAACGGGACTACAATTTAAACCGGATGGCCGAATTAAAATACGGACGCTTAAATGACCTGGAACGGCGCTTAAAAGATGCGGAAGAAAGACTGGCCGGAAGCCGGCAGGATCATGATGCCCTGCTTAAGGAAGAGGTTGACGCAGATGACATTGCTAAGGTAGTTAGCCGCTGGACGGGTATTCCGGTAACCAAATTAATGGAGGGCGAAAAAGAAAAGCTTATTCATCTGGATGAAATCTTGCACCGGCGGGTAATTGGCCAGGATGAAGCCGTCCAGGCCGTTTGTGACGCCGTCATAAGGGCCCGGGCAGGTATTAAAGAAGTTAACCGTCCCATTGGCAGCTTTATTTTCTTAGGGCCTACCGGAGTTGGAAAAACAGAACTGGCTCGCGCCTTGGCCGAAGCCCTTTTTGATGATGAACGCAACATGGTGCGCCTGGATATGTCGGAATATATGGAAAAACATACGGTGGCCCGTCTTATTGGCGCTCCCCCTGGTTACGTAGGCTTTGAAGAGGGAGGACAGCTTACGGAGGCAGTACGCCGTAAGCCTTACAGCGTAATTTTATTTGACGAAATTGAAAAAGCCCACCCGGATGTCTTTAACACCTTATTGCAAATTTTGGATGAAGGCCGGCTTACCGACGGTCACGGCCGAACAGTTAATTTTAAAAATACCGTGATAATTATGACTTCTAATATTGGTAGTCAGGAAATCCTTTCTTTTCAAGAAGGCGAGGAAGAGGATTACGGAGAAATGAAAACCCGGGTTTTAGCTCTCATGCGCCAGTACTTCCGGCCGGAATTTCTTAACCGGGTAGACGAAACGGTGGTCTTTCATGCCTTAACGGGAGAACAAATCAAACAAATTGCGATGCTTTTACTGAAAAAATTAGCCGGACGAATCCAGGAAACCACCGGCACTACGTTAAAGTGGGAAGATAGTGCTTTAAATTATTTGGCCACTAAAGGCTACGAGCCAACATATGGGGCCAGACCCTTAAAACGGCTAATTGCCTCTGAAGTTGAAACCCCTTTAAGCCGTAAAATAGTAAAAGGAGAAATTTCAAGCCCCAGCACCATTACCTTAAAAGGAAGTAAAATAGGGCTTTCTTTTGAGATAGAGTAGGAAAAAAGGTTTCAATCGAAAGACAATAGCCATTCAAATTTTTCAGACATCTAACTACTCGACCTAATCTTGAGGTTAAGAGGAACCATATTTCAACCAGGATAGCAGCGGTAGTAATCATAGAGATATTTCCTGCAACTTATTGATAAAAAACCTTTGCCCGCTGATGGTTGGCATCGGAGGTATCAGCAAGAGCATACCAGGCTCCAGTATCAACCATGATGGTCATTTTTTAATACCTCCGTCAAATAATCATCATGCCGTGCTGAAACATCACTTAAGCCACTTTGTCCAAGTCCTACCAGCCCCATATAAATTTCCCCGGCAGGTTTTTCTAGCCCTTCATTTTGCTTAAGATAAGCGGTTAAAATTTCACGGATCAGTTGAGCAAGAGAGACCCCTTTTTTTGCTGCTTTCTGCTTTAATGACTTGTGTTGCTCAGGAGCAAGATAAATCTGGGTTCTATGCATTAACATCACCTCATTAACATTATAATGTTATAAAATTAAAACGTCAACTTCTTTGAAAAAAATTTTCCTCCTCATGGAACTTTAGGGAGGATTTTTTTGTCTAACTAATTAGGTGAAGGAAGAAAATTTTTGCAAACCCAGTAGGAAAAATAGAGAGGAGCGGAGAATATTTCTTCCTTACCTGATCCAACTGGCTTGTTAGCTAGTTCTTGAAGACTGTGCCCAAAAATGCAGCAAAAAATGTAGCCTGAAGGACACACGCCAGGAAACGGGAGTCTTTAAAAAAGGGGGGAGTCAAGGGCAAAAGGGCGGCCGGCCCGCAAAAGTAAGAACGGGTAAGCGGTTGATAAGCTTAGCAAGTCAAGTAGTTAGTTGTTAGCAAAAGTAAAAAATTTGAAGTAGGTCAACCGTCCCGGTTGACAAAAAAACGGTTGACAAAAAAACGGTTGACAAAAAAAGTAGGTCAACCGTCCCGGTTGACAAGAGCAATGAAAAATTTTTAGTGAAAAAGTTTTAAGGAGGGAAATAATTTCATGCGCAAATCCAGAAAACTGATTGCTGTTCTGGCCACATTGGCCCTGCTGGCGACGTTGCTGGTGCCGATGGTCGGCCCGGCGGCGGCGGCGACAAATATGTGGTGCCCGAACGTAAAAGCAGTTACCGACGGAACACAGACAGAAATAGGTTCGCTTTTCATTGATATTGATCCCGGAATCCTTAGCCGGACCGACGAGAGCATGGAAATCAAGCTCCCCAGCGATGTTGATTTAATTGGCACGGTGGGTAAAGGAACAGCTAACGACCCGGCAAAAGAAATAATGGTCGTTGCTCCGGTTAGCGTAGGCGGCGATGCGAACGCCATTAATAACCTGGCCTGGCTAACCGCCACTAAGGATACCAACAAGCTTACGATTACACTGGATGCGTCTAATGCTAATTTTTCTTCACTTGACACGTATTTGCGCATTTACTTTAACAAGGTTGATATAGAATCTGGCTTTGAGGGCGAGATTAAAGCAACCGTTACTTCGCCAACCAACTTCCCGGCCGGCAGTGTGGTCCTGGCTAATTGCGGTGGTGGCGAAGCAGAGATTGCTATTGATGACGTAAACGTCGTAACAGAGTCCGGGGACGCCCTCGAGGACATTACCATTGAGGAAAATGTTGGCGGGGCAGTCAAAGATGAACAGGAAACCATTGAACTGACGCTGCCTAAAGGGTTTGAGTGGAGCAACCTCAACATTACGGGCGCCTGGGGATTTAGTGGTCATGCTGTCGTGAATGCTATTCCTACTCCAGGACAAATGAAGATCGGCTGGACTCTGTCTACGGACAAAGACACACTCAAGCTCCACCTGGGCAAAAAATCTACCGATAAAGGGCGTATTATTATCAAGGCCAAGCTCGATATTGACGAAACTGAGGCGGACCTAGGCGATGTGGAAGTCGAGCTCAGCGGGGCTACTGACGTCAAGCCCGACACCCTGGTTGTGGCCAAATACGCAGAGTATGGCGCCACAGTCAAGGAAGGAACGGTGGCCGAGGTCTTTGCCGGCCGGAGCGATGCTAAAATCAATGAATTCTATATTGAAGAAAATTCCGCCGGCAGCCTTTACGAAGGCCGCAGCATCAATCTGACCTTGCCTAGCTGGGCGCGGTGGCCAGGCAACATAAATGACGTAAAATATACCGTTGATGACGGCAACATTGTTCTGGGCGACAAGAAATATGTTGACGATGAACGGCATATTTTAAAGATTAAGGTGGATACTAAATCAACTTCTGCTTCTACGATCAAGTTTAAAAAGGATACTAAGATTGAGCTTGCCCCGAACGCGAAAGGCGATCTGGAGATCGAGGTCAGCGGCACGGCCGGGGTTAGCGGCAAAGTAAAGGTAGCCACCGTGAAGGCGCCGGTTACCATCACGGCCAGCGCAACACCGGACGTAAAAATCGGGATGAGCGGCCAGGCGGCTGGTGAGCTGACCATTACCGAAGTAGCGGCAGGCGCGCTGATGGAAAAAGAAGCTCCGTACGATGGAAAACTTAAACTTGAACTGCCGCCAGGCGTCGTCTATACGTCTTTGCCGAAAGTCGAAGTAACAGAAGGCAATGTTGACCTCGGCACAGTTACCACGGAAGCGAAGGACGATGAAACCAACCGGGTATTGGTTATTCCTGTTAACAGCGAGAGCACAAAAGCCAGCACAATTAAAATCTCAAATATTAAATTAACCTTGTTCCGGACTGTACCGGAAGGGCCGGTAACCGTAAAAGTAAAGGGTGATGCAGTCCAAAAAACATCAAAAGACAGAACGTGTACAGCTCCGTATGTAGAGTCCGACGAGTGGATGAACCTCACAACGGTAGTTTCGGCAAACAACGCCGTCGTTACCACCCCTGCTCCTGGCGAGCTGAAGGCGAAGGTAGTCTTTAAGATCGGCGACGCCAAGTACACTGTAAATGGTGTCGAGCAGACTCTGGACGTTGCGCCGTACATCAAGGACGGCCGGACCTTCATCCCCGTCCGTTATGCTGCGCAGGCTTGCGGTGTAACTCCGGAGAATATCCTGTTTAGCGAGGGCAAAGTTACCCTGATCAAGGGCGATAAGGTTATCCAGCTTACCATCGGCAGCAACGTAATGCTGATCAACGGCACCGGCATTACCATGGATGTAAAAGCGGAAATTAAAGATGGCCGGACCATGCTGCCCTTCCGCTGGGTAGCGCAGGCCCTGGGCGCCAAGGTGACCTGGGACGAAGCCACCCAGACCGTGACCATGGAGCTCTAGGCCCCCCAAGCAAGCAAAAGTGCTAAAAAATTCCGGGTTCTCCAAAAAAGAGCCCGGAATTTTTCTTCTTTATCTTCGTTTGAGGGTTGACTTCTTTAATGCAACCAGATTATACTTATAGTTAGGCAGGAGAAAATATGCTCTAGGATAAGAGAAATAGGGTTAAAATTAATGAAACCACGCCGGTATAGCTTTACATTGAGGAGAGCCATTAGCTCAGCTGGTAGAGCACCGGACTTTTAATCCGGGTGTCCTGGGTTCGAGTCCCAGATGGCTCACCAATAAAATCAAGGGTTTCAGGGTTGGAAGGAAATTACAGAGGCAGTTTTTACGACAATTTTACGACAATGGGAAAGAAAATAGCCCGGAGATAACCCGGGCTAAACTTCTATCTGGACGATTCGATCAAGCTTATCAACAGCCTTTTTCTTTGTCCGCTCCAGAACGTGGGTGTGTATATCGCTGGTAACTACTATTGAGGCGTGGCCTAAAAGTTCCTGGACATTTTTGAGGTCTTCGCCTTCTTCTAAAAGCAGAGTGGCGAAAGTATGCCTCAGCGCATGAAATTTTTTATGGGGCAGTCCTGCCCTTTTTAGTAACCCAGTATAGCGCCGGTGGAAGTTCCTGGGCCAGATGGGTTTACCGTCCTCTGTACAGAAAACCAGGTCGTTATTGAAACCAGGTCGTTATTGTGGTAATGCTGGCCGTGGAATAACTTTTCTTGTGCCTGCCCTGCCTTGTGTGCTCTCAGCGCCTTAATCACATCTTTAGCTAATGGAACAGTTCTTTTGGATTTTTTTGTTTTCGGATCCTGGAATTCCAAGGGTTTTTTTATTCTTTCCCCTTCTTTTTTGACCTGAACCAACTGCCGGCGTGCCTGCAACCAGCCTTTTTCAAAATTAATATCCTGCCACGTGAGGGCTAAAAGTTCACCACGCCGTAGGCCGCTCTTGATGTCCATGTTGCTTTGGCTACATTCCGGTAAAGTAATTGTTCCTCAACCGCCTGCTCCAAGGCTGCTTTCAGGATGGTGTGGATGTACCTAACCGTTCTTACTGACAGCGCACCCTTGCCATCGTGCCGGCCATTCTTTAGTATGGTATAGCTTTTCCTATACTCGACATCCCTTTCAGCAATAAATGTACCGGCATAGCGCCGGACCGAAGCTTTATAAGTCTTGACGTCATGGCCAAATAAGTAATTAACGCTGGTCTTATATCGCCACCATAACCTTTTAGTTTCAACTCCTTCTCTACTAAAGCTAACGGGCCTTTACTATTCAGGATTTTATCTGCCTTCTCTTTATATCTTGTTAATTTCTCGTTTCTTATTCCCTCAAGTATAGTAAGTCCTGAAACAGCTTTCTCCTTAAGCTTTCCCAATTCTTCTTTTACGTTGTGTCCGGCAATGTGAAGTTCCGAAATGTCCTTATAGCCGCTAACTTCGGCGGGAATGGCTTTACATTCGGGAGTATCGGAAGCGATCCTGGCCGTGAAATCCTCTGCTTCCGGTTCTTGCCAAAGATAGACGTCGAGTTCGTTTAAAAATTCCTTCCATTATTTGCATCCATGCTCCCTCCCACAAGCACCGGCTGCACAGAGAATTCTTTCCAAATTTTCGTAAAGAAGCTTGACAATCCAGGCAAGCTCTTGTGCAAGCCTCTGCGAGTTGTCAGTCTCCGGGTAGAAGTCTATTCCTCCATCAGGGCTGAAACACAAAGTCAGGTGCATAAATCCGCTACCCTTGGGTAATTTGCGATTTTTGGGATGGGGTATGATTTTAGCCATAAGTTCAACTCCTTTTATTCTGTATTTGTTCTTGCCAGCGTGCAAGGCCTGCCTTGCTGATAATTAGCTTCTTCCCGATACGCATGGCCGGAAAACCCTCGCTTTTGGCGAGTTCGTACGCTCTAATCTGTCCAACGCCCAGTAACCGGCCCAACTCCTTGGGGTCAAAGAAATCCGGGAGTTCATCGAAATTCTTTCTTTCGCTTGCGCACCTCATTCTTTTGCCTCCTGACTGACTTGAAAATCCCGTTCTGTAAATTCACCAAAAACTTCTTCCTCGCTTACGCCTAAAGCTGTCGCAATTCTCTTGCGCCAACCCGGGAAAGGGTAAATATAGCCCCTTTCAAGTCTGCTTAAATTTGCCGGATGAATGCCGGTTAACATACACAGCCTTGTTAGGCTAACTCCTTGTTGCTCACGAATTTTTTTCATGTTCGGCAATTTTAAACCCTCCTGTTTACAAGTTTCTTTAACCATGGTACAATAGGGTAGGACAGAGGGGGGACAACTTAATGCTACCCTTAAAAACGATTTGTGCTACTGTGAAATATTTCCCGGTGCATTGGGAAAATGTTGCCGTTGACGAAAAGGGGGTTATCAGGCCGGGCAGGAAAATCTCCTGGGGAGTACCGCATTCAATAGATGACGATGATGATAATGAAAAGCCGCACAAGGAAGAAGGTAAACCTTTGCGCTTCTGGCAACAAGTCCGGCAGCTTTACTTCACATTTGAACAGGGAAAAGTCCCCATAGATTTTTACTATCAGTACGGGGGGATTCTTGAAGATTTTCGCTCCGAGTCAATAGACGAAGTTAGAAAAAGGCTGGATTGGTTCCGGCTTTTAACAGTAATGGTTGAATGGGCTAAAACAGGGAGGTTGGCTCCGTTATGGGAAAAGTTCGGACCGCCACAAGAGAGCAAAGATTGTAAACCTGTTTTTTTTGTCAATGACGATTCGGAATTAAATATCAAATTTTCGCCATGGATAAGTACTGAAGCAGGTGAAGTTTTATTTCATACCCCTAAAAATGATGAGCAGTTACTTCAAGCCACCTGGGAAGCAGTAACCAATGCTGTGGGAAAGTACCTGGATGGGATAAGGCTGGCTCCTATAATACAAGAGCAACCCCAATCAGGATTGATTTTATGGGGATTTATAGCTAAGGGTGCATTGCAAGCAGCTTTTTTAGATTGGTTTTTTCAAGAAATAGCACATATGAACGTTACTACGTGCCAAGCAAGGGGATGTCAGAATATCGTTTTACTACCCAGGAAAATATTTTGCTCGGAAAGGTGTAGGCAAAGAGAAAAAAAGTCCCGCCAACGCCATAATAAAAGAACGGGTCTTTAAATCTTTAGCCTCCCTTGTGGTCTTTGAGAGAATAAAGTAAACTGATTGCAGGCGCATAAAAAAGAGAAGGAATTAAAGGCTATAAGGGAGTTGGCAGGCCTTTGGGAAGATAAGGATACGTCTTTCTTTGAAAGAGGATAAAGGGGCAGGTAATTTTGAAAGAATCTCTCTATCTAGATACTTCGGTCGTAAGTGCATATTATGATGCTAAAGACAGCAAAAGGCAGGCGCAGACCAGGGATTTTTGGGGAGTTTTACCAGCCTACGAGGTTTATATTTCTTCCCTGGTCGTCGAAGAACTTGAAAATACCCTGGATAAAAACCTTAGATCAAAGCTATTGTCTCTCATTGCCGGATGTAAAAAGATAGAGATAACCGGCGAAGTTCTCAACCTGGCCGAAAAATATGTTAACGAAGGCATTTTCCCTCAAAAGTACATTGACGATGCTTACCACCTTTCTGCTGCCAGTGTAAACAGCCTTGATTACCTGGTAAGCTGGAATTACAGGCACATGGTTAAGGTTAAAACCAGGCGCATGGTCAACCTGGTTAACCAGAAGGAAGGATATAAACAAATTGAAATTATTGTTCCCCCGGAGCTTTAAGGAGGGATGAAAAGTGTTCAGTTACTTTGATATTAATAAAATTGCCGAAAAGTCTGGCTTACCTGAACAGGTCATAATGAAGATTAAAGAAGAAGCCAGGAAGGAGTTTCCTGCAGATGATTTAATGTACGAACTGCACTTAATGCGGGCAATTAAGGCAAAATCTTTTATCTCCAAGAATCTGAAAAGGGAGGCTTGAGGTTGGCGAGGCTATCTTAAAGACAACCGCCAACCTTGCCGGACGTGGGCTGGCAGGTTTATTGCCGTACGACAATTTTACGACAATGAACCTAAAAAAAGCTAAAAAAACCTAAAACAAATTAAGATTAAAGATTGACAGAATAGGCTTAAATACTATATTCTGAGATAAGATGAGACCAGTCAAAAAAGGCAACCTGTGTCTTTTAATCCGGGTGTCCTGGGTTCGAGTCCCAGATGGCTCACCAATAAAATCAAGGGTTTCAGGGTTAGAAGAAAGTTACGGAAGATTAATTTACTGCTGTCTTCTTGCCGGGGGAATTAAAGAAGCCAGGTATGGTGCCTGGCTTAGACTTTTATCTGAATAATTTTAAAATGCTCGGATTATAATTTTTTCAAGATTGGCACAAGATTTTTCTTACCGTCCAGGATATCCCCTCTGGATTAATGGTGAGGGTATGCCGGACCGGTTTTGCGTTCAGGTCTTTCAGGCCTGGCGGGATAGGCAAACCGGTTTTTTGGGAAAGAAACTCCAGCAGCGCAAACTCGCTCTTTTGCCGGGTAGCTGCTTTACCCCAGATGGCCTGGACAACGCTTTGGTTAAATTTGAAAGGGCTGGCCGTAGAAGTGATAACTGTTTTATGGTGGTCGCCCGTAATCTGAAGGTAGCAATCAAGCACGTACTTTCCAACCGCGGTATGGGTATCTACTAAATAACCGTAGTTTCGGTAGGTGTCGCGGATGACCAGCATTGTTTTTATGTCGTCAGCATAATCCGACCAAAAAAGTTCGCTTATTTTTGCGTACGCGGCGGGGTCAACACGGTAGCGTCCTTTAACCTCTAGTTCTTCCATCCAGGCGGTTATTTTTTCGCTATCCCGGCCCGTACAGGCAAAGAGCAACCGCTCCAGGTTGCTGGAAACGAGAATATCCATCGACGGCGAAAGAGTTTTAAAAAATGCTCTATTTCGGTCGTAAACACCGGTCCGGATAAAATCGGTCAACACATTATTTTTGTTGGCAGCGAGAATCAGGCGGTGTACCGGTAGCCCTATCTGGCGGGCGTAGAAGGCGGCCAGGATGTTGCCAAAATTTCCGGTGGGAACAACAAAATTTATCTCTTCTCCCGCCATCAGCTCACCTTTAGCCAGCAAATCCAGGTAGGCAAAAAAGTAGTAAATTATTTGCGGCAAAAGCCGGCCCCAGTTAATTGAATTCGCCGAGGAAAAATAATAGCCGCAACGCCTGACCTCTTCGGTTAGATTTACGTTGCCGAAAATTTCTTTTACGCCCTGCTGAGCCTGGTCGAAGTTGCCCCGCACCGCCACTACGTGGACATTGCCACCTTCCTGAGTAATCATTTGGTGTTTTTGGACCTCGCTTACTCCTTGGGCCGGATAAAACACGATTGTTTTGGTTCCTGGCACATCTTTAAACCCTTCCAGAGCGGCCTTCCCCGTATCGCCGGAGGTGGCTACCAGAATGGCAATTTTTTCTGTTCCTCCGGTTTTAACGACAGCCCTGGTGAACAGGTGGGGCAAAATTTGGAGCGCAAAATCCTTAAAGGCGCAAGTGGGACCGTGCCAGAGCTCCAGAATAAAAAGCCCAGGGCCCAGTTTAGTCACAGGGGCAATGGCGGGAGCGTCAAATTTATCTTTATTATAGGCGGACGTGACGCAGGATGTAATTTCGGGCGTTGAAAAATCGGTCAGAAACAGCTCCAGAATAGCCTGGGCAAGCTGCGGGTAAGGTGCGCCAGCCATTTTTAACATTCGTTCTTTTGTTATCTGCCCGGGCTTATCCGGTACAAACAGGCCGCCGTCGGGGGCTATCCCCATTTTAATTGCCTGGGCGGAGGTCACCGGTTCGGTTTTTCCCCGGGTGCTTTCATAAAGCAAGCAATCCTCTCCCCATCTGTCAGAATCTAAATTATTTACTGGCCGATATTAAAAACCAATCCTGGTGCGGGCGGCGGGATTTGAACCCGCACGGGGGATACCCACTGGATCCTAAGTCCAGCGCGTCTGCCGTTCCGCCACGCCCGCAGCATAGGCAAGGTTTTCCTCTAAGCCGCTTTCGTTAACCCCACACCGGATCGTTAATCAGCCAGGGTGTAAAATAGGCAGCCCCCTTCAGGTTTAAATGGACTTTCCTTGCTATCTTCCGTTAACGATCACAGGTGGGTACTGCTCATATTTTTTTCTTCATGCTTTATATATTCCTGCAATTAAAGCATATACCCTAACAGACTCCCTGTCAATGACTACCCGGGACGGACTTCGTCTCCGGCCTGGAATGGCCCGCTGGGCCGGCCGGCCGCAGCGTTTCCTCGCTGTTGATTTGGTTTCCCGACAGGCATTCCAGCTCCTCCCTGGAGTAACGCCTGAGACTTTGTTATCGCCTGCCATTCTGGAAAAGCTGGTTCGTGAAAAAAAATGTGACAAAATTGCCCTGCGGGACATTGGCCTGGATAAGTTTCCTAGACCCCTGCAGGGCTTGATTTTCCTGGTGCCGAAGGCGGGAGTCGAACCCGCACGGGTTTTAAGCCCGCCGGATTTTGAGTCCGGTGCGTNNTGCCAGTTCCACCACTTCGGCATATTCTTTCAGAACTTTCTCAGTTATACTTAAAACACTAATGTAATGTTATCATTTGGGCAAAAAACTGTCAATCCTTTTAACGCCGATTAGCTTTACGAGCGAAAAGGCAGTAAACAGCAAAGTTTTATTAGTCAGGACTAATCGGTTTCTAGCCTCTCCTCAAAACCAGGAACGCGGATTCAATATCTCTAAAACAGCTCAAGGTTTCCCCAAATAAGTAAATTTGAGTTCACCTTTATCGGTACAATAGCCGTGTCACACTTGCTTATTCCAAAGGATAGCGACCACTAATTCCTGGCAATGCGACCACCAATTCCAACCAGTTAGCGAAAAGTGGTTGCAA
>DHGP01000014.1 GCA_002402825.1 Firmicutes bacterium UBA4795
GCTTTTACAGAGTAATAATATATCGCTGATGGGGTTGCCGTTGGAAATGGGGTTTTGGCTAGCAACAAAAACTTACCATTTTCCAGCCGTGATTACCATCAGCATTTTCGTATATTGGTCCCTTTGTGAGCGGAAAAGAAAAAAGACCATTTTCGTGGTCTCCTTTTAGGTGAGCATTGGGGGCCATTTTGGTATCCTTTTTACTGAGCGAATCCACTTAGTTAAATGTGTGATGGTTCAGTCAATGTCTTTCTCCCACTTATGACAAGGAGGAGAGTAACGCACAGAACTTAAATGAATATGCCGTCACAAAACGTGCATGTTAACCGCCGAGATTGTGCACGCTGACCGCTTAAATAGAAATTGTGCGAAGTTGCCGCAAACATTGTACGTGAGAAAATGATGGTGCAGTTGGTGACTAAATGGCCGTGACTGCCCTTGACATGGAGCCTCGCACCCGTGTTCCCAAGGGCCAAGGGCAACCTAGCTTCGCTAATTGCCCCTTGCCATGAAAGGCTAACACGGGCATTCTCCATGTCAAGGGTGTGGATGCCGGGGAATCATGATCCTCCCAACCTTTATAAGGAGCATCAGTACATTCCTACTTCAACACAAAACCTTCCGGACCTTCTGATGATACAACCCATGATGATTATGTCCTCCAAATGCCGTATGAGGATGAATATTCTCAGCTGACACCTTATGAGGACTGCATTTAGGGTTCTTATCAAGATAGGCTCGCATTGGACAGTATATGGCTATGAGGATTGCTCACGTGTTGTTATATGGGATCTGTCATGGCCTGTTTGATTGTGCGCAAATTTTGGCATGATAGTCTGCCTGTCTGTCCTTTTTGGCGCAACATGCAGGTTATCGTTCATATAAATCCGGTAAAAGTAATGGTTTTTGGGAAAATCGACTACAATTTTATGTTTGATGGGCAGTAATATACTGTGTTATTGTTGAGATGAAAAAAGCAAATTCCTATCCTGATCCTGCTTCAAGAGCGGTTTTCCGGGATAAAAGAGTGGTTGGTTCCGGATGTAAAAATCGGGGAATTGTTTTCCAACAAGCAACTAAAGCAACGTCCATTGGCTTTTGCCGAAGCAGTTACCCTCATCTGGTTGGGTAACCAGGCACGGTGAGGAACTAAAACTTATTAACTATTGAAGCAGTTGAGGACAGGATTCGTATATTGCTTGTTATCCGGACAGATTTTACCTTACAGCGGCTGATTATCTTCCTGGATCAAAAAATATTATGAAAAGGATTGTGTTCACTGCTGAAATGAAAAGAAATAGCTAGCGTTCAACACAAAATGAGACGTAATCAACGTATACGGCTCATAGTTGTACTAAATGACCAATTTTGCTTGTTTCTAGCCTGGTGAAGTAGCCAGCCCGAGAATGGAATACTGCTAAATTGTTACAATAATTATTGCGGTGGCCATAATAGTATATGGAAGTGAGACAAGAAAAATCCCGTTTCTTGTATCGCTTCCTTATACTTAAGTTTAACAGCGATCCAGGAAAGACTCGTCATTGCCGAATTTATCGCGTGGCACAATTTATAGGGTCCAAAAAATGAGGTATGCTCAGCCCTGCAGCCACAAGGAATAGGAAATTCTTACTGTCAAACCCGGATTATAATATTACTCTCCAAAAACATCTTCTCCGATTTCATCAAGAAGATATTCGCATATTTTTTCAAACCTTCCCTCTGCGTATATTTTTTTTAGTAATAGCGGTATATGTCCTTTATGATTTAATTTCAATACGGTCATAAGCATTATTTCAGCATCTTTATAATTTGGCATATCATCTTTGTAAAGCATTTCAGAAGGTATTCCTTCTATTTCCTTTTTAAAGTCAGAAACTTTTTGACCACTTAATCTTGTTGCCAATATAGCCAGAACCGTTTCAGCTAAGCATTTTTTCTCTTCTGAAATATTCATGGATACCGTCCAATTATAATATGGGTACCTAGGGTCTTCAAGTTTACAAATGCTCAGCCTTTGAACTATCGATTGAAGATGTTCGACTTTCTCGTCAATTGCTTTAATTATTTGTTCTAACTCGTTGACTTTTTGTTCTAAATTCATATTAATTGCCACACCCCATGAATATTACTAAAATATTACAAAATTAATTGCAGCTTTAATAGCATCAGCGATCTGCAAAGCATATTTGCCTGGTATTTTTAAGTCATTTGTCATAAAATAGTAAATATAATCCTTTGCCATATTTGCAGTTATATCTGGGATTGTTGAAATCCTATCAAGCTTGTCTGCAATTTTATTTGCATACTTTGATAATGCATTCTTAGCACCCCTGTCTAGAAATTGTAAAATGTAGTCTAGTATCCTTCCACCATATCGAATAGCTGAAGCTACTACACGAATAGCTTTTTTTACAATCCAACCTTTAACGCCTTTTGATTCTATTTGATTTCCCACATCAACAGGAACAGCTTTAAAAATCTGATTCGCAATTACTTCTTCTCTATTAGCTGCTTGGTTAATTTGATTTGAATTAGATTGTGGCGTGATAATTTGGTTTCCCCAATTAGATGTACATGGAGATAAGAGTGTCTGTTCGCTGTTTTTCTCAGTTAACTCATTTGGCATTGCAAAATCACCGCTTGTTTCAGCAGCAATGGCACTCATTGGAAACAATATATTAACTAATAAAACAAATACAAGTAAATAACACAACTTACGTTTAACCGATCTCATCGTATAACCTCCCGAATTTTTTTAAAATAATGAAGGAAAACTAAATTGATGATAAAATTAAAATGTAATAGTGGTTATTTAGAGGCTAATGGTTACAAGGAACATTATGTGCGTACCCGGATTGCCTACTAAATCACTATTACTTTTTTATGGGGTTCTCGAGGTGGCTCAAGAGAAAATATCAATGCATTCACCTCCTCTCAAATTAAATACATTCCTAAATAATCAACCTGGGCAAGAGGGGGCGTGGACGGCCCTCCATCCCGCCTATAGCGGAAAGTCCCCAACACACCATATTTGTATTATGAAAGGTGGGGATGCCCGAAAAAGCAAGGAATACTGCGATACTAAGAGATTTTTAACCGGACAAATGTCCTAAATGTAATTAGACAAATAAATTGTTAGTCTGACTTTATACTACTATTTTAACAATTATAACTATATCAGACAATGGGTGCTTTTTGTTATATTTTGTCGAAATCAACCTTTAATCTCATGCGCCCTTCGATAACCTGGCATCACAGCGGCTTTAATGTATACTGTGGAGAATCCATTAGACCATGGGACCGGGAAGGGGTCGAGAAGCTGGCCCAATACATTGTCCGGGCTTCCATCTCACAGGAAAGACTGCTCTATATACCAGCACCCGAGTCGAATGACGGTGTCGCACGAGTAATCTATAAAGGCAAAAACAGCTTAAGTCCGTGAAACTTTTGCGGCGCTGGATTGGTTGGCCCGGCTTGTTAGCCATATTCCCAACAGAGGAGAACAATTGGTCCAGTATTATGGCTACTATTCAAACAAGTCACGGGGAATACGCAAAAAAGCAGAGACTGATAGCCAAGCGCCTTTAACACTACAGCGTAATATTGCTTATTTCGCTATGCCCGCTACGCCACGGGGACGGTTCCATCGTCTTCCCTTCGGCCCTTCGCTGCGCTTCGGGGACGCTCGAACCGTCCCCATGGCTCCGCTATGCTTTAAATTACGCTGTAGTACTATTCAGAAACTATTTTGCTTAGCATCTTGACAGGGGAGTAAAAACGGTTTATTTTATTATTAAATAACAATCTTATAATATAAGAGATAATTGTAGTGAACCTGGTCGGTGAAGGTGACGTTACTGGTAAAAATTTTAAAATTAGAAAGGAGAGCCCTTAAAAATGAAAGAGCGTGATAAATTTCTATTAATAGCGGCCGTTTTTC
>DHGP01000015.1 GCA_002402825.1 Firmicutes bacterium UBA4795
TGTCCCTTAAAAATTCCAAATCCCGTTGGATTGTTCTTGTACTTACCTCTAAAGACGAGGCAAGCTTTGGCGTATTTGGATATTTCCCGGCTTTAACCTGGTTGTGGATAACAAGAACCCGGTAAAACCTGGAGCGGTGTGAAATTGGGAAGGATATTTTGGCTTTTTTAATATTCAACATAGGGTAACCCTTTCTAAAGCTACCAAGTTTTGCATGGCATAGTATACCAGAGTATATATTTGCTGTTTTAATCATATTTCCTGCTAAACAACCTAAATATAACAAAAGAAAACGACAATTTATAACAATTTATAACGCCAGCAATTCTTCAAGTGTAGCCTTAAGCGCCAGGTAAAAAGAGGTATCAGCTATGTTTTCCTGATATTCTTTCAGCCGGTGCTTATCAATAGCGCGGATCTGGTCGGGGAGGGCACGGGTGACCTTTCCGTGAAGGGTCAATTCCGGCCGGAAGGAAGCAGGCCTGGCTCCGGTAGAAAGGGGAACGATTACCACTGTGGAAAGATAATTAAACGGCTCGTCGGAAACAACCACTGCATAATGAGGCCCCTGCAGGACATGGCTCGTTCCTTCCAAACTGACTCTATAAATATCTCCCGAACGTGGTATTCCCTCTGACATCAGAGTTCACCTCGTTCGGCCCGGGTGATTCTTTCTGCATGTTCGGCAAAGTCTACTTCTGTCCATGCCGCCAGATCCTCTTCTTCCGCCAGGCGAAGGCATTCTTCGGTAAGTTTCTTTCGCTTGAGTTCCTTGACATAATGCTCTACTGCACTTCTGATGAAGTCACTTAAAGTGGGAAATTCTTCGGGGTTGCGGATATCTTTTATGGCCTTTAAAAGCCCGGCGGGCATACGAATAGTTGTCCGAATCTGTTCCACTTAATAGGCCTCCTTATTGTCAGCTAATATTACTTATATTATAGCATACCAATTAAAAAAATATCAATAATCATTCTTGATGAGAGACCAACGAAATTTATGACCAACAAAACTCAGCATAAGCATAATAGGCTTTATTGTTTAAGAAACGAATGCTCCACCAGTTTCATCTTTAAACCCAGTGATACTATCATAATACTGTTCAATTTGTTCTGGAGGAATCCAAAATAACTGTGACCTTACTCCATTTCGCGCTGAAAACTCAATTGGTGAATTTTGTATCGCTCGTGAGACTCTTACTTGAATAATATATTTATTCATTTTTGCCAAAACTAAACGCAGCATTGCTTTACGCTGATAAGGATTAGGCTTATTTTGAATTTTAATGACATCTAATCCAACAATACCTTGAAACACGTTTGTATTCCATTGTTCGCCACTTCGTAATATCTCCTCATAGACATTGGCCAGTCGTGTAGGTTCGCTTTGATATTTTTCTTCCGTAGTTTCTACAAAAACATCTACAACCTCACCCTTATTCTCAATTAGTGCAAACTCATTTAATTTATTAAAATCTAACCCTATTATTCCTTCTGTCCAAAGATCTTTCGATTATACGTTTTGACTATCTCCTATAAATATTCACCTAAATGATTTCTTTCACCACCTCCACACACCCAAAACCCTGGCTTCCCTTACTGCCTAAGCCTGCGTCCACACCCATTTGCAGTAAATCCGGGGGGCCGGTTAGTTTTAAATGACAGGTGTAACCTTTAATTGGTGTATCCTTATACATAACCAGGTTAAATTTGGGGCGGCCGAGGACTTTTATTTTTACTTCTCCTGACGGGGGCGTACGTTGGTAAAATGCTTCATATTTTTTGCGCAGGTTGCTTTCTATAAGGCGGGTAAATTCTCCCTCGCCAGGCTGAAAATAGCAGGTATATTTACCCCCTTCCGGTTTTAAAAAGGTGCTGTATACAACTACCGGGGAAAGCAAACGGATTTCCACCTCTTCAGTTACAACTTTCGGGGTTTCCACATTAATGCCCGTTATTTCAGCAATTTCTTCTCCTAAATAAATGACGCCGCTGGTTAGCAAGTGATTAAGCAAAGAGGTACAAAATTGTAATAAAGGAGAAGAAACCACCAGCTTTAATTCCTTAAAAAAAATAATTTCGTTTTTTGCCTTATCAAGGCGGTATTCTCCCATCATTCGGGAGAAAGTAAATAACTTGAAACTGCGCTGATTAGCGGTAAAACCGCAGCTGTGTAAAAATTCGGCCAGGTCAGAACCAAGGTTGGTATATATGGCTGCCTGGATTAGCCGGTTATAGTGCATGGGAAGCCGTAAAATTTCGTTTGAGGGGCGCAAACATATATTTAAATACATCAGTTTTCCTTTCTGTTAACTAAAATTAAAATTTAAGCTAAGGTAAAATATGCTAATTTACCCTAATTTACTTATTCGATTATTTTTGTTGTTTTCCTGCAAAAAATAACAGAGGATTTTATTTTTTAGGTGGGCTTAAAAAAGGAAGGTTTTTTAGGTTTTATGAAAATACAACGTAGGAATAGACAACAAGAGAAGTGAAATGTTTATAGGTTTCACGAAAACCAGGATGATTATCAAGCTTTTTACGTATTATTCCATAAGTGAAATGTTTATTGGTTTTATGAAAACTAATTTTCCGTTGCTTCCTTTATGGACAGGTAAGTTATTTCCATAAGCTGGTTTAATTCTTCTTCGCCCATGGCCAAAACAGGCATGAGGACAATGACATCACCTAAAGGTCTAATTACCAGGCCGTGTTTTCGGGCCAGCATAATTACCTGATGTCCCATTCTTAGTTCCGGAAGGTATGGTTTTTTAGTGGCTTTATCTTCTACCAGTTCAATGCCCACCATCATTCCTTTTTGGCGTACATCTCCCACGCGGGATAAGTTATTGAAGCGGTTTAAGCCACGCCTGATTAGTTCAATCTTAGGTTGAAGTTTAGCTATAATGTTTTCTTTGGCAAAAAGCTCCAGATTGGCCAAAGCCACGGCACAAGCCAGAGGATTACCGGTATAAGTATGGCCATGGAAAAAAGTCTTGTTTTGTTCTCCTAAAAAAGCAGCATAAATTTCAGTTGTGGTTAGAGTAGCCGCTAAAGGCAAGTAACCGCCGGTAATTCCTTTGGCTAGACACATAATGTCCGGGGAAACGTTCTCGTGCTCGCAGGCAAACATTTTTCCCGTCCGGCCAAAGCCTACCGCCACTTCATCGGCAATTAAAAGTACCTTGTACCTGGTGCACAATTCCCTTACCCGGTGTAAATAACCAGGAGGAGCAACAATCATTCCTGCCGCAGCCTGAACCAGGGGTTCAATAATTACGGCCGCAATCTCTTCGTGATGCTGGGCCAATAATTCTTCTAGTTTGTTAACACAGGCCAGGGCACAGCTTTCTTTTTCTAAACTTAACGGACAGCGGTAGCAATACGGCGAAAAGGTATAAAAACAGGAAAACAAAAGAGGCTGAAAGATTCCGTGATACAAAGAAATGCCGCCGACGCTTACCGCCCCCACTGTATCTCCGTGGTAAGCCTGGGCCAGGGAAATATACTTAGTTTTCCGGCGGTATTTCTCCCCCTCTTTTTGCTGCCAGTATTGCAGGGCTATTTTTAAAGCAATCTCCACCGCTGCAGCCCCGCAATCGGAATAAAAAACTTTTTCTAATCCTGGCGGGGACATATCTACCAGCTTTTTAGCCAATAAAATAGAGGGAACATTGGCCAGCCCCAGCAAGGTGGAGTGGGCAATTTTATTTACCTGGGCCTTTAAGACTTCATCCAGCTCTTTTTTACGGTGTCCATGTACATTCACCCATAGAGAAGACACCCCGTCTAAATAGCGCCTTCCTTTCAGGTCAATAAGGTAGCTTCCTTCCCCTTTTTCAATGATAAGCGGTTCCTCTTGGATGTATGTTTGCATTTGGGTAAAGGGATGCCAAAGGTACTTTTTGTCCCATTGGGCCAACCGAGTTAATTCTTCTTCCGTCAAATATATACCTCCTAAAATTTAATCCTTAAGCAACACTTGCCAATTTATACATTTTTCAATTTCTTCCACCAAGTTTGCGGGTTGCCCTTTCTCAACATTTACTTTTTCCAGGTAAGGAACAATACCCAAAATTGATACGCCGGTCATTTCGGTCATGTATTGAGGATTGGTTTTTTCAGCTATATCCTTTGTATTTTGTCGAAAACCATTTATAATTAAGCCTTTAATTACCAACCCCCGGCTTCGGGCGTACTTAACGGTTAAAAAAGTATGATTTAAAGTTCCTAAATTAGGACGGGTTACAATTAATAAAGGCAGCTTTAGCGCCAAAGCCAAATCAGCTACCAAAAAATATGTGCTGATGAGAGGAGCAGCAATTCCTCCTACTCCTTCAATTAAAGTGACCTGGTGTTTTTGACATGCTTGGTTACAAAAATCAATAAGTCTTGGTACCTCAACACTTTGTCCGGCCAATTCCGCCGCCAAAGAAGGTGAAACAGGGGCCTGGAAATTATAAAGGTTTAAATCCTCCAGAGAGTACGAAAGCCTGGCTGTACGCTGGTAAAAATAAGCATCAGGGGAAATTAAAGTGTGACCCTCTTTTTTACTACCGCTTTGGATTGGTTTTAGGGCCACCGCGTCAATTTTGTGTTTATGGAAAACACCCAAAAGACCTGCGGTAACAACAGTTTTACCTATTCCGGTATCAGTTCCCGTAATAAAATAACCAAGGCCCACTTTTTTTGTTTAAAACCCCTTTGTTTTTACTTCTTGACTTACCTTTTGAAAGGCTTCTTCCGCCCACTCCAAGTCGGCTGGGGTGTGTTCGGACATTACCGTTACCCGAAGCCGGCTCATTCCTTCCGGCACACTGGGAGGACGAATGGCCGGAACAAACACGCCGTGCTCTTCTAGTTTTTGGGAAAGGGCCAGGGCCGTGGCGGCAGAACCAATTAAAATGGCTATAATTTGGGTCTCTCCAGAAACAAGTTTTAAACCTGTGCCCGATAATTTTTGCCGGAGACACCGGGCATTTTGATAAAGCCGCGTACGGCGCTCAGGCTCTTCCCGAACAATTTCTAAAGACGCTAAAGCCGCTCCTACAACTCCGGGCGAGGGGGCGGTAGAAAAAATAAAAGAACGGGCAAGGTTGCGCAAATAATCAATTAAAACCTTTTTTCCCGCCACAAAACCCCCTTCTCCTCCCAAAGCCTTACTTAACGTGCCAACTTGAATATCCACGGCTTCCCCCAGGCCAAAATATTCTACTGTACCGGCTCCTTTTTTACCCAGGACGCCAGTACCGTGAGCATCATCAACCATAACCATGGCCCCGTAATGCTGAGCCAATTGAGCAATTTCTGGTAAAGGGGCCATATCCCCGTCCATACTAAATACCCCATCGGTAACTATTAATCGGCCGGAACAAGAATCGTTTTCGGACAGTAAAGCTTCCAGATGATTTAGGTCATTGTGACGGTAAATTTTTACCTTAGCTTGACTTAAACGGCAGCCGTCAATAATGCTGGCGTGATTTAGCTCATCGCTAAAAATAACGCTTCCTTTCTGTCCCAAAGCGGCTAAGGTGCCTATATTAGCCATATAACCTGAGCTAAATAAGAGTGCGTCTTCCGTACTTTTAAACTGCGCTAAAGCTTCTTCCAGTTGGCGGTGAATAATTAAATTGCCTGTAGTAAGTCGAGAACCGCTACTTCCTGTTCCATACCTTTTTATAGCTGAAATGGCCGCTTCTTTTAACCGGGGGTCGTTAGCCAATCCTAAATAATTATTTGAAGCCAGCATTAACATTTCACGCCCCTCGTATATTACCCGCGGTCCGGCAGCAGAGTAAATCGTTTTCAGGCACCGGTATAGATTTTTTTCTTGACGTTGCTCAAGTTGTTTTTGTAAGGTGTAAAACAAAAGAAACACCATCCGGTTAAAAAATAATAAACGTTAACCTAATATTTATACTTAGTTAACGTTTTGGTTATTATAAATTATACTATTTTCTTTTGTCAATTACCTTTTTAAGGTTTTATCATTACCGCAGGTTACATTTTGGACAGAAACTCTTCAATTTTTACCGTTCGCAAATCTTTGGTGATAATATCTGCTCCAGCCTGGCGCAAGGTCTCCTCATTCCCAAACCGCCATACCCCAACCGCAAGGTAACCTAATGACTTAGCTGCTTTTATCCCTGAAGGCGCGTCTTCAAACACTACAAAATAAGTTATTGTTCCATTTGTCAGTTCTTTTAATTTTGCGGCCGCGTATTTTAAAATGTCCTCTTTTCCCCCGAGGTCAATTCCGCATACATCAACATCAAATAAAGAATAAAGGGTACCTTCCGTACCTAAAGCACCAAACATATCCCCAATTTCTTTAGTTAAACGTGACTTTGAAACACTAAGCAACATATCCCTGGCGTTCTTGGAGGCCGAAGCTGCTGCCTGCTTAAATCCCCTGTTCTTTGCTTCTATTAAAAAAGTAACCGCATCTGTAAATAATTTAAATTTTCCGGCCTTTATGAGCTCTTTTATAAGCGCGTTTTTTTCACTACAATACTTTTCCAATAAAATATCTTTTTCTTTTTGGGTGGTGGCTCCAAGGCGTTCATAAACCCCTTTTAGCTGCAGGATATTATTTCCTCCCTCATATCTGGGCTTAGAAGCCACATGGGTCATGTAAAAATCTGAACTTAGCTCATTCACCCGCCAAGGTGCTCTTAAGGCGGTAATCCGCCAGGCATCCTCGTGAGGACTGTCTACCACTACACCATCAATATCCCAAATAAAACCTAACCTGGTTACCAATAAAAGTCACCTTTCTTCTGCCTTTATTCTTTCTCCTGAATATAACGTATACCTTTGGCCGTAAATTTCTAACTCTACTCTTTTTCTTTTCTTGATTTTATCCGTAACAATAAAGGCTTCCGTTGCGAACTTTGAAATATCAAACTCAATAAGCGCTTGCTTAAACCATAACCGAAAATTAAGCCTTTTCCAGTTGTCAGGCAGGACCGGCCTTACTTTAAGCATACCATCCTTAATTTTTATCCCGGCAAAACCATACCCTATAATTTGCCAAACCCCTCCCAGGGCTGCGGCGTGTATGCCAAGCTCTGTATTGCCGTATATATCGCTAAAATCGGTTTTCACAACCTGTTTGAAATATTTATCCGCCCTTTTTGTCTCACCCAGCTCAAGGGCAATTATAGCGTAGCTTGAAAGGCTTAAACTTGATTTATGCGTAGTCCTTAGGGCATAATAATTATAATTTATTTCTTTCACGCGGGTCGAAAACTCATCGGAAAACAGTTGCAAAAGTAAAATTACATCTGCCTGCTTGACTAGTTGGGTGTTTTTTACTTCTGCTAAATTAACCTCATCAGGCCAAACAGGCATATCGTTATTATCCCATTCCCTTATGGTAACATCTTTTTTTTGGAAGTAACCTTCAAATTCTTCAATTAAACCATTAGCAGAAATAAGAAATACTATCTTATCTGCTATTTCCTTCCAGGCAGCAACTTCTTCGCGCTTTAACTCCATTTTTTTAGTTATAAACTTAAGCTTACGGGGGTGGTTATTTTGAAAGTGACTATAAAGCTCAACCGCATATTTTAAGGTCCACTTAGCCAGGGCGTTAGTATAGGAATTATTGTTGACGCATTCCTGAAATTCATTTGGACCAATAATTTCTTTAATTTCGTATCTATCTTTTTTATAGTTGTAAGTTACCCGAGAGGCCCAAAACCTTGCGGTTTCAAAGATCATTTCTGCGCCATATTGAAGCATAAAATCTTTATCGGAAGTTGCCTGGTAGTAAAGAGAAACTCCATAAATTACGTCACCGGCAATGTGATGCTCCCTTTTGGAATTGTATACCGGAATTACCGTGCCATCAAAGTTAACCCAGGTTTGTGGCGTTTCGTCCCGGCCGCTAGCTGCTGATTCCCATGGCCATAAGGCCCCCTTGTAACCCTGGGCCTTTGCTCCTTTCTTGGCTTGTTTTAAGCGGCGGTACCTATATAAAAGAAGATTTTTGGCTGTTTCTGGTTGGGTAAAGATAAAGAAAGGAAGGATGAATACTTCTGTATCCCAGAAAACATGACCTTTATACCATTCCCCAGAGAGAGTTTTGGCGGCGATACTTGCATCTATGTCCCTAGGAGAAGCAGCTATCAGCAAGTGGTACAGGTTAAAACGAAGTATTTTTTGCTGAGAATCCTCTCCTTCTATTTTAACATCAGAATATTGCCACCTTTTGTCCCAGGCTTTTACATGCGCTTTAAACAATCGGGTAATTCCTAATCTTTTTGCGGCTCTTACCCCGTTATGACACGCCTTTTTTAATCCTCGCCTTTGTTCCCGTGAGGTATATATTGAAATGTAAACCTCAAATTTATACCTCTTCCCCTTTTTGGCAATAAAAGAGCATTCTTCCCCAATATATTCCTTATCCAGTTGATACTTCCATTTTATCCCTGTTCCTAGCCCTGCCCCCTTTACCTCGCCAACCGCGGCAAAGCCTAACAATATTCCGCTTTCAATCGTTTTTGCTTCTAAATATATTACCCCATCTCTATCTCTATCTCTACATTTATATCTACCTTTAGCCCCGGATGCGGCAGCACAAGTAACCGCATAATGTTTTACGGGATTTCCTATGGCCTGCACCACGTTTTTGGTTGTTCCGTCAATAATATGTTTAAAAACTACCCGCACACTTCCATCCAGTGATCTGAAGGAAAAGGCCATCGCCCCTATATGCATATCTTTGAGGCTAAAAAAGCGCATAGATTCGTATTCGTATCTTTTGCCTGTATCCGGGTCTTTAAAAACAGTCTGCCGGAATAAAGCTGCTTTTTTTAGGTCTAAAATACGACGATGTTCAATAACTACCATATTATCCAGGGATAACTTTTTACCGCCCACATTTATATCTACACCAATAGGGTTTGGAGCATTAACCAGTTCAGAAGACTGTCCCTCTTTACGGTCATATATGCCCGCAATATAGGTACCAGCATAGTTTTGCTTACCCCCTTCTTCCAAAATACCTCTTGACCCAAGGTAACCATTTCCCAAAGTAAATAACGACTCTTGAAACCTGATTTTTTGCTCATTAATTTTGTCTTCAGATACGACCCATTCCTTTTCTGATAATAGTTTTAAAAACATACGCCACTCCTCAGAAATAGATTTTCATGCTTTATGGAGGGAACGAGCGCTCCCATGGGGAACTCCTTTGAAGCTATTTAAATACGTTGTAGAGGCGTTAAATTTAACGCCCCTGCTAACTAACTAGCGCTTTCATATACAACCGTTCATAATTATCCACCATTGTCTTATCGGTAAACATTTTTTCTACTCTTTCCCGGCATTTTTGGGGATCAATCATATCCACCTGTTTGGTGGCCTCGATAAATTCTTCCATGTTTTCCACCACAAAACCCGTAACTTTATGGGCTATAACTTCTGGCGCGGAGCCTCTTTTGAAGGTTATCACCGGTGTGCCGCACGCCATTGCTTCCACCATGGTAATTCCAAAGGGCTCCTCCCACTGGATGGGGTAAAGATAACCCTTGCCCCGGGAAAATAAGCGCATTTTTTCCTCACTCCAGTGCCCTAACTCCCCAATATACGTAATACTAGCGTTAAGGTATGGTTTTATAAACTGGTTAAAATAGCTTACCTCAGCTTTTTCATGAACCTTACCGGCCAAAATAAGCTTTTTTCCCAGTTTTTTTGCTACTTCACAGGCCAAGTGAGGCGCTTTTTCGGCGTTAAACCGGCCAATGTAAAAGAAGTAATCTTCTTTATCCTCAGAATATGGGTATTTATCAAATTTTATGCCGTTATAAACTGTGCCTAAATAGTTTAAACCAGGAAAACTAACTTGCTGGTAGTTACTTATGGTTACAAAATGCACTCTGGATTGATTTTCAAAAAGACGGTAAAACTTTTTATTTTCTTCATCAAAAGGACCGTGGAGGGTATGCACTACCGGAACACCGGTAAAAGTGGCGCAGCATAAACCTTCTTTCCAGGTATGGTCATGAATCAGGTCGTATTTATGCCGGGAAATTTCCAGGTATGAACCCAGGGTATGGGTTAGAGCTACGTTTAAAAAACTGGAAGGCGGTTTATCCAAGCAGGATTTCATTTCTTCATCAAAAATTTTATATAAGCGCGCTTTTGTTACTGAGCTTGCTATACTATAAAGGGTAACTTCGTGTCCCTTTTGGACGAGCCCATCTGCCAGCAAGCTAACAACGACTTCAATGCCGCCGTACCCATCCGGGGGTACTTTAAACCAGGGAGGGACAACCATGGCAATCTTCATATCCAGATATAAACCTCCTTTATTTTCCCGTTAATTAGTCATCGTAAATTTTCTAATAAAATCTATTCATTGTAATATTCATTCTAAGGGATAAGGGCGCTAAAATTAATGCTCCTACTGATATATAATATTATCTATATTATTATTATTATTATTGTTATATAAAGAATAACTCCGAACTTGGTAAATGTCGTGCTTTATTTGGGTAATCAATTCTTCGGGAGAAGAAAATTTTTTTTCCTCCCTTAACCGTTTAAGAAAAATTACTTTTATCCAACGGTGATAAAGATTTCCGTAATAATCTAAGATGTGAGCTTCAAGATTAATTTTATTTTTTTGCGGGTGAAAGGTTGGCTTAACTCCAATATTAGCTACCCCCCAATAAGTACCTTCTTCCACCTTGATTTTTACCGCATACACACCTCTGGCAGGAATAAGTAATTCTGTTTCGGGTTCCAGATTAGCCGTAGGAAAGCCTAATAAGTTACCCCGCTGTTCACCAGATACTACCATTCCTTCAACAAAAGGATAGTAGCCCAAAAAGTCCCTTGCCTCGGTCACCTTACCTTGAAGTAATAAATTACGGATATAGGTACTGCTAACCACCTGTCTGTTTACTATTACGGGAGAAATAACCTGAACGGTAAAACCATACATGCTCCCGCTTTCTTTTAACAGTTCCGCTGTTCCCTCTCCTTTATAACCAAAAGTATAATTATACCCAATGAATATGGTATGTACGCCAAGTTCACGGTAAAGTATTTTTTTAACAAAGTCTAGGGCAGTAATTCTGGCAAATTCAGTATTAAAAGGAATTTGAATGAACAAATTTACCCCTAAACGAGCAATCAGATTTCTTTTGGTTTCCTGGGTAAGCAAAAGCGGGTGGTAATCAGACGGATTTAAAACCACATCTGGATGAGGATAAAAAGTAAAAACGGCAGATGTTCCTTTTATCCTCTTTGCCTCTTTTACTAACTTCTCAATTAGCTTTTGATGACCAAGGTGGACACCATCAAAGTTGCCTAAGCCTACTACTAAATTATGATATTTTTCCTTAATTCCTTGCCAGGAATAATAAATTTGCACTTATTTCACTCCCTACGTAATTGACAAGCTAAACCAATACCCTTATTGGCCTAAACCAGTAACCTTCTACCTTAACCTCTACTCTGGCGATAGCCGCCAATCCATTTGGTCTTGTTAACCGGACAATTTGCCCTGGGGTTAAAGGGGTAGATAATTTTTTTACTTCATTTTCTCGTAATGTACGGCCTTCCCTTACTGCTTTAACGGTCTCCTCTTTTTTAAGTTCTACGGCCGGCAAATGGCTTAAAGCTTTATTCATAGGCATTAAAACATTATCTAAGCAGTTATTATTAACCAAAAAGAATAAATTTTCAATAGTTAGGGCGTTGGACAACGTAAAAAGGCCGGCTCGCGTTCTTAAAAGAAAGCTCATGTACGCCCCACAACCCAGGCTGTCTCCCAGATCATTACAAAGGGTGCGGATGTACGTGCCTGCAGTACAAACAACGTCTAAAAGCAACCGGGGGTGCGCTGTTCGGAAGTCTTGGTCACGTACAATATTGAGTTGGTAAATGGTTACCTGTTTTGGTTGACGGGTTACTATTTCCCCTTTCCGGGCCAACAGATATAATTTTTTTCCTTGATAATGCCTTGCTGAAGTCATGGGTGGTACCTGAGTAATTTTTCCTCTAAAGTTAGCCAATGCTTTTTCTACCATTTCTAAAGTTAAATGCGAGGCATCACGTTCGGAAAGCACTTCTCCAAAACTATCATGGGTAGATGTCTTAACTCCAAAAGTGACCTCCGCCCGGTACTCTTTATCGTCTCTAAGAAAAGAAATAACCCGGGTGGCTTTACCTAAACATACAGGTAAAACTCCGGCTGCCTCCGAGTCCAGTGTTCCGGTATGGCCAACTTTTGCTTCACCGGTAAGTCGCCGCAAAAAATTAACTACGTCGTGGGAAGTCATTCCCGGCGGTTTTAAGATGTTTAAGATGCCCTCCAATATTTACCATGGTCTCCTTTTGTCAACTACATATTGAGAAGTGAGATGTGGGAAGTTGGAGATGAGATTTTAAGGTAGAAATTCGACAACCACAGGCTGGAAGCCTGTGCCACTAGTAGGGTAGGCATCCTGCCTGACAACCACAGGCTGGAAGCTTGTGCCACTAGTAGGGTAGGTAGGATGCCTGTCCATAAGCTGAATTCCTTTTTATTCCCACTTCTAACCTCTCACCTCTCCCATCTCAGATACCGCTTGCAAAGCAGCGGTAATAACTTGGGTTTTTATGGTTTCCAGGTCCCCTTTTAAGATGCAACCTGCCGCCCGATTGTGTCCTCCCCCCCCAAATTTGTTGGCCAGACTATTAACATCTACTAACTCCTTAGAACGAAAACCCACTTTAAAGCAATCTTTAGATATTTCCTGAAATAATAAAGCTACCTCAACATTATGTATCGACCGGCCGTAATTTATCAAGCCGTCAACGTGTTCCTTCCCGGCTTTTTTATTCTTTAACATCTCAAGGGTAACAACCATCCACGACACCCGTCCACAAGGACTTACGCTTAAAGTCCCTAAAGCAGCTTCTAAAAGTCTAAGACTAGATAGAGGTTTTTGTTCGTATATTAACCGACTAATTTTGGCTGCCGGTACTCCGTACTCAATTAATTTGGCCGCACGGCGGTGGGTGTCCGCCCGTGTATTATCGTACTGAAAAGAACCTGTATCGGTAATAATGGCTACATAAAGACAAGTTGCAATCTCAGGAGTTAAAGGGAAACTAAGCAAACTTAATAAATCCTGAATTATTTCCCCTACGGCGGCGGCTTTAGGATCAATGTAGTTATAGTGGGCAAATTCATTTGGATTTACGTGGTGGTCAATACTACAAGTTATTATAGGGCGCGTCAACAATTCACGCAAAGGTCCCAACCGGTCAGGTACAGAACAGTCTAAGATAATAAAATTATCGTATTCACCTTGTAAAGCTTTGCTCCCTTCTTGAAAGCGTTTAACTTCGGGCAGAAAGTTGTATACTTGGGGCACCGGATCAGGGATAGCTAAGGTTACCTCTTTACCCATTTTTTCTAAAGCTAAACCTAACGCTATTACCGACCCAAGACAATCACCATCAGGCATTACGTGCCCGCAAAGAATAATCCGTTTTCCTTGGAGCAGTAAATCACCTATATCGCGCAAATTATTCACTTTGATCGCTTTCTTCATTTTTTACTTTTTCCATTAAGGATATAACCTTACTTCCTTGCGCAATAGATTTATCCAGTTTAAACGTAACTTCCGGTGTATATCGTACCCGGATACGCCGGCCTATTTCACCGCGGATATAACCCTGGGCTTTTTGCAGTATTTCCATAGTTTTTTTTTGCTCCTGGTCTGAACCATAAATACTGGTAAAAATCTTGGCGTGTTGAAGATCTGTTGAAACCTCAACGTTAGTTATAGTAATAAAACCAATCCTTGGATCTCTTAAGTCATTTTTCAAAATATCAAAAACCTCTTTTTTAATTGTTTCAGCCAATCGCTTTGGTCGATAAGGCATATTTAACTACCTCCTGTTATTTGAGGGGTTAGTGGTTGGTGGTTGGGAAAAATGTTCTGATTCCTCCCTTAATATCCACCCACTAATTACTAATCACCAATTACTAACCGCTCAACTTTGCTTAAGCTAATTCTCTTTTTGTTTCTTCGGTAGTATAAACTTCAATAATGTCACCTTCCTGAGTATCATTAAACTTCTCCAGGGTAAGACCGCACTCATAATTTTCTAAAACTTCGCGGACATCGTCTTTAAACCTTTTTAGCGACTCTATTTTTCCCTCATGAATTACTTTACCTTGCCGAATTACCCGGACATTGGCATCTCTTACTACCTTACCCTCACTGACGTAACAACCAGCAATAACACCTATTTTAGAGGCTTTAAATACTTTACGCACTTGTAACCGGCCTAAACCCACCTCAACATATTCAGGTTCTAGAAGACCGCTCATGGCTGCTTTTACATCATTAATAGCTTCATAAATTACCTGATATAAACGAATGTCTACTTTCTCCCGACAAGCCGTATTTTTAGCGTTAACGTCAGGACGAACGTTAAAACCGATGATAATAGCGCTAGAAGCTGAAGCTAACATTATATCTGTTTCTGTGATGGCCCCTACCCCACAGTGAATAATTTTTACTCTTACCTCAGCGGTGGAAAGCTGTTCCAGGGATTGCTTTAGCGCTTCAACAGATCCCTGCGTATCTGCTTTTATGATTAAATGTAATTCTTTAACCTGACCTTCCTTGATTTGTTTAAATAAATCGTTAAGCGATATTCTTGGTTGAGCGGCCTTAAATTCTTCTTCGCGTAAACGGATAAGGCGTTTTTCCGTAATCTGGCGCGCTATTTTCTCGTCCGGCACCCCATAAAAAATATCCCCCGCCTGGGGCACCTCAGAGCATCCCCATACTTCAACGGGCGTAGAAGGACCTGCTTTTTTTACCCGCCTGCCTTTATGATCAACCATAGCCCGGACCCGCCCAAAAGCTGTACCGGCGATAATGCTGTCTCCTATTTTAAGCGTACCATTTTGAACCAGCACCGTAGCTACTGGTCCTCTTTCTTTGCTTAATTCAGATTCAATTATTATTCCCCGCGCCAAACAATCGTAGTTAGCCTTTAATTCGTTCATTTCGGCCACTAAAAGAATCATGTCCAATAGTTCTTCTATTCCTTGTTTTGTTTTTGCGCTAACTAAAACACAAATAGTGTCTCCGCCCCATTCCTCAGCCACCAGGCCATGTTCGGTTAACTGTTGTTTTATTCTTTCAGGGTTTGCATTTGGCTTATCCATTTTATTAATGGCTACAATAATTGGCACCCCTGCTGCTTTAGCGTGGTTAATTGCTTCGACGGTTTGGGGCATTACCCCGTCCTCGGCAGCTACTACCAAAACAGCAATGTCCGTAATTTTTGCTCCTCTTGCCCGCATGGCTGTAAAAGCTTCGTGACCCGGTGTGTCTATAAAAGTAATTTTTTTATTGTTATGTTCCACCTGGTAAGCTCCGATATGTTGGGTAATACCACCGGTTTCAGTTGCCGTTACATTAGTTTGACGGATAACGTCCAATAAAGAGGTCTTTCCATGGTCCACATGCCCCATTACTGTAACTACACAAGGTCGTGGTTGAAGCGAGGATGGAGAATCGCTTGTCTCACTCATTATAAGCGCCTCAAGATCTAACTCTTTTTTAATTTTTATCTCAAAGCCAAATTCTGACGCTAAAATAGTGGCTGTTTCTAGATCAATTTTTTGATTAATAGTAGCTATAACACCGAGAAGAAGCAGTTTCTTAATTAATTCAGCCGGGCTCTTCTTCATCTTTTCTGCCATTTCTTGGACTGTTATTCCTTCACGGCTAATTATAATAGGTTTTTTTTCGCCAATTTCAATTTGTTTTTGCGGATGTGACCCCTGGTCTTCTTTTCGTGATTCTTTTATACGCCCTTTAACCGGATGACGCTGTTTATAGTCAAGTATTTTTTCCTCTTTTCCGGTTTCAATAATATGTTGTTTTTGACGCTCACCTTTACGCTGTTTTCTTGTTTGCTTCCCCTTTTCTGTTATTTTAATTTCTTCAGGTACTTTAGGCACCTTTAACTGTTCTGCTTTTAATAATGATGTTTCCCTTTCCTTTGTTTCAGGCGCTAGTTCTAGAGGTAAATTCCGGCCAAAAATTACTCCTTTAGACCCAATCTTTTGAGCTCCCGGAGCAATTCCTTTTGTAGACTTCAAAGCCGGGCGTACCTCCTGAAATGCCGGCCTTACCCCTGTTCTCTCAGGAGACATTTTATTTTCCTGAGCCGGCTTAGTTAGTGTTCGTTTTTCTGGTAAAGGCTTTTCCTGGAAACGCTTATCCGGGGGTCGTGCAGGCACCCGGTTAACCTGGCCGGCCTTATAATCTCGAGGTTCGAACTTCGAGGTTCGAACTTCGAATTTCGAACTGGGTGGTGTTGTTTCTACGCTTTGCTTTAAACTTTTTTCTTTAATTAAATTTATTTCCTTAATCAAAGGCGCGATATCTTGTTCATCTACGGTACTCATATGCGATTTAACGGTGATCCCCATAGATGTTAACTTATGCATAAGTTCTTTGTTTTCTATTTTTAGTTCTTTAGCCAGTTCGTAAACTCTCTTTTTTACCATCCTTATTACCTCCTAAAAATGCATTATTTCTCAACTCCTTGGTTTAATAAGTAAATAATATCTTGAGAAACAGGTCTTTTTAATGTCCTTTCTAGCCTTTTTGTTTTTATTGCCTTTTTAATACATTCACTTTCTTTGCAGAGATAAGCACCCCGTCCTAATTTTTTACCGGTAGGATCCAACTCAATTTTTCCCTCAGGAATCCGTACCAGCCTGATTAATTCTTCTTTAGGTTTTTTTTGCTTGCAGACCATGCATACACGTAACGCTACATGTTTAACCACCTGGATAAAACTCCTTTTCAGTTGGCATAATAGCTTATATATTCCTCAGGGTAAAGTTCTCTCATTTGGGAATCACTTTTGATGTCTATTTTCCAACCGGTTAATTTAGCGGCTAAACGAGCATTTTGCCCTTCTTTGCCAATAGCCAACGAAAGCTGGTAATCAGGGACAATAACCCTGGCAATCTTTTCCTCTTCCCAGATTTCGACCGCCATAACCTTTGCTGGACTCAAGGAAGCAGCTATAAATTTAGAAACATCTTCATTCCATTTTATAATGTCAATTTTTTCTCCGTTTAACTCATTTACCACCGACTGTACCCTTGCTCCTTTAGGGCCTACACATGAACCTACCGGATCCACATTTTCGTCTCTCGAATAAACAGCAATTTTTGAACGATAGCCCGGTTCGCGCGCCAAAGCCCTTATTTCAATAGTTCCTTCCTGTAGTTCTGGCACTTCTAGTTCAAAAAGACGCTTGAGTAATCCGGGATGGGTTCGCGAAACGAATATTTGCGGCCCCCTAGTTGTTTTTTTTACTTCTAAAATGTAAGTTCTAATTCTGCTTCCCTGTTTGTAAGTTTCACCAGGCATTTGTTCGGTAAAAGTTAAAATAGCCTCCACTTTTCCTAATTCAATAAAAACATTTTTATGCTCTACTCGTTGGATAACCCCAGTAACAATCTCACCACTCCGATTAACATAATCATCATAAATAACATTCCGTTCTGCCTCGCAAATGCGTTGCAGCACAACTTGCTTGGCTGCTTGGGCAGCAATACGTCCAAAGTCACGAGGGGTAACTTCTCTTTCGATTATATCGTCACAATTATACCGGGGGTCAATTTGCCGAGCTTCAGTTAAAGAAATCTCTGTCTTAGGATCGTTAACCTGTGAGGTAACTTTTTGCTGGGCAAAAACTTTGTAGTTACCTGTATTACGATCAATATATACCCTGGCATTTTGCGTGGTACCAAAGTTTCGTTTATAGGCAGAAAGTAAAGCTGCCTCAATAGCTTCCAGTAAAACATCTACTGCAATACCCTTTTCCTTTTCCAATTCTTTCAAAGTTGCTAAAAAATCAATATTCATTTTTGCCTCCCAAAACCAAAAAATAACTGTTTTTGCCTTACTTTTTTTCGGACATTAATAAAAAGAGCTTCAATATTTTTAAGAGAAAAAAACTACCATTATAATGAAAGTTGAATGTTCCTTTGGCTATTAGTTGCCCGCTTAATAATTATTTTATCCCTGGAGAGGATACTTCCAGGGTATAAGCATGAGGAACCGGGTCATGCGTGTCCAATAAAGGGCTTAGTTGCCGGGAAAGCTTTTCGCAGTCAGCCAGGGCAACCTTTTCGTTAAATTTATCTATAAATACTCGTAAATACCAGCGATTATTTTCTTTAACGTAAACTATTTTTATTAGTTTTAAATTAAGTTTGTCTACCAATGGTTGAACCAGTTTCTCTACTATAGCTACTACCTGTTCGTGATTTTGACCCAAACCTGGCAAAACATACATCCTCCTTGTAGGGTCGTATAGCCGTATGTCCCTACCGCCGATCGTCAGGAAAAAATAAGATGAAAGAGTGGGAACTCCCCACTCTTAAAAAACTTACTCTAAGTTGACCGGTCCTCACTGAAAAACTAAAACTTTATAGTGTAGGGGCGTTAAATTTAACGCCCCTACTATTTTTCAGGACCTTTTAAAACAATAACATTATACTACATAAATTAAGCTTTAGCAAGTGTTTGTTTTTGCAAACTTTCATTTTGCCAAAGAGGGTTGGTCTCTTTCTATTATTCTTCTATAACGTTATTTAAGAAACGACTTACTAGCTTAAATCTTTATATAAGGGTGTAGGGGCGTTAAATTTAACGCCCCTACTATTTCCTCAGGAGAAAAAAGACCTTCTTCTTTAGTTGCGCGGTTGCGTAATTCCACTTTACCGTTTTCTACTGTTTTATTTCCTACCACTACCCGCCAGGGATAGCCAATTAAATCCGCATCTTTAAATTTTATTCCCGCTCGTTCCGGACGGTCGTCAAGGACAACTTCTATACCAACACGCTGGAGTAAATTATAAATACTTTCGGCTATATCTACCTGTCGGTTGTCTTTATGGTTTACCGGGATGATAACCACGTGAAAGGGGGCAATTGAGACAGGCCAAATAATTCCGTTTTCATCATGATTTTGTTCTACAACAGCGGTCATGGTTCGCGTAATCCCAATACCGTAACAACCCATCACTACAGGTTTTTGTTGCCCATTTTCATCTAGATAGTTAGCCCCCAATATCCGACTATATTTTTCGCCTAACTTAAAAATCTGCCCTACTTCAATACCTTTTGCTTCTTTAAGTGGGAACGAACAATTAGGACAGGGGTCACCTGCTTTTACCAACCTTAAGTCGGCAATTAAGTCAGGCTTAAAATCTCGTCCGGCATTCACATTAACTAAATGAGTATCATTTTTATTGGCCCCACATACCGCGTTTTTTAGAACCATTATTTCCGCGTCAGCAATAAGTTGTACTCCAGCTAAATTTACGGGGCCCGTAAAACCTACCTTGGCTTTAGTTATTCTTTCTACTGCTTCGGCTCCAGCAAGCTCTACTTGTTGGACGTTTAATACTTTTCGCAGCTTAACCTCATTTAACTCTCTATCTCCTCTTATTAAGGCAACTACAATTCCCTTTTCTGTTTCGTAAAGGAGGCTTTTAATTAAGCGCTGCGCTGGTATCCTTAAAAAAGCCGTAATCTCTTCCACGGTGCGCATATTTGGCGTATAAACTTCTGTTAGAGGTAACAATTTCTCTGAATCACAAGCAAAAGGCGCTTGCCCTTGAATGGAATATTGGACAGGTGAGGCAGCCTTTTCTACATTAGAAGCATATCCACAAGATTGCCGGGTACAAAAAACTATAGCTGCTTCTCCTGCTTGGGCCAGCACCATAAACTCATGGGTATCTTTTCCTCCTATAGCTCCTGCTTCCGCTTCCACTGGAAATACCTGTAACCCACAGCGCTTAAATATGCGTAAATAAGCTTGAAACATTTTCTGGTAACTATTTTCTAATCCGGCCTCATCCCGGTCAAAAGAATATAAATCTTTCATAATAAATTCACGTCCTCGCATTAAACCAAACCGGGGTCTTTTTTCATCCCGGTACTTATTTTGAATTTGATAAAGGTACAAAGGTAATTGCCGGTACGAATTAACCTCATTCCGGATTAAATCCGTAATTATCTCTTCGTGAGTGGGCCCTAAACAAAAACTTCTATTATGACGGTCCTGCAAACGAAACAATTCCGGGCCATAAACATCCCACCGTCCTGATTCATGCCAGATTTCAGCCGGTTGAATAATCGGCATTAATATTTCTTGCCCTCCCGCCCGGTCCATTTCTTCCCGGACAATTTGGATTATTTTTTTTATCACTTGCCAGGCTAAAGGCAAATAAGTATATATCCCCGCCGCCACTTTACGAATAAATCCGGCCCTAACCAGTAACTGATGACTTACTATTTCTGCCTCGGTTGGATTCTCCCGTAAAGTTGGCGCAAGTAATTGGGTTGCTCGCACGTTTTAATTCCCCTTTCTTGTTTCCTGAATGTTTCCAGTCATTTTAAATACTTCCCGCACCAATTCTTCAACCAGGTCATTTTCCGGCACCCGGCGGATTATCTTTCCCCGACGGAAAAGCAAGCCTCCCCCTCGCCCCGCCGCAATTCCCACGTCAGCATAACTTGCTTCACCGGGCCCGTTAACCGCACAACCCATTACCGCTACTTTTAAAGGAATATCAATACCGGCTAGTCTTTCTTCTATTTCTTCCACCACTTTAATTAAATTAACTTGGGTCCGGCCGCAGGTGGGACATGAGATTAATTCTAACCCCCTTGAACGCAAACCCAAGGCCTTTAAGATTTCGTAAGCCACCTTGACTTCTTCTACCGGGTCAGCAGTTAAGGAAACACGTACCGTATCGCCAATTCCTTGAGCCAAAAGCGTCCCAATGCCAACTGCTGATTTAACTATTCCCGCTCTTGCCTTTCCGGTAGCCGTAACGCCAACATGAAAGGGATAATCTACTTTTTTAGCCAGTAATTGATACGCTTTTAATATTAAAGGAACGTCTGATGCTTTTAAAGAAACTTTAATCTCCTGAAAACCATTGTCTTCCAGTAGTTTAATTTGGTGTATGGCACTTTTAACCAGTGCTTCTGCCGTTGGAACACCGGAAGGAGGCAGTAAACCTTTTTCTAAAGAACCAGCATTTACCCCGACTCTAATAGGTACCTTCTTAGCCTTTGCTTCCCGGGCAATTAAGCCGATTTTCTCTCTATCGTTAATATTGCCAGGATTTAGACGCAAGCCATCCACTCCAACCCTTAAAGCAGCAAGAGCAAGGCGATAATCAAAATGAATATCTGCTACCAGCGGGATAGAAATTTGTTTTTTAATTTCCGCTAATGCCTCGGCTGCCCTGGCATCAGGTACAGCCACCCGGACAATTTCACAGCCCGCCGCGGTTAATTTTTTAACTTGAGCTACGGTGGCCGCGACATTGCAAGTATCAGTCTTAGTCATTGACTGGACTATAATTGGAGCATTTCCACCTACTTGCACTTTACCGACCCATATTGGACGGGTTTTTCGCCTTTTTAAAACTTCATAACAATTGGAGAATATCACGATAAGTAATCACCACAATTAGCAAAATTAAAATCGCAAAGCCAATAAAATGAACAAAACTTTCTTTGGCCGGATCTACAGGACGACCACGGATTCCCTCTAAAGTTAAAAATAAAATCCGGCTGCCATCTAAAGCAGGAATCGGAAACAGGTTAAATAAACCCAGGTTAATACTTAAAAAAGCAGCTAATTGCAGCACATAAAGAAAACCAAAACTTACGGCTTTATTTATTTCCCAAATTATTCTTACCGGTCCTCCTAAATCTGCCGCCATTTGACCCGTAATCATTTTCCCAATAAAGACCAGGATTAGCCCGGTAATTTGGACAGTGTACTTTACCCCCATAACTAAAGCCGTAAATATATTTAAACGTTTTATTTGCTGCCGGGGATATATCCCAATTTTACCAAGACCATTTTTATCCTTGGTGGTTACCAATTTTACTTCTTTTGGTTGGTTATTTCTTATAATCTTAAGGAAAATAGTTTTTTGGGGGTTTTTATTAATTATCTCCGACATTTCATTCCAATCGCGTACCTCTTGGCCGTTAATAGCGATAATTTTATCTCCTGCCTGAAGTCCGGCTCTTTGGGCCGGCTGTCCCGAAACCAGTTTATCTACGGTAGTAGTTGGAACAGGGATGCCTTGAAAAGAAAAAATAACCCCTAAAAGAATAGCTGCCAGGACAAAATTCATTATTGAACCCGCAGCAATAACACAAATCCGCTGAAAAACAGACTTTTTATTAAAACTACGTTCATCATCTTCGGCCACCTGTTCCTCTGGTTCCATTCCGGCCAGGCGAACAAAACCACCCAGGGGGATTAACCTTAAGTTATAAGCAGTCTCATCCCGCAATATTCCTCCCAGCTTAGGTCCGAAGCCAACGCTGAATTCATTAACTTTGATTCCTGCCAGTTTGGCCACCATAAAATGACCAAATTCATGAAAAACTATTAAAAGGCCGAAAACAAACACCGCGGCCCAAAAAGTTTGCAAAATTACCACCCTTCTCGAAGTTCGAATTACCATCTAATAATATTATATCATTATATATCATTTAATTTTAACCGTGAATAATCAAGTCTCTATTTCGAGGTTTAAGGTTTAATTATTTTTCCATTTTATCGAACTTCGAATTTCAAACTTCGAACTTCGATATTAGCGTCTGGGCCTTTTCCCTCGCCCATTGGTCAGCCGTAATTATCTCTTCTAAGCCAGGTTTAAAAATTACCTGGTGCGCTTCCATTACCCGGGTAACAATTTCCGGTATTAGTGAAAAATTAAGATAACGGCTTAAAAATGCCTCAACGGCTACTTCATTAGCAGCATTTAAAACTGCCGGCAAAGTACCTCCAGTTTTGCCAGCGGTAAAGGCAAGAGAAAGACAGGGAAAGCGTTTTATATTCGGTGGTTCAAAGGTTATTTCTTTTAGCGTAAACCAATCTACCCGGGGAAGTTTATTTAGCCACCGTTGCGGGTAAGAAAAGGCGTACTGGATTGGCAAACGCATATCAGGAACGCTTAATTGGGCAATAACGGTCCCGTCTATGTATTCCACCATGGAGTGAATAATGCTTTGGGGATGAATCACCACTTGAATCTGATCATAATCTATCCCGAATAAAAAGTGGGCTTCAATTACTTCCAGTCCCTTGTTCATTAAAGTAGCCGCATCAATGGTAACTTTGCGCCCCATCTGCCAGGTAGGATGCATCAAAGCCATTTCAACGGTTACCTCAGATAAATCATCTGGCTCACGCCGGAAAGGGCCCCCTGAAGCAGTAAGAATAATTTTAGCTGCTGTCCGGTCAGGATTACCTGCCAGACATTGCCAAATAGCTGAATGTTCGCTATCTACAGGTAAAAGAAGGGTTTTTGTTTTTTTAACTAAGGATGTAATTAGCTGACCCGCAGCCACCAAGGTTTCTTTATTAGCTAAAGCAACATTTTTACCGGCTTTCAAGGCCACTATAGTAGGAATAAGTCCTGTAAGACCAGTTAAGGCGTTTAGAACTATTTTAGCTTCTGGGTGGCCGGCTAATATTTTTAAACCTTCTTCTCCCCAATAAACTTCTGGCTTTGGAGCAGTTAATTGACGGGCAAAATCATGTGCTGCCTCTGCATCTTTTAGAGCTACTGTTTGAGGGCGAAATTCTTTAATTTGGACAGCTAACTGCTGACGATTTTTACCGGCAGCCAGGCCAATTACTTTAAATTTATCCGGAAATTGACGGACTACATCTAAGGCCTGCCGGCCAATTGAACCGGTACTACCTAAGATAACTACCTTTATTGTCAGTTAAATACCCCCTTGTAGACAGGTTCATAGAGGAGGAGGCACATAAGCACAAAGTTGTTTTCATTTCCCTTTGCTCCTCTGTGCCTTTGCTCTTCCGTGCCTGCCTGAAATTTGCTTTTCACCGGTTCAAAGGCAATGAACCCTTGTTGCCCTTGGCCAATTGGCTTGTTTTAAACACGGCTTGAATAACAATTAAAAGAACCGGCCCTAAAATTAAACCCGCCACGCCAATAATTTTCAAGCCGGCAAACATGGCAAAAAGTACGGCTAAAGGATGCAAACCTAGACTTGCCGCGACTACCTTTGCTTCAAATAAATGACGGACGGCCCAAAGGATAACGTGTAAAATAAGAAGATTGATCCCCAGTCCTATATGACCATTTATAAAAGACCACACTGCCCAGGGGTAGTAAACAGCCGCCGGCCCTAAGACGGGGACAAGATCAAAAAACCCTACCAGTAAACCCAGGGTAAGATAATATTTTGCCCCTATAAGATAAAGGCCAATAATGCTAATTACAGCCGTTATGGTAATTAAAATTAACTGGGCCCTTAAGTAACCAAAAAAAGCAGCCAGTAACGTTTTTTCAATTTCTAAAGATTTTTCGCTCCAGGAAGCAGGGATTAATTTAAGCCATAAATTTCTAATTTGCTGGCGGTCCCGGCTGATATAGTAAGTCGCTACAATCATAATGAAAATAATTAATATTGCCTCAGGTAAAAAAGCGACTGTTTGGATTAAAAAATTAGCCGCGGCATTTGTCAAATCAGATAACCATTTGGTAAGTGTGTCCATGCTTTTCGGCATTTGTTCAGTAACATATGAAGGGAGGTGAAAGTAAAAAACTTTGCCTTTTTCAACTAAGTCAGTTATATACGCCTGAACAGGCCCAAAATAACGTGGTAAAGATCCGGATAAATCAATTAATTCTGAAACCAGTTTGGTAATAATTAAAGTTAATAAAGAGCCAATACTTCCTATTACTATAATCATGGCTAATAATACAGCCATGGGACGGCGCAACTTTAATCGGGCCGTAAACAAACCAACCAGTGGTTCAATAAAAGCGACTATAATAACCGCTAAAATAAAAGGCAAAAGGATAAAAAGTAAAGTTTTCAAAACAACAATCAGTTCAGGCAAAATAAATTTCCAGGCTAAATAAAACAAAAATATAAGGACAAAAAACAAAATTAAGTTTAAATACCGGGACACTGGTTACCCCCCTGTTTTTAAAAAAAACGTTACGTAATAATATACTAAAGGTGAGGTAAAAAACAGACTATCAAAACGGTCCAAAATACCACCGTGTCCAGGGATAATTTTACCTGCCTCTTTTACTTTAGCCTGTCTTTTAAAAATTGAAGCGCTAAGGTCACTTATTTGGGCAACTACACTAATCAGTAAACCTAAAAACAAGACCGCTAATTTAGGTAAAAAAGGGTAAAATAAAATAAATATTAAAGTAACCACCAAACCACCTGCTATTCCACCAACCGCTCCGGCAACAGTTTTACGAGGACTTATTAAGGGCGCCAGTGGCCGGCGACCAAAACTTTTTCCTGAAAAATAAGCCGTTGTATCGGTAGCCCAGACATTGAGCAGGAGAAAAATAAGCCAAAACCCCCCTTTAGGCAAACTATCAAGCAAATAAAAGTAAAGAAAAAAACTAAGATATAACATGGCGGCTAATCCCAGGGCGCCATCTAAAAGAGTATATTTTGGGTAAAATATAATTAAAAAAACAAAAAAAACTATTCCCAGTAAAGTTATTATGCCGGCCTGATTTAACTTAAAATAAGCGCTGCTTAACAAAAGCAGGTTGCCAACCAAAGCCAACCAGAAGAAGGGGGATAAATTTAAGGAGGTAAACATTTTAAACATTTCCCACGTGGCAATTATGATTACCAAACCCGTAAAAAATAATAGGTAAAAACCGCCCAGCCAGACAATCAAAATAATTAAAGGCATACCTATCAAGGCACTTAGTATTCTTAGTTGAAGCATAACCCCCCAAACCGTCTCTTCCTGTTTTGAAAATCTACTAAAGCCTGCAAAAAATGGATGCGGCGAAAATCGGGCCACTTAATCTCCGTAAACCAAAACTCCGTATAGGCAATTTGCCAAAGCAAAAAGTTGCTTATCCGGCAATCTCCTGCAGTCCTGATTAATAAATCGGGCTCAGGTTGCCCAGCCGTGTATAAATGACGTGAAAGCAGCGCTTCATTAATTTCTTCTACGGCTATTTTCCCTTCCGCTACTTTTTGGGCAATAACTTTCGTTGCGTTTATAATTTCAAATCGTCCTCCGTAATTAAGCGCCAGATTAAAGTTCAGGCCGTTATTATTTTGGCTTCTTTCTATAGCCATATCAATAGCGGCCTGAACTTCCGGGGTAAAACTTTCAATGTTGCCTAATATTTTTATTTTTACGTTACGAGCACATAATTCATCTACTTCTTTATAAAGATATTTAATTAAAAGGCCCATTAAAAAATTAATTTCAGACAAGGGCCGCCTCCAGTTTTCGGTTGAAAAGGCATACACTGTTAATACTTGAATGCCTAACTCTACACAAAGCCTTACTACTTCACGCAGGGACTCCATACCTGCCTGGTGACCAAAAGTTCGCGCTAATCCCCGGGCCATGGCCCACCGCCCGTTGCCATCCATGATAATAGCCACATGACGTGGTAAACAAGATCTATTTAATTGGGTCAAAAGTTCTTCTTCCGTAACCATTTTTTTAAAAAACCTGCTGCTTATTCTTCAACAATTGCCCCAACAGGGCAAATATCAACACATTCCCCGCAATTTTCGCATTTATCCAGTTCTATCTGGTAAATATCACCTTCTATAATTGCCTCGTTAGGACAAGATTCCAGGCAAGTACCACAGGCTAAACATTCTTCTGTGATGCGATAGGCCACCTCTTACCCCCCTCCTTTCCTTTTTCTCTACTTAAAACTACGATTAATACTCCTCTTCGAGGGCCAAGGCGGAGAAAACGTACTACCCGCCATCCAATTTCAGCTGCCGTTAAGCAGTCGTCAGGTATTAAGGACTGACTGGCTTTGATTATTATGGGCGGACGGGTAGGAAGGATTTCCAATTTCCAATCCTCCTTCTTTGCTAAAGCTAATGCTTCTTTTAATTTTAAAGCCAGCACATCTTTTTCCTGCATATAACTTAATAAACTTAAACAGCCATGATTTCTTTTTCTTTATTGCTTACCAATTGATCTATCTCTTTTATATACTTATCTGTTAATTTCTGAACTTTCTCTTGTAGCCGGAACATTTCATCTTCAGAAATTTTTCCCTCTTTTTGTTGCCTTTTAAAATAGTCATTTGCTTCCCGACGAATGTTGCGAACAGCTACTCGGCCTTCCTCAGCCTTTTTTTTAGCCGCCTTAACTAACTCAACGCGCTTTTCCTGGGTTAATTGCGGGATGACCAGGCGAATTACAGACCCATCGCTTGTTGGATTAATACCTAAGTCAGATTTTAGAATGGCTCTTTCAATTTCAGGTAAAAGTTGCCTCTCCCAAGGTTGAATTACTAAAAGCCTGGCTTCAGGAACAGAAATATTAGCCACCTGGTTAACCGGCGTTGGGGTCCCGTAATATGAAACCATAACTTTTTCTAGTAAAGACGGTGTAGCCCTTCCGGTTCTAAAAGTGGCTAACTCTTTTTTAAGTACTTCTACGCTCGTTTGCATATTATCTTCGATCAGATCAAGATCAGCCAATAAAATCACCTCCTACATATGTACCAATGCACTCCCCTAAGATTACTCTTTTAATATTTCCTGCTTCGTTTAAACTAAAAACCAAAAGAGGAATTTGATTATCCATGCACAAAGAAACAGCCGTGGCATCCATAACCGTTAAACCTTTATTTAAAACCTCAATATAAGTAAGCTTATCAAAACGCTTAGCTTCCGGATTTTTAACCGGGTCTTCTTCATATACACCATCTACTTTTTTAGCCATAAGAATAATTTCGGCTTCAATTTCCGCGGCCCGTAAAGCTGCTGTTGTATCGGTAGAAAAATATGGATTTCCCGTCCCGCCCGCAAATATAACCACCCGCCCTTTTTCCAGGTGCCGTAACGCGCGCCGCCTAATAAATGGTTCAGCTACTTCTTTCATCTCAATTGCTGTTTGTACCCGGTTACTCACCCCCCTTTTATCTAAAGCATCTTGTAGAGCCAGGGCATTAATAACGGTAGCTAACATACCCATATAGTCCGCGGTGGCCCGATCCATTCCTTTAGTGCTACCGGTAACTCCCCGCCAAATATTACCTCCCCCTACTACAATACCTAACTGAATCCCTAAATTAGCAACTTCTTCTATCTGATCAGCTATAGAATTTACTATATGCGGGTCAATACCATATCCTTTGTATCCTGCCAGGGCTTCACCACTAATTTTTAAAATTACGCGCTTATATTTTGGCTTTTTCAACGTATTTATTCCTCTTGCCTTTTGGCTAATCCCTCACCAAGTTCATATCGGGCAAATCGTCGCACATTTATATTTTCCCCTAATTTGGCAATATGTTCCGTAATTAATTGTTGGACAGTTATATCGGGGTTTTTAATAAACTGTTGTTCTAAAAGACAGTTATCTTTAAAAAATTTTTCTAACCGTCCTTCTACTATTTTATTAACTATTTTTACTGGTTTTCCCTCGTGAAGTGCCTGGGCGGTTAAAACTTCTTTTTCCCGGGCCGTTATTTCAGGAGGAACGTCTTCACGTCGCACGTATTCAGGCCTGAACGCGGCTACCTGCATGGCTAAATCATGCACCAAAGACCGAAACTCATTAGTCTTAGCCACAAAATCAGTTTCACAGTTGACTTCTATTAAAACCCCAATCCGGCCTCCCCCATGAATATACGCTTCAACTATACCTTCGGAAGCAATACGCCCTGCTTTTTTCGCCGCGGCAGCCAGACCTTTTTCCCTTAAATAATCTACAGCTTTTTCCATGTTCCCTTTCGTCTCGGTTAAGGCTCGCTTACAGTCCATCATCCCAACCCCTGTCCGGTCACGTAACTCCTTAACCATTTCTGCCGTAACTTCGGCCATTACTTTTCCTCCTTTAAAGTACCATGTTTTACCTAAAAACATTATCTCCTAAATAGTGTATTTTCAAACAAACAGGACACTAAAGTGCCTCGGCTACCTCAGCTAGTTGTTCGCCTTGTTTGCCTTCCAATACGGCATCAGCCATTTTACTAGTTATTACCCGTACTGCCCTAATGGCATCATCGTTTCCTGGAATTACGTAATCAACCTCGTCGGGATCACAGTTAGTATCTACAATAGCTACAATAGGTATGCCCAACTTGTGTCCTTCGGCAATAGCAATCTGTTCTTTACGTGGGTCCACCACAAAAAGTACCCCGGGTAATTTACGCATTTTTTTAATCCCGCCTAAAAACTTCGTTAGTTTTTCCTTTTCGTGGACTAATTCAGCCGCTTCTTTTTTGGGCAGAAGGTCTAAGATACCATTTAACTCCTTTTGTTCTAATTCATGTAGGCGCTCTATCCGTTTAGTAATTGTTTGAAAATTGGTTAACGTCCCTCCCAACCAACGGTGGTTAACATAAAACATTTCACACCGTTCGGCTTCTTCCTTAATTGATTCTTGCGCCTGTTTTTTTGTTCCTACAAAAAGAACCGTTTCTCCTTCGGCTACTGCACTTTTAATAAAATTATAAGCCTCATCTATCTTTTTTACGGTTTTTTGTAAATCAATAATGTAAATACCATTACGCGCGGTAAAAATGTAGGGAGCCATTTTAGGGTTCCAGCGACGGGTTTGGTGCCCAAAATGAACTCCTGCTTCTAAAAGTTGTTTCATTGATACAACTGGCACTACTATTCCACCTCCTTCCACCAGGGTTTTTCCTAGGTTACCATCATATTTTACTAAAACCCTTCTTGCTTAAGAGCACCCTTAGTAAAATCAGGTAACTTGCGAATTTTACACCAGCAAATATTTTAACATAAAAATTTACTAGAGTGCAAGGCAACTAAATAAAGACTTGTTAAAAAAAGAATTTTTAATAATAATATAGTTATTAAATAATATTGTTTAAGAAAAATAATTTTCTTAAACGATTGAATTAAAAATTATTTTCAAAATATTTTAAAAAAAGAATTTTTATAGTAAAATTAAAAATTAGATAAAAATATTTAAGAAAGGGAATGGATATCCTTATGCTTTTAGATAGTGAAAAACCGGAAAATATAAAGCAATTTGACCTTCCAACAGGAACAGTTTACATTGAAGGGCCTGTAAGCAGCGATTATATCGCCTCTCTTTTGATAAACGCTAAATTAAGCAACTTTCGCAGTCCGAACCGCCAAAAAGAAGCCTTAATGCTTACAGCCAACTTACCTGAAGGAATAGTATATTTAGCCCGGCACCAAGAGGAAATTATTGGTTACGTTATGTTTCATTACCCCAGTCAGTATACCCGGTGGAACAGGCACCCCCGCATTTTAGAACTTGGGGCTATTGAAGTAAGCTCAACCTGGCAACATCAGGGCATTGCTTCCAAATTACTAAAACAGGCCTTTACCAATAACACCTTAGAAGAATATATTGTTATTACTACTGAATTTCATTGGCATTGGGACCTTAAAGGTACCGGTCTTAATGTCTGGTCGTATCGAAAAATGTTAATAAAACTATTTGGTAAAGTAGATTTTAAAAAAAGGCGTACTGACGATCCGGAAATTTTAGAACATCCGGCTAATATGCTACTGGTGCGCATTGGCAAGAAAGTTAATAAAATATACATTAAAGCTTTTGAAGACATGACCTATCAACATTCTTTAGTAAGATAAGATTAATTCTATTTAGGCTTAAGGGCTGTTTAAAGACTGAAAAATTTTTTTAAAGCCGGATAAACCTGAGTTTTATCTTTAATTGTTACAATAGTAAAATTTGGATGTTCTACCTTTTTATAAAATGAACGCAAAGTAGTAGTATAGTAATAAGGTCCTTCTATTTCTCCGTAGCCCACCTGACTACATATTTTTAAAAGTTCACTTATTAGCTTTAGACATAACTCATTATCACTGGTTAGATTATCCCCGTCAGAGAAATGAAAAGCGTAAATATTATAATCCTGTGGGTTAAAACGCTGTATGGCAATCTCTATAGCCAGTTTATAGACTGAAGAACAGCGCGTTCCACCGCTTTCACCTTTGGTAAAAAATTCTTTTTCGTTTGTTTCTTTGGCTTCGGTATGATGGGTTAAAAAAACAATCTGAACATTTTGGTATTTTGTCCGCAAAAAGCGAACCATCCAGAAAAAGAAGCTGCGGGCAATATACTTTTCGTAAGTTCCCATAGAACCAGAGGTATCCATCATGGCCAGTACTACGGCGTTAGACTCATATTTATAAGTAAGCTCCCATGTTTTATAGCGTAAATCCTCTGGTGTAAAAGGGAGCAACTCTCCTTTTCCTTTTAAAGCCTGACGTTTAATAGCTTCCAGGATAGTTCGCTTTCGATCTATGTTGCTACTAATCCCTTTTTTGCGCACGTCTTTAAATTCTACCGCTTCAGAGGTAATTTCTGCCTTTTTTTTCTGTTTAAGATTAGGAAGGCTTAAATCCGCAAAAATCATTTCTGCCAGTTCATCAATAGTAATTTCAGCTTCGTAATAATCTATTCCTGGTTGTTCTCCGGCTCCAGGACCTTTATCACCTTTTGGTACGGCTTGACCTAACAAGTCACCAACTTCACTCTTACCTTTTCCTTGACCAATATGTTTTCGTTTACCCTGGTCAAAGCGAAAGCGGTATTCCTCCAGAGAACGAATAGGTATCTTAATAATTTTATCCCCATCAGCCATAATAATGCTTTCTTCGCTGATAAGATCCGGTAGGTTTTTCTTAATTGCTTCCTTTACTTTTTCCTGGTGCCTTTGACGGTCCAGTTCTCCCTTGCGGTGCAAAGACCAATCTTGGCGTGAAATAGTAAAAGACATAACTATATTCCCCCTTAGCGGTTAAGCAAGCTACCTGCGTTTTTGAGTAATTCGTTGGCCCAAATGGATTTACCTTCTTAAAATTATTTTTAAAAAAGAATATAAAAAGAATATAATTAAGATCACCTAAACGATAGTTGATTTAATGATTTTTAATTAATATATTATTATATGATTTATACGATTATAATTTTATATGATTATATGCAATTTTAACCAATGCAGAAGCTTAAAAAATAAATTTTTTTATTAAGTAGCCAGGTATTTCTTTTGAAACTACAACTGGAGTGTACATAGTTGTTTTCCCGTTACGCTTTTATTTATGCTTTGATAAGTTTGATGTTTATCTTAATCTGTGGCATATTATCTTTCTGGTACTTTGAAGGAATGAACCCTTTTGATGCCTTGTGGTTGACCATCATTACCATTACTACCGTAGGTTACGGTGATAAAGTTGCCCAATCTATTGGCGGCCGGATTATGACCATTATACTTATTGCAGGCGGCATAGGTTTATTTGCTTACGTTTTTAACGAATTAATAACGGCAACGGTAGAATATAATTTACCTAGCGCTTGGAGGAGGAAAAAAATGATGCGCGGGATTAACAATTTAAATGAGCACATGATTGTTTGCGGCGCCGGACGGGTAGGTCAAGAAGTAAGCATCCAGTTGAAACACGAAGGGGTACCTTTTGTGGTCATTGAAAAAAACCTTGCTTTAATTGAGAAGCTACAAGAAAAAGAAGTTTTACATTTAATTGGGGATGCTACCATAGACCAAACATTAATAAAGGCTGGAATACATAGGGCAAAAACAGTAATTATTACGCTTCCAGATGATACCAGTAATCTTTTTATTACTATTACCTGTAAAGACCTGAACCCTCAGGTACGCGTCATTGCCCGGGCCACCTATCCTGAAAGTATCTCGCGCTTAAAACGTTGTGGGGCAAATCACGTTATCATGCCTGCCGCCATCGCGGGCAACCGTATGGCCTTGACGGCTTTAAAACCGGCCAGCGTAGCCTTTGTCCAAAATTTGACCGAAATCACCACGGTAAATTTAGAACTAGAAGAGCTGCCAATTTATGATACCTCCCCCCTTGCTTACCGGGAACTAAGAAATTCGCGTTTGCGCGAGGATTTTAATACGCAATTGTTAGCTATAATTAGAAACAAAAAAACCATCGTTAACCCTCAACCAGCCGAGAAAATCCTGCCGGGTGATTTGTTGATTGTTTTTGGGTCAAAGGATAAATTAAATGAATTAGAAAAATATATAATTAGCCCAAAATAAGGGGAAGTTAATTGACGTTAAAAACAAACCCGTTTTATAATAAATTTAAAAGAAGGTTATTAGAAAATTTAAAAAAATTTAAAGACTTAATGATATTACAAAGGAGACTTAAATAATATGGAAAATATAGTCAAGGTTCATAAAAAGCCAGAACTAAAAGATCCTTACCTGATTGCGGCCTGGCCCGGTATAGGAAATATCGGTCTTATGGCGGTAAACTATTTAAAAAACAGGCTGGCGGCAGAGGAGTTTGCCGAAATAAAATCATGGCCTTACTTTTTTCCTAAAAGTATCACCATAAAAAATGGTATTTTGCATAATATGGATTTTCCCAGCAATAAATTTTATTATAAAAAAGCAGAGCAAGATTTAATAATTTTTTTAGGAGAAACACAGCCAAAAGAAGAGGAGGAAATTTATAATATTGCCAATCACGTTTTAGACACTGGAATAGCCTTTGGATGCAAAAGAGTGTATACGGCGGGAGCCGCGGTAGCCCCTATTCACCATACGTTAAAGCCAAAAGTTTGGGCGGTACCAAATAACGAAAAACTAATAAACGAAGTTAAAGGAGGCGAAAATATAATTTTAATGAGCAATATGGGTGAAAAAGGGGGGCAGGGCAGCATTAGCGGTCTAAATGGAGTGTTATTAGGAGCAGCCAAAAGAAAGGGGCTAGATGGTATATGCCTATTAGGTGAAATACCGATATACATAGCTCAATTTTCCATTCCTTACCCCATGCTGTATCCAAACGCTTCCAAATCTATTCTTGAGGCATTAACCCCAAGACTTAAAGTTAAAATTGACCTTTCCCGACTTAATAGTTTTATTGCCCGTACCGAAACAGAAATTGAAAATCTGTACCAGTCCTTACCCCAGCAAATACAGGAAGAGTTGGATAAGTTAAAATATGAGACCTACGTCAAACCAACTGCTCTTGAGCCAATAACAGATGAAGAAAAAGATAAAATCATCAAAGAAGTAGAGGAATTCTTTAAGAAAGGAGGCAAAATTAATGATTAAAAAAACTCCTGTTTTAAGCGCGCCTTTCTTAATTGCCGGCTGGAAACCGGATGCCGGAGAAGTTGGTTGGAACGTTTTTGAGTATCTAAATAACCAACTACAATATGAAGAATTTGCCGAAATTGAACCGTTAGGCTTCTTTCCCTTGAACGAGGTTCAAATTGCAAACGACTTGGTCCAATTTCCAGAATCTAAATTTTATGCTTACGAAGAAAAAAACCTCATCTTCTTTAAAAGTTACCAACCCAATTCAAAAATCTATAAATTTTTAAATTTACTTTTAGATTTGGCCGAAAACCTTAAGGTAAAAGAAATATATACCATTGGCGGACTAATTTCTACTATTGCGCATACTAAGGAAAGAAAAATCTATACGGTCGTCAACACACCATATTTAAAAGAAGAAATAGGAAACTATCCTTTGCAAACAAATTTAAGTCATGAGGGTCCTACTTCCATGAGTGGTTTTCTCTTATGGATTGCGATGCAAAGATACATACCGGGCATAAGTTTTTGGGTTGACATACCATTTTATTTATCTGGCCGGGTAGACCCAAAGGCCACTAAGGCTATCCTTGAATTTTTAAAAACCAGGTTTAAATTAAGTATTGATTTAAAGATGCTCGATCAGGAAATTGAAAAACAAGAAGAAAAAATAGCCCTCCTGAGTACCCAAAATCCGGAGATCGGCGAATACATTGCCAAATTAGAAAATAATATAAATTTAACTCAGGAAGAAATGGATAATATTGTTAATGCAGTAGAAAAATATGTATAACTTTCTAATATTCGGTTATCAATTGTCATTGTATTACGAGCGCTGACGACCGGATATGTTTATTTTATTATATTATTACTATTACCTGTGCTTTAAAAGGCGTTTTAGCATAATCTTTTGCGCAGCCAACTCCAGGGAATCGTCAAGAAAACCTAACTTGTCTGAGCAGCCACGACGTTTTAAAGCAGTTGCTATTAAATAATCAGTAAGCATAGGGTTTTTAGGCAAGAGAGGACCATGTAAATAAGAACAAAAAACATTTTTATAACGGGCTCCCTCTTTATTATCTTTACCGTTATTACCATACCCGGACAAAACATGTCCTAAGGGGTAAATGTGGCCTAAAAAAGTTCGGCCGGCATGATTTTCAAAACCAACCACGTGAATTATATTATCTTCCAGGACAACTTTAATAACAATATTGCCGATAAGTCTTTTTAAACCGGCTTCGGTATAAAAATCAAGAAGCTCCAGGCCAGGAATAATTTTTCCGTCCAGAGTACGGTAATATTTTCCCAACAACTGATAACCACCACAGATAGCCAAAACAACCAGCCCGTCTTCTATGGCCTCTTTTAAGTCACTTGTTCTTTGGGTTAAATCGGCCGCGATGAGATTTTGCTCCCTATCGGAACCACCTCCCAAAAAAAGAAAATCCATTTCTTTAAAATTTATTTTTTCACCCAGGTTAACTTCAAAGAGGTTTATTTTAATACCGCGCCAACTGCAGCGCTGTTTGAACGCCATTACGTTACCGCGGTCTCCGTATAAATTAAGTAAATCAGGATATAGATGACATACGTTCAGCTCCATAAATCCTCTCCTTTTGGGCTAACTTTGCTAAAAACTTTTCTGTTGGGGTCAGGGCAGTGTAGGTAGTCAGCAAAAAAGCTACTTTTCCTGTCCCTGATAATACTTCTTTTACTGCCCTTTTTTGAACCGGGCATATTTTAATTTTATTTACCGGCAGATTAGCATATTTTAAGCGTAAAGCCATTTCTTCGCCCCGGGTACCGGTACAAACAAAGATATTAAAATACTTTTCTTTATCCGCCAGTTTTTCAAAATCAACATCCCAAAGCCAGGAAATATCCTTTCCGTCAGCATCGAGATCGTTAATGGCAAAGAAAACGTCGATCTTCTCCCGCGTTTCCAGCAACGCGGTTAGACCTTCGTTAAAACCAGCCGGGTTTTTAACTAAATCTAAAAATACTGTCTTGCCCCAGAAATTATATCTTTCCATGCGGCCTATAACCGGAGTGTAACTTTTTAAAGCGGATACAATGGCGGTTAAACTTAAATTTAAGTTTAAGCCAGCGGTTAGGGCCGCCAAAGCATTATACAAGTTGTATAAGCCGTAAACAGGAAGGTTCAAGCTAACCACACCTTTGGGGCAACAAACAAAGCAGTTGGCAGTCTTATTATCTGTTTTAACCCGAAAACCCTCTACTTGGGGCTGAGGGCGGGTAAAACCACATCCGGTACAGTGATAACTTCCTATTTGACCGTAATGATAATAAGCATAAGTTAGCTTTGTTCCGCACAGCGGACAAAATTTTGCTTCTTTAACCCCGGAAGACGTTGTTATTACTTTTTCGTGCTTTCCTAAACCGTAATACACCACCGGCAAACCTGTCCTTTTTTCAAACTGGGCGACTAAAGGGTCATCAGCGTTTAATATTAAACTTGTCTCAGGCAATTTACTTAAAGTATTACAAAGCATGGCAATTGTTTTATCTATTTCCCCGTAACGGTCTAGTTGGTCACGAAAAAAATTGGTTAAGACTACCATCCTAGGCCGGACTTCTTGAGCTACGCGCGGCAAAGCAGCTTCGTCCACTTCCAAAATTGAATAATCGCATTCCAATTTACCTTTAAAATCTGCGGCTTTGATTAAAGCGGTAGCCACACCGGTAATAAGATTTGCCCCTTCGTAATTTACCACTACCTGGTGGCCAGCTTTTTTCATTATTTGGGCTAACATATTGTTTGTTGTTGTTTTACCGTTTGTTCCTGAAACCAAAATTATTCCCTGCCGGGATTGACGCGTCAGTAAACCAGTAATTTCCGGACATATTTTTAGCGCCAGCATTCCTGGAAGAGAAGAGCCTTTACTTTTCCCCCATAAACGAATTAACCCTGTTATTAACCGGGCAACAAAAATAGCCAGTAAAACTTTTCCTTTTAATATAAAATTTTTATAAAAATTAAACGGCCATTTGTTCTTGGGCTCTGCTATAAAAAAACACCATCCCTTGCGGCCAAGCTATAATCTGTTTTTTTTCAACCAGGATATCTAAATGGGCTTGAATTTCCGAAAGCCCTAAAAAAACTTCAAAATCCTGGAGGCCTGGATATAGTAATTGGCACATTTGATAAACATTTAACTTTTTATCTGGCGAAAGCAAGTTTAAAATAGCCTTAAACCGGTTAAGGTGATGTTCTTGAAAACTACGTAAAAGCTCAGGTACCTTTTCAATTACCTTGCCGTGACCCGGCCAGGCTTTTTTTAAATTCATTTTTTCTAATCTGGTTAACCCTTCCAAATAATGACGTAAGCTTGGGGCACGTCTGGTTTTATTTTCAGGGTCGGGCTCTAACAACGGATTAGGAGTAATATGCGGCAGAAGAAAATCACCGGATAAAAGACTTTTTTCTTCAGGGTCATAAAAACACAGGTGACCCGGAGCGTGACCTGGAAAATGAAGTACCTTAAACGTGCCGGTCTCAAAAGACAAATCTTCTCCTGCTATTACTTCTACCAGATTATCTTTGGCAATATAAGGCACCGGTAATCTATCCTTGTTTTTAACCAACCATAGAAGTACGTCGTCAGGTATTCCCATCTCATGTAAAAAGGGAAGCCTTTCCTGAAAAAAATCATAATTTCCGGTTACCTTTTGCCATTCGTAAGGATGAAGGTAAATTTTGGCCCCCGAAAGCTCATGGACCCATTGGGCCAACCCGCAATGGTCTGTATGAGCGTGCGTTATTACCACCCTACTTATCTGACTTAAACTCAAACCTAAATTAAGGAGCTTTTCATTTAAAACCCTTCTTGCCTGGGGTATGTCGGGGCCAGGATCAATAAGCGTAAATGGCGGAGTATAAATTAAATAGGCGTTAACCGTACCTACACTATAGGGGGTAGGAAGCTCTAGTCTGTAAACAGGTAACAACAGTTTTCCTCCTTCCGTAGGGGCGTTAAATTTAACGTCCCTACTCTTAAAGTGCTATATTTCCTTGGTATTTACTTGACTTAAACTTTGCCATATTTCCTTTTCGGAAGGTGAAGGCAAAAGGCGAAAATTATTTTCCGGCAAAAGAGGATCAAATTTGCATATAGCTTTAAACTGACAATAACGACAAGACGCGAACTTTTGTCCCCGGTATGGCTTTATGGCCACCACTCCAGCCATAATTTCTTCTCCTGCCGCCTTTAGGATTCGGTGCAGGTGCTGCCGTAAAATGGCAAATTGTGAGGTGCTGATTACCGAGGAATTGGAGGTAAAACAGCCATCTTTCTTAAAAGCTACTGGTAGCAAATCAGGGCTGGTAAATACTAGATTATCCATTAAGGATATTATTTCAGGATCAGCTAAAAGTAAACCTTTCATTTTTAATTTTTTAAGTACTTCTTTGGCCACCAAATCAGGGGCAAGAGGGCCGTGGCTGACAATTAATGGGTTTTGAAGGGTAAAATAAAGCATACCAGCTGCCAACGCATCACTACCAATCAAATCAGGAGCATAGTTTAAAACTAAATCTAAATAAGCCAGTAACTGTAGTTTAAGCCCGTAAAATATTTCGTTTAAGTTTAATTCTACCGTACCAGATTTATAGTCAATTATCCTTAAGTAATTGCCTTTAGAAGAGATGATTAAGTCAACCCGGTCGATTCGGCCAGAGAGTTCTAACCAATTATCTTCCTTTAGCTTTAAGCGCAGCGGAGGGAGGTTTCCTTTTGGTCCAAAAGCAAGCTCCAGCCCTACCAGGGAAAATTTACCCCGTCGGGCGTGTTCGGTTAAAATGTTTGTGGCGCAACCAACCGTTTTTATTAACTTTTGGGTAAGATACCTGTAACCTGGCCTGCTAAGCAAAATTTCGTTACGTAACTGAGGAGCTAATGTTTCTACCACCTCAGCGGTCAGAAGGGCGCATTCTTTTGGTTTTAAGTCTGACCAATTGATTTTTTTGGCCAGTACCCGGGTATGAAATTCTTTTAAGACTGCATGATAAAATTCCCCTAAATCAGGCCCCGTTAATTTATACTGGGCCCTTTCTTTTAACCCTAACCCATAAGTTAAAAAATAAGCAAAGGGGCAGGAGTAAAATTTTTCTATTTTTGAAACACTCGCCTTTATCGGATTACCGTAAAGAGAGCGACTAAGCTTTACCGGTAAGGGTGGTTCTTGATTTATATAAAATAAACTGCTTAATACCTGTTTACATCTTTCCCGCCATTTTTCCTGACTTAACAGCCAGGAGTAAGTTCCCCACCAGACAGGATTTATGTTTTTGCCTGCTTTCACCATCCTTAAGCGTGAGGTTAAATAAGCCAGGCTACGGGCAGGACGGGTAATGAATTCTTCTTCGTTTAATCCGTCTGGTTCCTCAGCCCAAAACTCTTCCTTCAAGTGAGGAAAGATTTCTTTAAGCCGGGAAACCACAATTGAAGGCGTTGCTGCTCGTCCTTCGTTATCGGCCAGGACATAACTGACCCTTAAAAATTCTGTGCTCCGGGTAAGGGCAGTATAAACAAGAAACTGCTCCAGGTACAAGCGTTGCTTTTCCCCTGGAAAAAAGGTAAGCCCTGCTTGTTCTAAGAACTTTTCTTCCGCCTCGGTAAATAAACCATTTCGTAAGCTGCGGGCCGGCAAAACACCGTCATTAACCCCTAAAACAAAGGCTGCCCTTACGTTAGGGTTTCGCGACCGCTCCAAAGAAGAAATCAACACTTGATCAAGGCCCGGCGGAATAAGGCCCAATCGTAAATTCTCCAAACCTGCATTTAACATCTGGCTATATTCTTCCAGGGAAATTTTTTCATTTCCCACGATTTCAACCAGTTGTTCTAAAAGGTCAACCACGTAAGCCCATATCTGGGTATGTTCCGAAGCCTGTTCAAGCTTCCCTAGAACTAAAGCTTCGTTTCTCCATGAGCTTAATCGGCCAGGTACATCCAGCGTTATTAAAAGTTTAAACAAAGCCAGGCTAATTTCCTGTCCGTTTTTTGCTTTTTTTACTTCTTCTTGAAACAAGCGCAAAGCGTGGGTGGCTTCTTCTTTAATTTGATTAATGGTGGCCAGCGAAGCAGAGGCGGTTTCTTTTTCCGCCTCAAGGTAGTCTTCCTTTAAAGAATTTTGCAAGTAATGGCGCTGGTAAGTCCAGTCTTTGTTGTTTGTCCAGCGGGTGCCTTTAATCCCATACGTCAGAACATAATTTTCTAAAAGGTCAATTTGCTCACGGGCCACCGGAATAAAGTCGGTTTTTAAATAACGAAAAACAGCTTCATACGACCAGTTTGTAATTACTATATCGCAGGCAGCTCTAATTAATTCTACCAGTGGATGGTAATTCACCGGCCTTTTTAAATCAATAAAAAAGGGGATATCGTGATCCGTAAAAATAGTCTTAATTAAGGCGTAATAATCTTCCAAATTACGTAAAATCACGGCTATATCGCGCCAACGGTAATTTAAATCACGGCATAAACAGGTAATTTCCCGGGCTACTCCTTCTACTTCAGCACGTTTACTGGCTGCCGCGACAAGTTTTAGCCTGGATGGGGGTAAGTTTAATGGAGGTGCCGCATAATTAAAAAAGTTTTTTTCCAGGTAAGCAAGATCAGGGGTGGTAGACCAGCGAGGTGGAACATCTTCATTTAAATTTAAATCTGCTTCTATTAAGGCTCCCGCCTTGGCAGCAATACCCTTTATTTTTTGCCTTGTTTCCCAAGTGGAATAAAATAAATCATTTTCCTCATGTGGCTGATCATTATCTAAACACAAGGTTACCGTTACCCTTTTTGCTACCAGGAGAACTTTTTCCAACACGTAATATTCTTGAGGAGTAAAGCCAGTAAAACCATCCACCCAAATTTCAGCCCCCAAAAGAGTAGAAGATTGATGCAGTTGGTCAGCCGCAATTTGAAGATAATCATCAGGGTCAAGGTAACGGTTAACCAGGTATTTTTCCATGTCCGCGTATAAAATAGCCAGGTCGTGTAATTTACCCGCCAGCAATTCTTGCTTTTCTGCCCTTACGGCTTTAAGGTCAGCAACTAACAGGCGGTTAAGCTTCATTTCCGTCAAAGTCCTGGTTAACATAGCGTAAAAACCCTCCCTTTTTGTAGCCCGTTGAAATACTTTTAGTTGAGAGGCGCGTTTTTCCAGAAGATTTCGTAAAATCATACATTTGCCCGGTTCGCTAATGTGTTTACGGGTGGCCCCTCCCGTTTCCTGGAGAACACGCCAGGCCAAACGACGAAAACTTAATACCTGGGCCCGTATGGTACCGCACATAGAAGACGCTGTTAAAAGAGCCAATTCATTTTGAAAAGTAGCCTGCTCCGGAACCAAAAGGATTAACGGTGACCCTTCAGGGGCTTTGGTTAAAACCCGTTGGATTTCCTTTAAACAAGTATATGTTTTTCCTGTTCCGGCTCTTCCTAAAATAAAGCGCAACCGCAAAGATAAGCCCCTCCGTTTAGTTATTTTTTTGTCCTGCTCCCCAATATATTGTCCGGTGAGGGAAAGGTATTTCAATGTTATGCTGGTCAAAGGCTTTTTTAATCCGGCGGCGCAATTCTCTTCCCACTTCCCATTGTTTTAAGGGTTTAGTAGTAATCATGACTTTAATAATAACCGCCGAATCAGCAAAATTGTCCACCCCTAAAATTTCAATTGGTTCAGTAATATAACCAGCAAACTGAGCATCCTCTTGTAAATCCTTACCGGTTTGGGCTAATATATCCATTACCCGGTCCAGGTCTTCTTTATATGCCACGGCTACATCAATAACGTAACGTGACCACTCCTTCGTCATATTAGAAATAGATTGAATGCTGCCATTAGGTATTATATGGACTGCCCCTTCTAAATCACGCAAGACAATGGTACGCAAATTAATAGTTTCTACTAAGCCTGATTTATCGCCAATTTTAATTACATCACCAATTCGTACCTGATTTTCTATAATTAAGAATAAACCGCTTATAATATCACGCACTAAAGTTTGGGCTCCAAAACCAAGCGCTATTCCGCCAATGCCGGTCGCAGTTAAAATAGGGCGAATATCCACGTTAATTTCTTTCAGCAACATTAAACCGGCAATTATAATTACCCCAACTATGGTAATTTTTCTTAGAATACCGACCAAGGTATCAATTTGCCTTATTCTTTCGTGGGTTTCTTCTTCTACTCTTTTTTTCAAGTTGGCGGCAAAACGGTTTATAGCCAGATAAGCTGCCTTAAGGCCAAGATAAGCACCAACAATAATGAAAAGAAAACGAAAAATGGTCGCCGTTGTATTATGAGTAAGATAGGGCAAAACAGTACCTTGATAGATAAAACCTAAAACCAACAAGGTTCCTCCAAGAATTAGAGCCAGGAATGAATAAAATATATTTTTTATTTTTCCTGTTACCATAAGCAGTCCTCCATTTAAAAAAACTCTACTTTAACCAATCCACAGCTCGCCTGGCCCAGACTTCTTCAAGGTCTATTTTTACCATTGTACCGTCTGCCCTGTACTCTTCTTTTAACACCTGTCCCTTTTGGTGCAATAAAGAAAGAATATTACCCTTATGATAAGGTACAAAAAGAGTTATACAAACTCTTTTGGCCGCTAACACGTAAGCAATTAACTCCAGCAACGCTTTTATTCCCTGTCCCGTAAGAGCCGAAATAGCTGCGGTTGGTACGTCCTTATAGGTAAAAAGATTATTTTCGATACCCGGCAAGCTTTTTTCCTGGTTCAGTTTATCTATCTTATTATATACTAAAATAGTTGGTTTATCTTGGACACCAAGTGAGGATAAAATATCTTCCACTACGGCAATTTGGGCTTGATTATTTGTGGCAGTGGCGTCTACCAAATGTAAAATTAAATCGGCTTCTACCACCTCTTCAAGCGTTGCTCTAAAAGCAGCCACTAAATGAGGAGGCAAACGATGAATAAAACCTACTGTGTCCGTGAGAAGAATGGTCTCATTATTAGGAAGAATTAACTGTCTAGTGGTCGGATCCAGGGTCGCAAAAAGTTTATCTTCCACTAATATTCCAGCCGCTGTTAAGGTATTTAAAAGGGTTGATTTACCAGTGTTTGTATAACCTACTAAAGCCACCAAAGGAATAGGAATTTTTTGCCGGGCCCGTCGTAATAAAGTACGGTGGCGCTGAACCTCTTTAAGCTCCCGTTTTAGGATGGCTACCCGTCTATAAATACGTCTCCTGTCCACTTCAAGCTTTGTTTCTCCGGGTCCACGGGTTCCAATTCCCCCTCCCAGTCGGGAAAGTTCTGTACCCAAACCGGTTAAGCGGGGCAATAAATAATTTAACTGGGCTAATTCAACTTGAATTTTTCCCTCTCTAGTCCGGGCCCTTTGGGCAAAAATATCCAAAATAAGCTGGACTCGATCAATCACCCGGACTTGCGTGACATCTTCTAAATTTTTCTTCTGGGCCGGGGAAAGCTCCTGGCTAAAAATTAAAAGATCCGCTTTTAACTCACGACATAAGAGGGCAATTTCCTGAACTTTGCCTTGGCCTAAAAAAGTAGCCGGGTGTGGCTTTATTTGTTTTTGTACTGCTTTTCCAATGACTATCGCTCCTGCACTTTCGGCTAAACGAGCTAACTCAGCTAAAGATTCTTCTACCGGTCGCCGGTCTTTTGCGGGCAACTCTACCGCCACTATAAAAGCTTTTTCTTCTTCCTTTTTCATCATGCCGTATTTCTCCGCATCTTAAAATTTATCAAGCCTAAAGCCTAATTTTAACCCTTATTTAAACGGTCAAGTTATTAAATAACCGTTGAATAACTATTGTTCTTATTGGACATTTAGTTTACTTAAAATAGCCTCTTCCTTCGCGCGCATAATTTGGCGCTCCGCTTCTTCTTGATGGTCATAGCCTAATAAATGCAGCACCCCATGTCCAACTAAATAAGCCACTTCCCTCAGCAAACTATGCTTAAATTCTTTACTTTGCTCCCATGCCCGCGGCAAAGAAACAACCACGTCTCCTAAAAGAATTACCTCTTCTTCGTCGGGCACTTCTTCGCCTTCTTGCATAACAAAGGACAGGACGTCGGTAGGATTATTCTGATTACGGTACTGGTAATTTAAACGCTGGATGTAAGCATCATCTACAAAAACTACGCTTATTTCTACTTCCCGGTCAAAACTTTTTTCAGCTAGACCCAGCGCCTCTATGGCTGCTTTTTCGGCCATTTTTGTTAGTTCCTCACTTACTGGCACTTCTTTTTGTAGATTGCTTACCAGTACGGCCATTTTTTATCCTTTTTCTCCTTTCCCCTTCTTTGACTTCTTTGTTTTCTTTAATTTCTTTGCTTAAATCAGGGTATTCCACGCGGGTATGAAAGATGCCATTTAATACCTGAGCAAATGCTCCGGCAATACGGTCTAAATCTTTAAAAGTAAGATCACATTCATCTAATTGACCGTCTAAAAGTTTTTCTTTTATTGTCTTGCGTACTATTCCCTCAATTCTTCCTGGAGTTTGGTTTGAAAGCGAACGCACCGCTGCCTCAACTACATCTGCCAGCATAATAATAGCTGTTTCTTTAGTTTGTGGCTTAGGTCCTTCGTAGCGAAATTCAATTTCTTTAATATTCTCCTTGTCTTTTTGACCGTTTTCCAGGGCCTTATGGTAAAAAAAGGTACATAAGCCGCTACCGTGATGTTGCTCAATAATTTTAATAATAACTGCAGGTAATTTGTTTTCTTTAGCCATTTCTATGCCATCTTTCACGTGCGAAGTTACAATTAAAGTGCTTAAAAAAGGGGTAATTTTGTCGTGAGGATTATTTTTGGCTATTTGGTTTTCAATAAAAAAGTAAGGTCTTTTTAACTTCCCGATGTCGTGATAATATGCACCCACCCTGGCCAGTAGACCATCTGCTTCCACTTCATCAGCAGCCGCTTCAGCCAGGTTGCCTACGATAAGACTGTGATAGTAAGTCCCTGGAGCCTCTGTTAGCAAACGCTTTAAAAGGGGATTGTTAGGATGAGAAAGCTCCAGCAAACGAACAGCTGAAGTAATCCCAAAAATACCTTCCAGGTAAGGTAAAAAACCAATGGTTAAAACAGAAGAAAGAAAACCGTTAATTAAACCAAAAAGTATACTGGAAGTAAGGATCAAGCTGGCAGAGGCATTGCTTAAAATTCCCATAATACCAATGGTAATCACACCGGCAATACCGGTAAAAAAACCTGCTTTAACCATATCGCCCCGCTGGCTTAATTTGCTTACCCCATAAATACCGGCCATACTGCTTACCAAGCCCACAAAGCCAAACCTGACTTGACCATCAGTCATAATAACCAGCAAAAAGCTCATTATGGTCGCTACCAGTACAGCCAAACGGGAATCCAGCAAAACGGCTATTAACATTCCTGCGGCAGCCAAAGGAGCCATATAGCCAAATAAAGCGCCTAGTTCCGGCCATTGGGCAATATTACTGGACACAATAGCTTTGGTCACCGCCAGGACCATAACCACAATAATTCCAATTAAATAAAGATACCCGGCGCGGTTAAAAATTTTCCGGTTTTGCTGGTAAAGATAAATTAAAACAACAAGCATTAAAATAATTACCAAGAGAGCACTGCCAATAATTGTTCGCCAGGGAACTAAAGTTTTAGCCAGCCCTAGGGCATTTAATTTGGCTAAGGTTTCTGGTTGAACTATTTCCCCGGCCCCAATAATTTTTTCTCCCCGCCGTACAATCACCTGTTGAGGAGGCACTGCCGCCATAGCTGCTTCCCTTAAAAGACGTGTTTTCTCAGCGTTAAAAATAGCGTTAGGACGGAAGTAATTATTTACCAGGCCATAAGCTAATTCTTGGCATGATTTACTTACCGAAAAGTGTTCTATTTTGTTAAAAAGGTCTCTTTTAAACTTAGCCATATTTTCTGGCGTAATTTCTTCTGTTTCCATAGTTTGAGCTACTATCCGGTTGATTTCCTTTTCTAACTTGTTTAATTCTTCTAAGGAGGGTTTGGCCAAGGCAATATACGTTTCTTGAGAAAGAGAAAAATCTAAAGCATCTTGTAAAGCATTAATTTTTGAAGTTAAATTAGTTTTTTTATCTTCTTGGATTTCCCGAATTGAAGCTATAGCCTTGCTTATATCTTTTTGTACGGCCACACTTGCCTCATAGCTATGATCATATTGATTATTTATTGCCTTGGCGGCTTCTTCTCGTAGTTTTTTTGTTTTTTCTTTATCCTCAAAAATAACAGTATGCGGGGCGAAAATATCCCGGGGAGATACCTCTCCCTCTTTTAACATTATTCTATGTTGCATAAATTCTACCGAAATAAGCATGGTAGTTAAAATAAAAAATAAAAAGGCGGCCGCACTGCGCCGTACCTTTCTTTTTTTAAATAAAACGAAAATAATATTAATTGTTTTTTCTTTACCTTTACTTAAGGTGTTTATTACCTTTAATATTTTACGCTTACCCATACTAAAATAAACCTTCTTTAAGCAACACTTTAAAATTATTAATTGCCTTCATCATAAGCCTTTATTATATCCTGGACCAAAGGATGTCTTACTACATCTTCACCCGTAAGGTAGTAAAAGATAAGGCCTTTAATTCCTTTCAAGATTTTCTGGGCGTGGACTAAACCTGAAACTTGTCCCCGGGCTAAATCTATTTGGGTAATATCTCCGGTTATAACGGCTTTAGAACCAAAGCCTAAGCGGGTAAGAAACATTTTCATTTGTTCTATGGTTGTATTTTGCGCCTCATCTAAAATGATAAAAGCATCATCCAGGGTTCTTCCTCGCATATAGGCTAAGGGGGCAATTTCAATGGTTTGATGCTCAAGATATTTTTGGGTGTTTTCAACACCTAATACATCGTATAGACTATCATACAAAGGACGTAAATACGGATCTACTTTTTCCTGTAAAGCACCCGGCAAAAAACCCAATTTTTCACCTGCTTCTACGGCCGGCCGGGTAAGGACTAAACGATTGATTTCCTTGCTTCGCAGTGCCTGGATAGCCATTACCACGGCTAAATAAGTCTTTCCTGTCCCGGCTGGACCTATGGCAAAAACAATGTCATGTTTTTGAATAGCCTTTATATAATAAAGTTGACCAAGGGTCTTTGGTTTAATTTGTTTACCCCGGGAAGTGACATAAACTACTTCGTGAGCTAGGCTAATCAAAGCATCCCTTTTTCCTGTTTGTACTGCCTTTATGGTGTAACTTACATCATGTAAGGTTAAACGGTTACCGGCCCGGTAAAAATCAATCAATTGTTTAAAAACCTCTTGGGCCTGAGCAATTTTTTCTGGTAAACCGGAAATTACTATTTCCCCTCCCCTGGCTACTATCTTTACCCCTAACAGTTTTTCAATTGTATCTAAATGTTCATCATGGCGGCCAAAAATTTCGGCCGCCGCACTAACATCATCCAAAATAAACTGCCCCGCGGTGCGTAAAGTCAATTTATCTTATCATCCTCCTAAGTTATTTTTATATTTAAATTATTTAAATTAAAATGTCTTTTCCAGACCAATATCTTCCTTTGTTTCTACCAGTATCCTAATTCTCACCAGTTCTTCCTGGTCCTTTGCTATTTCTTCCGTTTCTTGCTTTATTATTGCGGCCTGTTTAGGTATTTGTTTTTTAACTTTTGCCCAGGCTTTTTGCCAGGCTTTTTGCCGGGCCTCTTCCCTGTCTAAAACACTTTCGTAGTTTTCTAATTCGTAATATTTCTGCCTAATTAATTCGACAGGAGGCTTAAAACTCCTCCAGGGCGGCAGTTTTTTCATCGTAACTTCTTTTTTATATTTAGTAAAAGGTATGCCTGACGGACCAATTCTCAGTTCCTTAAAACCAGTCCTTAAAATTAATCTGGTAGCTGTTCTTCCGGTGTATCGCTGCCCTTTTTCCTTAAGATATGCTTCTCCATAACCATTATACCATACCCTGGCATTTACAATCCCCTTAGCGTGGACATATAATGGTTTTTTTACCTTTCCTAAGGATTGTCCTTGTTCAGGTGTTTCTTCAGCCTTTTTTACCGGTAAAACTATTCCTGAAATAAGAATCTGACCGGGCACAACCATATCTTCTTCCTGGACAACCGCTTGACCATTTATGACTAATATTTCTTTAATTATACCAACTTTTTTAGCTATAATATGTGCTGGATTTTCATTTTTTTCCTTTATTTGCTCTTTTTCTACCGTTTCAATGATAACTCTTGTTCCTTTAACTGTAATGCCAACCCAGGATATTTCGGGTAAACGTTCTTGAATTACTTTTTCAATTATTTTGGGTTTTAACTGCTTTTTTAAAACACCTTGTTTTAAACCGGCTTCGGCTGCTACTTCTAAAACTTCAGTACTAGAATAATGATGATTACCGTTTACTTCAATAAACCATACAAATGAACTTAAGAGATATAAGCCCAAAACGAAAATTACTATCCCCAAAGCCATGGATTTACGTCGTTTTATACGCAAATAAAGAAATGGTATCCCCGTCCGTTTTTGAATCCAAAACCGGCAATGCGCCTTTCTAGCCACCTGGCGAAGGGTACGAACAGTGCTCAATCTTACTTTTGCCAACAGCCTGTCTTTACCAATGCTGGTAATATCCCATAGAACAACCCCGTTGTCTAGGGCTAAATTAATAAATTTTTCTAGTGACTCGCCTTCAACTAAAATAATCACGTAGCCTATTAAGTAAGAAACAAAATTAAAAACAGGCATATTCTTACCCATCCTTATTTAAGATAATGCCTTTAATTTTTCCTTCAATACAAATCTCTTTAGGAACAATACTACGGATTTTTAATTTATCGCCATTTACTGTTAGTTCACCTACCGTGGTGTAAAGACGCACGCGTGAAATGGTGTACTCAAGAATACCGCAATGATTTTCTATAAATACTTTTACGTCACCTATAAGAGTTACTTTTGGTAAGTTGAGTACAATATCATCAGGGAACTCTAAAACTTCAGACACTTTTTGCTTAAGGTGCTTTGCTGTACCCCGTTTGGTCATAAAACCACCTCTTGCCAAATATATGCCCTTACGAAAAAAGAAATTACCACTGAAAAGGTAATTTACCATGATGCATCACGAAAAAATAATTTAAACCTTAGTTACCTGAATTAAAATAAAAATACCCGGTCCTAAAAAATTACCGGATACTTTTCTACCTGATTACTTTTATCCTTTTATACCTTTATCCTTTAAAAACGGTATTTATTTCTTCTTCGGGCTGCTTCAGCCTTTTTTTTCCTTCGAACACTTGGTTTTTCATAATGTTCATGCCGCCTGGCCTCGGCCATAACACCTGCTTTCTGGCAGGTTCTTTTAAAACGCCGGAGGGCACTGTCCAGGGATTCATTCTTACCAACACGTACTTCTGCCATAATCTTTCCCCTCCCTCCGTTAAACCATCTAGCAAAATAAAAACCTCCGTTAAATTTAAATTAAAGTTAAATAAAAGTTAAATAAAACTTGCTTAAATTATATCTCAAACTACTTAGTACCGTCAATAAAGATTTAACCAGGGGGCCAATGAAGGGGACGGCCAGTAATTAAATGAAAATGAACATGAAAAATTAGCTGACCTGCATCCTGTTGACAATTTGACACCAAACGAAAACCTTTATCTTTATATCCTAATTTCTCAGCCATTTTAGCACCAGTCATATGCAATTTATTTATAATTGGGGCATCTTCCTCTTTTAAGTCAAAAAAAGTAGGTATATGCTTTTTGGGGATTAATAAAAGGTGAACAGGAGCCACCGGACGAATATCTCTTAAAACAATAACTTTATCATCTTCATAAATAATATCAGCCGGGGTTTCTTTTCTGATAATTTTACAAAAAATACACTCCTGCATTAATTCACCTCCTTTTTTCTGTCTTTGATTTAACTTTACATTTATATTCTATCTATACTTATTAAACTCCTGCTTTAAAAAATAAAATTATCATAATATTTTAAAAATAATTAAATTATCATTCCTTTTAGTAAGTTATTTTCGACTTCTTTTACCTTTACCTTAACAATATGGCCACGTAATTCTAAGGAACCCGGAAATATTGCAGTCAGATAATTGTCAGTAAGGCCCTTCAGGCAACCGGGATAAAAACTGGCTGCCTCCTCCTCTACCAATACATTCACCTCACGTCCCATGTGTTGCAAAGCAAAAGAATGCGCTAGTTCTTTGCCTAAAAAAATAAGAATTTCACTGCGGTCTTTTTTCACAGATTCCTCTACCTGGTTGGGAAACGTAGCCGCCAAAGTACCCGGGCGGGATGAATATTTAAACACATGCAAACGAGAAAAAGCCATTTCTCGAACAAATAAATAAGTATTCTTAAATTGTTGTTCTGTCTCCCCTGGAAAACCAACTATTAAATCCGTTGTTAGAGCTACCCCGTTAATTTGCTCCCGAATCAGCTTAACCAACTTACGGTATTTACTGGTATTGTAACGCCTTCCCATACTCCGTAATATTTCGTTATCGCCACTTTGTAAAGGAATATGTAAATGACGGCATATTTTTGGCTGGGTAGCTATAAATTCTATTAGCGCAAGGTTAACATCCTGAGGTTCAATAGAACTAAGCCGTATTCTTTTTAAATTAGGAATGTTTACTAAAAAAGAAAGCAAGGCAGTTAAATTAACCTGGTTTTCAAGATCACGCCCGTAAGCGCCAATATGAATACCCGTAAGAACAATCTCTTTAAAACCTTTTTGAGTCAAGGAGGTAACTTCGTCTATAATCTTTTCCGGTTGCCGGCTGCGTAAAGGGCCTCTGGCGTAAGGGACAATACAATAGGTACAAAAATTATTGCATCCTTCTTGTATTTTTACGTACGCGCGGGTACGTTCAGACAGTGATAGAACTGATAACTCTTCGTAAGCCTGAACAAAATTAAACCTACGTACCAGATTATATTTTGTCTCTATAGGTACTTCACGGCAAAGCTTTTCGACCAAATCAACCAATTGATTCAGGTTTCGCGTCCCGGCTATCACATCTACTTCGGGAATATTTTTTACTTCTTCCGGAGATGCCTGAGCGTAACAGCCCGTCACTACTACTAAAGAAACAGGATTTTTTCGTTTTGCCCGGCGAATTAATTGACGTGATTTCCGGTCTGCCAGATGGGTGACTGTACAGGTGTTAATTACATAAATATCGGCTTCTTCTGAAAAATTTACGATTTTGTAGCCTCTTTTTTCAAATAAATTGGCTAAAGCGTTGGCGTCGTACTGGCTTACTTTACAGCCCAGGGAGGTTAGCGCTACTTTTTTTACCTTTTTCAACATTTTTTATCCGGTGAAGGCATCTCTCATTTTTCCAAAAAACCCCTTCTCAACCCCGGCCGGGCTTTCGCCGCTTAGGTGCGCAAACTCACGAAGTAATTGTTTTTGCTTCTCGTTTAGTTTGGTGGGAGTGACTATTTTAACTATAACATGCTGGTCGCCCCGGCCATACCCGTTAAGGCTGGGAATGCCCTGGTTACGCAATCGAAAAACCGTTCCGTGCTGGGTTCCTTCGGGTATACGTATTTTTGCCGTACCTTCTAAAGTAGGGACTTCTATTTCATCGCCCAACGCGGCCTGAGCAAAAGAAAGAGGTGCTTCACAGATGACATCATTACCCTCCCGCGTAAAAATGCGGTGGGGACGGACAGAAATATATACGTAAAGATCCCCTGGAGGACCCCCGTATGGGCCGGCTTCTCCTTCGCCCGAAACACGTAACCGGGTGCCATTGTCTACCCCGGCCGGAACTTTTACGTGAATATGGCGCGTCCGGCGTACCTGTCCTGTTCCGTGGCAAGTAGCACATGGTTTTTCAATAACTTTCCCTCTGCCGCGGCACCGCTCACAAGTACGCGTCTGAATAACGCGACCTAAAAGGGTGCTTTGAGTGAACTGAATTTGTCCGGTGCCAGCACAGGCTACACAGGGTTGCGGCTTACTACCTGGGGCAGCCCCGCTACCGTTACATGTGCCACAAGTTTCCACGCGCGGTATCTTAACTTCTTTTTCGACCCCAAAGGCAGCTTCTTTAAAAGAAATTTCCAAATCAGCTCGAACATCGGCGCCCCTTTCAGGACCTCGCCTTTGCCTAGGGGACCCGCCCCCAAAAAACATATCAAAAATATCCCCTAAGCCGCCAAAATCATTACGAAAACCGCCAAACCGGCTAAAGATATCTTCATAATTACTAAATCCCTGACCATCAAAAGCACTGTGGCCAAAACGGTCGTAATTAGCTCTTTTTTCAGGGTCACTTAATACCTCGTAAGCTTCCGCAATCTCTTTAAACTTAGCTTCAGCCTCTTCTTTATTTGGATTAGCATCAGGATGGTACTGCCGGGCTAGCTTACGAAAAGCTTTTTTAATCTCTTCCTGGCTAGCATCGCGCGAAACACCTAATACTTCGTAATAGTCACGCTTTGCCATTTATTTCTACCACCTTATTTCTAACTCTTTTTAAACGCTAAAATAACCATTTGAACAATAGCTGTTGGACAATACTCGAAGTACTTTAACATTATACTATAAGCCTATAGATTTAGCCACTTGTAAAATAAAACTTTACTTTTCATCCTTTATTTCGTAATCGGCGTCAACTACTTTTTCCTTTTTTTTCTCTGTTTTCTCGCTTTCTGCGGTTTGGTTCTGACTAAATCCTTGTTGAGCCTGCTGCGCTTTCTCTGCTTGCTGTTGATACATAGCGGCACTCATTTCATATAAAGGGGTGGTTAAATTATTCATTTTTTGCCTGATTAAATCCAGATCAACTCCTTGAAGAGCTTCTCTTAATTCCGCTACAGCTCTGTTTACCTGTTCTGCTTTGCTTTGCTCTGCTTTGTCTCCTAAATCCTTAATTGTTTTTTCAGCTTGGTAAATCATACTATCAGCCTGGTTCCGTAGTTCCGCTTCTTCCTTACGCCGCCGGTCCTCCTCAGCTTTTTGTTCTGCTTCCCTAACCATTCGTTTGATTTCTTCCTCGGAAAGATTTGAAGTTCCGGTAATGGTAATACTTTGGGCCTTATTGGTGCCTAAATCTTTAGCCGAAACATTAACAATACCGTTTACATCTATGTCAAATTTAACCTCTATTTGAGGGACCCCGCGTGGAGCAGGGGGGATACCGGTTAAAAGAAATTTTCCTAAAGTCTTATTATCGGACGCCATGGGCCTTTCACCTTGTAAAACGTGAATTTCTACGGTAGTTTGACCATCAGCGGCGGTAGAAAATATCTGGCTTTTGGAAGTAGGAATAGTGGTGTTCCGTTCAATCAATTTGGTAAAAACGTTTCCTAAGGTTTCAATTCCTAAAGACAAAGGGGTAACGTCAAGAAGCAAAACGTCCTTGACCTCGCCCGCTAAAACCCCGGCTTGAATTGCTGCCCCTACGGCTACACATTCATCTGGATTAATTCCTTTATGCGGTTCCTTTCCTAAGAACTTCCGGATTGCTTCCTGCACCGCCGGCGTTCGAGTAGAACCACCTACCAGCAAAATCTTATCAATATCTTTTGGTTCTAAACCAGCATCTGCCAAAGCTTGACGGGTAGGCCCCATCGTTTTCTCTACTAAATCGGCAGTTAAGTCTTCAAACTTAGCCCGCGTTAAGTTTAGGTCTAAATGTTTAGGACCGTTGGCATCTGCCGTAATAAAAGGCAAATTAATATTGGTTGTAGTTACCCCGCTTAACTCTATTTTTGCTTTTTCGGCCGCTTCTCTAAGCCGCTGCATAGCCATCCGGTCATGACGTAGATCAATACCCGTATCTTTTTTAAATTCTGCTACCAGCCAATCTACAATCCGCAGGTCAAAATCATCGCCTCCCAAGAGGTTGTTCCCACTGGTAGCTTTAACTTCAAAGATACCTTCTCCAAGCTCTAAAATAGAAACATCAAAAGTTCCTCCTCCAAGGTCAAAAACCAAAATGGTCTGGTCCTTTTCTTTGTCCAAACCATATGCTAATGCTGCAGCCGTTGGTTCGTTAATAATGCGTAACACCTCTAATCCAGCAATTCTGCCCGCGTCTTTAGTGGCCTGGCGTTGGGCATCAGTAAAATAAGCCGGGGTAGTAATAATAGCTTTTTCTATTTTCTCACCTAAATAGCTTTCCGCATCCGCTTTAAGTTTTTGTAGAATCATCGCTGATATTTCCTGGGGAGTATATTCCTTATCGTCTATATTTACTTTAAAATTTGAGCCCATCCGCCGTTTTATAGAAGCAATCGTTCGTTCAGGATTGCTTATCATCTGACGTTTAGCTACCTGACCAACTAATCGTTCGCCGGTTTTTGAAAATCCCACCACCGAAGGAGTGGTACGCCCCCCTTCGGCATTAGGAATAACTACCGCTTCTCCACCTTCCATTACAGCCATACATGAATTTGTAGTTCCTAAGTCAATACCAATTACTTTTGCCATTTATTTTTAACCTCCTGTTTATCTACCAATATTAATAATAAGCCCGGGTAATAAATTTTTACCTTTAAGTTATAGAACAATTTTTATAATTTTTAGCTTGTTCCTGACCGGGCTACCTTAACCCACGCCGGTCGGATAACTTTTCCTTTAAAACAATAGCCACGGCGAAGCTCTTCTATAATAGTATTATCTGGTTGTTCCTTGGTTTCTTCTTGTAAAATAACTTCGTGATTTACCGGGTCAAATTGTTGACCAATAGCTGGGATAATAGACAGCCCTTCCTTAATTAGTATATCTATAAACTGACGGTAAATCATTTCAATACCTTCTTTAAACTTACTTGTATTTTGATTATCTTCTTTTGGTGCCGCTAGAGCACGTTCAAAATTATCCAGAACTGGCAGTAGCTTTACTATTAAATCTTCGGCCGCAAATTTTAACAGTTCTTCTTTTTCTTTTCCAACGCGGCGGCGGTAATTCTCAAAATCTGCCTGCATTCTAATTAATCGTTGGTAGTACTCATCTGAGCGTTTTGTTTGTTCAGCGTACTGCTGTTTTAATTCCTCTATATTTAATGTTTCTGATACTTCTTCTTTTTCTGTTATTTCTTTTTCTGTAATTTCTTCTGCTGTTGTTTCCTCTTTTGTTTTTGTTTCTTGCGCGGGTTCAACTATTTCTTCGGCCATTTCTTTTTTTTTATCCGCCGGTGTATTATTTTCCATACTACATACCTCCTAAAATCATTACTTCTTTATAAATTTCTTTTTATTTTTATTTATGCTTTCTCAAAAACATTTACCTTAAAAATCCTTCAGGTTTAAACATTTTTTCCAGGGTGCGAGAAAGGCTTTGGGCAATATATTCTACTACCCCAACCGCTTTAGCGTAATCCATTCTTATAGGGCCCAACACACCTATGGTTCCAGCAGACTGTTTCCCCCATTGATAAGAAGAAATCACCAGGCTGCAATTACGCATTTCATTATAGTTTATTTCTCCTCCAATACGCACAGTTACTCCTTTTTGCTCCAATCCGCCGGTTAATAAATCATACAACAAATACTCTTTTTCCAGGAGGCTTAAAAAAACTCTTACTCGTTCAATATTATGGCAAAACTCAGGCTGATTTAAAACACTAAAAGCTCCCCCTAAGTATAATTTATTCTTTATATCTGAAGACAAGTTATTAATTATTAATTCTAGCACTTGGTCTAAGACAATTTTATATTTTGCTAGTTCAAAATAAATTTCTTTTACTACAGTAAGCTTAATATCATTTACCGTGTGCCCCGCTAGCTTAGCGTTAAATACATCAGAAATTATTTTTAAATCAAGCGCCATAATATTATCGGAGATTTCAATTAAATGATGCTGTACAATTCCCGTATCCCATACTACTACTAGCATGGCTTGCCCAAAATTCATCTTTATAAGCTGGAAGTATTTATAATTGCCTATTTTTAATTGTGGTATTAAGACCATAGCCGCATATTGGGTTAGTTTAGTTAATAATTGACTTGTTTTTTGCAGCAGTTGGTTTAAATCAGCAATCTTTTCCTGAAACTCTCTTTTTATGAGCTCTTTTTCGGCACGATCTAATTCTTGTTTTTTCATTAAATAATCTACGTAATAACGAAAACCAAGCTCTGACGGAATCCTGCCAGCCGAGGTGTGCGGTTGTTCAATATAACCCATTTCTTCTAAATCAGCCATTTCGTTACGAATAGTGGCTGGACTTACCCCTAGACCGTATTTTTTCGCCACCGTTCGGGAACTAACTGGTTCGGCCGTATTAATATAGTTACTGACAATAGCTAATAAAACTTGCTGTTTACGGGCTTCCAGCTTCATTAGAAGAACCTCCTTATTAGCACTCTCTCTTAATGAGTGCTAAACCATTAATTAAAATATAACATCATGCCCGCGCTTTGTCAAGTTAACGCAGCAACTTAAACAAATTCCCTGAAGACGAAATTAGCCACCGGCAAACCGTTTTTAGTGAGACGCAAACTTAAACCGTTAATTTCCACCAGACCTAAGTAAAGAAGGTTTTTTAACTGAGCGGTAAACACGTCTTCAATACAGCAGCCAAAACGCGCAAAAAATTTAATCAGGTCAAGGCCTTGCATCAGCCTTAATCCTAAAAATACTGTTTCTTGCATTTCTACCTGTTTAGAAATAAATTCTACCCGTGATACGGGTAGTTTGCCTTCAGTCAAGCAGTTAAGGTAAGTATTAATATTTTCCGTATTATTAAAACGACAACGCGCCAGGTAAGAATGGGCGCTTAGACCTAAACCAAGGTAAGATATGTTCCTCCAGTAACGTAGGTTATGCTGGCATTGATAACCGGTCTGGGCAAAATTAGAAATCTCATATTGAATGTAATTATTGTCCTTAAGAAATTCTATAGCCTGTTCATACATAGCCAGCTCAGTTTCTTCTGGGCAGGTTTTTAATTGACCTGATTTTACCTTCTTCCAAAGGGGCGTTTCTTCCTCAAGCTGTAAATTATATATGGAGACATGTTGGGGGGACAAATTAACTGTTTTTGCTAGACATTCTCGCCACGAAGTTAAGGTTTGGCCAGGAATTCCAAAAATAAGGTCAAGATTAAGATTGCTAAAACCTGCCTGGCGGGCCAAACACACTGCCTCTACTGCCTGCTCAAAAGTATGCTGACGGCCTAAAACCTGAAGCAGGTTATCACTATCAGTTTGAACACCCAAGCTTAAACGGTTAACGTTCTCCCGTCTTAAAACAGTTAATTTTTCAAGGTCAACCGTACCTGGATTTGCTTCTACCGTCACTTCAATTTCAGGAGGCCAGGTAAAATAATGACGGCAAGCTTTCAGTACTTCGTAAAGTTCGTTTGCTCTTAAACAAGTAGGAGTACCGCCCCCAATATATATTGTTTCCAGTTGTTTTTCCTCTGGCGGTAAAGAATTGCTATATAAAGCCATTTCTTTATCTAAAGCAGTTAAATATGCTTTAACCAAAGCCGGTTTAAAGCCATAACTAATAAAATCACAATAATTACATTTTTTCAAACAAAAAGGGATATGAATGTATAAGCCAATTCCCATTTAATTCACCAAACATAAACCTTTTGCCATTAGCAAGACCGGCCTTTCTTTTGTTGATGAATACTGACAGCTAATGGCCGTTATCTGATGACAGCTAATGGCCGTTATCTGGACGCTAAAATTACCCTTACCGACTATTTTTCTTCTATTTTTAAAACCGCCATAAATGCTTCCTGCGGAATTTCAATGTTACCTAGTTGCTTCATCCTTTTTTTTCCTTCCCTTTGTTTTTCCAGCAGCTTTCTCTTCCGGGTAATATCGCCACCATAACATTTGGCTAAAACATCTTTTCTTTTAGCCTTAATAGTTTCCCGGGCAATTATTTTATTTCCAATAGAGGCCTGAACAGGAATGTCAAAAAGCTGTCGCGGAATAAGACTCCGTAGTTTTTCCACTAACTGGCGCCCTCTAAAGTATGCTTTATCTTTATGGACAATATAACTTAAAGCATCAACGGGCTCATTGTTTATTAAAATATTTAGTTTAACCAGATTACTTTCTTCATAACCAGTTAATTCATAATCTAAAGAGGCATAACCTTTGGTGCGAGATTTAAGCTGGTCAAAAAAATCATAAATAATTTCACTTAAAGGTATTTTATAGCTAAGCATCGGGCGTTTATTACCTAAATGTTCCATATTCTTAAATTCTCCCCGCCGTTCTTGACAAAGTTCCATTACGGCTCCTATAAATTCTTGCGGGACTAAAATAGTGGCTAGGACATAAGGTTCTTCTAGTTTAATGTATTTACCGGGGGGAGGTAGTTTAGCCGGGTTTTCAATATAATACTCTTGGCCGGAATTAACCGTTACGCGGTAAACTACACTTGGTGCTGTAGTAATTAAGTTTAGTTTATATTCCCGTTCTAATCTTTCCTGAATAATTTCCTTGTGCAATAAGCCTAAAAAACCACACCGGAAACCAAAACCGAGGGCTTCAGATGTTTCTGCCTCAAAAACCATTGAAGCATCATTTAGCTGCAGTTTTTCTAGGGCGTTTTTTAAATCCGCGTAATCACCGGCGTCTGCCGGATAAAGACCGCAATAAACCATAGGAGTGACTTTACGGTAACCGGGGAGAGGCTCGTGAGCCGGATTAATAACGGTGGTAATCGTATCCCCCACTTGTATCTCCCCTATATTTTTAATTCCGGCGGCCATAAATCCTACCTCTCCGGCGCTTAGCTTTTGCCCAATCTGCATGGTTGGACGAAACACGCCTACCTCAGCGACTTCATGCTCTACTTGACTTGACATCATCTTAATTCGTTGGCCCTTTTCAAGATAGCCATCAATAACCCGCACATAAACAACAACCCCTTTATAGGAATCATAATGCGAATCGAAAATGAGGGCTTTTAAAGAAGCCCCTTTGTTCCCTTTCGGAGGGGGAATTATTTTTACAATATGTTCTAAAACTTCTTCGGTACCGGTGCCTAGTTTAGCCGAAACCAATACTGCTTCTGCAGCATCCAGTCCTATAATTTCTTCAATTTCCTCTTTCACCTTTATGGGGTTAGCATTAGGTAAGTCAATTTTATTAATTACCGGAATAATGGTTAAGTTATTTTCAAGCGCCAGATACGTATTGGCTAATGTTTGGGCCTCAATACCCTGGACCGCATCTATAACCAAAAGGGCTCCTTCGCAAGCAGCCAGACTGCGGGATACTTCATAGGCAAAGTCTACGTGACCCGGGGTATCAATAAGGTTTAACTGGTAGACATGACCGTCTCTGGCCTGGTAAGTCAAGCGGACTGCTTTGGCCTTAATGGTAATTCCCCGTTCACGTTCCAAATCCATCTGGTCAAGAAACTGATCTGTCATTTCCCTTTCGGATAAAGCACCGGTATACTCTAATAATCTATCCGCCAAAGTTGATTTTCCGTGATCAATATGGGCAATAATGCAAAAATTACGGATGTTCTTTAGCTCGTCCGACATTAAAATTTCCCCTTTAAATCTGAACCCCTGGGTTATCCTATTAAATTATATCCCAATTAGACCTGCAAAGCAACGAGTCCCTGCTTTTAACCTGGATATTACTGGTAATTCTCTACTTTACACCAAAGGGGCCCCAACGTATTTTGATTTGACCTTGATAATAAAATACTTTAAAATAACTTTAATAAGTCACTTATAATCAAAAATGCTTTAAAAAAGGAGGCGCCTTAATGAGCCACACAGGATTTGTTTTTGACCCCCTTTATTTGGAACATAAAGCCGCAATGCACCCTGAATGTCCGGAACGCCTGGAAAAAATCATGGCTAAAATAAAAGAAACAAAAATTTTAGACCATCTGCAAAACATCCTGCCCCGGCCGGCCACCGTAGAAGAAATTGCTTTGGTTCATGACCCCCGTTACATTGAAAAAGTAAAAGAAACGTGTGTCCGCGGCGGCGGTTACTTAGATCCTGATACGTACACTTCAAGGCACTCATATGATGCGGCTCTTTTAGCTGCAGGAGGAGCTTTGGCGGCAGTTGATGCCGTAATGGCAGGAAAAGTAAAACACGTTTTTGCGCTTGTCCGTCCACCGGGACATCATGCTTTACCAGAACGGGCTATGGGTTTCTGCCTTTTTAATAACATAGCCATTACCGCCCGTTACCTGGAAAATAAGTACAACCTTAAAAAAATTTTAATAATTGATTGGGATGTTCATCACGGAAACGGAACGGAACATATTTTTTATAAAGAATCAAAGGTCCTTTATTTTTCAACCCATCAATCCTGGTTTTATCCAGGTACAGGATGGGCTGAGGCTGTAGGCCAGGGGGAAGGTGAAGGATTCACGGTAAACGTCCCCCTTAAAAGCGGGGCAGGTGATCAAGAATACGAAACAGTATTTCACCAAATTTTGTATCCAATAGCCCTGGCTTATCAACCAGAATTTATCTTAGTTTCGGCCGGCCAGGATGCCCACCACAGCGACCCTATTGGCGGAATGTATTTAACTACCCACGGTTACGAAAAAATGACGGCTATAGTCCAAGAAATTGCGCAAAAGTGTTGTAACGAACGGATAGTTATTTTACTTGAAGGAGGCTATAATTTAGAAGGGGAGGCTCTAAGTGTAGCTGCAGTTTTTAATACCCTGGCCCAATTAAATTTTGATGTTCACGAGAAGACTATCCCTCAGAGCACTGCATCCCCAGGTTTTATCAATGACCTTAATGAAGTAAAAAAAATACAAAGTAAATACTGGACGCTTTAGAAACTTTATTAAGATATTTTATTTTTAAAAAACCGCCAAAAATCAAAAAAATTATTAGCCAGACAAATTTAACTTAAATTTTTACCAGGTTCTTTGGTTACGAGCAAAAATTTTAAAATTCTTTAATCGTAAAATTAAAGCTACATAATTTTTCTTTGTTGCGCTCCTTCTAGTCCTTCTACTTTAAAACTTGCTGCTACGTGGGCCAAAATATTATTGGCGGCGGTATAAGGATCAATTTTCCGGTTTAAAACTTCCTGTAACAGTTCATTTACTCTTCCTGGAATTTTGACCTGGCGGGAAACAAGCTGTTGCCACTGGTAGTTTACAATCTCCAAGGTTTCTTCTTTAATACGTTCTTGACGGATTTTTTGAAATACACCGGTAGCTAAAAGATGCTGCCGGTGACTTTCAATGGCATCTAGTAAGTCTTCTAATCCCGTGTTAGTAACTGAAGAAACCTGTACTACCGGTGGCCGCCATTTCGTGGCATCGCAGTGTAAATCAAGCATGGTTTCTATTTCCGTGGCTACACGATCTGCTCCAGGTAAGTCACTCTTATTTACCGCAAACACATCAGCTATTTCCATAATTCCAGCTTTAATAGTTTGAATGGAATCTCCTGCTCCAGGGGTAAGTATTACTACTGTTGTATCAGCTACGTGCATGATATCTATTTCTGCCTGACCAACCCCTACTGTTTCGATAACCACCCATTGAAAACCAAAAGCATCCATTGTCTTAGCTACATCTTTAGTAGTATGAGCTAAACCACCTAAGCTGCCTCTAGTTCCCATGCTCCGAATAAACACTCCTTTATCCAAAGCATGGGTTTGCATCCGAATACGATCACCCAGTAAGGCCCCTCCACTAAATGGGCTGCTTGGATCTACCGCAATAATTCCAATTGTTTCATCACGTTTCCTTAAAATTACGGATAAGCGGTCAACAAGGGAACTTTTACCGGCACCTGGTGAACCTGTAATACCTACAATATATGCTTTCCCCATCAGGGGATAAAGCTGGGCCATTATCTCATTTCGTCTTGAGTCTTCATTTTCAATAACTGAAATTAACCTGGCTAAAGCTAGTTGTTCACCGGTGCGAAACCTTTCTACTAAATCGTTCATTTAATCCACCCCTTATTTTAATTAAAAACCTATTTTATAGTTTTTATATTAATTTATTAATTTATTTTATAGTTTATATTTTATCTCTTTTATCTCTTTTGTAAAGCAATTCATCTATTTCTTTTTTATGGTCTCGACTCATTAAATTTGATACTGCTTGCCGTGGTGAAAGTCCTTTAAAAAGTACCTGGTACATTTGTTCCGTAATAGGCATTTCTATATTATAACGGGCGGCTAGGGAATAAGCTGCCCGGGTGGTACGCACCCCTTCAACCACCATCTTTATGCTGCTTAACGCTTCCTCTAGAGACTTGCCCCGGCCAATTTCCATACCTGCTCTAAAATTACGGCTATACGTACTGGTACAGGTAACAAATAAATCACCTACCCCGGTTAACCCGACAAAGGTAAGCGGCTCTGCTCCCAGGAAAGTCCCTAGCCTGGTAATTTCGGCCAACCCTCTGGTCATTAAAGCTGCTTTTGTATTATCGCCAAACCCAAGACCAGTTGCAATACCTGTGCCCAAAGCAATAATATTTTTTAACGCTCCCCCTAATTCTACCCCCAAAACATCAAAATTAGTATAGACTCTAAAAACTGGTGACATAAAAAGTTTTTGGATAAGTTCAGCGTTTTTCTGTTGTATTCCTGCAGCAACCACTGCCGTTGGTAAACCGCGGCTTACTTCTTCAGCGTGACTGGGACCAGATAAAACTACGTATTGGGTTTTTTGGTCTTTACCTGCTTCCTCACCAAAAACCTGCGAAAGCCTTAACAAAGTACTTTCTTCCAAACCCTTAGCCACATTAACTATCAGTGTCGCACGAGATAAGAAAGGCATCGCTCGACGCAACGTTTCTCTAAAAGCATGGGAAGGAACGGCAAAAACAACTACCGTAACTTGAAATAACACTTCTTCTAAATATACACTGGCCTGAATATTTTCTGGTATAATTACCCCTGGTAAATAATGGACATTTGTCCGCCGCAGATTAATCTCTTCAACCAAATTAGCCCGTCTTGCCCATATCTTAACCTGACATCCCTGGTTGGCCAGTAAAATAGCCAGCGCCGTACCCCAACTGCCGGCCCCCAAAATCGCAATTTTTTTGTTAACCATAGCTTTTCCCCTTATAAACTATCGCGGTTTAAAGAAACTAATCTTTGGTTCAGTACCGGCTAGCAAACGTTTAATATTAGGAAAATGTTTATAAATAACAATTAGAAACACAAAGATACTAAAACAAACGCATAACCAAGAGCGATGTAAAAATAACATCCAAAAGGGAATTGAAAATGCGGCGACCATGGAGGCTAACGAAATGTATCGCCAAGTTCCGGACAGGATTACCCATAAACCTAAAGCCGGCAAGACAATAATTCTATCCAAAACAAGAAAAACACCTAAAGAGGTAGCAATAATTTTTCCCCCTTTGAAACCTAAAAATAACGGCCAACCATGCCCTACCACTACCGCTGATGCCGTGAGCAGCGCTATGTCGTCCGTCCCCCCAAAGTGGCGACCTAGCCAAGCTCCCAGCACCCCTTTGCCCGCATCACCTATAAATACAAGCAACCCCGCCAAAACCCCCAAATTGCGCCAAACATTAGTAGACCCAATGTTACCACTTCCTTTTGAACGTATATCTATTCCTTGGGCGCGTGCAATCAGATAACCAAAAGGAATAGAGCCAATTAAGTAACTAATGATCACCAATCCTAAAGTAAAGATTTAAATCCCCGCCCTTTTCGCGATGTTTGATGTTCGATTTAATAATATTTAATAATACTCGATTTTGTAAATTAATTCATTTTAATGTTGGTCTTACTTTAAACGTAACGTTTTTTATTGTTTTTACTTCTTTTACGCAAGATAAAACGAAGTGGTGTTCCTTTAAAACCATAAGCTTGCCGTAATTGATTTTCCAAATAACGTAAATAAGAAAAATGCATAAGTTCGGGTTCATTAACAAAAAGAAGGAAAGTGGGTGGTTGCACTTTATTTTGTGTTGCGTAAAAAATACGCAAGCGTTTTCCCTTACGCAACGGCGGTAAGTTCAATTGTGTCGCCTCTTGAATTAAATTATTTAAAGAGCTGGTAGGAATACGCAAATTGCCTTGGGCAAAAACCTCATTAATTGTTTCAAACAGCAAGTCTATTTGCCAAATCGTCCTGGCCGAAACAAACACAACCGGAGCATACGGCATAAAAGAAAAACTTTGCTTAACCTTTTCGGCAAAAGGCAAAGTCTTTTGCTTAATTAAATCCCACTTATTTACTACCAACACACAAGCCTTACCCTGTTTATCAGCGTAGCCGGCAATAGTTTTGTCCTGTTCCACAATTTCTTCTAAAGCATCTATGACTATTAGAACCACGTTGCTGCGTTTAATTGCTTTAAATGATCGCGCTACACTGTATTTTTCAATGGGTAAATCAATTTTGCTCCGGCGCCTTATGCCGGCGGTATCAACCAGCATATACTGCTGTTCGGCTTTCTTTAGGTAAATATCAATAGCATCCCGCGTAGTTCCTGGAATACTGCTTACCATAACCCGCTCAATCCCCAGCAAGGCGTTAACCAAAGAAGATTTACCTACGTTGGGCCTTCCCACCACGGCTACTTTTACTGTTAAAGAAGGCTCTTTATCTTCTTCTGGCAGGTAAGGTAAGGCCGCTACTAATTGGTCTAGTAAATCACCTGTATTCAACCCTTCGGTAGCTGAAACTGGAATGGGTTCACCTAAGCCTAACTGGAAAAATTCATATAACCCCGCCTGCTTCTTAAAATCTTCTACTTTATTAGCGGCCAATATTACCGGTTTGTTTGCCCGCCGTACAACTTGAGCTATTTCAGTATCCGTTATAGTCAATCCAGCTCGGGCGTCAACCAAAAAAAGAAGAATATCTGCTTCTTTAAGAGCTAACTCTACTTGCTCGCGTACCCCTTCGCTAATTTCACCCGTTCCATGTAAGTCTAAACCTCCTGTATCAATTAAAATAAATTCTCGCCCTGCCCATTTTACTTCATGATAAAGCCGGTCGCGGGTTATACCCGGTTGCTTCTCTGTCAAAGCCACCTGACTACCGGTAAGACGGTTAAATAATGTAGATTTACCCACATTGGGACGACCAATAATAGCTACTACCGGTTTAGCCATTTAAAATCTTTCTGGCAACATATTTGAACCAACTCACGTGCCCCTTTAGCTACTTTAACAGGTACTCCCAGCCATTCTTCCAGTTCTGTTATTGTAACTTCGTCCAAGAAAACAGTTGATTTTTCAAGCAAGGCCGTTACGGGTATAATTACTAATTCACCATTTAGCTTACCCGCTAAAGAACGATATATATCTTCTGCGGTTAATAGCCCCGCCACACTTATTTGCTCTCCAAAGAAATGATTAGGAATTACCGCTAAATTTACCTTAAGATTTTCCACCTGATTCAGTTTGTCTACTACCGGAGTTAAAACCTGCTTTCCTAAAACGCCGGTTATTATGGTAACCTGGCGGGGAGAATCTAATCTTTTAGGTATTTTACGATCTGCTTTGACCCCCTCGTTCAAAAAAAGCCGGGTTAACCCTACCCCATTCTCAGTTTGTGGATAATCAGCATAATACTTTTCAGCTGGAATAGGCAAACCGGCTAAAAAATAGAATTCATCGCTGGCGTAAACAAAGGGGTAACCGTAACGTTTTAAGAAGTAAGCCTGCTGTTTTTCCACTTCCCCAATTACCTCTTCTGCTTCTTTAGAGTTAAAACACCGCAGCGGATAAAGGCCCTGGCGGTAACGGGTCAAGCCCACGGGTACTATAGCTAAAGAATAAATCGCCGGCCACAAACGACCCAGATCTTGTATGGTCCTCTTAAGTTCCTCTTTGTCGTTAATCCCCGGACAAAGCACCACCTGGGTATGCAAGGTAATATTGCCTTTGGCTAAAGTGGCAAGCTGTTCCATTATATTTCCTGCCTGCGGATGATTAAGCATTTTTTTTCGCAAGACGGGGTTGGTTGTGTGGACGGAAACATACAAAGGGCTTAAGCGGCGCTGGATAATGCGTTTCATAGCGGCAGACGATAAATTAGTAAGGGTTATAAAATTTCCCTGGGCAAAAGAAAGACGATAATCATCATCTTTTACGTAAAGACTTTTCCGCATATTTGGGGGCAATTGGTCTATAAAACAAAAAATACATTTATTTTGACAGCCAAAAATGGGGTCAAATCCTGTTACGTCAAAGCTTAAGCCCAAATCTTGCGTTAGGTCTTTTTCAATGTCTAAAAGCCATTCTTCTCCGTTCGCTTTAACCAGCCTTACCTTGATTTCTTCATCGGCCTCTAAGAACCAGTAATCAAGAATATCTTTTACGGGGTAACCATTAATTTTTATAATTCTATCTCCCGGTTTAATCCCCAGTTGACTGGCCACACTACCCCCAGCTACTTCCCTGATTAAAAGGCCGTGCTGGGACATAAATCCTCTCCTCTCTTTACAACTGTTTGTAATTTTAGTGTTTATTAGAAGAAGGCTAATTCTTACGTATGTAGTATGCTAAGTACATCTTTTATTATAAACACATAAGCCATTATTAGTCAAGTTAATAGCTCCAACAAAGGGGGACTTATAGACGAATCGTTTTTTAGAAAAGTTGCTGCTTATGTTTTCTATCTCTTTCAAATGTTTTAAACGCACCAACAAAGACGGGCCGGTTAGCAAAATAACGCTCAGCAACCTGAAGACCAATGACTTAATTTAATCCCGTACTCTCTGCATAACCAGGACCGCGCCGGCATATAAAGCCAGGGTGTAAACTACCAATACTCCCAGGGAAATGGGCAAAATGTTCCCATTCCGGGCAATTTCCCTTAAACATAA
>DHGP01000029.1 GCA_002402825.1 Firmicutes bacterium UBA4795
CACAATCAATTTTACGCTACCGATATGCAAGAAATGTGGTTATGAGTGGAAAGTATAGTAAATTGCAATTTCTGAAGAATAAAAAGAAAGTTATTCCAGATAGAGTTGATAAGAGGATGCCCCAAAATTCTCGGATCCAAGCTTATTAGAAGTTCTGTTTCTAATATTTTTTTAAAAGTCAATAAACAATAATTACAAAAATTACAATAAAAAAGCTATTAAATTAAAAAAATACTTTACACCCGATTTATTAAGTGTTATAATAAACCAAGCTCAAATTAATAGGTTTAGTGAGGTACACTTTTTTATTCCTTCTCATAATTGCCTAAGTGGTCGGGGAAAGTAAGAAAGTGAATCCCTTTACCAAGTGGGCAATAAATATTTGAGGAGGACCTTTTATGTTTCAAGACAAAACCTTAACCTGTCGAGATTGCGGGAATGAATTTGTTTTTTCGTCCAGTGAACAAGATTTCTTTGCTGAAAAAGGATTTACAAACGAACCAGGCCGTTGTCCCCAGTGTAGAGCGGCCCGTAAGCAACAGAACCGTGGTGGCTTCGGCCGCATTAACCGTCCGCAAAGAGAAATGTATGACGCCACTTGTGCAACTTGTGGAATTGAAACCCAGGTACCTTTCCGACCTAATGGCGATCGTCCTGTCTACTGCCGTGATTGTTTCAAAAAAAATAGCAGATAATAATTTTGGCCGGAAAAAACTCTCCTACTTCTTTAGAGGGGAGTTTTTTTCGGAATATGCAATTTTCTTTTTGCCTTATCCAGCAAGGACTTTAAAAAGTAAATACCGGGAGGGAGTTTAGAAAATGGATAAATTAAGTCCTCTGGCAAATTTTTGTGAGCGTTACTGCCCCATATGCACCCGTTCGAGAAGGAAGAGAAGTCGCCTGAGCAAGGGATTTGTAAAACTTTACTACCGAATTTGCCCTTTTTGCCGGGCCAGAGAAAGGGAAACAGGAAAGAAACCGTATGAAGCCCGTTAACTAAAAACCTTAATCCATTTTAAGGTACGATCTTAAGTAAGTACGGTAATTTAAAGCTATAATATTTCATTAACCATGTTCCCTACCATTTTTGCTATTGCTGGTGACGCGGTTAGACCAGGAGATTCTATCCCGACAAGGTTAATCAAGCCGGGCAGCCCTTTATCCGTCTCGTGATGGATGACAAAATCTTTTTGTTTTTCCCCTGACCCCTGCAGCTTTGGTCTAATTCCAGCCATTTCCGGTTCTAGGTCCTCCAGAGCCAGGTCCGGTAAAAAATTTTTAACGCTCTCGTAAAAAAACGGCTTCTTTTTTTCCTCAACCTTATAATTAATTTCTTTAATGTACTCCACCCCGGGGCCTAAACGCATCCTGCCGTCTAAATCAAGGGTAACGTGGATGCCAACCCCCGCAAGTTCAGGCAAGGGAACCGGGTAAACAAGTCTTTTTACCAGCTTGCCTTTACCGCCGCTTACGCTAAAATACTCTCCTTTACAGTAATGCAGCCGGTAACCTGCCTTGGTTATATCTATACCAGGCATGGCGGCAACTTCATCAGCCCCCAGGCCAGCGCAATTAATTAATGTTCGAGTTAAAAAATTAAATCTTTCCCTGGCCTCCTGGACCTCCACCCAATACCCCGTATTTGTCTTGGCTATACCAGTTACTTTTGACCTGTAAACGACTTGCGCTCCCTTGTCTTTTGCCTTTTGAAGGAAATATTTCATTAAGCCGTGTCCATCTATTATGCCGGTTGAGGGTACAAAAAGAGCCGCTATTGCTTTAACGTTGGGTTCTAGCTTCTTTGTTTCGTGCCGGGACAAAAGACGAAGACCTTTAACTCCATTATCCATACCATTTTTTCGCAAGGCTTCTAACTTTCCCACTTCCCACTCGTTTGTGGCAATAACTACTTTGGTTAGCTTTTTAAAGGCAACCCCGTTTCTTACACCTATGGCGTAAAGCATCCTGTTTCCTTCGACACAGGTTCTAGCTTTTAAGGAACCTGGCGGATAATAAAGACCCGCGTGAATAACCTGGCTATTTCTGCTACTGGTCTCTTGTCCAAAAGTGTCGTTTTTTTCCAGCACATACACCCTTCTTTTTTTGCCGGCCACTTCTGAAGCTACGGCTAAACCAACAACCCCGGCCCCTATTACTGTAACATCTACTATTTCCCTCATGGCTTTGCTTTTTTGCCCAAACCCCCAAACCGTCAAATTGGTCGTTAGTCGTTAGTCGTTAGTCTTTGGTCTTTTGATAAGTTTTCCCAACCATTTATATTGTTAAAGATATAACTAAAACACTAGGCAGTCAAGAATAAACATAATTAGATATGAAGATACTATTTTTTTGAAAAAATCCTATTGACAATAAAAAGAGTTTTAGGTATTATAAAACAAAATCATGCATAGATGTCTACTAAGGGAAAGAGTTCCTAGGTAGTGATTAAATAGATGATCGTTTATCTATTTTACCGCATTTACCGGGGTGTTTGATTTTAGCTCAGGTAAACCTCTTTTTATCAAATAATACTCCTCTTTTTTTGGGAATTTCTTCTTTAACAACACTAAAAACGAAAATACCAGGCTAAACAACATCTTTAATAAATAGAAATGGACACCAGCACCCTGGCAAAAAAGGCCTTTATGATACTTCCTTTTACAGCCAGGGTATTTATTTATTAAGCTAATTAGCGTAAATTTAAAACTTTTGTCTTAAGGTGGGAAAATAAATGGACTTTTTAAAGCGTCTTGAAGAACACCGGGCTTTAGAAAAAAGGTTAAACTGGGAAGGTAACTTTGCCGATTATCTGGAAATTGTTAAAAAAAATCCAGCCGTATGCCAACTGGCTCACTCCAGAATCTATGAGATGATTAAGGCGGCAGGAGTAGAGGAAACAGGCGGCGTTAAACAATATAAGTTTTTTGCCAGTGAATTGTTCGGCCTGGCTAAAACCTTAGAAAAACTGGTGGAAGAATATTTTCACCCGGCTGCCAGACGTTTAGACGTACGCAAACGTATTCTTTTATTAATGGGTCCGGTAAGCGGCGGCAAATCTACCTTAGTAACCATGTTAAAGCATGGTCTGGAAAAATATAGCTATACTGATGCGGGGGCGCTTTACGCTATTAAAGGTTGCCCCATGCATGAAGAGCCCTTGCACCTTGTTCCCAGGGAACTGCGGGATGAGTTTCAAAAAGAATACGGGGTTTATGTGGAAGGGGAACTGTGTCCGTACTGTCGTTTAATGGTGGAAACGGAGTATCAAGGACAAATTGAGAAGGTTTCGGTAGAAAGAATTTTTCTTTCGGAAGACAAAAGAATAGGGGTGGGTACTTTTACGCCCTCCGACCCTAAATCCCAAGATATTGCTGACCTTACCGGCAGTATAGATTTTTCTACTATTACGGAATACGGTTCAGAATCTGACCCGCGCGCTTACCGCTTTGATGGGGAATTAAACATTGCCAACCGGGGGATTATGGAATTTCAGGAAATGCTTAAGTGCGATGAAAAATTTTTATGGAATTTGCTCAGCCTCTCCCAAGAAGGCAGTTTTAAAGCCGGCCGTTTTGCCCTAATCTCTGCCGACGAGATGATTGTGGCCCACACTAATGAAAATGAATATAAGGCCTTTATTGCCAATAAAAAGAATGAGGCCTTACAATCACGGATCATCGTTATGAAAATACCGTACAACCTGAGGGTTAGTGAAGAAATAAAAATTTATGAAAAACTAATTAAGCAAAGCGACTTAAAGGACGTACATATTGCTCCTCATACCCTTCGAGCAGCAAGCATCTTTTCCGTGCTTTCCCGTCTTAAGGAAAGCAAAAAACAAGGAATGGACATTGTTAAAAAAATGAAGCTTTATGACGGAGAAGATGTGGAAGGATTTAAGCTAAAAGACGTAACGGAATTGCAAAATGAATTTCCAGATGAAGGTATGAGCGGGGTGGACCCACGTTATGTAATCAACCGCCTTTCTTCCGCCTTAATTCGTACCTCAACCAAATGCATAAACGCTTTGGATGCTCTAAGGTCTTTGAAAGACGGTCTTGACCAGCATCCTTCCATAACCAAAGAAGAAAAAGAAAGACTTTTAAATTTTATATCTGTAGCCCGCCAAGAATACGATGAAATTGCTAAAAAAGAGATTCAAAAAGCATTTGTATATTCTTATGAGGAATCAGCAAAAGTTTTATTTGACAATTATTTAGACAATATAGAAGCTTATTGCAATAGCACCAAGCTTAAAGACCCAATTACGGATGAAGAAGTAAATCCTGATGAAAAATTAATGCGTTCTATTGAAGAACAAATTGGTGTTTCGGAAAACGCAAAGAAAAGCTTCCGGGAAGAGATTCTTCTTCGCCTGTCAAGCTACGCCCGCAAGGGCAGAAAATTTGACTACACCTCCCACGAACGGTTACGTGAGGCGGTAGAGAAAAAACTTTTTGCCGACCTTAAAGACGTGGTAAAAATAACTACTTCCACCAAAACGCCTGATGCAGAACAGCTAAAGCGCATTAATGAGGTAAGCGCCAAGTTAATCTCGGAGTATGGTTATTGTCCTGTTTGCGCTAACGAACTCCTTAAATACGTAGGGAGCCTTTTAAACAGATAATTTATAATTTACATTACAGCGGACCTAGGGAGGTATTTACCGTGAACGGCCATTATGTTGTTACGCGTGAAGACTGGTCCCTTCACCGAAAAGGTGAAATTGACCGTCAACGCCACCAGGAAAAAATTAAAGAAGCCCTTAAAAATAATCTACCCGATTTGGTTAGTGAAGAAAGTATTATTACTTCTGATGGCCAGAAAGTTATTAAGGTGCCCATTCGTACCCTGGACGAATACCATTTTTACTATGATCAGGGCAAAAAAACGCACGCTGGACAGGGAGATGGAAAAAGCAAAGTGGGAGATGTGCTGGCTCACGAGCCAAACGCCGGAAGCGGCCAGGGTAAAGGGGCGGGTGAAGAACCCGGTCTGGATTATTACGAAGCTGAAATTACGATAGACGAACTGGCAGAAATGGTATTTGAAGACTTGGGACTCCCTAACCTTAAGCCTAAAAAGAAAGCAGAATTGGCTAGTGAGGCAGTTGAATTTAAGGATATTAGAAAAAAGGGGATTAGCAGTAATATTGACCGTAAACGAACGGTTTTAGAGGCTATTAAACGCTGCGCCTTGTCCGGCCAGGATGGTTTAACCAAAATAACTCCTGATGACTTGCGCTTTAAAACCTGGGAACTTACCTACAAGCAGGAATCAAATGCGGTAGTTCTGGCTATGATGGATACCAGCGGTTCAATGGGTGTATACGAAAAATACATAGCCCGGAGCTTCTTTTTTTGGATGGTTCGTTTTTTGCGAACCAAGTATCAAAATGTGCAAATTGTCTTTTTGGCCCATCATGTGACTGCTGCCGAGGTAAGCGAAGAGGAGTTTTTCACCAAAGGCGCCGGCGGAGGAACCCGTTGTTCCTCAGTTTATAAGCTGGCCCTGGAGATTATCAAAAACCGCTTTAACCCCCAGGATTACAACCTTTATGCTTTTCACTTTTCCGACGGAGAAAATCTCTTTACGGATAATGAACTTTGCCTGGCGTTAATAAAGGAGCTGTTAAAGCATTGTAATTTAGTTGGTTACGGAGAAATCAAAAGTCCTTTTTATGGTTATGGTGACAGTACTTTGCGTTTAACTTTTAAAAGGTTAACTGACCCCAGGTTTATAGCCGTAATAATCAAAGATAAAAGTTATGTTTACCCGGCCTTAAAGAAGTTTTTTGCCCAGACCCATGGGCAGTAACCAGTTTAAAGACAGTTGGCAAAGCAAAATGGTAAAGCTTTAAAAAAGGGGTAATTTTAAGATATGGATACGAAAGATGAATTACGATTACTTGAAGAGGCAATAGAAAAAATAATTGCCAAAGCCAGAGAATTGGGACTGGATTTTAACGACATGTATTTCGAAATTTGTCCAGCTGACATTATTTACACTTTTGGTGCTTACGGTATGCCTACGCGGTTTTCCCACTGGACATTCGGCAAAGCTTACCACAAAATGAAAACATTTTATGATTATAACTTAAGCAAGATTTATGAACTGGTAATTAACTCTAATCCTTGCTACGCTTTTTTATTAGAAGGCAACTCCTTAATTCAAAATAAGCTGGTGACTGCCCATGTGCTGGGCCACAGTGATTTTTTTAAAAATAACCTGCACTTTAAACGAACGGCAAAAAACATGGTGGAATCAATGGCCAGTGCGGCTCAAAGGTTTCGAGGGTACGAGCAAAAGTACGGCAGGAATAAAGTAGAAGCTTTTTTAGACGCCGTAATTTCTACTCAAGAACACGTTGACCCTTATTCCTGGGTAGGAATACAAGAGCCAGAAGAAGACAGGCAGACCGGGGAAAAAGGTTCCGGGACTAAGAAGAACTGTTTGACCAGCGGTAAGGAGCATAAAGAGACGCCTTATGATGACCTTTGGAAGCTGGACAACTTTCAGGAAAAACAGTCCGAAGAAAAAGAAAAAAAATTTCCCTCCAACCCACAGAAGGACTTGTTGCTTTTTATTATGGAACACGCCAGGGATTTGGAAGACTGGCAGCGCGATATCATTTCGGTTGTTCGCCAGGAGATGCTTTACTTTTGGCCCCAGATGGAGACCAAGATAATGAACGAAGGATGGGCTACTTACTGGCACCTGCAAATTATGCGGGAAATAGAGCTATCTGAAGATGAGGCTATTGAGTTTGCTAAAATGCACGCGGGCGTTATTCAACCTTCTCGCTTCCATTTAAACCCTTATTACTTAGGCTTAAAAATTTTTGAGGATATTGAAAAAAGGTGGAACCAGCCTACAGCAGAAGAAAAGAAGAAATATAAACGTTTGGAAGGAGAAGGAAGGAAGAAGATTTTTGAGGTCCGGGAACTGGAAAATGACACCTCATTTTTAAGAAATTACTTAACCAAAGAACTGGTGGAAGAACTTGATTTATATCTTTACAAAAAAGAGAAAGATGAATGGAAGATAGTAGAAAAAGATTGGGCAAAGGTCAGAGACGAAATTGTAGCCGGCATGACTAACTGCGGCTATCCCTATATTGTCGTAGAAGACGGTGATTTTAACAAAAGAGGGGAGCTTTACTTGCGGCATTGTTACGAAGGAGTTAACCTGGATATATATTATCTTGAAAAAACTTTACCTTGTGTATACCAGCTTTGGGGCCGGACGGTGCATTTAGAAACTGTCCTGGATGAAAGAAAAATTCTTTTTACTTTTAACGGAGAAAGGATAATTAAAAGATTTACTTAAGATTAATTTTTAGTTGACTTCTTAATGCTAATTTCTTAAATTATCGATTAAGAAAAATTTAATAAAGGAACTAAGGAATGTATTGGGAGAAAATGGGGCCGCAAAATACAAAAGCGACCATTGAGGCAGCCTTAAAACGAGCCCAAGAGTTAAACCTAAATTACCTGGTAGTGGCTTCAAGCACCGGCCGGACAGCAGAGAACTTTTTAAACCCCCAAAACAGGAATAATATCAAGGTGGTGTGCGTTACTTACCACGCCGGCTTTTCTGTACCTGGCCAAACTACCATGCCACCGGAGACCAAAAGGAGACTGGAAGACGGAGGCATAAAAGTTTTAACCACCACGCACTTGTTGGCTGGGGTTGACCGGGCCCTTAAGAATAAATTTAACGGAATATATCCGGCCGAAATAATAGCTTACACCTTGCGGATTTTAGGCCAGGGGGTTAAAGTAGGGGTAGAAATTGCTTGTATGACCTTAGATGCCGGATTAGTTCCTTATGGTGAAGACATTATTACCATTGCCGGCAGTGGTAAAGGAGCGGATACTGCGCTTGTTATCCGGCCCGCCCACTCAAATTATTTTTTTGAAACAAAAATAAAGGAAATTATTTGTAAACCCCGCGAGTTTTAAAGATTGTTTAGGGATTATAAAGAAAAAAAAGTAAAAAAGAAGTGGTTTTAGCGTATGGCAACAGGTAAATTAAAAAACTTTATTTTTCTATTTAACAATCTCTAACCAGAGTTGGTGTTTTAGTTTTTCTCTGGTTTTTGTGTCCATAATGGATTCAAGATAGGAATTAATTACTTCATCAGTATTTATTTTTAGTTGTTCTAGCTCAGGAAGAATTATTTTTAAATAATTTTCATCATCAGGAATCATAACTTTATCCAGCCCTGCCTCAAGGAAGACTTTAAGATAGCGGGCTTCCTCTTCCGAACGGCATTCAACACATTGCTTGCCGGTCGATAGTCTCCAGCTAAATGAGGTGAACTCACCAAATAAAACCGGCTCAAGTTTTATTTTCCCGGATGCCGTTGGAATTGTTTTTACCGAAAGGGCATCCTGAGTAAGTATCTTCTCTTTGTAAAACTCACCAATTGTTTCTTGGCCAAGAGCATTTAGTACGGTTTTTACAAAAGCCTCGATGTTAATTTCTTCTTTAGTTTTTTTCTTTTTCCCAAAAGTTTTTGCTTTCTCAAGGCGGGACTTGACTAAATCAACCACGGCCCGGTAAACCTCAAGCTGTTCTTCGTCGGTTAAACCTAAAATTTCTCCCATAACGATTTTATCCAACTCCCGGCGGTCGGGCTTAACTTTAGCCAGGGAAACTTCTTCGGGAGTGGAGACGCCGAGTTCGGAGAAAATAGAATCAACCTTACGGAATAAGAAATCTTTTATAATTTTGGTGTTTCTATCTGAAATAAGTTTTGGGTCGGGAATAACCATACTGGCATATTCATAAACCTTAACATCCAGGGCTCCCTCCCCCAAATTTAATCTACCATAGAGTTCAATCAATAGATAAGATAGGGTAGAATTTAAAACGAATAATAAAACCCTATCTAAAATTCTTTTAGATTTTATTCCATAAAGCCGTGCATCTATAAAACATCTCATTGGATTATACCAAAAAACATGCCTATCATTAAGACTCATCATACAGAGAACAGAATCTGTTATCTCATCAAGTTCATACCATCTTTCCCTGCTTGCGCAGGTGGGTCTTTTATGAAAGCCCTTGCGCTCCCCCTCTTCAATATATTTTAAAATATTAGTACCTTCTAATTCTTTTTTATCCTGGTGAATTATTAAAACCCGGTACTTTAAATCTTCCGGTTTAACAATAATGGATTTACATTCCCGGGGTGATTTAATTACGTAATTGGGCACCCAGTTTCCTTTTTCATCCTGGTGCATCCAAAATTCTCTTTCCAGGCCCCTTTGCTTTATCTCTTCTTCCGTAAGGTAAAAAAACTCATTAGCCCCAGTCTTAATTCCAAAGCGAACTTTTGCCACCTCTTTTAACGGGACAAGTTTATCTTTGCCTTTTTCTAAAATCCTAAAGAAAATCTCCGGGGCCCGCAAATATTTCCCCCACTTGGCCCCGGTATATTTTTGCTCATCAAAGCTAAACCCCTCTTCCCATAATTCCTTTTGGCTTTTAGGGTAAATCCTTAACTCTTCGTTTTCGTAAATATTGTTATGGGCTAAAATGGTTTTCTTTAGTTTATCTATTTCGTTTAGCCTTTCCACCTGCTTTTCCCACATATCCTGGGCCGGCGGAATAAAGCTTCGCAAGGGCTTTTTTAAATAAACAAAACGAACCAGGTTTTCGTCCCGCGCCGCGCCGTCCTTATCTTTTTGCAGAATAACAATACAAGTGTTAATATCCGCCTCTTCAAACCAGCGCTCCACCTTAGACTCAATAATGGCGATAATTCGGTAATTTTTTAAGAAAAATTCTTGCAGTCCCTTACCGTAATCCACATCCAGCCAGGAGTTAGAGACAACAACACCAAAGTATCCCCCTTCACTCAAAAACTTTGTTCCGTGGACAAAAAAGTAGGCGTGAATGCCTGCTCTTTTCCCAATGACGGCAGTCTTTTTGCCTTTTAAATCTAAAAGGGCCCTTTCAATAAGTTCGATTTTATACTTAACATTATCCGGGGATATTTCGCTTATTTCCTCCTGCCTGGTGTAAGGAGGATTGCCCACCACGGCGTCAAACCAGCGGGGATAGGTAACTTCCCGCTCCTCTAGCCCGAGGGTTTTTGCCCTGACCCTTCTCCATTTCTCCGGCGTAAAACCTTCGTCGCTAGTCATGAGTCCAAAGAAGTCTTCCTGAAGAATATTGGGATAATTCTTATCCGCCCCCAGGTCATTAATGGTCAGGTTAATTGTGGCCAGATGGGCCGGGAATTTAGCAACGTCATTTCCCCAAAGGGTCTCCAGGATGTCTTCGTGGCTTTGGCGTTGATTCATTAGTTTTTTATGCTGGTAGGCTCTTACCAAAAAAGTTCCGGCCCCGCAAGCAGGGTCAAGGAGCCGGTCGTCCTCGTGGTGGAGGCAAAATTTAAGGATTAAATCAACCACGTCAGGGTTAGTAAAATACTGACCTAAATTGTGGCGCTCATCCGGTGGAATAAGCCGTTCAAAGATCCTCCCTATTACATCATAGCCCAACTTGGAAAAGTCATACTTTTTGAGGACATTAACAAGCTCCTTTATTTCTTTGACCACTTCTTTGGCTTTTGGCGGAAAAGCAATGGTATCAATAAAATCGGTGGTGTAAATGGTTTCGTAATCTATTTTTAGCACTTCCGCAAAATAGCCCTGCAGGGTTGTCTGAAGAAGGGCCCCCTGGGTAAGACCGGCGGGAATTTCCAGCGGGTCAAGTTCCTGCGGTCTTTTTGCCTGCAGAAGGTTATAAAAGATAATTTTATTGACCAAAAGATAGGCCGTTTGTCTTGCGGCCTGATCAAAATTTTGAGGCTGCCAGGTAAAACTCCAGCCCTGCTCTAAAAACCAGTTTTTAAGTTTATTCGCGAAGTCAGGGTTTTTGTGGCTTTGGTCATCAATAATTTGGCGGTAGTAAGTGGAAAGAACCCTTATTTTTTCTTGAAGCCTGAAAATTAAAAGTTCATCTATGGCCTGCTTGGGCTCGGGCGCCTGCCCAGCATAAACGGCGTAAAGTAAAGTTAAAAAATCTTCCAGCGCCTTTTTGATGGGCTCGCTGTATCTTGTTTGCTCAAGATCGTCCAGACTTTCCAGTTGTGAAAGAGTGTATTTTTCAACAATTTGTTCTTCTTCGGACTGTAAAGAGTTTACCTTTTCCGTATCAAACCAAATGAGTTTTTTAAAATTGGTGAGGGCAAAATATTTTGCTGTTCGTTGAGTTGCTTTTTTTCGAGCCGGTTCTTTTAATTCTTCTTCATTAAAGACATCATAATACGGGGGCTTGGCTTCCAAAACACATAAGACACTCTGGCTTCGCCTGGAGGCATAAATAACCACGTCCGGCATCTTCCTATCCTCACCGGATGTTTCCACATCAGGCAAACCAAGATCAAGATTTTTCCGCTTAATTATTTCTCTCATCCAGTGCATAAGGATGGCTACGCCGGTTCGTTCCGTTTTATGCGCCGTTATCCCAAAAGGGCTGGGAATCTTGGTTTGCTTTCCTTTAATTTTACTTTTCATTTTCCTTTAAAATCTCGTTAACTATTCTTCGGGCAATTTCAAAGGCCGCCGCAATCCGGATAATTTTCACGTCAGCCAGTCCTTTTATGGCTAAAAACTTCTCCAGGGGCTGGTTGGCCATTCCTTTAAACGAACCAAACCGGGCCAGGATTTCTTCGGCGATATTTTCGGCCGGCCTTCCTTTAATTCCCGTGGAAATCAGGATGGAAAGCAACTCCGCGTCAGAAAGACTATCTGCCCCAAGTTCTCTAAGCTTGCCACCTGGGTGACGCCAGTTTGCTTTTTCGGAACCTTCAACTTTTTCTACGGTTCTTTTACTCATAAAATCTCCTGTTTATTTTTTAAGTTGCTTTTTTTCTTTTTCATCAGTTTAGCAAGCCAGATAACCGGCGTCAAGAACAGTTCATTTTTTTAAACATTTCTCCCTGTTTAACTAAAGATCTATATTCGTCTTTGAATAAAATCTTGCATAATAAACACACCTTCCCTTTCTACTTTAAAGGATATCGGAAAGTATGATAAACTAGAAGAAAAAAGTTTTAAAAAGCTACCCCAAAGCGGTTTTGTTTGCTTGAGCCTAAGAAAAGAACTTTCTAAGACTTAGTCATCGCCTGTAAAGCTCAGGGGCGTCGGGAATGCAATAACGATGAAATTTTGCCCTAAACATTCATATACAATACCTTCATAATTTAATTATAGTTAGTGGTGTAGAATGTCAAGGACTGGTATATTAGGATTAGCAAATAACCTGTTGGCTGTGCTTATGATGTTAAAAGATAATATCTTGAGGATGGGGGATGGTTTGATGAAGAAGTTTAATGTTAGGGTGTCGAAGCGGAAGATTATTGAGTTTTGTAAACGGAATCATATCCGAAGTTTGTCTTTGTTTGGCTCTGTTTTGCGTAATGATTTTTCGCCGAGTAGTGATATTGATGTGCTTGTTGAATTTGAGCCTGATTATGTACCGGGTTTTTTTGCTTTGATTGAGATGGAAGAAGAGCTTTCTTCTATATTCAGTGGGCGTAAGGTCGACTTGAGAACTCCCAATGACTTGAGTAAGTACTTTCGTGATGAAGTGTTAGCGGAGGCAGAGGCGGTGTACGTTGAAAGCTGATTTGGTTCGTGTTCATCACATGTTGGATGCTACCCGTGAAGTATTGGAGTTTTCTGCCGATAAAACACGGTTTGATCTGGATACTGATCGGATGTTGTGCCTCTCTCTTATCCATCTATTGGAAATTATTGGTGAGGCTGCCGTTGGTATATCTTCAGAGTTCCGAAAGAAATATCCTCAAATTCCTTGGATTGGCATTGTTGGGATGCGTAATAGGCTTATCCACGGCTACTATGACATAAACCTAGATATTGTCTGGAAAACCGTTAAAGAAGATATTCCATCTCTAAAAGCTGAACTCGAAAAAATCATTGAGCATGAGGGATGTCTGTGAAGCTGTTCTCTAATATAAAACCTGTTAGCCTATCAATCGGTTCCCATTAGGTTGATGCTCAATTGTTAAAGCATTACCTGAATCATGTCCGGTTACTTGAAAGATCCTGCAACAAACCTTTTCACGTGGTTTTTATCTGGATTCCCTTGCTACGTGAAGTCAGTGGGTGATACCCTGTCCATTGTCTCGTGCCAGGTGGCGGTCTTTCAAATAACGGCCTTAGATTCATACCCTCAAGTAAAATGAATGCAAGGATACTGATACGATTGCCATTTACACCGTTGGTATTGCTTAAAAAACAAGATATTATTAAAATAAAATAAGATAGCCTAAAAATAACGATAATTTTTAGCCCCTTATTTTATAGAGGCGTTAAATTTAACGCCCCTACGGCGGAGGTTTAAATAGGTTAAAATGGAAACCATCCTTCCCCCTTGTGCTGATGCCTGCCCGGTAAAGACTGACGTCCGGGGTTATCTGTCTGCAATTGCCGAAAGAGATTACCTTAAGGCTTATTATTTAATTAAAGAGCACAATCCTTTTCCCGCTGTTTGTGCCTGGATATGCCCGCATCCTTGCGAAGGTTCTTGTCGCCGGGGCGCGGTGGATGAGCCTTTAGCCATAAGAGATTTAAAACGTTTTGCGGTGGAAAAGGGGCGGGAAACATGGAAAAGCTTTAAAAATAAGCCGGGAAAGATCAGCCCCCCATACCCCTTTTCGAGGTTCGAAATTCGAAATTCGAACCTCGAACCTCGAACCTCGAACCTCGAACCTCGAGAAGGTAAGGTGGCGGTTATTGGCGCTGGCCCCGCCGGACTTACCGCGGCTTATGATTTGACCTGCAAAGGATACCCTGTTACCGTATACGAAAAATGTCCTGCCCCCGGAGGACAATTCTTTTCTTCCTTACCCGCTTACCGTCTTCCCGCGGCTGCTTTAACCCAGGACCTGGAGGATATTCTAGCTTGCGGGATGGAAATCAAAGCCGGGATTGAAGTTGGAAAAAATCTTAGTTTTCAAGAGCTTTACGCAAACTATCAGGCCTTGGTAATTAGTGTGGGTCTTTCAATGAGCCGCAAACTAATGCTTCCGGAATTTGACCACCCTGAAGTGTGGTTGGCTTTACCCTTTTTGCAGGCCGTCAAACAAGGAAAATCGCCAAAGTTAAATAAAAATATACTGGTGATTGGTGGGGGAGGGGTGGCTTTAGACGTAGCCCGGACAGCCATTAGGGTTGGGGCAGAAAAGGTATCCCTGATTTGTCTGGAAAAGCGCGAGGAAATGGTGGCCCCGGCCGAAGAGATTGAGGAAGCTTTAAAGGAAGGAGTCCAAATTATCCCGGGATACGGTCCCAAAAAAATTTTATTTGCCGGCGGTAAAATTACCGGCCTGGAAATAAAAAAAGTTCATTCAATTTACGATCAAAATGGTAACTTTAATCCTGTCTTTTTTGAAAATAAAACAAATATTGTTCCCTGTGCTACCATTATTTTAGCTATCGGCCAAACAACAAACTTATCCTTTTTAGAAGATAGCCCCATTAAGTTAAATGAAAACGGCTGGCTGGCGGCCGATAAAAATACTCTGGCCACCAGTCTGGCGGGTGTTTTTGCCTGCGGGGAAGTAGTTGCCGGAGCCGGACCGGCTATTTCAGCCATTGCCAGCGGCCACCGGGCGGCAGACTCGGTACATTCTTATTTACAGAATCATTCTTTTTCTTTTAACCATAACCAAAAAATAAAAGTAATTGGGAGTTTGCCGCCAAAAACAGCAAAACTTATTCCACCTTTTACCCGGCAAAAAATTTGGTCTTTTGAGACCGGTGGAAAACATGTTTATGAAGAAAGGGCGGCCATTACTGAAGCCCACCGCTGTTTAAGTTGTGGCCTGGGAGCAGAAGTAATCAGCCCGCAATGTTCTTTATGTATTAACTGTCTGCGCGTTTGTCCTTATCACGCGCCTGTGGTACAAAGCCAGTTGCAAATACCGCCAGAAAACTGCCTGGCCTGTGGTTTTTGTGCTTCCGTTTGCCCTAGCAAGGCAATTACCTTAAAAAATCTTCCTGAAAATGAAATTTTAGCTCTTTTGCAGCCACTACCACCAGCCCAGGACTCAGCCCTGGCGATTTTTATTTGCCGCCACGCTTTGGCCGAAGCCAATTTACCGTTAGATTTTAAATTAATGCCCGGTTTTAAAAACTCATGTTTAATAAAGCTGCCCAGTGTTGGGGCCTTAAAGTTGTTTTGGCTGCTAGCCGCCATAGAAAACGGTTTTGCCGGAGTTATTGTAATTAGCTGCTCTAAGTCCACCTGTCAACATTCGGGCGGCTTAAATCTGGCCGAAAATCAGGTAAAACGGGCTAAAGAAATATACACTACCGTAGGCATAAATCCGGCACGGCTTTTATTTTTATCTTCAGGAGAGGCGGCTCTTACGACAAAGTTGACTGCTTTTGCCGAGCAGTTAAAATCACTTGGGCCAAAACATCAGCCAGCAAACGCCCCGCCGCTACTGCCTCCGCCGTAGAGTTATTTACATTCCCTATTTCCACTATTAATATGCCGGGGTGCAAAAATTGATTATACCTGCCCTCTTTAACCTCTACCCCTAGACATAAACCAGGATATTTTTCCTCTATTTCACGGGTTAACGTTTTAGCCAACTCATAATTTTGTTGCCAGGTTGGAAAAGGAGCCCGGGCGTCAGAACCAACCACAAAAAAAAGAGGGGCTACTTCCTGACCGTTAACTTTAACCAGGCTATTTTTACGGTTTTTTTTAACGTCACGATGAACATCAAGAAGTAATACCAATTCAGGATAGGTGGCTATTAACTCCCTTACGGTTTCTTCTGATTTTAAGTAAGCCATATTATACTTTTCATCGTGTACTTTATCTACGTGTATTGTTTTAATGGCGTATTTATTTTCCAGCTCTTCCTTAATGGCCATTCCTACGGCTGTCACCCCCCCGCGCTTGCCATCCAGGCGCTCCTTTCCGTCGGTACGGGCGTAAGTTTCTCCCGTATGGGTATGGTAAATGGCTACTAGAGTATCCTGAGATAAAGGGAGAAAAGCGGGAAGTTTTAGTTCTGTTTTTGGCCTAGGATTTGGGTTAGCCATTACCGGAGCAACTTGATTTGTCTTTAACAGGGCCAGAAAAGGTATCTGCGCTTTTAAAAAAGAATTTAAATCTTGCCTATCCACGTAAAAAGGTTTTAAAGTATGGGCTACAATAGTTTGCACAGGGGTATTTATTCGGTAGCGGTCTTGATTCTGGTCAACTAATGCCATGGCCGGTATGACCGTGGTCAAAATATTTTTGGCGTTGTTTTTATTACGGAATAAAAAACCATAGATGCTGTTAGGTTCCCATGCGGCCAAGGACCAGGAGGTAAATAGGCGGCAATTGGAAATGATAAATATAAAGGCACCTAAAAATACTATTGTACTTAAAATTAACCTGCGGCGGTAACTTTTATCCCAAAAAAAACGGTGGTAGCGAAAAGTAAGTAAAGAAGTTCTTCCAAACAAAAAAACCCCTCCCGGTCAACTCTTAAATATAAATATGTCCAGGAAAGGTTTTTTATGTTAAAAATTAAAGCAGCCACGGTGCTTTTACCTGAGCACTGTAGGCACTAAAGTATCAATTAGCCCGATAATAAAAGCAGATATAAGTGCACCAATTATAGAAACACTAAGCAGTCCTGGAATAATAAACTGCGCTAAATAAATTACCACCGCCGCCGCCACAAAACCAACTATTCCTCTGCTTTGCGGCGATATGCGTGTCCCCAATAAAATTTCGCCAACATAACCAAGTAAAGCAATTATGGCAGCTGCAATCAGGGCCCCTAAAAAGCCCCCTTTAACTATAAAGCCTGGAGAAAGCCAACTTACCACCATTAGAACCAGGGCAGAAACAACAAAGCGAATTATTACTCCCACCCATTGCATAAAGAAATCACCTCCTTTTTAAGCTAAACTTAGCTTTAGCAAAAAAGCGCTATTGTATACTCAACAAGTAAATCTTTTAGATTTTTTCATCTTAATAAAGTAGTTATGCACTTGCAGTAAATTAGTCCCAAAAAAATTTCAGAAAATGACCAAAACCCCTTGACATTTTCAAAATCGCCCCATAATCGAAATGGATGGTAACATATTTACCATTACATTATCGATAAGGGTGATACAAAAGATGATCTTGCCAAAACCGATCTTTGAAAACAAACAACATGGTCCTGGTGGCGGTATTCCACTCCTTAAAAGTCTTTGGGAGAAATTTGACCTCTCGCTGCTCTTTTTGTAGACGGGGATTGTTAAACATTCCGGTGTTTCCTGCTGGTTAATGGCTTTTGCCTATATTTGTGGCTTGATTGCTCAAAAGCCCTCGGTAAATCAGAATGCAGATTTCACCTCGGATTCTCCCCTTCTGAAGATTTTGTTGAAAGGGGAATCCATCAGCCAGTCTGCTTTCAGCCGGTTTTTATCGAAACCCTTTGAGTGGCTCCAGTTTGCGGTTGGCCGTATCCAAAGACTTCAGGAACACCCGGAATCCCGATTGTCCGAAGGAGATGTAATTGCTTTGGATGACACCAAAGTGGCCCACCCGTTTGGGAAAAAACTTCCCTTGCCTTAAGCTGGCTGTTTGATAGTTCTACCCGGAATCATATCTGGTGTATGAACTTGATTTCCACCTATGCCGTTTTGAAAAACGGCTTGGAATACCCTCTCTTCTGGCGATTCTGGCGAAAAACCAAAAGCCAGGATGACAAGCAAACCAAGCTGGAACTGGCCCGGAAAATGCTCTTGGATCTCCGCGGTACCTGTCGTGAACGGCTGTGGGTAGCTATGGACCGCTGGTTGCCTCAAGCAAGAATTTCTTCAACTGGTTGGCCGAACATAACTTTGATCTTTAGTGACCAAGGCCAAGAAAAACACCGTTTTGTATTGCAAATACTTTGATCCGGTATCCCGGAAAGAGCAATACAAGAAGGTCAACCCGAAGGAACTGCTCCGTACGGTTTATAGAAAGCTCTCTACCCTAGGTAAAGGCGGTGTCATCAGCATTCCCGATATCTACATCAAACTTTCTTATGACACCACAAACCGGAAAGGTAAGCCCATGAAACGATGGCGGTACATCCCCATTGCAACCGTTGCATCCACATACCGGAAAGAGCCGAGCGCTGTTGATGGAATTCTGCAAGAGGAAGATGAAAGCGCCACTTGACCTTCGATGCCTATCTATTGATCAGCAACCGCTATGATGCACCGGAGGAAGTTGCGGCGGCTTACGTAAAACGCTGGCGGATTGAAGTGTTTTACCGCACGGTCAAGCAGGAACTGGGACTCACAAACTGCCATTCACCGTCGGAAGCTTCGCATTTTGCGCACATTGAATTGCTTTTTACTGCAGAAACTCTTCTGTGCTATGCAAGATGGGAATGCAATAAAGAAGGCGCCGAAGAAGCCCTCTCCCACTGCGAAATGGTAAGATACTTATTCAACGCCCGTCATCGGATTTGCTGTTATAAGCAACAAATCCAAGTATATTTTGACACAACTGGCGATCGGTTTTCAAGGTTCATCGAAAAATTTTGGCCTCAACATCCTTTTTTATGGTTGTTGAATTGGTGTTATTTACCTGCAACTGCATAACTCATGTAATATAATATTAGAAGAAAAGAATAAAGCCCGGGTCACGTAAAAAAAGATTATCTTTTTCCTTCGTTTTTATCTGCTACAGCATGAAATAGTTCTGCAAGGTTACTTACCCCCAGTTTGCGGTAGATTGCCTTGCGGTGAGTTTTAACTGTGTAGATACTAAGACAAAGAAAGGAGGCAATTTGGCGGGAGGTATGGCCGTCAGTAACCAGTTGGACGATTTCCTTTTCGCGTGGGGTAAGAGAAAAATCTAATGTAACGTGACTCATCTCTTCTTTCAAAAAGACAGTCCTCCTTTTCCTGGCGTTGCTTTTTTACCTGCACACCATTATTTATTTTTAAATTACTGGTTTTATTTTTTATATATAAATAAGACGTTTAAAATTTAAATTATGGACCACTATTTTTTAAAAAATTTTCTTTCCTTAATTAATAAAGTAAAATACCCCCTATGAAGGGAGTATTTTAGCAGGGTTTTTAAAAAGGTGTTGTTATTATAGCCAGGTACTAACTTTCCAACATTTTTTTGACCTCGTCTGCATCAAAATCGTGGGGCAGCCCTTTTGACAAAGGGCCTTGAAAATCTGCTAAGAAATTTCCCTGGGCAGTACGAATAATCACGGGGCAAATCTCCACGAAAGCCCGTTGGGCTTTTAATGAGGTGGCCGCTAAGGTAAAACATAAGGTAATTTCTTTACCCGGTTCAACGGTAACCAGACGAGGAAAATTTATATTTTGTTTTTCTAAAACCTTTTTAGTCAAGGGTAAGTGGGGTTTAAGTATTTGCAGTTCTGAGGTTTCAGATATTTCCAATATTCCCCCTTCCTTATCTTTTTCCAAGGGTTTTGTTTCCGTCCAAAAATAATCTGCATCCAAACTATAAGGATATTGGGAAGGAAGGTGAATACCGGTTAAGGTTACCGGTTGCGCTCCTTGATTTTTATAGAAAATGGCTATAGCAGGATTATACCCCGCCCTCCTTAACAACCGGTAATGGTAATGTTCCCATTGTTTGTCAACTTTATTCTTAGGTAATATTTCCAGCCATATGTTCCCCAAAGCGTATTCCTGGCTACGACCATCAGGCATGGTGACTGTTAAGCGGGAAAAGTAATGAAGGCCTAAAGGAAGGTTAAGAGTTTCGCCCGGCGCATAGTTACTTTTTGTTAGCCGGGTTGGTAAACTTATAAATATATCCGTACTAAATCTGGGTATTACCCGAACAGAAATTTGCTCACCGTTAGGGGACCACAGTAGACCTGCGGCCTCCTTTTTTAAAGGTAATGTTTGGTAAGGGGCAACCTGAAGCCAAATGCCGTTAATCCCAAAGTTGTATTTCTTAGGGTAAGGAAGGACTAAATCATCTTCCCGTATAGCACAATAGCAATTTAAGGGGATAAACATGGTTTGACTTTTATTTTTACAACCAGGCAAGAAAAAGGCGGCCGGAATAAATATTCCCACGGCTATTAAAATAAACCAATTTTTAGAAGAAAACAATGGTTTTGCCTCCTATATCAATAGTAATAGCTTCCGGAAGCTATTACTAACTTCCGGAAGCTTTAGTACCTGCTTTTGTTCAAAGATTATCCAAAGATAATTAGGCTATTTTTTTTTGAACTATACCCCTCCGTCAATACCTGACCTCCAGCTATCTGTTCCTCCTGCGTAAACAGTAATCTCATGCCAGGGATACCTGTGTTGGGGCACATAGTTATGAAATTTACCCTTTACCCATTTAAAGTACGATTGGGGGTTAATAAAACGCTCTTCGTGAGCCGCAATACCGTCGTAAACCCAGGTAGGATCGTATATTTCGCCCCATGTGCTTGGTAAAACAGTGGTTATTTTTGTACTGTCCCAGGCCCAATACATTCGACACCAAAATCCCCATAAATTATAGCCTGTCCAGTGCTTTCCATAAACAACATAGTTTTTCGTCTTGTTCCCTGGCGTATAGTTTGGATGTATGGGCTCTTCCCCTACGCCCATCAATATACCTGAACCACTATCTTGACCCATTTGTTCGGTAATCACCGGATAAAGGTCGGGCAAATAAGTTTTAACTATTTGCTCAACAAATTCTTTATCCCAAACTAACGACTCTCCTTGCTTTTTACGTTCAATTACCGAAAGAAGATGCTCTCTGATCAATTCTTTAAGTTCTTCGTCGCTTAAATTTAAGAGTTTTTCCTCCAGTTTCTGGTTGTAAATTTTTCCTTCGTTAGCAATATCAGGGGGTCCACAAACAGCTTCGTAGTAGGCTACCGAATGCAACATAAGTGGTTTAAACCCGGTAATTTGATTTTCTGAATCAATTGATGCTAGTGCTCCTGTCAAACCCATTGATAAAAACAGGAAGAGCACTAAAATCCATACACAAATCCGACTTTTCCATTTCATTGTTAACTTCACCATAATTAAACATGACCTCCTTTAAATGTTCCTTAAAATCTAAAGTCAAATGACATTACAGATGTGGTTTTTGAATAGTTAACCTAAATATGTAAATGTACGTTTAATCTGGGGCAGGATTATTCCAATCTGGTGAAGGAACATTGTCCCAACCTATGCCTAAGACTATCAGTTACCTGATAACCTCCAAGAACTAGCTACAGGAATGCTGGCTAGGCATTATAACCTGATGGGACTTACACCCCTTAGAATTAGCAGCCTTGCTCGGCCGCACTACACGAAACTAATTACGTTCTCCTTCTTAATAAATGATTTGCATATTTGGTAACTCGTTCAAATATGCTTTTGTTCTGCTTAAAACTCAAATCATATTCTTGATGAGTACTGCCACGAACTTCGGGCTCACTACTTCTGTTTTCAAGATCTAATAGAATTTCCTTTTGATGAATAAATGTTTTTTTAAGCATCTCTGAAGACGTTAAAGTTTCCTTTTCTAGACCAGTGCTTGGATCATTAAAATAAGGTGAGTAACCAATTTCTTTACCCTCCTTGTTTACAACTACAAAAGTTTTCCCAGCGCATCTTATAATTTGATTATCGTTTGGATTAATTTTTATTTTTTTAGAATTATCGTAGATAATCTTACTTAAATGTCCACCAATATCTACAACTTTCCATTCCCCGTTGGTAAGAACGACAGTCAAGTCAGTTATAATATTACCCTCTGCCATCACAGGGAAAACATAAAATGCATAAGGTTTTGCTTGTTCAAGGATGTTTTTATTTTCATCAAAATTTTCTATATTTATAACATAGTTCTTTATAGGATCGCCTAAATAAGATTTCATAACCTGATCTTGGGTGGTATAGTGAAAATTTTTATAGTCTGGCTCAATCATTTTTAAGTACGAAGCAAGATTTTCTTCAGCTAAAATTTTTGCTTGCACATCAGGAGAAATTGCATAGCTAACTCCACAAACTAAAAGCACACAAAATATAGTCAAAATAGATAACAATACTTTTTTCTTTTTCAATTTTTAACCCCCTAATTTTTAATGACAATCAAATATACTACCATTCCATGTCCACCACATGCCATCCCAATGAATCCCGTCACAATAAGTTGAGTATGTTTGTCCATGGTAATCGCCATCTGCGGGGTCTATAAACAGGACATAATTGGTACTTGTGTCATAACCCCTAAGAACATTCGCATGAGATCCAACCCACCCTTGAGCTATTTGTATCCTGGTCCATATCGGGCGATTATTATTAATCTGCCATTGTACTCCATTATAGGTTAACGCTGCGTATTGTAATGATGATACTACATTCCAGTGAGATAAAGCTTGTTTGGATTCTTCTATAGTGGCACCATCATCCCCACCTGGAATATAATTAACAATAGTTTGTTGACTTGGTGATGACCCTTTGCAAAATTGGATAATAGATTTGTCGCAAGCAGCCCAACACCAACCATCATTCTCTTGGTAATATGCAGGAACACTTAACAATTTTCTAGCTGCAAGTGCATTTGGAATAAATGCACCCAAATTTAGCAGAAGTAAACAAATAATAACAATTAATTTTCTACCCATTTTGTACCTCCATCAATCTTGTATTTTTTAAACAAATACTTATACCGCTGTTGCTTTCATTCCAGAGAAATTTTCTACTTTCGCTGGTGTGGCTGATTATCCCCTTTTTTCCGGTCAGATCCGATAGCCACCCATAAATCAACGCTATAAAGTTATCAAGGTTCGTGGTTTTAGCAATTCACCTGTATGTTTGTAACTTTGTTGCTATCTACTTCCTACTAATCTTCGCTGGTTATTTCTGGTTTCCGAGAGGCTTCTTAAAAATGTTCCCTAAAATCCAAAATCAAATAGCATTACAGATGTGGTTTTTGAAATGCATAAAGCTTCACCTCCTGTTAGATTTATCTTTCCATTTCTTATTTTGACGGGATAAACGAGGGAAATCTATCCCTCCAAGGAGGTATTTTTGTCTCAAACAGGTAAAATATTTTAGAAAATCTTTTTTTTGAGAAAGGCTATTGGAGAGAATGTGCAGTACGCAGAATTTCTAGGGGGCTAATTGTTCCCCCGAGGTGATAGTTTATCTTTCCTTCGGCCCACGTTAAGGCCGCCTGCTCTTTCTTTTCATCATATACTAGTTGGGCTGGCTTACCTCTAATGATAACATGCTTTCTGGTAACTATTTCTTTAGGCCTATTAATGTACATAGTCCCCCAACTGATATCTAACCATTGGGTAAAGATAAAAAACTTCTCTTTTGCCTCGTAATAAAGCTGAACCTCTCCGCCGCCACCGCTACTAGGGGTATAGCGGGCAAGGGTTAGCTTAAACCCGGGAGGTACATAACCAGGCACCAGAACCGGAAAGGGACATTTGGTTTTAATCCTATTTAAATCAACTAACGGAATCTGGTCCGGACTGGTATCTTGCCTTGCAGAGCCAACCAACACGGCACCCGGCTTTTCCTTGGTTCCCAGAAAAAAATGCCACATCATTTTACCGGTTCCCTTTACAGGGGCAGGGTAAAGGAGGCCAAAAAACCCAAAACATAAAACAAGTATAGTCAAGGTGGCAAAAGCCAAACGCATTTTTCGTGCCCTATTTTCTTGCTTAATTTTTCCGGCAATGCGGGCCCAAATACGCTCAAGATTTGGTTTGGGCGCCTGGGCGGTGCGCTCTTTTATAATTTGTTCCAGCAGGATGTCTAGGTTATCTTTGGCTTTCATTGCCGCACCTCCTCCCTAAACTGGCTTGCTTTTTCAGGTATGCAGTAGCAGTACGTTTTATTCGTTTAAGATGTGATTTCACCGTATTTTCTGGCCTATCCAGTGAAGCAGCAATTTCCGGGATAGTAAATTGCAAATAATAACGGAAATAAAATATCTGATGATAAATTGGAGGTAGGGCAAGAATGGCTTCTTCAACTCCCCGGATAGTTTCTTTATGGATAATCATAGTTTCAATATCCTGCCCTACCTTTTGCTTTCCTATGACCTCGTTAAACGGGATGAATGTTTTACGTCTCTTAGAAAGGTCAATAGCCTTGTTAATAGCAATACGAACTAACCACGCTTTAACTTTTTGCGGGCTTTTTACCTGAAAAAGCTTTTGGTAAGCAGTAAAAAAAGTTTCCTGGGTAATGTCTTCAGCTAAAGCAGCATCTTTTAGGACGTAAAAGGCTGCCTGGTAGACCGTGTCTGCATAAAGATTAAATAGCAATTCCAGGGTTTCCGGACTGCACTTTTTCCCTTTCCCCAGGTCATCTGATAAATTCCATTTAAAAGACATTCCTAAATGAATCCTTTTAAAGTATTGATTAACTTACTAGATTTTATCTCTAGATTTTATTTCCAAGTAATTTCTACCTGCTCAAGTTAAATTTCTTTTAATTCTGTCTCCTCGTAACGGGCCAGGGTAAATAGCATATCGGCTAAACGGTTAAGGTATTTTAAAATATTTTCGTTAGGCAGCAGATTATCTTCTTTTAGCCTTACGGCTCTCCTTTCTGCTTTTCTAACCATACAGCGGGCTAAATCTACAGCGGCGGCACTACTTGAGGCTCCCGGAATAATAAAGGCTTTAGGCATATCTATGATACTTTCCAGTTCATCAATAATATCTTCCAACTGCTGAACCATTTCTTCCGTAACCACCTGGTTTTTTTGGGCGTACGCCGGGTAGTTTTCTTTGGGAATAGCCATTTCCGCCGCTGGAATAAATAGGGCCTTTTGCACCTGGAATAAGATACCCTGGACTTTCTTTTTTTGTGTTAGGGCCCTGGCCAGACCTAAGGCCGAAACAGCCTCATCTATTGTTCCATATGCTTCGCAGCGTGGATGAGACTTTGGCACCCTTTCTCCGTAAAGTAAACTTGTTTCTCCTTGATCACCTTTTTTATTAAATGTTTTCATTTCTTAGCCCTTCCTTTTTCAATTTAATTTTTGTTTAATTTTTACGTAAACTATTTAATATATTTTTGTTTTAAACCTAAAATCCTTCTTTTTTAAAAATTTATTGCCAAATCAGCACATTGTGAAATTATAGTTTATAATTACAATAAAGCAATATTGTGCTATAATAACAGCAAAACAATCCCACTGGAAAAGATAAAGTAATATAGCTGGCTGGTTATACCTGTATAATTACAGAGGAGTTTCCCATGGGGACTTTCGTACCCTCCATTAATCATGAAAAATTTTTTTTCGAGGGAGATGGTTTTATGTTTAGCTTACCTGTAAACCCAAAGACGGCTGGTTTTTATAAAATAAATCCAGAAACATTAGGAAAAGGGTGGTTTGAAATGGGTCCTATCCGTCCACCCAGTGAAGGCAAAGACTGTTCTTTGTTAATTAGGGTAATTAGAAACTGCCCCTGGAACCGCTGTGAATTTTGCCGCACTTATAAAGGTGAACGTTTTTCCTACCGCAGCGCCGAAGAAATAATAGGCGATATAAATGTAGCAAAATCAATTGCCGAAGAAATCAAAAAGGCATCGTGGGCCATTGGTTTTGGTGGAAAAATAAATGAAAAAGTCATAACTGTTATAATTAATAGTAATCCTGAAATTTACTATAATTATAATGATGACTTAGAAGTACGGCAGCAAAAATTAAACAGTTTAATTAGTGTGGCTAACTGGCTTTCTTCAGGCGGTCGAACGGTTTTTCTTCAGGATGCAGATGCTCCTCAAATGCGAACCCCAGGGCTTTCAGAAGTTTTAAATTACCTTAAAGGTAATTTTCCTAACGTCGAACGCATAACTTCCTATGCTCGCTCCAAAACAATGGTCAGAAAAACAGCGGAGGAATTACAACAACTGCAGCAAGCAGGCCTTACCAGGCTTCATATTGGTTTAGAATCGGGCTGTGATGAAGTTTTAAAAGAGATGAAAAAAGGAGTCAGCGGCGAAGAACATATTATAGCCGGTAAAAAAATAAAGGAAGCCGGCATATCTCTCAGTGAATATTATATGCCGGGCCTGGGAGGCAGGAAGTATTCCGAAAAACATGCCCTAGAGTCAGCCTATGTACTCAATGAAATTAATCCTGATTTTATTAGAATAAGAAGCCTGGTTCCTCGCCAAGGCTCCCCTCTTTACGAGCGGGTGCAGACCGGTGAATTTAAATTACTCTCCGAAGATGAAATAGTATCGGAAATAGGTTTATTTATTGAAAACCTTAAGTGTTCTTCTTACGTGGCTAGCGATCAAATGTGCAACTTGCTTTGGGAAATTGAAGGCCAACTTCCTAAAGATAAGCCAACTATAATTAAAATAATAAATAATTATTTACAAAAGCCATTATGGGAACGGTTAAAAATGCAGTTAGAACGCCGGCTTTACTCGTATTTGGCTATTTGCGGTCATTTGAATGAAAACTTGAATCTTATGGTAAAAGAAGCAAATATGGCTATAAACACCAAAGCTCCTGAGGCCCAGCAAAAGGTCGAAACATTACTGGCGGCAGTTAAGCCAGTTTTTATTTAAAAAGGGAGGTAAAGAGAATATTGTTTTAGCCCGGGCTACCTTGGAAGGTTTGCGGGCAGCCAAGCCCCTTGGGGAGTATAAATGGTTTCCTGCCTGGGTTGATCAAAAAGATATTTTTTAACTTTAGTAGGGGCGTTAAATTTAACGCCCCTACTATCAGGTGAAAAAAAGAGAACGGTTATTTTTAACGCTTTTTAGGGTAAAAAAATAAGAAATGGTGCCGGAGACCGGACTTGAACCGGTACGGTGATTACTCACCGCGGGATTTTAAGTCCCGTGCGTCTGCCAATTCCGCCACTCCGGCAACAAAGCTTATCACTACAAATCTACCATAACAATTATGATTTTGTCAACTGACTTTAGTTGCTAAACCTGAATTACTTTTTTAACTTCGGGAACTGATTGTTTAATTGTGCGCTCAATCCCTTGCTTTAACGTAAATGTGGACATAGGGCAGCAGCCGCAGGCCCCTGTAAGCCGCACTTTTACCACGCCATCATCAGTAACATCTACTAATTCTACATTCCCACCGTCTCTTTCTAAGGCGGGCCTTATTTTGTCCAAAATATCCTTTACTTTTGTGCGCATCCTTTCTCAAAACTCCTTTCGTTTTATCTACTTATTTCCTGGTCTTGATTATCCCTAAAACCATTTTAACTAAGCTACCCTTATAATAATCCAAAAGCAGTTACATTAGCAAGAAAAATATAAAGCAAAATTTAACCTTACATATCTTATTTCATAATTTCGTAAAAATTTTCTTGACAACGGATTAAAATTTTGTTAATGTACTTAGGACATTTAAAAAAACTCCTTGAAAGCGGTCCCGTGAGGCCGGTAAGGAAAAATAAGGGTTAAACGTAAAATTTTTAAGAGGTTAAACTTAAACCTGCTTACCGGTGAAGCAGGTTTTTTTAATGTAAACTTAAATGGCTACTCAATTACCATGACCTGCTACTTAACTATCATGACAAGCAAAAGAGAGAAACAAGAGGGGTTGAGTGGCAGTAAAGGAATGAAGGTATGGGTTTAAAAAAGAAGCACTTGCTTGATATGCAAAGTATTGCTCCAGAGGAAATTAAACTTATTTTAGACACTGCTTCTTCAATGAAAGAAATTCTTTTCCGGTCCATTAAGAAAGTGCCTACCTTAAGGGGCCGCACCATTGCCAATGTTTTTTACGAACCAAGTACTAGAACACGTGTCTCCTTTGAGTTGGCGGCTAAGTACTTGAGTGCTGACTGTATTAACGTTTCTGTTGCTGCCAGCAGTGTTGTTAAAGGTGAAAGCCTGGTGGATACCGCCCGTACCCTAAAAGCCATGGGGGCTGATGTAATTGTGCTGCGCCACCCGTATTCAGGGGCCCCATATCATTTAGCCAAACTGGTTTCGGCTTGTGTAATTAACGCTGGCGACGGAATGCACGAACACCCTACTCAAGCACTTTTAGACCTGTTTACGGTGCAAGAGGCAAAAGGGGAACTAAAAGCCCTAAAAATAGCAATTATTGGAGATATTTTGCATAGCCGGGTAGCCCGCTCAAACATTTGGGGTTTTACTAAAATGGGGGCAACGGTAAGAATATGTGGACCAACCACTATGATTCCCGTAGCCATTGAACGCACTGGTATTCGTCTTTATACTAAAATGGAAGAGGCTTTAGACGGAGTTGACGTGGTTATGATGCTGAGATTGCAGTTGGAGCGGCAGCAACAAGGATTGTTTCCTAGTATAAGGGAATACATTCGATTATATGGGTTGGACCGGCAGAGATTGGCCTTGGCAAAGCCTGATGCCTTGGTAATGCACCCGGGGCCGTTAAACAGGGGCGTGGAAATCACAAGTTCAGTTGCCGATAGTGCTCAGGCGGTAATTAATACTCAGGTAACTAATGGGGTAGCGGTACGAATGGCGCTTTTATATCTTTTAGCCGGGCGTTTTGCGGGAGGTCAAGAATGAAGTTATTACTTAAAGGCGGAAATGTAATCAATCCTTTAAATAAATCCATCACTATACAAGACATATTAATCGCCGATGGTAAAGTGACGGCCATAGGAAGGGAATTGGCCGCCAGCTTAGACTTAGACTTAAGTAGGTCAACCGGTGGCACAGACCTGGAAGGCAGGCATCTTGCCTGCCCGAAGCCTGTGTTTTTTAATAATGAAGAGACAAGTAAAGATGCTTGTCCTACTATTTCTGTTATTAACGCCAAAGGTAAATATGTGGTTCCAGGATTAATTGATATGCATGTTCACTTGCGTGAACCAGGTTTTGAAGAGAAGGAAACAATTGCTACCGGTACCCAGGCTGCGGCCCGGGGGGGGTTTACCAGTATAGTTTGTATGCCGAACACTGAACCGCCTGCCGATAATCAGGCGGTTATTTCTTTTATTCAGCAAGTGGCCCAAAAAACAGGAATGGTTAATGTCTTTCCGGTAGGAACCATAACCCAGGGCCGGGCCGGGAAAGAGCTTTCGGAAATGGCCTCACTAGCGGCGCAAGGGGTAGTTGCCTTCTCTGATGATGGGGCCCCGGTAGTTAACGCCAAATTAATGCGTCACGCTATGGAATACGCTAAAATGTTGAACTTACCCGTTATTTCCCACTGCGAAGAACCGGCTTTGGCGGCTGCCGGCGTGATGCACGAAGGATTTACGTCAACCATGTTGGGCCTGCCTGGTATTCCTGCTGCCGCCGAAGAGGTTATGGTCGCCAGGGACATTATCTTAGCTAATTTAACCGGTTGTCACCTTCATATTGCCCACGTAAGTACTGCCGGTAGCGTAGAGTTAGTGAGAGCGGCCAAAAAAAAGGGGATAAAAGTGACCTGCGAGGTTACCCCGCATCACTTTACCTTAACTGATGAGGCGGTGAGTAGTTACAACTCCCAAACAAAAGTAAATCCTCCCTTACGAAGTAAAGCAGATGTAATTGCTCTTCAAGCAGGACTTAAGGACGATACCATTGACGTTATTGCTACTGACCATGCACCGCATACCCAAGAAGAAAAAGAACTGGAATTTGAGCTAGCCCCTTTTGGTATGGTAGGCTTAGAAACAGCGGTTAGTTTAGTCTGGACAAAGCTGGTTATTCCAGGAATCCTGACTTCTTGCGAAGCTGTGGCTAAAATGACGGTTAACCCAGCCCGTATTTTAAATCTTAAGAAGGGCTCAATTGAAATAGGGGCAGATGCAGATATAACCATTATTGACCCCGAATTAACTTACGTGGTAAAACCTGAAGAATTTGCCAGTAAAGGACGCAATACCCCTTTTAGTGGCTGGTCCTTAAAAAGCTTACCTGTAGCTACCATTGTGGGTGGTAAGGTTAAGTGGATAAAAACGTAAAAAAGGGGACGGTTTTTTGACGGCTAAGAGTAAATATGACTGGACTTGAAAAAGATTTAATATACGCTGTCAACAGAACCGTCCCCAAGGCGAGGTGGTGAAGTATAAATGAAGGCCCTGATTGCTTTAGAAGACGGTAATATTTTTGAAGGGGAATCTTTTACCGGTTCTGGAGAGATTAGCGGGGAAATTGTTTTTAACACCAGCATGACCGGTTACCAGGAAATCTTAACTGACCCTTCTTACAAAGGGCAAATTGTAACCATGACTTACCCATTAATCGGTAATTATGGCATTAACCAGGAGGATATGGAATCCCGGCGCGTCCAGGTGGAAGGTTTTATTGTGCACGAGTACCAACCTTTTTACAGCAACTGGCGCGCGAATAAAAGCCTGGCGCAATTTTTAATGGAAAACATGGTTTTGGGAATTGAAGGGGTAGATACCAGAGCCCTGACGCGGCACCTGCGCCTGGAAGGAGCTATGAAAGGAGTAATTTCTACGCTTGATTTAAACCCTGCTTCCTTAGTAAAAAAAGCAATTAACGTACCTTCTCTAGTCGGGCGTGATTTAGTGCGGGAGGTTACCTGGCCAAAACCATATTACTGGAAAGGTGGCCTGGTTGAAAAACCAGTAACAATAGAAGAAAAACCATACCGGGTGGTGGCTTTAGATTTAGGGGTAAAATTTAATATTCTCCGTCAACTGGAAAAAAAATGTTCGGTGCTGGTTTTGCCGGCTCATACCGGGGCCGCCAAAATTCTTTCCTTAAACCCGGACGGTATCTTTTTGTCTAACGGTCCGGGCGACCCGGCTGGGGTTGGTTACGTGGTGGAAACTGTCCGCCGGTTAATTGGCCAAAAGCCTATTTTCGGCATTTGTCTGGGGCACCAGATTTTAGGACTTGCCTTAGGGGGTAAAACCTTTAAATTAAAGTTTGGACACCGGGGGGCCAACCAGCCGGTAAAAAATTTATTATCTGGCCGGGTGGAAATAACTGCTCAGAATCACGGCTTTTGCGTTGATCTTGATTCTCTTGATCAGGATGAGATCGAACTTACCCACCTTAACTTAAACGATAACACGTGTGAAGGGATACGACACCGCCAACTACCTATTTTTGGAGTGCAATACCACCCGGAAAATTCTCCTGGTCCGCATGATGCCAGTTATCTTTTTGACCAGTTTTTTGAACTCATGAAAAAACATAAAAACAGGAGCTAAAAAATATGCCGAGGCGAGACGACCTAAAGAAAATATTAATTATTGGTTCGGGACCTATTATAATTGGGCAGGCCTGTGAGTTTGATTATTCTGGGACACAAGCCTGCAAAGCGTTACGTGAGGAAGGCTTTGAGGTGGTGCTGGTGAACAGTAACCCGGCCACCATTATGACCGACCCGGGGATGGCTGACCGTACTTACCTTGAACCCATTACCCCTGAGGTAGTAGCTAAAGTAATTGAAAAAGAACAGCCGGATGCCCTTTTGCCGACCTTGGGGGGGCAGACTGCTCTTAACACGGCCGTTAAGGTTGCAGAAATGGGCGTGCTTAGCTCTTTTGAGGTGGAAATGATTGGCGCTTCCCCGCAGGTAATTCATAAAGCAGAGAACAGAGAGCTTTTCCGGCAGGCCATGCAAAATATTGGCCTGCGTGTTCCAAAAAGCGGCATTGCCCGCAATCGTGAGCAAGCTAGACGAATTGCCCGGGAAATAGGGTTTCCCCTTATTATTCGCCCCAGTTTTACCTTGGGAGGGGCAGGAGGCGGTGTCGCGTACAGCCGTGAGGATTTGGAGGTTTTAGTCACCCAGGGACTTGACCGCAGTTTGATTCACGAGGTTATGTTGGAAGAATCGGTAATCGGCTGGAAGGAATATGAATTGGAAGTAATGCGGGATAAAAAAGATAATGTGGTTATTATTTGCAGTATTGAAAACTTTGACCCGATGGGGGTTCATACGGGGGATAGCTTATGCGTTGCTCCCGCGCAAACTTTAACGGATAAAGAATACCAATTAATGCGGGACGCGGCCATTGCTATTATCCGTGAGATAGGGGTAGAAACAGGCGGTTCTAACATTCAATTTGCGGTTAACCCTGAAAATGGCGAAATGGTAGTCATTGAAATGAACCCGCGGGTTTCGCGCAGTTCAGCCCTGGCTTCTAAAGTTACGGGCTTTCCCATTGCTAAAATTGCCGCCAAACTAGCGGTAGGATATTATTTAGATGAGCTTCCCAACGATATCACCAAGGAAACAAAGGCTTCCTTTGAGCCTACCATTGATTACTGCGTGGTAAAAATTCCCCGCTGGACCTTTGAAAAATTTCCGGATACCGAAGATTTAATTACCACGTCCATGAAATCGGTAGGCGAAGTGATGGCCATTGGCCGGACTTTTAAAGAAGCCTTGCAAAAAGGCCTGCGCTCTTTAGAAATTGGCTGCTCTGGTTTAGATACCGGTTGGCTGAAAAGTTCCTCGCCTTCCCGGGAAGAAATTGAACAAAATATTCTAACCCCTAATTCCAAGCGTATTTTTTACCTGGGGGCGGCTTTTAAAGCTGGTTTAAAATGCGAGGAGGTTTATGAACTAACCAAAATTGACCCCTGGTTTTTGCAGCAGGTTAAGCAAATTATAGACTTAGAACAAGAAATTGCCAGCACGAAACATCTACCGTTAGACCGGTTAAAAAAAGCAAAAAAGTACGGGTTTTCCGACCGCCAACTAGCGTCTTTAGCATCAAGCACCGAGGCAGAAATAAGACAAAAGCGCAAATCAGCCAGCTTATACCCGGTTTATAAGCTAGTGGATACTTGCGCGGCTGAGTTTGAGGCTTATACTCCTTATTATTACTCCACTTACGAAGTAGAAGATGAGGTAAGGGTTGATCCAACCAATAAAAAGAAGGTAATGATTTTAGGGAGCGGGCCTAACCGCATCGGCCAGGGTATTGAGTTTGATTACTGCTGCGTGCACGCTTCACTCGCCTTGCGGGAAGAAGGCTATACTTCCATTATGGTGAACAGCAACCCGGAAACGGTTAGTACGGATTATGACATTTCTGACCGGCTTTACTTTGAACCTTTAACCTTAGAGGATGTCCTGCATATTGTGGAAAAAGAAAAACCTTTAGGGGTGATTGTTCAGTTTGGCGGCCAAACCCCCCTTAATTTAACCGTTCCGCTTCACAAAGCCGGCGTTCCAATTTTAGGTACTTCCCCGGACAGCGTTGACCAGGCTGAAGACCGCAAGCGTTTTCAAGTCCTCCTAAAAAAATTAGGTTTGAGCCAGCCACCAAACGGCACAGCTATAAATTTAAAAGAAGCCATCCAGGTGGCCAGCTCAATTGGTTATCCGGTAATGGTACGTCCCTCTTATGTTTTAGGAGGAAGGGCAATGCGCATTGTTTATGATGCAGCGGATTTAAAAACCTATATTACCTCCGCCGTTCTTGTATCTGGCGAGCACCCGGTGCTAATTGATAAATTTTTAGAAGACGCAATTGAGGTGGATGTAGACGCCATTTCTGACGGGGAAACGATTGTTATTGGTGGTATTATGGAACACATTGAAGAAGCCGGTATTCATTCCGGAGACAGCGCCTGTGTACTTCCCCCCCACACTTTAAAGCGTGAGGTTTGCGCCCAAATTAAAGAAAGTACCCGGGCACTGGCCATTGAGTTGGGGGTAATTGGTTTAATGAACATCCAGTACGCAGTTAAAAATGATCGGCTTTACGTATTGGAAGTTAATCCCCGTGCTTCCCGCACCATTCCTTTTATCAGTAAAGCCACCGGTATTCCTTTAGCTAAACTGGCCACCAAGGTAATGCTAGGCAAAAGCTTAAAAGAACTGGGATTGACGTCAGAAAAGGAAATAACGCATATTGCAATTAAAGAATCTGTTTTTCCCTTTGACCGTTTTCCTGGGGTGGATATTTTACTAGGACCAGAAATGAAATCTACCGGCGAAGTAATGGGCATTGATTCTTCCTTTGGCCTTGCTTTTGCTAAATCCCAGTTAGCCGCAGGGCAAATGCTGCCTACGACAGGTAGTGTCCTGCTCAGCGTGCGTGATCATGATAAGCCGGCCCTTTATGCGGTAGCCAAAAAGTTTCACCAGATGGGTTTTGGTATTTTAGCCACCCGCGGAACAGCCGCCTATTTAAATCAAAAAGGCATTCCGGCCAAAAGAATATTAAAGGTTTCGGAAGGACGCCCTCACGTGGTAGATCGCATTAAAAATGGGGATATTCAAATGGTAGTAAATACCTCTTTGGGCAAAAGACGTACTCAGGATTCTTACCTAATTCGCCGTGCTTGTGTGGAGTACCGTCTTCCCTACGCCACAACTATAGCCAGTGCTTACGCCATGGCTCAGGGTATTGCAGCTATCAGGCATAACCAGCTTACGGTAAAAACAATTCAAGAATATAACTTTGGTAGTTAAAGTAGAAAAAAGGATACCCTTCTTCCCTTTCATTGTTTTTAGGTCCTCATCGTTGCTCTTTCTCGATACCCCATTTTTGATCTCATGTTAACTCATTTTCCGGATTATGGCAGCGGCCATTTCGCTGGTGGAAGCTGTCCCACCTAAATCATAAGTAAGGTGGGTTTTTTCTTTTAATACGACTATTACCGCCTCCATGACCCGTTGGGCTGCTTTTTTTTCGTTTAAATGTTCAAGCATCATTATACCGGATAAAATAATGGCTAACGGGTTAACCCGGTTTTTACCCGCGTGTTTTGGCGCGCTTCCGTGGACAGGTTCAAACACGGCTACTTCATCACCTATATTAGCCCCGGGAGCCACCCCCAACCCACCGACCAGTCCGGCGCATAAATCACTAACAATATCACCGTAAAGGTTGGGTAATACTAACACATCATAAGTCTCTGGGGCCTGGACTAATTTCATACACAAAGCGTCAACAATCATTTCGTCAAAGGATATATCCGGATAATCTTTAGCTACTTCACGGGCACAGTCTAAAAAAAGGCCGTCGGTTAACTTCATAATGTTAGCTTTATGTACGGCCGTTACTTTTTTTCGCCCCTTACGCCGGGCCAGGTTAAAAGCAAAATGGACAATTTTTTCGGAGGCTTCCCGGGTGATAATTTTTATACTCTCGGCGGCGTTTTTACCCACCTTATGTTCAATACCCGCGTATAAGTCCTCCGTATTTTCCCGGACTACAATTATATCTACCGTTTCATAGCGAGTGCTAATGCCCGGTAATGTCCGCGCCGGGCGAACATTGGCGTATAAATTTAACTTTTGGCGCAAAGTAACGTTAACGCTTTTAAAGCCGCCTCCTACCGGGGTGGTGATTGGCCCCTTTAGAGCCACCCGGTTTCGTTTAATGGACGCTAAAACATAATCAGGAAGGGGAGTTCCGTGCTCAGCCATAACTGCTTCCCCGGCTAAGACCACTTCCCAGTTTATGTCTACCCCTGACGCATCAATAATTTCTTTGGCTGCGGCAACTATTTCCGGACCAATGCCATCTCCTGGAATTAAAGTTACGTTATAAGTCATTTTTCCCTCCTGAAAGTTTAAAACTAAAAATTAAAGCCGCCATATTTACGAAAATGGGCTGCCAGCCCTCCGTCATTTAAAATTTTTATCATAACTGGCGGTAGTGGCTTGACGGGAATAATAATCCCCTTAGTACGGTTAGTAACTTCCCCTTTGGTCAAATCCACCTCTAATTCGTCTCCGGCAGTAATATTTGCGGTATCACATTCCACCACCGGCAGTCCGGTATTAATGGCGTTACGGTAAAAAAGACGGGCAAATGATTGGGCCAGCACGGCGCTAATTTTAGCGTATTTAACAGCTAGAGGAGCCTGCTCCCGGGAAGAGCCGCAGCCAAAATTGCTTCCGGCGACAATAAAATCGCCTGGGCTAACTTTTTGGTAGAAATCCGGGTCTAAATCCTCCATGACATGTTTAGCCAGCTCGTTCATATCAAGGGTCTTAAACTTGTATTTTCCTGAGATAATATAATCGGTATTGACATCACTTCCAAATATATGGGCTTTCCCTCGTAATAGCATGTATTACCATCCTTTGCTCTTTTAAATATATTCCCGGGGGTCAGTAATCTTTCCGGTTAAAGCTGAAGCAGCAACGGTGGCTGGAGAGGCTAAGTAAATAAAAGCCCTGCTGTTGCCCATTCTTCCCTTAAAGTTACGGTTAGCGGTGGAAATTATATTTTCTCCGTCGGCTGGAATACCATTGTGCGTACCCACGCAAGGACCACAGCCGGGGGTTACCACCGCGGCTCCGCTTTCTACCAGGGTTTGGATGATGCCTTCTTGCATGGCCGCCAAAAAAATCTGGCGGGAGGCTGGGGCAACAATAAACCGGACATCGCGGTGTATTTTTCTGTTCTTTAAAATTTGGGCAGCAATTCTTAAATCTTCTAGGCGCCCATTAGTACAAGTGCCCAGTACGGCTTGGTTTACCGGTGTTCCGGCCACCTCATTAACGGGGCAAACATTGTCTACCCGGTGGGGTTTGGCCACCTGAGGAACCAGGTGTGATACGTCGTAGGTTAATTCTTTAGCGTAAACGGCGTCCGGATCAGCTTTTGCTGCGGTAAATTTTTGGCCGGTAAATTGACTTAACCATTGGTACGTTTTTTCATCAGCTTCCATAAGTCCTGCTTTAGCGCCCATTTCTACGGCCATATTGGCCATGGTAAAACGCTCGTCCATAGATAAAGCAGTTATTGTTTCTCCCGTATACTCACAAGCCATGTAGGTAGCTCCGTCAGCCGTTATTTCACCAATTAATTTTAAAATAAGGTCTTTGGAGTATACCCCTTTAGGCAGTTGGCCGTGGCAGGTAAACTTAATTGTTTCAGGGACTTTAAACCACATCTGTCCGGAAATAAGTCCGGCGGCCAAATCCGTTGAGCCTACGCCGGTGGAAAAAGCGTTTAAAGCTCCATAAGTACAGGTGTGGGAATCAGCGCCAATAACTAAAGAGCCTGGCCCAATTTGCCCGCTTTCTGGGATTAATTGGTGGCAAACTCCTTCCCCAATATCATGTAGCTTACACCCTGTTTCCCGCGAAAAATCCCGCATTAGCTGATGTAAAGCAGACACACCTTCGTTAGGGCTGGGGGCACTGTGATCAATAATCAGATGTACTTTAGCCGGGTTAAAAATTTTTTTCCCGTTCATTTCTTGAAAAGCTTTAATGGCCAGGGGAGAAGTTCCGTCCTGGCCCATAAATAAATCTACCCGGGCTACCGTTAGCTCATTAGCGTAAACTTGCTTTGAGCTGTGCTGGGTAAGAATCTTTTCGGCAATAGTTTGACCCACTTAAACTCCTACTTTCCAAAATAATCATCGTAAATGTACATTAATTCTTTATCAAATAAGGTTCGTTTTAAAGAAACGCAGTGTGAGCGGACGATAGCCAGCATTTCTTTAGCCTGATATTCACCTAAATGAATGCCGTATTCGGCAAATTTTGCTTTTAAGGCCGCCGTGCCGGAATGTTTGCCAATAACAATTTGACGGTCTAAACCTACTTCTTCAGGACGAAAAGGTTCGTAAGTACGAGGATTTTTTAAGGCCCCGTCAGCGTGAATACCTGATTCATGGGCAAACATATTTGAACCCACAATAGCCTTCCAGGCAGGGAGTTCCCGGCCGGAGGCATGGGAAACGTACTCGGCCACTTCCCGGAAAAGCTCGGTTTTAAAAGATAAATCAATTCCACAAATGTGCTTTAAGGCCATCACTACCTCTTCTAAAGCAGCATTACCGGCCCTTTCGCCTAAACCAATTACCGTAACCCCAACGTAATTAGCCCCTGCTTTTACACCAGCAATAGCATTAGCAGTAGCCATGCCAAAATCATTGTGGGTGTGCATCTCAATGTTAATATTTACTTTACCTAAAATGGTTTTAATTTTTTCATAAGTAGCAAAAGGGTCTAAAATGCCTACCGTATCGCAATAACGTAGGCGGTCGGCCCCTGCCTCTTTAACGGCCCGGGTAAAATTAATTAAAAAATCCATATCGCTTCGGGAAGCATCTTCAGCGTTAGCCGAGACGTACATCCCTTCTTTTTTGGCAAATTCAATGGCTTTTACCATTTTTTCTAGTACCTCTTCTCTGGTGGATTGAAGTTTGTGTTCAATATGAAGATCAGAAGTAGAAATAGAAATAGCCACGGCGTCAACTCCACAGGCTAAAGATGCTTCAATATCCTTAATAACCGGTCTATTCCAGCCCATGATACTGGCCTTTAATCCAGCCTTGCAAATTTCTTTGACGGCTTCTTCTTCATCACCGCCCATTATTGGTACACCGGCTTCAATTTGATCAACCCCTAGTTCGTCTAAAAACTTGGCAATACGGACCTTTTCCCGGTTGGCAAACACTACCCCGGCTGTTTGTTCCCCGTCACGAAGGGTAGTATCTACAATCTTAACTTTTCTTTTTTCCATTATAAGTCGATTCATCCTTCCCATTGTTAACCTAATTTATATGATAAATCATATCATGAAAATAACTAACTGAAAACTATATGCAAAATTTATACAGTATACACGAGATTGCCGAAAAAAGTTCAAATCCCCCTCCCCCTAACCCCCTCTCTCAAGGGGCTGTTGAAAAAGGGCACTTTTTTCCTAGATTACGACTACACCATAAAGGCTGGTCCCAGTTGGAAGCCCAATCCGAACCTCGTTGTAAGTGGAAGCCAATCCGGTTATAATTTACTTCGGGGATAAACTTGCCGGCAAAGGCTTTATTCAAACGCTCCTTTAAATCATCCAGAATCTTTGTAATTACCTCTTTGGGTAAGACTTCACCAGGATGAAATTCCTGGTACATCAGATTTGCATCATTGATCACCTGCTCCCGGCGACTCTTCAAAAAGTTATCCACCCCTCCAGAGAGCGCCTTGTTTAACAGTTTCCGGCCTTCATTATTAATGCGGGCCAATTCTTTTTCGAAGAGTGGCCTGACTTTCTCCGGCATCCACCGCTGCTCATCGCCAAGGGGGTAGCTGAACTGAGTTAAAATCCGCCTTCCCGCCTTTTTCTTATTTTCGAGAACGCGGAGCGTCAGACGGTGTGAAAAATTCTTCCATAATTCTCCCATAAATAACTCCAGTTCGCAGTCTTCATCTCCCTGTTTTCACAGGGACATGGTTTTATCTTGATTTATAATTTAAAATACTATGGAACCGGTATCTTATACCAATACCGGTTTCCTTTTTTCTCTTAAGTCTTCTCAATATTTCTTTATTTCCAAGTATACTCATTACCCGTCTCAAGTTATATGCCAGAAACGATAACGCAATTTCGGTACTTACGGAAATCTTTCTTTTGGTCAAAAAGTAATAAGCTCCCCAGTTTCGCTTATGTATTTATCAATTTTTTCGTCAAGGTATTTTATGTGCCGTTCAAGCTTTTTTACGCTATAGTTGTTCTTTTTTGAATTACAGGCACGAAACTTTGTTCCGTCAATTGCTACAAGCTCCTTGCCAAATAACCCCCACTCATCACATAGTTTGGTGAAATCTCTGAATACCTTCTTAAGGGCTTTTTTGTTATCTTTCCTAAAATCTGCTATTGTTTTAAAATCAGGTTTTAACTTCTTTAGAAGCCATATTACTTCTATATTCCTTGCTGCTTCGTGTTCAAGCCTTCCCGATGAACGTATTCTATTAAGGTATCCGTAAAGGTAAAGTTTAAGTAAATCTTTAGGATCATATGGCGGCCTTCCGATTGTTGGATACACGGTTTTCTTAAAGCCAAGCTCTTTCATATCAAGCTGCTGTACATATTCTTCTATTACCCGAACGGTGCTATCTTCATTTATATAATCATCTATGCTTTCCGGAAATAGTATTATCTGATTTCTATTTTCTCCTTATATATATGGCATAATTGGCACCTCTTATATCTTTTTATAATGCTAATTGTATCACATTTTAAGTCTGCAAAGTACCATTATACCTAGATTTATCATGCTTTTTATGTATTTTTACAATTGTTGGTTTTCACACAGTCTAACGTTCCTGGATTAACACTGGCGCAAAGAATAGGGGACCCGGAGCGCCCCAATTACATAAGTCTTGATGAGGCGTATCAATGGATGATCGAGGCTGCGGAAGGCCTTTCTTACTTACATTCGTTAAATCCGTCAGTAAGTTACGGGGATATTAAACCGGATAATCTCATCATATCTTTCGATGGCGTAAAACTGATGGATTTTGGCCACAGTAGAACCATTGAAGAAAAGTTTGTTATCACTAACGGTATGGGGGCCTGGTTTTATAGCGCTCCGGAAGTTCTTGGTCAATCTGCCGATGAGCCAGGCAAAAGATATATTTCCAGCGATATATATGCTTTTGGAGTAGTATTTTATAGAGTACTAACCGGTCAATTTCCAAGAAAATCACTGAGTGAAATTATAGCAACGGTTCCATTTCCCAGGCCTTGCGATTTAAATTCTGCCATCCCTCCGGAACTAGATGAAATTATTATCAGATGTTTAGAAAAACGGCCGGAGGATCGCTTTATAAATGCAAGTGAATTGGTAGCAGCCTTAAAAATAGCCAAATCAAAACAACGTAAAGCTCCATCAAAGGAACAACCAGGTAACGCCACGGTTTGCGCCAAAATTGGCTTTGCATATTTACAGGATAGTAATCGGAGATTGGCTATTCAATATTTTAATGAAGCACTAATGTTTGATAAATATGAACCGACCGCCCTTTATTATATGGCTATAATAAAGTATTTAGATGGAAGAGTTGACAAAGCGATGCAGTACCTGGACAGTTTCCGGAAATTAGATGCTGACCTGGCAAAAGTCAAGCAATTGGAAAAACAATTAGGGGTTAGATAAGTGAAATGGCATTTGACGTTTCGCTCTTTTTTCCTTTTCCACCCATCGGCCAGGGCATTCATCGGATAAACCACATCTTTAAATTAACCACCCGTTCCAAAAACCTTATTTACAATAAACACCGAGGCTACCAGGGTGGTAAAATCGGCCGCTAGGCCGGAAATAACCGCGTACCTGTACCTGGTAATTCCTACCGACCCAAAGTACAAGGTAAGCACGTAAAAAGTGGTATCTGTACTGCCCTGCATGGTAGAAACCAGCCGTCCAAGGTAGCTATCCGGACCATGGGTGGCAATAATATTAGTGGCCACACCCAAAGCTGCTCCTCCTGAAAGAGGTCGCATAATGGCATGAGGCAATACTTCAACGGGAAAATAAAAGTAATTAAAAAAAGGAGATAAATTATGTACCAACAATTCCATGGCTCCGGTGGCTCTAAAAATGTTAATGGCCATAAGCATAGCCACCAGGTACGGAATTGTTTTAATAGCAGTGGTAAAGCCTTCTTGGGCTCCTTCAATAAAAACCTCAAAAACCTTTACTTTTTTTATTACGGCGGCAAAAAGAACAAATAAAATAGCCAGGGGAATAATCCAGCGTGAAACTTCAGTAATTATTGAGTAAAGCATAATAAAACCGCCTCTTGGATATGCTTAACCATAAGTTAACGGTTACGGTAAAAAAAATATAAAAACCGGTCTACTGCTATAGCGACAATCATGCCACAAGTAGTGGCAAAAATGGTTGGGCCTACAATAGCCGTAGGGTCGGCCGAATTATGCATTAATCTAATTCCAATAATTATGGTGGGAATCAGGGTGATACAAGAAGTGTTTAAAGCTAGAAAAGTACACATAGCGCTAGTAGCCGTCTTGAGATTGCCCTGGTTAAGTTTTTGCATTTCCTGCATAGCAATCATCCCCATGGGAGTGGCGGCATTTCCCAACCCAAGTATATTAGCGCAAAGGTTCATAACAATGGCCCCAAAAGCAGGATGATTTTGCGGAATCTCAGGAAACAAAAAGCGAAGCAAAGGGCGAGCCAACCGGGCCAGACACTGAACCAAACCTGCTGCTTCGGCGAGTTTCATTATCCCCAACCAAAAAGTTATAATGGCTATAAGGTTAAGAGAGGTTTTTACCGCGTTATTGGCTCCCTCTAAAGCAGCCAGGGTTACTACTTCAATTTTTCCGGACGTTCCGGCCACAATTACACCCAATACAATTAAGACCAACCAGATAAAATTAACCACTTGCCTGTCCTTCTCCCTTATAGTCTTCCCCTTATTTTTATGATGTAAGGAAAAAAATAGAACTTGCTTTTTTACAAGTTCAGCGGGTAAACAGATAAAGTATGATTTTTAGTTTCCCGGAAGAAATTATGGGTCTATTTTATTTCTTAGTGAGGTTGTTAAAGAATCTTACTCTTAAATATCCCTTTTAAACCGGTTTTTGCCACTCTGCGCTCGACATTTTTTACATCTGTGGTATATAAATTTAAATCCAGCATCCGCTCAAAATAAACCGAGCCTGAAAAGGTGTATTTTTTCTTCATTCCTTCCTGGGTCTTCATTTCTTGGTGCATAAAATAAATTAAGTCCCCGGCCGCTAATTCCGTGGATAAAACTAAAGGCTCTTTTCCTGCCAGGCGGCACACGGCATTATATCCCGCCAGAAAGCCGGTAATTATTGCTTCCGTATGGCCTACCAACAAACCTGTTTTTTCGCCGGCGCAATACAAATTAGGTACTCCCTCAACCTTTAAGCTGCCATCACAGGGGGCAATGGCCATAAAACGAACAGAATTACCCTTTCCTCCTGAATAAGGGTCGGCGTAACGTGCTTCCTCAAACCCCTTTATTTTTCTTAATATTTCTAAAGGAAAAAACGGAGTCATTAATTTGGCCTGCCCGGTATCCAGTAAAATTAAGTTTTTAGTATATTCTACCAGATTATACTGCTGGCAAGCTTTTGCTTTCGGTTGGGTACTTTCCTTTTTTTGAATCTCATTTTGAATATCTTGAGGTAAAGGCGAAACAACAACCCCATTCTTTTCTAACTGCAAAACCAGCCAGCGAGCAAGTGATTTCTTGTCTAATTTACAAGAACCACTCATGGCTTCAAAATAAGGAAACCCTTCTCCGGCCTTAATTTCTTTTATTCCTGCTTTATCAGTTAAGCTTACGCGGGGCCCAAAGGTAGGGCAACGTAAAATACACATTGCGCAACCCAGGCCTAATTGAGTACAGTTTCTAATTGGACCGGCTGTACCGGTAGCATCAATAAAAATTTCTCCCGCGAAGTTTTTTCCCTGGGCCGTATAAACTTCCGTAAGCTCATTCCCTTTCTTAAAAGCGCCAATCACCCGGTTTTGTAAGCGAAGGTCAATGCCTTTCTCTATAAGCGCCTTTTTAATTACGGATTCTATTCTTGTTACATCGTACAAGGAGGCGTGATAATGACCTGGAAAATCTAACCATCGGTGTAGGGTAACACTTTCAATAAGGTTAAAAATGTCGCTACAGCCTAAAGCGCAAGCCTCCTCGGTAGCGGTGTAACGTCCATTGTTGCGCATAATTCCCCCCACTAAACCAGTTCCCAAGAGCATATCCGTTTTTTCAATTAAAGTTACCTTTGCCCCAGCGGTAGCTGCGGCATAAGCTGCGGCACACCCTGCCCATCCTGCACCAACAACTACAACCATTAATCGGCCTCCTTTAAAACCGCCAGACCGCCGATCGTTCCTGAGGTTATATCCTCTACGCGGAAATACTTAAATCTTAACCCCAATATATTTTATTTATATTCGAGAGTACTGTTAATTTGTTAAAAAAGTTGTTAAAAATAAAAATTTTATCCAAATAATTAATAAGTAGAAAAGTTTCTATTATTACCTTTAAGCAGTCAGTAGGGCAGGTTTCTAGACTGTTCAAGGCAGTTCAAGTTTCCAGTTTGTTCAAGGCAGTCAGTTAAAATATTCAGGTCATTTTTCTGGCTCAAGATTTCTTTTTTTGTTAAGAAAAGTATCAATTTGGAGCATTAACTGGGGAGCCAGGTCAATTAAACGGTCTACAATCGGGTTACCATCTACCGGCAGCAGCCTGATTTGCCCGTGTCCGACCACTAAAAAACCAACGGGTTGGACAGAAACACCAGCCCCGCTTCCCCCTCCAAAAAAAGGCGTCTGAGCCTCATCACTGCTTTCATTTTTTCGTCTTGCTTCTGGTTCCAACTCTCCCCCTCCGGCCCCAAAACCACAGGTAACCCGGGAAACAGGAATAATTACTGTTCCGTCAGGTGTCTCTACCGGGTCCCCCACTACTGTGTTTACATCCACCATTCCCTTGATATTTTCCATGGCTGTTTTCATTAATCCTTCTATGGGGTGCTCAGGCATAAAAACTTCATCCTTTCTTAAGTTTAATTTAGTTACTTTGGTAATAATTATTCAATTCATAATATGACCTGAAGGAAAATTAAATATACAAAGCAAAAAAACACGAGCTACTTTAATTTTAATTTAAAGGAAGGAAAACTGGGATAAACATGGAACTATTCAGCCCCCCTAACGAGTTGGACAGTTAGACTTTGGATATATCTAACCCAGAAATTAACGTCGGTGAATCAGAATTGTGGTTAGAATAACTTTTACCGCTTGTTCAGTTTAAGAAAATAACTTTTGATCTTGTTGGTTTACATTAGATCGTGATTGAAGGCTATTAGGTGTTATTTATTGATAAATAAAAAACAGGGGGTTTTTCAACAGTCTTAAATTTAAATAATGAAAGTTTTTACAAATCAGATACAATTTGGGATAATATTAACCCGATTTCGTCGATTGCATCCTGGTCTTTGATTAAAAAATACCTGGGTTTTGACTCATTTTCCTTTTGAAATTGAAGAGCATCCGGGTACTTTGTGAAATTCACCACTTTATTCAACTGATAAGTAACATTTTTCTTTGCCCCCACGAAAACTACTCTTTTATTGGTAATATAAAGCGTTCCGCTATCGGTAACTTCTTTAAAAGTATCTACTATGCGTTCTCCTTTAAAACCTCCCACCCGGTAATAAACTCCTTTGGCAATTCTGAAGCTTACTCCCTTGCTCCCACCGACATACCTTGTCCGGCTTTTTTCTTCAATCAAATCAGTTGAGATTTCATAATGACACTGCTCGCCTTTCTTAAGCAAAATATCAGCAGCAAGCACAGGAAGATGCCCATCTTTAATAGCAGAGAGGCGTTTTAAGCGAGTAAGCTTTCCATAAGTATGACTAATCTCATCATCAGCAAGGCTAAGTTGTTCCTTTAGTTCATTAAGTTCGTATTCCTCCTGTGGTGACAGGTAGCCATCTTCCCCAACCTGACCAAGTTTCTCCTCATACCTAGCAATATCGGCATTTCTGGTTAATCTGCGCAAATTTGTTAGCTTTCTTTGGGCTTCCCGAAGATCCTCAGCAGTTAAACCCAAGCTTTGCTGAAGCTCAACAAGTTCTTGTTCTTCCTGAAAATCAAGATACCGATCCAGGCCAAATTCGTTCAATCGGGATATAAACTGCTCAACCTTTTCCTTGTTAATGTTTTTGCAAGCAGGGCACAGTTTTCGATCAGACGGGAAAATCTTACTCCAAAATGAAAGTTCCTTCCCGCAATCAGCGCATTTTTGAGCCATGCTAACACTCCTAAATTATTTTTTCTTGCCGATGATGTCAAATATTTCATTGAATATATCTCTTTCTTCTATTTGTTTCCAGGTCCAATATTGAATTTTAGAAAATTCAAAACCTTCTTTGCTTAACCATAGTCCTTCCTTTGATACTAGACAAAGACCTTTACC
>DHGP01000032.1 GCA_002402825.1 Firmicutes bacterium UBA4795
GGTAAAGGTCTTTGTCTAGTATCAATCAGCAAAGCTTGGGTTTAACTGCTGAGGATCTTCGGGAAGCTCAAAGAAAGCTAACAAATTTGCGCAGATTAACCAGAAATGCCGATATTGCTAGGTATGAGGAGAAACTTGGTCAGGTTGGGGAAGATGGCTACCTGTCATCACAGGAGGAATCCGAACTTAATGAACTAAAGGAACAACTTAGTCTTGCTGATGATGAGATTAGTCATACTTATGGAAAGCTTACTCGCTTAAAACGCCTCTCTGCCATTAAAGATGGGAATCTTCCTGCGCTTGCTGCTGAATTCTTCTTAAAAAAGTGGTTTTTTAAAACCATAATTCATAGGAGGCAGGAGTTCTCTCTCGCTCCCCTCTTTTTTTGGAGTGTTCTTGTAAGAAATAAAAAAGTAGGTTAGAATAGCTTATAGGTAGTAAGTTTAAGGAATGGAGGCGCTTTTTATGCAGGTTTTTTGTGTAATTGAGAAAATTGATGATGAGTATCTCGCCTATTGCGATGAATTAAGAGCTACTGCGAGTGGCGATACGGAACAGGAAGCCCTGGAGAACTTGAAACTTGCCATAAACGAACTGGTGAAGTGTTGCAGAGAAGAAATTATTGGATCAAATAAGAAGAGGGTTTTGGTGGAGGTGAGTTAAAGATAGCGTCTCTACCAGAAATAACCTACAAGGAGCTTATTGCTCTGGTGAAGCGCTTTGGTCTTATCCTGCGTGGAGATGGCTCGCCGGTTGTTGTGGGTAGAAATCGAAAGGGCGTGTCTTTTACAATACACCATCATCCAGGCAAACGAGTTAGGCCACAAAAACTGGCTAAGATACTGAAGCACATTGGGGTATCGCACGAAGAGTTTTGGGACTGGTACAAATAGGGGCGGAAATATAATAACTGATTTCATCATAGAAAATATGATGGGTTGGCATCACAGCGGGTTTAACGTATATTGTGGAGAAGCCATCTGGCCTTCCGACCAGGAGGAGATTGAGAGGTTAGCCCAATATATTGTCCGGGCTCCCATCTCACAGGAAAGATTGCTCTATATACCGGCATCCGAATCGAATGACGGTGTCGCGCGAGTAATCTATAAAGGCAAAAACAGCTTAAGTCCGTGAAACTTTTGTGGCGCTGGATTGGCTGGCCCGGCTGGTTACCCATATTCCCAACAGGGGTGAACAACTTGTCCGGTATTACGGGTACTATTCAAACAAGTCACGGGGCACGCGCAAAAAAACAGAGACTGACAACCAGGTGCCTTCACTGGTTGATTCCGATATTTCAAAAAAGGCATTCCGCAGGAACTGGGCCCGCCTGATTCAAAAGGTTTACCATACCGATCCGCTGCTATGCCCCAAGTGCAACGGCTCCATGCGCATCATATCCTTTATAGAAGAGGAAGAGACCATCTTTGAAGATATTGCTGCACCTTGATCTGTGGATGCCGGGAAATCATGATCCCCCCAACCTTTATAAGGAGCATCAGTACATACCTGCTTCAAAACCTTCCGGACCGTCTGATGATACAACCCGTGATGATTATGTCCTCCAAATGCCATATGAGGATGAATATTCCCAGTTGACACCTTATGAGGACTGCATTTAGGGTTCTTATCAAGATAGGTTCGCATTGGACAGTATATGGCTATGAGGATTGCTCACGTGTTGTTACATGGAATCTGCCATGGCCTGTTTGATTGTGCGCACATTTTGGCATGAGAGTCTTCATGCCTGTCCTTTTTGGTAAAATAGCCAGGCTATCGTTCATATAAATCCAGTAAAGTAATGGTTTGGGAAAATTAATGTTTGACGGGTAGTAATATACTGTGTTACTATCCTAATATTACTGAGATGGAAAAAGCTAATTCCTATCCTATATTCCTATCCTATATATCCTATCCCTATCCTATCTATCCTATCTATTTTTCGAACAACCATCATGGTAGCATTTCCAACATATTTGTAAACAGTGGCTGATGTTACAAATTCAGCAGAGCAGGATTTTGGCATGTCTTTTTGCGTATCGGGCTGATAGCCAAAAGGTTCTAAAATAGTTTTTACCATCCGTCCCAGTGCTTGTTTTGTGAAATTATCAGTTAAATCAAAAGTAGGTGATGGGAGATTTTTATAATAATTTTCTACTTCTTGAATGCAGGCAGATAAAGCAGGTTTGTTTGCTTCGGTTGCGTCTATCATTGCGATAATGTTATCGTCCTTTGACAGGATGTTTTCAAAAATATGGATTGCTTCCGGATTGCCGTCATATTTTTTACAGTTTGGATTATGGGCAATAAAATCCCTAAATGATGCTTTCATAGGTTATCCCTCCTAAAAAAAGATTTTACATATGTATTATCACATATGTAAAAATAAATGTCAACACTATAGAAAAACTTTAATTTATTTTTTATTGAAGATTTGAGGGCTTCAGGTATAAATATTCTAAGTCCCTTCATCGTTGCTGTTGTATTTTACGAAGAATATTGCTATAATAATAACAGCAAAAGGGAAAGGAGATTTATTATGCCTAACATTAAGCCGATTTCCGATTTAAGGAATTACAATGAAGTGTTGCGCAGCATAGAGGAGGGTTCACCGGTCTTTTTAACAAAAAATGGCCGTGGCCGCTATGTGGTTATGGATATACAGGAATATGAAAAAATGCAGGCAAAATTAAAATTGCTTACTGAGCTTGCTAAAGGTGAAAAGGCAGGGCAGGAAAATGGATGGCTAACCATTGATGAACTAGAAGCATCCCTGGGGGTAACGAATGGTTAATCTTAAAATCTCGCCCAAAGCGCAAAAGGATATGCTTGAGATAAAAGAATATATCTCCGAGGAATTAGGTAATCCTACAGCAGCAACGAATGTGCTGGCCAAAATCACCAAACGATTCAGAGATCTTATGGAATTCCCGTTGATTGGAGCGCCCTTGTCCTCTGTTATTAAAATTGAAACAAACTATCGTTACCTTGTGTGTGGGCAATATACAGCTTTTTACCGTTATGAAAATGATACTGTATATGTGGACAGAGTGCTATATGGCAGACGAGATTTTATGCGAATCCTCTTTGGGGATGTTGCAGAGGAAGAAGACAACTGATTATCAAATATAAGGTAAGCATTCGGTGAAGTCTGCAAGGTTTATTTCTTTGACGGACTCGGCCATCAAAAGGCCGACGATAATCAGCGCCGGCGCTGCAGCCGCGCCGGGATCAGACCGGCTACCGGGGACAGGACCAGTGCCAGGAGGAACAACACTCCGGTGGTCACGGCGGTGAGGTCAGTGCGGCCCCCTCGGCAATGCCGGCTGTACTTTCAACGTAGGCGGTGACGGTGCTGTTACCCACCAGGGCACCAAAGGAAACTCCGCCGGCATCCACCAGCATGGCCCAGCCCAGCTGGTCCGAGCGACCGCTATCGTCCAGAAGGCCGGCTTTTCCAGCCGTCCCCACCAGGGCGCCGAAAGTGTCGAATAGTTCCCCGAAAATGGATCAGCCGGTTAATCATCAATCAATAGAAGATTTTAAGATATCCTGCCGGCATCAGCTCGTCGAGGTATCTGCCAGGACGGGCATGGGACTCGAACAGCTCAAGCGATTGATTGCCCAATGTACTCACCTCTCCAGCGCGCCGCAATCGAGAGAGATATGAGGCGCATGAATATGAGGCTCGCGAGGATTTATGCGTATAACCACCGCATGGTAACGGCTTCCCAGCCTTTCACTCAAATTCCGGATGATGGGAATAGCGGTGCCCGCCCCCATTTCAAGCGCTATAAGCAGACATCCACCAAATCCGAGACGTATAAAAATTTAAATCCAGGGTACATGCCCTGATGATAAAATCAAACATAAGAAAACCCCGATGGTGAAGTAAAATTGAACCTTTCTTCATAAAAACATCTATAACTTTATAACAAGGATCTTTGTGCCGGGTATTTTAAAAAGAGGGGCCAGCGTTAAATAATGGATTTTTTGGAAAATTGGTATGTAGGCGACGGTGAGGCTTTTCTTAAATTTTTTAATAATTACCATAATATGGTTTATAGAACAGCTTTCCTAATCACTGGCAGTAAAGAAGAAGCAGAAGATGTCCTGCAAGAAGTCTTTTTAGCTAGCTGGAAGGCCCGCCAAACCTATAACCCGGCAAAAGGGAAGTTAACTACCTGGCTATATAGCATAACCGTTAAAACGGCTACCAGGCGTCACCGAAAAAAAGTTTTTTTCTCCCTGGAAGCCCTGGAAGAAATGCCAGGCAGCTTTCCTTCGCCCGAAGAACTGACTATTTCAAGGCTGGAGTATCAGGCAATGGTAAAAGATTTGTACACCCTACCTGTAAAGCTACGTACGGTACTTATTTTAAGGTATTTTAATGAGCTTTCTTTAAACGAAATTTCTGGCATCTTAAATATTCCCGTAGGCACAGTTAAATCCCGTCTGCACCAAGGTTTAAAAATGCTCCGGAATAAAATTATATCTTGTCCAAGAAAAGAAAATGAGGATAAGGTGAAACTATGAACTGTCAGAGATTTAAGGATTTTATGCTTGATTATTTAGAAGGAGAGCTAAACGAAAAGATTTATTCTGAGTTTAAAAAACATTTAAATGCTTGCCCGCAATGCCAGAAGGACCTGACAGAGCTAACCCAGACCCGTCAAAAAATAGGCCGGGCCTTAAAAATAATGGCTGGAAAAGCTAATTTGCCTGTCAGCTCAGAAGAAAAAATAAGGCAGCAATTATCAGCTCAAATAGTTAAAAAAAAGACGAGCTGGGTTTATATCCCAGGCGGGCTTCGCTGGCAAAAGGTTTTTGCCCTGGCAGCAGCGCTTTTAATCATAAGCCTGGGGCTTTTCCTGACCATGCTGCCCCACCAATCCCTGGAAGCAAAAGTAACCGCTATTGCTACGGCCGACCAAAGACTGCAAAGCTTTTTGGAAGATAAAAAAGTAGTGGCAATACAAGTATCTATTACCAACAAAGACCAGGGGCTTTTTCTTCTGGTTGTTGAAAAAAATGAAGATTTTCAGGAAATGCAGTTGGTCGTTGATGTAGCTATAAAAAAGGAACAAGTAAGAAGAATTGAAAAATATTCACCTTCTCCTTTAACAGAAAAAGAAAAGGAACTGGCTTTAGCCATAGCCCAAAGTAACCATGAAGTGAAAAATTTGTTAGCTCAAGGGTTTGTTATCAAAGATACTATGTCTGCCTTTCCCCCCTTGGGGCAGGAACCAATTGGCGAGAATATATATTCAAGAAGGTTTGCCAAGATAATCCTGAAAAAGAAACGGGAAAACAACCACTGGGTAATCAGAATCGATCTCACGGCCAAACAGGTAATTGCGATAAGCGAAAGTTTTCCCAATAAAGCAGCCACAAAGATAAAATGGGGTGAAGGAAAAGTAGAATTGTGGGATGACCACCAGGGGGGAGGCGTATTTAACGGCAAAGTTGAATATGGCAAAAACGAACCTTTTTAAGTAATAACGCCTATATATTTATAAAAAGTGGAAACAGCCCAAACATAGAGCCGGGCAGGAGGTGGAAAGGTTAAGGTTCGTCGGTTGTTTTCCCGGAAAAAATTACGAGAAGGTGAAGAAATGTTAGCGTTTAGCAAAAAATATTTGCCATTAGTGACAGTGATTTGCTTAATTGGGTTGCTGGTAGCGGTGGGCGTGGTATTTGCTTCCCCGGCAAAAGAACCAGTCAAAAGGAACGTAATTGAAGCCCTGGAAGGCAAGTTGACACCCCAAAATATGCAAAATGATGCCGGCGGAGGCAGCACGGGGAAAATAAGCGCTCTTGAACAAGAGAACGAGTCCGAAAAAATGACTGAATCGGCCATTATTTTTGGCAAGATAAATAAAGACGGTTCCAGTGAAGTAGTCAAAGTTTTTAAAGGTGAACCGGCCCTTAAGGTAGAAGCCATCCTTAACGAAGAAACAGGCAAGATCGAATTTACCCCTCAAAAAGATTCGCCAGGAACCGGAAATGACCCAGTAGGCGGTGAAATAGTAGTTTTTAGTACGAGTGATGGAAAAGAGGTGGTTAAAAAAGCAAGCAAAGAGCCTATGATGGTTAGCGTTTATAAGGATAAAGACGGTAAAATCAAAACAGAAGAAAAAGCTTTTACCAAAGAAGATATGGAGCAGTATTTAAATGAGCTGAAAGAAAAGGGAGCACAAATGTTTACAATAACTCCTGAAACAAAGCTTCCGGTTGATAAAAAAACAAATCAAGGAGAATTTAAAGGAGATAAATTATCAAATTTAAAAGATAATGCTCCAGCCACAATCTGGCACAAAGCCAGGGCTGACAATTACCGGATTGGCTGGTATGCCCAGGCTTACTCCACAAACTACAATGGTGGCGCAGGCGCAGAATCCAGCGGGGCAACGGTCAGAGCCTGGTACTGGTAACACAAAGTAAAAAAGAGCTGCCAAGATAACCGGCAGCTCTTTTTTCTTACAACCCCTACATTCCTTTTCCCGGGGAAAAAGCCAACTTATAACTTTCCAAATGATAACTTTTTAAATTTAATGTTCATCCTACCTTTTATTTTTTTATTTAGTAAAAACCGTATAATAAAGTCTCAGGCATCACCTAGCCAAAACCTGCTTTTTAATTGCGTTTAACCCAACTTTACCCCTTTTTAAACAATCATTAACAGCAGTGAACAAAAATAAAGGATACTTTAAAACAAAAAGGTTGTCGCGTGTAACAATATAATCGGCGTTTACGCGTTTGGCGCATACCGCAAGCAAAGCGTCTTCATAATCTTTCATCGGCAGTTCAAGCGCCTTCAGATAGTCCCTATGCCCAACGTTAAGCACACCGACGATTTTCAGCAGTTTGCGGAGCATATCCCTTGCCTCGCTTTCACAATTATTGTGACGGCAGGTGATGTAGTAAATGTTGGTCACAATGTTGGAGGTGATATACACTTTTATCTTCTCTTCGGCAGAGAGAAAAATAACTTTTGCCGCGGGTGTGAAAAAAGGTTCACGTTTTGCGATCATATCAAGGATTACGTTTGTATCAATCAAGATTTTCATAGCGTTTGAACTTCTCTTCTTTTGCTTCTTCCTTGGTAACCGTACCCGGCAGGATGCCAATGAGGGACTTCGCGATAGCGATTTTATCTTCCTTTTCCGCTACCAGGCGGGCGACGCGTTTTCCGTTTCGCGTGATAATGATGTCCTCTTTGCCGACGAGAGAGAGATAACGTCCGATGTTAGTTTTGAATTCAGACGATGAAACAATCATTCAAATCACCCCCCTAATAAGATAGGATTAGTTCAATATTTTTATATGTAACATAACCATAAAAGTAAAGTATTCAGGATTCCCAAAAGGCTTAGACTATATTTCAGGTACGGCCGCAGACTTCTGGTCAAGTTGAGCCGATGCGCCCCCTTAACTAATTATGCTGCATTTCGCTCGCTATTTGAGCAGGAAAATCCTACTTTTACATGGTTTTTTTGTGTTTCTAATTTCTGCGACACTTTACGAAGAGCATGATCAGAACAATGTTAGCTAAATCCTTAAAAACCATATGTTGCCATCGAAAAGGGTTGTTTTGCAGGTCGAACCCATTTTACAATTGGCTCGATAATTAGGTTAGCGCAAAAACCCCCTCTTGCGGTCCAAAATATTTTTAAAAACTGGGCAAGACGGGAGGAAAAAAATAAATCCTTAGCAAAATATATACGTAAAAGTCAAAAGGTTTTTAGAAAGAGCAAACAGCAAAAAAGAGTTGAGAAGTCCACCGTTGTGAATAAAGGGTGAAAAGAGCAGAAACCTTTGGAGGTAAATTATGAGATTTAATTCATTTCTATGGAATACATATAAAAACTCACCATCAGGCATTGAGTTAATCAATTTATTTTCTGATCTTGAAAAAACATATAACCAGGAAAATATGCATCAGAAAATTATAGACTTAATTCATTCCATTGAGCTTGCAAAAAGTGATACTGATGAAATAATCCAATATATAAAAGGTACCCTGGAGGTTAAAAGTTTCATCGTGGATTCATTTAATGTAACAATAGAAAATGAAAATGATGCCTTTATTTTATTTGAATCCATATGGCGTACAACTCCAGAAGAAAATGATAATGAAGAAAGTTTTGAATTTGGAATATATGACATTGATTTGATATCATCCGCTTTATTTATAATTAATCCTGAATACTTTTTTCCCTATCTATTTTCCCGCCAATTCTACCTAATTCAAAATATATTTGCAGAATTTGGTATTTATTTACCGCCGGTACCTCCCAAAAAAGATATGATTAAAAGACAGAACTATTATTGGGAACTGTGTAAATCTCTTATAGAATTTAGAAATAAAAATAACATAATTGGTATTGAACTTCCGGCCTTTTTATATGGATTTGCTATAAATGTGATTCCCAGATATACCATTACAACAAACTTGCCCCAACCTAAAAAAGCTTTTTTTGTAGGTGGTGGTATTAACAATAATGGTGATTTTGAATATTTAGATAAAGCAAATGACAATAC
>DHGP01000017.1 GCA_002402825.1 Firmicutes bacterium UBA4795
TTAACGTTATTAACGTAGTGGCTACAGACAAGGCCGGTAATTCTTCGAATGTAGAGCGCAACATTACTTTTATTGCTTCCAAACCAGCGGCGCCCACGGCCAATCCTGAACCCGGTACCTATGCTGGCGGTGTTATGGTCAGGCTTGCCACCACCACGCCGGGGGCTGCAATATACTACACCACTGACGGCAGCGAGCCGACTGAAGGAAGCACCCCTTACACTGACAAAATTACTATTACCAGCAACACCACAATCAAGGCAATCGCGGTAAAAGACGGCAAGAAAAGCGACGTGGCCACATTTGAATACGCCATTGGACTACCCGGTCCTGGAGATGACGCATTAAACCAACTGGCCAACGAACTGGTCAGGGTATACAGCAACATGGATGACAACGACAAGAGAGCCCTGGAAACTGCCAAAGCGAACATAAATGCTCCCGGTCTGGATTGGAACCAGTTGCTGACAACAATACTAAATAATTTAACCGATAACGCCAAAAACGCTCTTGGACCCGATCCGTGCGCCCAACTGCGCTACTTTATTTTAGAAGGCTTAAACATCTACTACACACCCAATACAAATGTAGACCAGGTAGCGCAGCAGTTGAAGATCTTTCGCAGCACTTACAAACCCATGATCACCAGAGTTTTTGATGGTGGTGTTACCGTTGAAGACATCTGGAACTTTATTCTGGCTGTACAGAATGCTCTGCCGGACCAGTTTACCAAGCAGGATTTAGAAGACCTGCTGGACAAGGGATTTGCCATTATTGAGGACAGACTGCAGGAATGGGTTAACGGGGCAATTGACCAGACGCTAAACAGTCCTGACTACCAGATTTTCAAGGATAAACTTGCTGACGTGGGCTTAACCAGAGACGTTTTAATACAGACCAAAGACAACCTGTTTAACGCCGCCGAGCCGGACTTATTGGCCGTGCAGGCCGTGGTCAAGGGCTACGTACGCAGCCGGGTAGAGCTTGGCGGGAAAACAACCATTGAGGTTAACGACACCGAAACTTATCAGTTGAAGGCCATGGGTATTGATTTGGCTCCTCTGCTCAATTGGTACAGTTCCAATAATGTTGTAGCTAAATTTACCCAGGGCAGCACACTCAAAGCCCTTGCGGTTGGAACAACTACCATCACTGCTTACTGGGAGAAGGGTGGTATGGAGAAGGCCTGGTTAGCTAGATATGTAATTACTTCTATTGCTCATCAGAAGGCTACTTTAAGCGGCAAAGTAGTAAAAGAAGACAAGAGCCCCTTTGGGGGAGTGACCGTGAGTTTACTTGGAGGCGAAAAAGAATACCAAACAACTACGGATGAAAAGGGTAATTTCTTCTTCCATAATTTGCTCCGCGGTACTTATAGGTTAACTGCCTTTGCCCCGGGACATAAAAAAGCAGAAAAGGAAATAGTAATAGTTGCCGAGGAAAATATCCTATCAGATCCAATAGTCCTTACGGCTACCAATAAATGTGATTTTGACGGCAGCGGTACTGTTGATGACGAAGATTTAAAACTCATCCTCCAACATTACCGTTTGACTGCAAGTGACCCCGGCTGGAAAAGCACCTTTGATGTTTACCTGGACAACAGAATTGACATCTTGGATATGGTCATAGTAGGTAAGAACTTTGGCCGCTGAGGAATCTTAATTTCTCTTACCGGTAAGCTCATCAGTACCACCTCCTGTTTGTGTGCTTTGTGCTCATATTTTAGCAAAAGGAAAAATTCTCCGCCCTTTCCAAAACCTTTTGTATGCCATTTTCATAAAGAACTGCCCACACCCATGCTCCAGCAATGGGGTTACCTTTTTTCATCAGTGATTTTGCCCAGAATTCTCCCGCCCTGTTCTAAGACAAAGTTGATACCTGGTATGTCATCCGGAGGTGTTACTTTCACCTAAATTATAAATATTTTTTTACTACCTTTGTTCCACTGCAAATAAAAAGAACGTTTCTTTTATCAACAACTGTTTCTAAATATACCGGCCTCCCCCATATAAGATAAACATAGGGGAGGGTATTTTCTAAATAAAAAACATCCAGTTCAGCCCCTTCAAAATGGTGTTTTAAATACAACTCACCTTGGTTATTATAATCTCCGTTTTCTAAGGTAAGGTAAGGGTACCCACCATTGGTTAAATTGACTACTATGTTGTCCCGTATCATTTCCCAGTTTTTATCTGTAATTCGCCATTCCTGACCCTTTTTTTCGTAAACGTAAAGATCACATTTTTCAATCAATTCTTTAGTTAAATAATTTCGTAAAAAAGAAATGTCATTTTCCGTTGCCCGGACTTCAAATATTTTTTCCCGGCCTTCTCCTCCGGGACGACGGAATTTTTCTTTTTCTTTATTAGTGGGGTTATTCCACCTCTTTTCAATGTCTTCAAAAATTTTCAAACCCAGATAGTAAGGATTTATGCGCCATGGAGAAGGCTGGGTTACCTCAGCATGCATCTTGGCAAAATCTATTATCTCTTTTTCCGTAAGCTCTATTTCGCGTAAAATACGAAGATGCCAGTATGTGGCCCATCCCTCATTCATAATTTTAGTTTCCAGTTGGGGCCAAAAATACAGCATATCTTGACGAACAATAGAAATAACATCACGTTGCCAGTCCTCAATACCTTTGGCGTGTTCCATTAAAAAAAGAAGCAAATCCTTTTGTGGTTTGGCAGGAAAAATTTTAGGCTTATTATCTTTATCATCGTCTTTTGCTTTTTGGTCAAGTTCCCATAAATCATCATAAGAAGTTTCTTTTTCCTTTTCCCTAACGTTTATAGAGCCAGGTTTCTTTTTTTCAAGGTAATAATAAGGGTCAATATGCTCCTGAATGGAGAGAATAGCATCTAAAAATTTTTCTACTTTATCCTTACCGTATCGAAACTCGTAAGCGTGCAACCTCTGGGCAGCGTTGGCCATAGAATCTAAAATATACTCCGAAGATGTTTGCTTAAAATGAATATTGTTTTTAAAAAAGTCGCTATGGGCCAGGACATGAGCAATAACTAATTTATTTTGAATTAAAGAATTTCCCTCTAAAAGAAAGGCGTAACAAGGGTTAGAATTTATTACCATTTCGTATATCCGGCTAAGATTGTAATCATACTGAGTTTTCATTTTATGGTATGCCTTACCATAAGTCCAGTGGGCATATCTAGTCGGCATTTCGTAAGCGCCAAAAGTATAAATTATTTCTACCGGACAAATTTCAAAGTGCATGGCGTAAAAGTCCAAACCAAACTCACTGGCTTTAGCCATAATGTTTTCGACTGCTTTTTCCAGTAAGAACAATTCGTCTGACTTCAACTTCTCTCACCTCTATTCATCGATTTAAAATATCTGCGGTAGTCATATTCTAAAATATTCTAATTATATATATTTATGTATAATATAGGTATAATAGATGAATAAAAGATTTATGGAAATTTAAATCTCAAGCACCATGAAAAGGTATAAGTTTAAATCATGGTGTTCTTTGTTTAAGAGCCAAGAGCTAAAATTTAAAAGGAGGTTATCATAAAATGTCTAAGGGTAAACTAAAAAAAGTTTTTCCAGGAGGCAACACGGCCAAGGGATTTTATTCTTTTTATGATTACATTATTGAACCTGATGCAACCCGGATTTTTGTCATAAAAGGAGGGCCTGGGGTTGGTAAGTCAACCTTCATGCGCAAAATTGGCGAAGAAATGCTCAGCCGGGGTTACGACACAGAATTTCACTTATGTTCCTCCGATAATGCATCTTTAGACGGCGTGGTATTTCCATTCTTGCGGGTGGCCATAATTGATGGTACGGCTCCCCACATTTTAGACCCCAAAAATCCAGGGGCGGTCGATGAAATCATTTACTTGGGGGACTATTGGAACGAACAAGGTTTAAAAGCCAATAAAAAAGAAATTTTAAATTTAAACCAGGAAATGGCCAGATTATTTCGGCGGGCTTATAGTTATTTATCTGCGGCAAATCTGTTTTTAGAAGAAGTCAGGTCATATTATAAAGAAACCGGAGCCTTAAACGTAGGTAGTTTTGACCGGGCAGTGTTAGCCTTGGTGCATGAAATATTTGCCGATAGGCCCCGGCAAACTGATTCTCCCAAAATACGCCATCTTTTTGGCACGGCAAATACGCCTGATGGGACAATAAGCTACCTGGACACCATTGTCAATCATTTAAAGAAACGGTATATTATTAATGGTGATGACGGTACCGGTAAAACAACGTTAGTCAGACGAATCATGGAAGCTGCTCAAATGCGAGGTTTTGACGTAGAGGCTTATCATTGCGCTTTAAATCCGGACCGGATTGAACATTTGGTTATTCCGTGTTTGGATATAGCCGTGGTCAATTCGGTGGAGCCTCACTACTACAAACCCCAAAATGGCGATACGGTGGTTGATACCATGACCTGGGTAACAAAACTGGCAGATGAAACTATTGTCGCCGAAAGAAATATGGCGCGGCAAATGTACCGGCGTTGTATGGAAGAAGCAACTGAATTTCTTAACCGGGCCAAAAAAGCCCATGACGAAATAGAAGCTTATTATGTACTAAATATGAACTTTACTGCGATTGAAGCCAGGCGCCAACAAGTACTAAGGGAGATACTAAAACTTACGGGTAAAATTGACGGAAAGTAAAATTTTAATTTAAGAAAGGATGATAATTAATGCAACCATTGTCAGAACTTCTCCAAGATTTAACCCGGGCCAACAAAACAAAAATGCTGTTGGTAGTATTAGATGGTCTGGGAGGTATACCCTTACCTGAACTTAATGGTCAAACTGAATTAGAAGCAGCCTGCACCCCTAACCTCGATAGTCTGGCCCGACGTTCATCTTTGGGTTTAACCCATCCAGTACTTCCCGGTATTACCCCGGGAAGCAGCGCTGGACATCTGGCTCTTTTTGGCTATGAACCTTTAGATTGGGTAATTGGACGCGGCGTTTTAGAAGCTTTAGGTATTGGCTTCCCTTTGAGTTCTCATGATGTAGCTGTACGGGGTAATTTTGCCACGGTAGCTTACCAAAACGGAAATCCAGTAATAATTGACCGGCGGGCCAGCCGTCCTTCCACAGCTAAAACAGAAAATATTTGCACCCGTTTACAGGCCGCTATTCACCAGATTAACGAAGTGGAAGTTATTATCCGCCCGGTAAAAGAACATCGCTTTGTCGTCATTTTCCGGGGAGCAAACTTGGATGCCCGGTTGTCCGATACGGACCCCCAAAAAGAGGGGGTTGCTCCTTTATCTGTATGTTCTTTGGCTCAAGCAGCAGAATTTACGGCTGAAATAGTGGCTGAATTTATCCGGCAGGCAGCCGCCGTTTTAAAAGAAGAAAAAAAAATTAACTATCCCTTGCTGCGCGGTTTTTCCCAACTGCCAAACCTGCCTTCTTTTGCCACCCTTTATGGCTTAAAGGCAGCGGCCATTGCTGTGTACCCCATGTATCGTGGCTTGGCCTCTCTGGTGGGGATGGAGGTACTGGATTGTCCGGGTGAAACAATTGACGCTGAATTAACTATTTTAAAGAACCACTGGTCTGATTTTGATTATTTTTTCCTTCATATTAAGGGCACTGATTCAAAGGGTGAGGATGGCAATTACCAGGGTAAAATAGCGGTACTGGAGGATTTTGACCGGCAGCTTCCGCATATTTTATCTCTTAAGCCTGATGTTTTGGTAATTACCGGGGACCATTCTACCCCAGTCCGGTTAAAGAGCCATAGCTGGCACCCGGTGCCTTTTTTACTTCATTCACCTTTTGTTCGCTATGACCATGACGTCACCGGATTTCACGAACTTGCCTGCCGTCAGGGAAGCTTGGGGCACTTTAGAGCAGTGCATACGATGAGCTTAATGTTAGCTCATGCCGGAAGGTTAAATAAGTTTAGCGCGTAAAATTTTTCTTAAGGGGACACTCAACGCCTTCTTGAATTGAGCGTCCCCTTGATCATAGCAGGAAAAGAAGAGTTTTTAGAGAAATAAGTAAAATATACAATAAAAAAATAAAAACCGGAAAGAGAATAAAAGATGACCTATGTGGCTAAACATGAGCCGTTAAAATGCCATCGGTGCGGGGCTTGTATGGAGTTAGTTGCCTGTCCGGGAGCGGATGAAATGGTATGTATTGGCTGTGGAGCTTGTGTGATTACTTGTCCTCATCAGGCTATTGAGTTAATAACAAGTAAAAGAGAGAAAAAAATTTCAATTTACGTAAATGAAGAGAAATTTAAAGTACCAGAATTAATAAGCGTTAAGGAAGCACTGGTTGAACTAGGCTACCAGATTAAGGATCACTTTGCTGAATCAGGTCTTTTTGCTCCCTGTCAAATAGGAGGTTGTTATAGTTGTGTAATGATGATTGACGGAAAAGCAAAACCAATTTGTATAACCAGGGTTCGGGAAGGAATGAAAATTAATACTACTCTCCCCCGAGAATATACTCCCCTAAGAATAGTTACTAATTTTACAGGGCATCCTACAGGCGGAGTTGGCACACCCTGGGAGTTTAAAACCGGCCAAGATATAATTGAGGTTGGCTGTTATGCGGCCGGTTGCAATTTTCGCTGCCCAACTTGTCAAAACTGGTTTGTTACTTATTTAGGAAGAGAAGAGCCTAAAACGCCGTATGAAGCAGCGAAAATTTTAAGTGAAGTAAGAAAAGATTATGGCGTGGATAGAATGTTTATTTCAGGCGGAGAATGTACCCTTAACAAGCCCTGGTTAGTGCAATTTATCAGGGAACTTAAAAAGTTAAATCCTGATCCGGCGGCACACTTTCACGTGGATACTAATGGTTCCTTACTTGATTTTGCTTATCTGGACGAATTAATGGAAGCAGGAATGACAGATATTGGTATTGACCTTAAGGCTCTACAAACAGAGACATTTATGCATATTACCGGCCTACAGGGAAAAACAAAAGCCGAAAAATTCAAGGAAACAGCCTGGAAGGCGGTAAATTACCTGGTTAATACTTATGAAGGAAAAGTATTTGTAGGGGTTGGCATTCCGTATAATAAAGAACTAATTACGCTTGAAGAAATAACCATGATGGGTAGGCAGCTCTTAAAAATAAGTCCCTTTCTTCAAGTCAGTGTTTTAAATTACCGGGGCGAATTTAGGAAAAATATTGCTATTCCAACCACTAAAGAAATGAAAGAGGTTTTTCAAGTCTTAAAAGATACCGGCTTAAAAAATGTAACAGTACAAACTAAAAATGGTATTATTGGTCCGCGAGGTAAGTAATGGCAGTAGTAGTAACAGCGGAAAATCTTACTAAAGAATACAACAGTTTGCGTGCGGTAGATAATATAAACTTTCAAGTGCTGAAAAAAGAATGTTTTGGTTTTTTAGGACCAAACGGAGCCGGTAAAAGCTCAGCGGTAAAAATGATTTATTGTCTGTCCCCGGTTACAGCAGGAAAGCTAATTGTCCTAGGAATGGATGTAAAACAAAAAGCACGCGAAATTAAGCAAAAAATTGGCGTAGTGCCGCAGGAAAATAACCTTGACCCTGACCTAAAGGTAAGTACAAACTTAATTGTTTACGCCAGTTTTTTTGGCCTTTCAAAGAAAGAAGCAGTAAGGCAGACTCAGTCTTTGTTAGAATTTTTTGGTTTAGAGGATAAAGCCAACGAAAGAATAGAGAACTTATCTGGAGGAATGAAACGACGTTTGGTTATTGCCCGGGCTTTAATAAACAACCCAGACCTGCTTATTTTAGATGAACCAACAACCGGTTTAGACCCCCAGGCTCGCCATCTCGTCTGGCAGCGTTTACGCCAGCTTAAAATGCAGGGAGTAACTTTAATCTTAACCACCCACTATATGGATGAAGCCTATCAGCTTTGCGACCGCCTGGTAATTATGGACCAAGGAAAAATTATTGAAGAAGGTAAACCTCATGAATTAATAGCTAAACACATTGGCCGGGAAGTTTTAGAGTTGGGCTATGCTAAAGATTGCCACCAGGAAATTATAACCTGGGTTAACTCCCTTATTGGCGGTCATCAGGTAGTGGGAGATAATCTTTTTCTATACCCTTACGAAGGACAAAAATTATTGGCCGTTATTCAAAAAATGCCCCTTAACTTCTCTCCTTTATTTTTACGTCCCGCAAATCTGGAGGATGTCTACCTTAAACTAACTGGCCGCAGCTTAACCTAAGCTTGGCTTAAGAAAATTTCTAACCATACCCCCCCGAACATTTCTCCCCAATTTTACCTTATTTACCTTTAAAGAAGACTTATAAATTTTATAAATTTGCTCAAACTTAAAATCTAGGGAAAGATAAAATTTATTAATTTTCAAGGGTAAATTTTAACTGATGGGCGTAAAAATATTTCTTATATTTAAGCTTCGAAAAAAATTTGGGTATATTTTAGGTGGCCTGGGAATGGTATTGGTTTTTTTATTAACCACTTTTTCCCAAGGTTATGGTAAAGATACAGCCAATAAGGCAGTAACTACTTGGTTACTGGTCGGTTATACAATAGTTATTGACCCGGGTCATGGGGGAACAGATCCTGGTGCAGTGGGTTTTCACGGGACCCTGGAAAAAAATATATCTTTAACTGTGGCTAAACGTTTAGCTTATTTCTTTCAACAAGCTGGAGCCCATGTTTTATTAACCCGTAAATTAGACAAGGACCTTAGCGACCCAGATTTATTTGATTTTTTTGCCGCCCGCTCCCAGGACCTTTCCCGCCGGGTGAGTTTGGCAAATAAATCTCAAGCGCAATTTTTGTTGAGCATTCATTTAAATCACTTTCCTGACCCAGCAGAATACGGGACCCAGGTGTTCTACCAGACGGGTTCTGTGACCGGAAAAGAGTTAGCTGAAGCCATTCAAAAGGAGTTAAATAATTACTTGATTGACAGTGGTAGACAGGCTTTAGCAGGAGATTTTTACCTTTGCCGCGAGACAAAGATACCAGCAGTTATTATAGAATTAGGGTTTTTAAGTAACCCAGAAGAGGAAAAAAAGTTAAATGACCCTATATATCAGATGAAGGCGGCCTGGGCCATTTATGCTGGCGTGGTAAATTATTTAAATCTTTGTAACTATTCAGGTAGGCACAGAGGAGCAAAGGCACAGAGGAGCAAAGGGAAATGAAAACATATAAAGATCTGCAAGTCTGGCAAAAAAACTTTGTGCCTGTGTGCCTTTGTGCCTGAATAGTTACAAATCTTTTAAATTAAGTTAATCTGAGGGTAATTAAAATGATGAGCAAAAAACAAGCACGTATATTAATAGTGAGTATGTCGACCTTTGTCTTTATTTTTTCATTTTTAAGTTTATGGCTAAGGCTAACGCCAGGCAATCCTTCGCCAATAACACCTGCCTTAGTAAAAGAAGAGCCTTTCCTCGCTCGTTGTTTTTGGTATTTGCTGCCATTTAAAAAAGGTATGTTGGTCCCTGATTACATTCTCCTTAAAAAGCAAATAAATAAATTTATCGCCCCAAAAGAAAGTTATTTTGGTATTTATTTTCGTGATCTAACTTCAGGACAAGAATTTGGAATCAATGAAAATGTTCCCATAACTGCCGCCAGCACCGTAAAACTTCCTCTGGTTTTATATATTAATACCTTGGTAAATAAAGGTAAGCTTAGCTGGAACGATAAAATTGCTTACCAGGAGGCTGTTGACTATGAGGAAGGCTCGGGAATTTTACGTTATACTGCCCGTGACGGAGAGCTTTATTCAATACGGGTACTGACCACTTTAGCTATTGTAATTAGTGATAATGTTGCTTACCGGATGTTAGTCAAGCAGGTGGGAAAAGAAAACCTGATTGATTTTATGAAGTATTTAGGCGGTCAAACCGTGTTTCCGGGGGGCAAAAATCTCACCACGGCACGTGATATGAATGTTTATGTTCAAGCAACACTTGACTTTGCCAAGCGAGATTTGAAAAACGGAATGCGTTTGCTGGATGACCTGGCACACTCTATTTACCATGTTGGTTTGCCTGGTCAAATACCGGCCCAGACAATTGTGGCCCATAAAGAAGGAGATGTTGACGATATTGCCGCCGATGCAGGGGTGGTTTTTTGCTCGCGCCCATACATCCTGGTAATTTTATCTAAGGGAGTAAAAGACGTTGACCAAGGCTTTCAGGACATTGCCGAAATAAGTAAAATAACCTATAATTTTCAGACTCAATTAAAATAAATAAAAAGCTTTCTTTCTAAAAGGTATAACTTTATTTTTACGTTACATACTAGAAAGAAAAAAGCAAAGGTTATAAAAAAGGAGGTAAAAAATAAAAATGTTAAAATACCTTCGAAGAATAAAGTTCTTATTTCTGGCAAGCATAATTTTTGTTTTAATTTTAAGTTTTTTTGTCGCGGTTACTTTTTCCGGTGCTTCTCCTGCTTCTTTCTTAGAAACTACGGCTGAATCAGCCGTGCTTATGGAAGCTTATTCCGGTCAGGTCTTGTTGGCCAAAGAAAAGGACAAGGAACTACCCATGGCCAGCGTTACCAAGTTAATGAGCTTGCTGGTGGCTTTAAAAGCAATTAAGGAAGGTCGCTTAAAGCTAAATGACATTGTTATAGCCAGTGAAAATGCTTGGGAAATGGGGGGTTCACAAATTTACCTGGAGCCTGGCGAAGAATTTACCCTGAAAGAAATACTTATTGCCGTGGCTGTGGGCTCCGCCAATGATGCGTGCGTAGCCTTGGCTGAACAAATTGCCGGAAGCGAAGAGGTTTTTGTCCAAATGATGAACCAAGAAGCGAAAGAATTGGGGCTTAAACATACTCATTTCGTAAACAGCACCGGCCTGCCTGCGAAAGGACATTATACTTCTGCATATGATATGGCTTTAATTTTAAGAGAATGTTTAAAGTACCCCCTTTTTATAAAATATTCTTCCCTTTACGAATATGATTTGCGGGGAGGTCAATTTAAACTTTGGAATACAAATAAACTCCTTAAGTGGTATCCAGGTACAGATGGCGGTAAAACAGGCTGGACAGAAGAAGCAAAATATTGTTTGGCTTCTTCGGTAAAAAAGGAAGGATTGCGTTTAATTGCCGTAGTCTTGGGAACACCTGAACCACGTAGTCATTTTCGAGAATCAATTAAATTATACAAATATGGCTTTGCCCGTTACAAAGCAATATATTTAGCTAAGCAAGGAGAAAAAGTAAAAAGACTACCGGTTAGTAAAGGCAACCTGGATTACGTGGAAATTATAACCAAAGAGCCCGTTTGTTTAGTGGTCCTAAAAGGCGATGATAAAGGCTTTAAGACACGTCTGGATTTACCTTCACGGGTGGCGGCGCCCGTTAAAAAAGGACAGATAATCGGGACTTATTATGTGGATAAGGAAGGGCAGAAGGTTTTACAGGTACCTTTAATAGCCCAAAATCAAGTACAAAAAACCAATGTGCTCCGTCAGATAAATAAAACGTTAACTCACTTATACAATTTCTATTAATTCTATTAACCTAAAAATTTAAAGTAATTCTATAATGGTCAGCTATTAATAGGGGCATTAAATTTAACGACCCCCACTTAAAAAGCGAAGGTAGCATAAAAGGCTGAATGCTAAAAAGTAAGTACCTTAAGGTAAAGTATTTTACTTTACCTTAAGGTACCTGAGTGATAGTGTTATTTACCAGTTTAAAAACCTGCTCCTTTAGTTCTGGCGGAGCTAAAACAATTAAAATATCTGTAGCTTGAATAACCGTATTAGCCTGAGGAGAGAGGATTTCTTCTCCATCACGGTAAATTGACAACACGGTGGCCCCCATTTTTCGCCGGAATTCTACTTCGGCCAACGTTTTTCCTACTAACGGAGAAGAAGGCAAAACCTTAATTTCTTCAATTCGCTGTAAGCTTCCGGCCATCTTAAAGGTATAATCCAGTAATTCATTCATTAATTTTTCTATCTCCGCGTTTATTTTATCCCTTCGCCTTAAAAGATGGTGTAGTCTTTCCTGCATTTCCCTTAAAACCTTGCGTTGTCCATATTCAGCTAAAAATACCTCGGCAGCTTTTTGCGACTTGACAATTACTCCTACCCCAGGGGCTACTTGAACAATATCAGTGTCTTGAAGCAAAGTCAGGGCGCGTCTTATTGTCTCTGGGGAAACGTTATATTTCCCGGCTAAAGTAGAGCGGCCGAAGAATTTTTGTCCTTCCCTATATTCTCCCCGCACAATACGCGTTGCAATATCCACAGCAATAGTCAGATACCTGGCCGGTAAATAGGTATTTTGTTCCTCCATTTTTATCGTCTCCTCTTAGGTTGGTAAAAAGGTTACATATTTATAATACCCTAAACTTATTAATAATTAAAATAAATTTTAAGCAGGATTTTTATTATTAAATCTCGAAAAATAATATAAGTAAAAATAATAAAAAAACAGGAGGGGAATTTTAAGCGTGACTATAAAAACAATAGGTGTTATAGGAGCAGGAACAATGGGTGCTGGTATTGCTCAAGTTTGTGCCCAGGCAGGCTTTAAGGTCGTTATGCGGGATATTGCGGAAAAATTTGTTAACAATGGTTTGAACATAATTAATAAAAATCTTGACCGGGAAGTGAAAAAGAATCGTTTATCCCAAGAAGATGCTAACGCTATAACAGGACGTATTAAGGGAACGGTTAATCTAGCTGATCTAGCTGAATGTGATTTTATTATTGAAGCGATAATTGAACAGATGAGCTTAAAAAAGGAATTATACCAGGAATTAGATAAAATTTGTCCGGCAAATACTATTTTTGCTTCTAATACTTCTGGGTTAAGCATTACTGAGATGGCTTCTTATACCGGTAGAGCAAACAAATTTGTAGGCATGCATTTCTTTAATCCTGCTCCCGTGATGAAACTGGTTGAAGTGGTTAAGGGAGCAGTGACGGATGAAGAAACATATCAAACCACGGTTGAACTGGCTAAACAATTAGGAAAGGACCCAATTACGGTAAACGAATCTCCTTTATTTGTCGTTAATCGTATTCTTGTCCCCATGATCAATGAAGCTATTTATACTCTTATGGAAGGAGTAGCTAATGCAGAGGATATAGATAAAGGAATGCGGTTAGGGGCTAACCATCCCATTGGTCCTTTAGCTTTAGCTGATTTAATTGGCTTAGATGTTACCCTTCTTGTTCAGGAAACTTTGTATCAGGAAACCGGCGACTCGAAATATCGTCCCTGCCCCTTACTGCGTAAAATGGTGCGTGCCGGCCACCTGGGCCGGAAAACCAGACGGGGCTTTTTTAATTACTAAGGAAAGTAAACACCCGCTAAAAGATAAATATTTTTTATAAGAATAAAAAGATAACCAAAATTATAGGGGCGTTAAATTTAACGCCCCTACTTAAGTCTAAGTTTTTTAGAATGTAAAAATACTAAAAATTACCGATTTTTAAATTCCGGCTTGCGTTTATTTATAAACGCTTCCATTCCCTCCTGGTGGTCAGAAGTGGTAAATACCAGGCCAAACAAGTCAGCTTCATGAATTAAAGCTTTTTCTACATCCATTTCCAGACCTTCATTAATTGCTTCTTTGGCTAGTTTCACCGCTATTGGTCCACGCGCCGCAATCCGTTTAGCCATATCTTTACAATAGCTCAATAATTCATCTGTTGGTACAATGTGGTTAACTAACCCAATTTGTTGCGCAAACTGAACATCGTATGTATCAGCGGTAAATATTATTTCTTTGGCCAGACCGGGGTTGACCAACCGGGTCAACCTTTGGGTTCCCCCAAAACCAGGAAGAAGACCCAGGTTTACTTCTGGTTGGCCAAATTTAGCCTTATCAGAAGCAATGCGTATATCGCAGGCGCAAGCCAATTCGCAACCGCCACCCAAGGCAAAGCCATTAATGGCAGCTATTACAGGAATAGGCAAATTCTCAATTTTACTGAATACTACCTGGCCTAATCGGGAAAAATTCTTTGCTTCTAAAGGGGAAAGTTTGCTCATGTAAACAATATCCGCGCCGGCAATAAAAGCCCTGTCTCCTGCCCCGGTAATAATGAGGGCTCTAATTTGGGAATCTTCTTTTATTTCTTCTAAAGCCGCTTCTATTTCCATAAGGGTTTCGGCGTTAAGGGCATTTAAAACTTTTGGCCGGTTAATAGTTAATACAGCAATGTTATCTTCCTTTTCTACGGTAATATTACTCCAATGATGCACTTATTTTCACCCCCTGGTATTTTTAACTTTCTTGCCTTAAGACCATGGCAATGCCCTGTCCGCCCCCAATACACATAGCAACAAGACCCAGGCTAACATTTCTTCTCTTCATCTCATAAAGTAAACTTACTACCAGGCGTGCTCCCGTACAACCTATGGGATGCCCTAAAGATATACCGCTGCCATTTACATTGGTTTTGGCTAGGTCAAAATTTAATTCCCTCATACAAGCAATCGCCTGTGAGGCAAAGGCTTCATTTAATTCGATAAGCTCAAAATCTTTTAAAGTAACTCCAGCTTTTTGCGCGGCTTTCTTTACCGCCGGAATAGGGCCTAATCCCATAAAAGCCGGGTCTACCCCTCCCGAAGCATAAGACTTTATGGTTCCTAATGGAGCAAGGCCTAACTCGGTTGCTTTTTCCTTAGCCATTACCACTACCGCCGCTGCGGCATCATTTATTCCCGAAGCGTTTCCAGCGGTAACCGTTCCTCCTTTTTTAAAAGCCGGGGCCAGTTTACTCATTTTTTCCAGGCTTGTGTCCATAGGACGTTCATCCGTATCAAATACTAACGGTTCCCCTTTTTTTTGAGGGATAATTACCGGCACAATTTCTTCTTTAAAAAGACCATTTTTGATAGCTGCCCGAGCTCTTTGGTGGCTTATAAGTCCTAATTCATCCTGTTCCTGGCGGGTGACGTTAAATTTCTCGGCTATATTTTCCGCGGTAATGCCCATGTGATGACCGTAAAAAATTTCCCATAACCCGTCATGAACCATTAAATCTACTATTTCCGCGTTAAACATCCGGGCGCCCCACCTGGCTTGTGGTAAAAAATAAGGGGCCATACTCATATTTTCCATCCCGCCTGCAATAATAATGTCGGCTTCACCAGTCATAATAGCCTGGGCTGCTAAGGCAATAGCCTTTGCCCCTGAACCGCAAACTTTATTTATCGTAAAGGCATTTGTTTCTTTAGGTATACCCGCGTATATTGATGCTTGCCGGGCTGTATTTTGACCTTGCCCTCCTTGAAGGACATTACCCATGATAACTTCATCTACGTAAACTTCTTTTAAGGAACTGTCCCAATCCGCCTGTTTTTTTTCCAGTTCTACTAAACCAACATCCCTAAATGCCTCCGGGCTGCACGCCCGAACATCCTCTCTAACCATTGGCCTTAAACCGGCTTTTTTCATAGCTTCTTTAATAACCAGTGCCCCCAACTTTACCGCAGAAACATCTTTCAATGCACCGCCAAAGCCCCCAATGGCAGTCCTTACTCCACTTACAATTACCGCTTCTCGCATTCTTGCCGGATACCTTCCTTCTGTTTTTTTATCATATTGTCCTGGCTAATAATTCAGCCACATCGTAGGTTTTAATGGTTTCACTAACTTCTTTATCCTTTAAACCATCTTCAAACATGGTCAAACAAAACGGACAATTAACCGCAATAGCCTCCGGATTAACGGCCAGAGCCTGCTCTGTCCGGGCGGTGTTAATACGTTTACCGTGCTCTTCCAGCCACATCCGCCCTCCCCCGGCTCCGCAGCAGAAACCTTTATTAAGGTTTCTTTTCATTTCTACAATTTGCAAACCTGAAATAGCCCGGAGAACCTGACGTGGAGCAGCGTACTCATCATTATAACGGCCCAGGTAGCAGGAATCATGATAGGTTATTTTTAAATTTTCTCCCCCTGAACCCGCTTTTATCTTACCTTCTTGAATTAAACGGGCCATTAACTGAGTGTGGTGAATAACCTCAAAGGTACCCCCAAACTGCGGGTATTCATTTTTCAGGGTGTTAAAGCAGTGTGGACAGGCGGTAATAATTTTCTTTACTTTATAATTTAGCATGTTTTCAATATTTTCCTGGACCAGGCTTTGGAATAAGTACTCATTTCCTAACCGGCGGGCAGAATCACCACAGCATTTTTCCTCTACACCTAAAATGCCAAAGCTAACCCCTGCCGCCTGGAGAATTTTTACCAGCGAGACAGATACTTTTTTAACCCGTTCGTCAAACGAACCGGCACAACCTACGTAATATAAATATTCCACGTTGCTATCTTCACTTAATACCTTTACCCCTAAATCAGTTGCCCAATCGCCGCGTGTTTGCCACCCTATCCCCCACGGGTTAGAATTACGTTCCATGTTGGTAAAGGCTAACTGAGCCTCCCCTGGAAAATCGCTTTCGTCTAAAACTAAAGCCCGTCTCAAACCAACCACTTTCACAATATGCTCGTTAAAAACGGGACATTCTTCCTGGCAAGCCCGGCAAGTGGTACAGGCCCATATTTCATCCGGACTGATTCTTTCGCCAATTAATTTTTTTACTTTCCCTTCTTTGTTACCTTCGCCTTCCTCGGCCGCCTCGGCTCTCTTGGTAACCGCAAAACTAATGTGTCCACCCGCTGTACTTACGGCAACTTTTGGAGCAACAGTTTCTTCTATTTGTTCTTTTATTTCGGCTAAAATCTTCTTAGGTGAAAGGGGCTTTTCAGTTAAGTAGGCTGGGCAGTTATCCTGACAGCGGCCACATTCAGCGCAGGCATAAGGGTCCATTAAGTCTTTCCAGGTAAAATCAGCAATTTTGTTAACCCCGAAAGTTTCTCTTTCTTCATCTTCAAAGTTAATGGACTCAATATTTGCTCCCTTTGGTCCAAGATGTCTCATAAAAATATTTAAAGGGGCAACAGCGGGATGTATTACCGGTGAATAACGGAAGGAAACCAAAAGTCCAAAAGCAAAAATCATTTGAATCCACCAGAATGTAAATTCCCAAAAACGGGCGGTAACAGGGTTAAGGCCAACAAACCAACTAGCAACCCAACTACTGATAAAAGCCAGGGTATAACGTTCCGGTTCTCCGGGAATGGAAGCAGTAGCCACTATTTTACAGCCATAGGAAAGGAAATAAAACACGACCATAAGGGCAATCATTAATATAAGCAAAACAATAGGCTGTTCTTCTTTCCAGCTACCGGTATCTAAACGGGGTACTTTTTGGACGTACCGGCGAAAACCAGAATAAAGAATCCCCACTAAAGCAAAAAGCCCGGCAATATCGGCAATTAAATACCAAACAGGGCTTCTGAAGAGAACGGCTCCGAATAAACGCTCTAACATTAAGTGGACAATGGCCAAGGCAAAAATGGCAATACCCCAAAAATGAAGAAAATGCATTATCCCGCCTTCAGCTTGACGGAGGATTTTTGGCTGACCAACGGCGTGATTAATTACTCCCCATAAGCGCGTACCGAGCTGGTCATTACGGCTGGTGGATTGGCCTAAAGTAACTTTAGAAAATAACTCCACCGCCCCCATGAAAAAGAAATATAACGCTATGGCACCAACAATTGCGAAAATTACAATTCCCAAGGTACTAAGCATTGATGGATTAATCATATCACCAACCCCTTTCTAATTAAAATCAAGGGGCACTCAACTATGGGGGTTGAGTGACCCCCTCATTTAAATTTTAAGCTTTTAGCTTTTTAATTTCTTGAGTTAATACTGGTAAAACCTCAAATAAATCACCAACAACTCCATAATCAGCGCTCTTAAAGATATTGGCTTCAGCATCTTTATTTACAGCTACAATAATTTTAGAGGAACTCATTCCCGCCAAATGTTGAATAGCCCCTGAAATCCCGGCGGCAAGGTATAGGTTAGGAGAAACTGTTTTCCCTGTTTGCCCTACTTGTATGCTTTGCGGTACCCAACCGGCATCAACGGCAGCACGGGAAGCACCTACTGCTGCTCCTAATACATCGGCTAAATCTTCCAAAAGTTTGAAATTCTCTGGCCCCTTCATTCCCCGTCCCCCAGAAACAATAACGTCAGCTTCCGTAAGCTCAGGACGGGCACTTACCTGCCGGATAACATCTTTCACTGTTGTGCGGATACTACCTACATTAGCTGAAACATTAATTACCTCAGCACTTTTTCCGGCTTGTGGTTCATCTACCGGTAAAACGTTAGGCCGGATAGTAGCCATAACTGGCCGTGCTTCAGGAATTGTTGCGGTAATTATTGCTTTGCCGGCGTATATAGGCCTGGTAAAAACTATCTGGCCATTTTCTACCGCCACATTTATACAATCAGTTAGTAAGCCAGTGTCTAGTCTTTGCGCTACCTGAGCTGCCAGATCCCGGCCGGTAATAGAACAACCTAGTAAAAAAGCCGTAGGTTCGTTTTGTTTAACCAGATCAGCAACCACATTTGTATAAGCGTCGGTAGTATAATTTTCCAAGGCATCATTTTCAATCACATAGACTTTATCTGCTCCGTATTCACCTAAACCATTGGCCAGCGCGCTTACTCCTTTACCTACCAGGACAGCGCTTACCTCTTCACCTAATTGATTAGCAATTTTCTTGCTCGCGCTTAGTAACTCATAAGTTACTTTTTTAATTTTTCCATCTCGTTGTTCCGCAAAAACTAATATTCCTTTGGCCATAATTTTCCCTCCTTAGATGATTTTTGCTTCTTCACGTAATGCCTTGGCTAAAGCTGCCGCGGCTTCAGCCGGTTCGCCAGGAATAATCTTCCCGGCCGCGCGTGCCGGAGGTAAAGAATAACTTAATACTTTTACTTTTGCCGCTACTTGGCTTGCATCTAGACCTAAGTCACTAAGCCCTATTTTTTTCAAGGGCTTTTTCTTGGCTTGCATTATCCCTTTCATTGAAGGATAACGCGGCTCATTTAAACCTTTTTGAGCTGTAATTACAGCTGGCAAAGGCACTTCCATTACGGCACTACCACCTTCAATGTCAGACGTAGCTATCGCCTTACCTCCGTCTACCTCTAACTTGGTTACCATATTTACTACCGGGAGATTGAGAATTTCCGCTACCCGTCCGGCTACCTGGGCTGAACCATCATCAATAGCCCGAAAGCCGCCTATAATAAGATCATATTCCAGGCCGCTAACTGCTTTAGCTAAAATTTTGGCGGTGGTATATTCGTCAATGTCTTCCGTCCCAGGGTTAACTAAAATGCTCTGATCGGCGCCCATGGCTAGAGCCTGCCGGACGGCTTCTGTTGCTTCATCAGGACCCACTGTAACCACGGTAACCTCTCCGCCATGTTTTTCTTTAAGCTTAAGGGCTTCTTCTACTGCGTATTCATCATAAGGATTCATAATTAAACTAATTCCCTGCCGGTTAATCTTACCCCCCTCTAGGGCAATTTTTGCTTCAGAGTCGAAGGTTTGTTTTACTAAGGCGACAATTTTCATACTCATCCTCCTTGTATCATTGATTAAATATTGATTATCTTAAAATATTATTGGCAATAACAATCCGCTGTACTTCACTGGTACCTTCGTAAATCTCCGTAATTTTGGCGTCTCGCATCATTCGTTCTACCGGATACTCCCGGCTATATCCGTAACCGCCAAAAATTTGCACTGCCTTGACGGTAACCCACATTGAACACTCGGCCGCGTAAAGCTTAGCCATGGCTGATTCCTTTGTATGAGATTGCCCTGCATCCCTTAAATAAGCAGAGTGAAGGGTTAGCAGGCGGGCAGCCTCAATACGGGTATGCATATCCGCCAACATCCATTGAATCCCCTGGTTGGCCGAAATTGGCCGGCCAAATTGCTCCCGTATCTTACTGTATGCCAGTGCCTGTTCATAAGCTCCTTGCGCAATGCCAACTGCCTGGGCCGCAATACTAATTCTGCCTCCATCTAAAGTAGCCATGGCAATTTTAAAACCTTCACCGTCTGAGCCCAACATATTTTCCTTAGGAACACGACAATTTTCAAAAATAAGCTCATATGTATAAGAAGCACGAATACCCAATTTGTGTTCTTTTTTTCCGAAAGTAAAACCAGGGGTATCTTTTTCTACAACAAAAGCAGCTGTACCACGGTGTTTTTTTGCTTTATCCGTACTAACTACGACCACATAAATATCGCCTTTACCACCGTTAGTAATAAAAGTCTTGGTACCATTTAAAATATAATCATTACCATCAGGTACCGCTGATAATTTAACGGCGCCTGCATCTGAACCGGCAGAAGGTTCAGTTAAACCTAAAGCCCCAAGCTTTTTTCCTTCGGCCAGGGGCACCAAAAATCTTTGTTTTTGTTCTTCATTTCCAAAGGCGTAGATGGGCCAACTGCAAAGGGAGGTATGGGCAGCAATTACTACACTGGAAGAAGCGTCAACCCGGGCTAATTCCTCGGTAGCAAGGGCATAGCTTATGTAATCCATTCCCGCTCCACCATATTTTTCAGGAAAAACAATCCCCGTTAGCCCCATTTCCGCCATCTTGTCCCATAATGACCAATCGTAATCTTCTTTCTCGTCCATTTCCGCTGCTTTGGGGCCTATTTCATTTTCAGCAAAGTCTCGAACTGTTTTACGGAGTAATTCTTGCTCCTCGGTGAGCTTAAAATTCACTAATTCATCCCCCTTGTTTTTATTTTTTTACTTCTAGTAAAGTAACCCAAATTTAGTAGCTTAGGCTTATCACCTTCTTTTAAATTATTTTAATAAAGGCTATCTCTATGCTAAGGTTAAAAACAAAGTAAATCATTTAACTTAAAATTTGTTAGTTATATTCGACATAGAAGATAAAAAACCCTGCTACGTTTAAAAAGATTATTAAAAACTTTTTTAAAAAATTTATAAGACTTTCTTAATTATTTTTAAAAGTCTTCGGCGTACTTTTTATTTCTTGACAAGGTCTCCTGATACAATTGAAGATACTCAATTGCGGAACGTGCCCAGGAAAAATCTAACTCCATAGCTGTTTTAGCTAATTTTTGCCATTGAGCATAATTTTCCCGGTACATTTTTAAAGCCCGCTCAATAACAAGATAAAAGGCTTTTTGGTTATACTCGGCAAATACAAAACCATTTCCTGAACCGGTAAGAGGATCATAGTTATTAACCGTATCGGCCAGACCGCCCGTAGCCCGGACTACAGGTATAGTTCCGTAACGCATGGCAATCAATTGGCCCAAACCACAGGGCTCATATTTAGAGGGCATTAAAAATATATCGGCACCCGCATAAATACGCTGGGCTAATATAGCGTTAAAGCCAATATAAACCCCTAATTTTTCCGGAAAACGGTTTTTTAATTCTTTAAATAAATCCTCGTAGTAACGTTCCCCGCTCCCTAAAACTAATAAATGAACCTCTAATTCCATTAGTTTTTCTATAGCCCCGGCAATTAAATCCAGCCCTTTCTGGTTCACCAATCGTGAAATTATACCCAATACAGGAACGTCTTTTACCGGTAAGTTAAATTCCTTTTGGAGAAAATACTTATTTTCTTTTTTATTTTCAAAATTATTTTGATCATAATTCCGGTAAATACGGGGATCTGTTTTAGGATTAAATTCATGATAGTTAATGCCGTTAATGATACCGTATAAATCACGAGAGCGCTTACGCAAAAGACCATCCAGCCGTTCCCCTGTTTCGGGTTGCTGAATTTCTGCCGCGTAAGTTTTACTTACCGTATTTATTACGTCCGCAAAAAGAATTCCGGTCTTAATATAGCTAACGGTACCGTAAAACTCAAGTAAATCCGGGGTAAAATAACTATCGTTAACTCCCAATAAAGACAAAGTTTCTTTAGGAAAATTACCTTGGTATTGCAAGTTATGAATGGTAAATAAGGTAGCTGTTTTGCGGTAAAAAGGATGATGAAAAAGATACGTTTTTAAAAAAAGAGGGATGGGCCCGGTTTGCCAGTCGTTGCAGTGAATAATATCTGGTTGCCAGTTTAACTTGGGTAACATTTCTAGTGCAGCGCGACAAAAAAAGGCAAAACGGGCGGCTTCATCATCAAACATATACATTCCGTCACGGTAAAAATAATAATGGTTGTCTACCAGGTACACCGGGATAAAGCGGTGCTCACCATTATACTTTGCCTCAATGGATGCTTCCCGTATAATTGCTGATTCTGTTCGGGTAATCATATTTACCGGGAAGTCAATTAAATACTTGGCCCCTTCAGTACCTTTATAATGAGGCAAGGTTATTCTTACGTCATTACCCAAGTGATTATTACTTACAGTAGCCAAAGCCTTAGGAAGAGAACCGGCTACATCAGCCAGTCCTCCAGTTTTGGCAAAAGGCACCGCTTCAGAAGCCACGAATAAAATTTTTAAAGGCCGGTCAAACATATTCTTATCCTCCTTTTTTAATCAAGCTAAAGTCCTTAAGGTAAAGTTGCCGCAAAACGTTCTTTTTTATGCAAATCTGACTAAATTCAAGATAATATTTTTAACTTAAGCAGGAAAATGTCAATAAGAAGCGAAGTATAGGTACAAAAAGGGAGAAAGAAGTTAATTTATGTTAACTAAAGAAATAGTTAGTATTAAGGGCACGCGTGAGGGATTGATTATAGTTTTTGACCCCAACTATGAATTTGAGGAAATAAAAAAAAGCTTAAGAAATAAAATGGAAGCAGCCAACAATTTTTTTAAGGGGGCAAAATTTACCTTTGGGCGGGCAGTTCAGGCTATTTCCAGTCAGCAACGGTTAGAAATTGAAAATATTTGCCAACAGTACGGCCTGGTTCCCTTCCCCAAAACATCTTCCTTAGCCTGTGATGGAAAAAATATTAAACTTTTTTTAAAAGACCCGGTATTAAACAATGGTCTAGCAGAGCAAGCCTGGCTAGTGCCGCGCCCACTACGTTCAGGACAAGAAATAAACTGCCCTGGTCACTTAGTTATAATCGGTGATGTTCATTCTGGGGCAAAAGTTGCGGCAGCAGGAAATGTGGTGGTTATGGGCACCTGTGCCGGTACTGTCTGCGCCGGGGAAAAAAATAATTACCATGCCGTTATTGTAACCCTGAGTATTGATAAAAAAAGTTGTCTTGTTATTGCCGGGGTAAAAGCCGAGCCCGGGGTTAATTTTAATAGTCTAAAAAAACAAGCCCAAATAGCCTTTTTAGAAGGCCAAAAAGTAGCTATTGAACCTTACCCTAAAAATAAGTAAATATTTGGCATAAACACAGCGTGTAGTAGTTTTTTAATTGATTTTTTAAGCATAAAATTATATAATTTCTACAAATATGAAATTCTTTAAAGGGGTGATTTTAAGTGAGCGGCTTGAAAGTGGAGGATTTGATTCTCGCCGGCGACGAAAAGCTTGCCGAAATTAAGGCAAACCAGGAAAAATGGTTAGAAGAGCGCCAAAAAATAAAAGACCGTCCGGATAAATTTGAAACAGTTTCCGGTATGTCTGTTAATGATCTTTATACTCCTTTAGATCTTAAAAATTTTGATTACCAAAAAGATTTGGGTTTTCCAGGTCAATATCCTTATACCCGGGGAGTACAGCCCAATATGTACCGGGGACGTTTATGGACTATGCGTCAGTTTGCTGGTTTTGGAACAGCCAAAGATTCAAATCAACGTTATAAGTACCTTTTAGCCAAAGGGCAAACGGGGCTCAGTGTTGCTTTCGACATGCCTACAATTATGGGTTATGATAGCGACCATCCTCGTGCCCTGGGAGAAGTAGGCCGAGTAGGGGTGGCCATTGATTCTCTCCAGGACATGGAGACTCTTTTTAGCGGTATTCCTTTGGATAAAATCAGCACCTCCATGACTATTAATGCCCCGGCAGCTATTTTATGGGCCATGTATATTGCCACCGGAGAAAAACAAGGGGTTCGTTCAGAGCAGCTTACCGGAACCATTCAAAATGACCTCTTAAAAGAATATATTGCCCAAAAATCTTGGATTTTTCCTCCCGAACCTTCTTTACGAATTATTACTAACATTTTTGAATACGCTTGCCAATACGTTCCCCGCTGGAACACCATTAGTATTAGTGGCTACCACATTCGGGAAGCAGGCTCCACCGCAGTGCAGGAACTGGCCTTTACTTTAGCTGATGGTTTTGCTTATGTCGAAGCAGGCATTAAAGCAGGTTTAAACGTTGATGACTTTGCTCCCCGTTTATCCTTTTTCTTTAACGCCCACATGGATTTTTTTGAGGAAGTAGCTAAATATAGAGCTGCCCGCCGGATTTGGGCCCGTCGCATGAAAGAAAAATACGGAGCCAAGAACCCGCGTTCCTGGATGCTGCGTTTTCACACCCAAACCGCCGGCTGCAGTCTTACCGCCCAACAACCCGAAAACAATATTATCCGCACAGCTTTTGAAGGCTTAAGTGCTGTCATGGGCGGAACACAATCACTGCATACTAACTCCATGGATGAAGTATTAGCCCTGCCTTCGGAAAAAGCCGTGGAAATTGCTTTACGCACCCAACAGATTATTGCTTACGAAACTGGAGCAGCGAACGTTATTGATCCTTTGGCCGGTTCCTATTTCGTAGAAGCTTTAACTAATAAAATGGAAGAAGAGGCGGAAAAATATTTTGCGGAAATTGAGCAGCGGGGCGGTGTTTTAGCCTGCATTGATCAGAACTTTTTCCAACAAGAAATTGCTGATGCTGCTTACAGTTACCAAAGAAATATTGACGCTAAAGACCGTATTTTGGTAGGGGTTAATGAATTTGTTAATCCTGACGAAAAAATAGAAATAGACCTTTTAAAAATTGACCCCCAGGTGGAAAAAGACCAGGTAGCCAGGTTACAAAAATTACGTCGTGAAAGAGATAACATTAGAGTTAACGAAACATTGGATGCCTTGCGCCGGGCTTTTCAAGGTAGTGAGAACGTTATTCCTTACATTTTGGATTGCGTGAGAGCTTACGCTACGGAAGGCGAAATAATTCAGGTAGGACGAGAAGTTTTTGGTGAATACAGAGAAAAACCTGTTTTTTAAGTATTGAAGAAGAAAGGAAAGATAATTTAATGGCTAGGGTTCGGGTATTAATGGCTAAACCGGGCTTGGACGGACACGACCGGGGCGTAAAAGTAGTGGCCCGTGCTTTAAGAGATGCCGGGATGGAAGTAGTTTATACGGGCCTGCACCAAACCCCGGAAGAAATTGTCGAGGCAGCAATCCAGGAAGACGTAGATATAGTTGGACTAAGTATTCTTTCCGGAGCTCATATGACTTTAATTCCACGGGTGAATGAACTCCTTAAAGAAAATGGGGCTTCTGATATTGTAGTCATAGGAGGAGGGACCATACCGGAAGAAGATGTTTTGGCTTTAAAAGAAGGTGGTTGGGCAAAAGAAATATTTACCCCCGGCACACCTTTGGAAAATATTGTAGAATGGATTAATTCTCATGTAAAGAGCAAAGATAATTAAGCGGTTTGTTTTAAATACCGCTGGAAAAAGGAAAATATTATTAGAATAAGTTTAACTAAAGGATTTTTAAGCAGGGCTTTGTGTTTTTGATTTTCTTTTTTGAAAAAAGTTAATTCTTTTTGGATTAAAAGAAGAGAACGTTGCTGTTCCTGTTCTTTTTCTAAAACTTCCTTTAGCGAATTATTTAAAAAATCAATTTCAGACTGGTACTGACGCCCTTCTTGAACTGTTTTTTCTTGAGACCGTTCCAGTTTTTGACGCAACTCAACAATTTCATTTTGTAATTCTGCAATACGGGTAGTATAATGCTCCTTTAAATTTATCATTTCTATATTGTTCTTGCGTTCATTATCTTCCTTTTCTTGAATTTTCGTAGCTAATAAGGCTATATTACTTAAGCTATCTTTTAAGGCTTTCCGTAACTCTGTTCTTTCGTTTTCAGCGGTACGGGTTCGTTCTACCCAAAGCCTGCACTGGTAAAGAATGCTGTTGGCTTTAGCCTCAAGTTTATTAATGTGTTCCCGGTAGCGAAATATTTCCTTTTTACGCAAAGATAAAAGCAAATCCTTTTCGGCCATTTGAGTAACCAGATATTCTTGCCGGTAATTATCTTCTGTCTTTTGGGCCAAAGCAGCAGCCACTTCCTGGTGGGCTATATTTACCTCGTGAAGCTGTTTTTTCAGTAAAATTAATTTGTTTCGCCAGTATCCTCTTTCTTTATTACGGCGTTCTCTTTGCTTTTTTAAAGCCAAAAGATAACGGTCAATCAGTCTTTCGTAAGCCACCCGGATGGCGGGTTCATACACCCAAAGTTCCTGATTTCTTAGTTCAAAGTAAGGGTACTTTTGCAATACCTCCTTTACGGCAGGTAAGTTTGTCCTCCGCCAGGAATATATAAATTCAAAAATTTGGGGTAAGTTAAGACCCGCTGGATGCTTTTTTAAGGCTTTAATTACTAGATGCTTTACCGAATAATTCGCCGCTTCCACAACCCATTGGGTAAAACCCCAATAATCATTATCCAGCTGAATAAAACGACCATCAGAAATTAAATTTGCCTCTTCAGCCACTAAACGGCGTATCTTTTTATTTTTATTTTTATTTTTTCCGGTAAACTTATTATTAAATATTTCTTTAATGTTTAAAGGTTGTCCGTGTTTTAAAAATAACGTATAAAAATCATCGTTACAACGTAATCCCTCGGTATTAAGGCGCCACACATTTTCCGAAACCAAATAAAAACAAGGGTGCTGTTGCAAACAAAGGCCAATTCTTTCTTCAACCTGGGCTAAACTATAATCTTTTAACATTTTCTGATGAATATAGGGTGCTAATTCCGCTACCGTCATGCTCTCAAAAAAATATAAATTTTTTTTAAGTTCATCAGTCAAGGAAAACAGTTCTCCGTTCACTTTAAGTCTACCTTCCTTTTTTCGGATTATATATATTTAATTATTCACTGGAAATAACTGTTTTCCTGCTTATATAGGGAAGAAAAATCCACAATTTTCCTACAAGCATCACCAATATTACGGCTAAAATTACTAAATTTAATTTCGGGCGACCAATTATACTAGAATATGTCAATGAATTCTGAAGCTATCGTAAAAAGGAATTAAGGAGATGAATTTACCTTCCTACAAGGTTACTGAAAACTATAATTAGGCGCTTCCTTAGTAATTACTACATCATGAGGATGGCTTTCCTTCAGTCCAGAAGGAGTAATCCGGATAAAGACAGTTTTAGTTTTTAGCTCCTGAATATTTCTGACGCCACAATAACCCATTCCTGCCTTTAAACCACCAATTAATTGATATATGGTATCTGACATAGGCCCTTTGTAGGGTACCCGGCCTTCTACTCCTTCCGGAACAAGCTTTTCTTCTTCTTCTTCTTGAAAATACCGGTCTTTACTTCCTTCTTTCATCGCTCCTAAAGAACCCATACCACGGTACGTTTTGTAACTGCGTCCTTGATAGATTTCAGTCTCACCAGGGCTTTCTTCTGTTCCGGCAAACAAGCTACCAATCATTACCACATCAGCCCCTGCGGCAATGGCTTTAGTTATATCACCTGAATATTTAATTCCTCCATCGCTAATAATCGGAATATTATATTTTGCTGCTTCAGTTGCACATTCATAAATGGCCGTTATTTGGGGGATACCAGCACCGGTTACTACTCTGGTAGTGCAAATTGCCCCAGGACCTACGCCTACCTTAACTGCATCAACTCCTGCCTTAACCAGGTCCTTGACTCCTTCCGCCGTAGCAACATTGCCTGCTACCACAACCAGTTCCGGATATTTGCGTTTAATTTTAGCTATTGCTTCAATTACATTTTGTGAATGACCATGGGCCGTATCTATTACCGCCACATCTACCTTAACTTTTACTAACTCGTCCAGTCGTTCCATGCTGTCTTTCCCTACCCCTATGGCAGCAGCCACTAAAAGCCGGCCGCGCTTATCCCGTGCCGAGAAAGGGTGCTGCCGTGCTTTTTCAATATCTTTTATGGTAATTAAACCTTTCAAATTAAAGTTTTCATCCACCAGAGGTAATTTTTCGATCTTATGGTGTTGTAAAATCTTTTTTGCTTCGTTTAAAGAAGTACCTACTGAAGCAGTAATTATTTTTTCTTTAGTCATAACCTGTCCTATGGTTTGGCTATAATCTTCTTCAAAACGTAAATCACGGTTGGTTATAATGCCTACCAGCTTACCGTTAACGGTAACTGGAATGCCGGAAATATGGTAACGCTCCATTAAAACCAGCGCTTCACTGATAAGATTTTCAGGGGAAAGATAAATTGGGTCGGTAATAACCCCGTGTTCTGAACGCTTTACCCTATCTACCTCCTGCGCCTGGCGCTCAATAGACATATTTTTATGAATAACCCCAATTCCTCCTTCTCTAGCGATAGCGATGGCCAGGCGGCTATCGGTAACCGTATCCATGGCCGCACTCATTAAAGGAATATTTAATTTGATATTCGCACTTAAATAAGTGCTCACGTCTATTTCACGAGGTAAAACTTTAGAACTGGCCGGAACCAATAAAACATCGTCAAAAGTTAAACCAATTTTTTTAAACTTTTCGGAATACAAAAGACCAACTCCCTCGAAAAAAATTTAATATTTAGCAGATGCGAGGTAAAGGGGCGCCGGTTAGCATATTTATTTTTCTAGTGCCGCCAAAGGTGGTTTTTAAATATACATTACCCCGGGTGTTTTTTGCCGCCACTTCACCAACTATATTGGCTTGACTTCCCAATTCATTTTCCTTTAAAAGCCGAACGACTTTTTCTGCTTCTTCAGGGGCAACCACAACTAAAAATTTCCCCTCGCAAGCCAGATACAAAGGGTCCAAACCCAGAAAATCAGCTATTGTACGCACTGTTTCGTTTACCGGTATGTTTTCTTCAACCAGCCAAAAATCAACCCGGGCTGCCTGGGCAACTTCTTTTAACACGGTGGCCAGACCGCCCCGGGTTAAGTCCCGCATAAATTTAATCCCGGTTGATTTATTCAAAAGCTTACTTATAAGCTGGTGGAGAAAAGCACAATCACTTTTTATTTGATTATTTAAACCCAGCCTTTCTCTTTGGGTTAGAATAGCTAAACCATGATCGCCTAAACTCCCGTTAACAATTAATTTATCTTTTTCTTCTATGCGGTGGTAGCCTAAATCTATTCCTGACGGAAGATAACCAATGCCAGTGGTATTAATAAATATTTTGTCGGCCTGATTACGGGGAACTACTTTGGTATCGCCAGCAATAATTTTTACGCTAGCCTCCTTGCAGGTATGAGCCATTGATACAACTACCTTTTCCAAATCAGCCATTAAAAGACCCTCTTCGATAATAAAAGCGGCCGTCAGGTAAAGAGGAATGGCGCCGCTTACGGCTAAATCGTTAATTGTACCGCAAACGGCTAGCTTACCAATATCTCCCCCCGCAAAAAAAATCGGGTCAACCACAAAAGAATCGGTGGTTAGGGCTAAATTTTCCGAAGCGCCGGGAAAAATCGCCGCGTCAGAAAAAGTACCTAAAATTTCATTATAAAAATAACGGGAAAAAAGCCCTTCAATAAGTTCATGGGTTAAAAGGCCCCCATCTCCGTGGGCCAATAAAATACTTTGGTTGTTTTGCACTGCTTGCTCCTTTTCCTAAAGATAAACTTTTTTTATTTTATCACGGAAAAATTTTAAAGAAAAGACCAGGTAATGTACATTATGTGATTGTTCTGTAAAAATGTCACTGGTGTTAGATGGAAAGGAGATATTATCAATGACCCAAAAAGAAAGGAACAAGCTGTATATTGCCCATTGCCTAATTGACGGTAAAATTACTTTTCAAGTGAAGCTGCTGTAGTTTCTTGTCTTAAGCGAACGCCAGTTAAAACGAGATTCGAGAAGGAGGTGGACAAACATTGATTTCATTATTTCACTTGTGCCAGTAAAAAATGCATAAGCTCTTATATCCCGGAAAAATTTAGAATAAGATATTCTTTCATATATCTATAGCCCCCGTAAATTTGCAATCTTTGGTAAGCTATCCGGTTGGCCATTTCACAAACCCAATACTTTCCCATAGATACTTCTTGAACAATATTTTTGTCGCTTACATGATCAACCAATAACTTTTCTAAAATGAGGAACTCATCAGAAAAACTTGACTTTTTAAAGCCTTATTGCCACATCAAAACCCTGGTGGATGGCATCCAAAATATTTCCAGGTTGGATACAGTTGCCCACAAAATAAACCTCTGGTGCTGTTTTTTGAAAGCTTTCCGTTAATTTTTGATCCGGCTTATATCCAGCGGCCAGCACAACAGTACCGGCCGGAATTACTTTTTCTTTTGGTCCCTGGCTGACCCAAACACCTTCTCTGGTTATTTTTTCGGCCCTGGTTAAAGTTAAAATCTCCACACCATATTTCTCCAGGCTAAACAACAGGGGCATTTTAGTTTGCGAAGGCATGCCTACGCCAACGTCACCAGTCATTTCAATAATTGTTACTTCCCTTCCTTTCTCTCCTAAAAATTCAGCCACTTCCAAACCCAACTGCCCTCCACCAATTATTACCACCTTCTGCTTTACTTCCACCCTTTCTCTTAAAACATCTACTGCTATCACTACATTTTCCCTTTCTACCCCAGGTATTGGCGGTATAAGAGGTTTAGCCCCGGCAGCAACCACCACCGCATCAGGTTTTTCTTGCCCAATAAGCTCTGGAGTGGCCAGGGTATTTAATTGAATATTTATGTTATAACTTTTAAGTTGGGTAACATAATAACTGGTTAATTTATTAATTTCTGATTTATAAGGAGGAAGAGAAGCATCGATTAATTGTCCACCAGGCTTTTCTTGCTTTTCCAGTAAAGTAACGCCATGCCCTCTTTTGGCTGCCACCAGCGCAGCTTCCAGCCCACCAGGTCCTCCACCAATAACGAACACTTTTTTATGCACATCAGCCGGTTGAAGATCTACTTCCCCTTCTCTTCCCACCAGAGGATTTACCGTACAGCTCATGGGAAGATCGGCTAATACCCTATCCACGCATCCCTGGCAGCACGATATGCAGGGCCGGATATCATCTGTTTTCCCCTCTTTTGACTTATTGGGGAAATCCGGGTCGGCAATCAATGTCCTACCCATGGCAATTAAATCGGCCTTTCCTTCCTGGAGAATTCTTTCGGCAAACATCGCATCCCTTATTTTGTTCACGGCAATGACGGGAATGTTTACTCCTTTTTTAATATTTTCAGCCAGGTGGATGATTGGACCATCAGGGAAACGCATGGAAGGTATAGAGGGAATGAACTTGGGATCTTTTATGGTGGCAGCAAAACCCACGGAAACATGAAGGGCATCCACCCCTGCCTTTTCCAAGGCCTGGGCAATTTTACGGATATCTTCTAAAGTATTGCCCCCTTCTGGCTCTTCCCCGTTCATTCTTACGATAATTGGTCGGTCATTACCAATTTCTTTTCTTATCCTGGCTAATACTTCTAAAACAAAGCGCAGCCTTCCTTCCATGCTCCCCCCGTACTCATCTTTTCTCTGGTTGGCCCAGGGGGATAAAAACTCACCGCATAAATACATATGGGCACAATGCAACCCAATAGCATCAAAACCTGCTTCTACAGCCCTCCTGGCTGCCTGCCCGAACTGCTCAATGACTTGTCTGATCTGGTCTTTAGTAAGCTCCCGGGGAACCACATAACCCGATGCCGGGTGAGCCAAGGCTGATGGACCGACGGGAATTTTTCCCCTGGTTACCTCCAGGTAACCTGATTTAGCTACCCGGCCGGCCCGCCGTCCACCGTGGGACAATTGCATAACTGTCTTTACATCATAAGCGTGCACTGTATCATTTAGCTTTTTTAACATGGGAACGTACTTATCATCATCAATAGCCACGGGGTACTTAACATTATTGCCCAGAGGGTAATCAACGATCCCGTCTTCGCAAGTAATCAGGCCCACTCCCCCTCGAGCACGAGCCTCGTAAAATTTGATGGCCTTTTCCGTAACAAAACCGTTATCCGTCATATTATTGGACATCGGAGCCAAAACCAGCCTGTTTTTCAACTCCATTTTACCTATCTTACATGGTTCAAATAACTTCATTTATTTTTACCTCCTTAATTTCAGGAAAGGACGCTTATTAATTTAGTTAAATCAGCCATTTGAGGCAAATCTTTAAGCATCTTGACTGATTCATTAACTTTTTCCTCCGATAAAGCTCTCCTGGCGCAGTTAATGTATTTATCCATCAATTCATCTTCATAAAGGGGGTTTTCTGGCGAGCCTTTGCTATGGTCCACTCTTTTTGTATATTTTCGCCCATCATTCATCTTTATTTTTACTATTGTATTAAATGTTCCCCGGTAACCTATCTTGGCCAACTCAGAATCAACAATAAGATTGACTTTTTTCTTTAGGCTGACAATTACCGGATCGAGAACCTTCTGGTCGGTGAAGTGATCAAGCGTTACTCTTTTTTCAGATAGTGTCACGGCCAGGCAAAAGACATGCTAAACTTTCCCTCCAAGCCTGTCTTAGGCATCAGGATCCCCTCCTGTTGCCTTTATATAACTTACTATAATATCTCTGCAATTGGCTCTCTTGTCCCGACCAGCATACAACCCAGGCAATCAATAAAACTTTGCCTGGCCTTTTCCATCACTCTTGCCGGTATATCTTCATATCTGGTTTTCAAGACAAATTCTGTTAATTTCTCAGATACCATGATTATTCACCTTATCCTTTCTTCAGCTTTAAATAAAGCAGTTAGGTTGTTGATTGGCTTAATCTCTTCCAACCGGGTAATTTCTTTTGCCATTTTTTCTGCCCGGAACTTCCCAATGGTAAGCGCAGCCAAGCTTAAAAATTTTTCTTGAAGTTCTTCGCCAGTCATTGGGTTTTTCATTGACCCACGGGGATAAGTTGAAGAAGAGGTATAAGTCTTTCCGTCTTTGGTAATAACCTCCACCTCAGCAGGCATAGCCGGGAGAAGTTTGTTTAATTCGGGATTCTGAGAAATGTTTATTTTCCCCATTAGCGCACGAATTTTAGCGTCACTGATTCTTGGCCAATTAAAGTGTTCCAATCTTATCTCTCTTTCGATTACCGCCGTGGCTACACAGTAAGGAATACTCAACCGGGCAGCTAAAGGTGTATCTGGTTCATAGTTACAGCCCTGACCTTTAGGCAAAGTTATTATTTTGATACTAATATTTTCTATATCTTCAGGCAAAAGGTCATTTTGCCAGATAATTTCTAAGGTAGCTTGAACGGGAGTGTGACTACAAAGGATGGTAGGAAACCCTTTAAAATCATTGACCATGATTTCATACGGGGAACCTAAATTTTCAGTTATTTTGCCAGGATCAGACTGGTTGGAGTACACGTGGCAATAACCTGTAGGATATTCAAAAAAGCCTTTTGGGCCCAAAGCCCCCTTTTGAGCCAGAAAGGCAGCCAGCATACCCTTAAAGGCAGCCATACCGGGATGCAAGCTTTTGGTAAAATCTCCGTGATCCAGGCAATAACGGCCACCGGCCGCCTGGTCGGCAGCTATGCCCAAAGTCATTTCCGTTTCTTCTGCATTTAGCTTTAAAAGACTGGCTGCCGTTGCCGCAGCCGCTATAGTGCCGTTGGTTGAGGTGCTGTGCCAATGCTCATAATGCGTAGGCATTACGCTTCTGGCTACCCTTCCCCCGGCTTCAAAACCTGCTACCACCGCCGCAATTACTTCTTCCCCTCCTGCCCTGATCTTTTCACCTAAAGCCAGAGCAACGGGAACAGTACAACAACCAAAATGGGCGAGGGCCGGAACGTGAGAATCATCAAAGTCGATGGTATGAATAATGGTGCTGTTGATTAAAACGGTATTCAGACAGGAGGTCATCAACCCTGCCCCTAATACCGTTGCTTCCAGCCGGCCGCCAGCTTCAGCCAGCAGCTCAAAGAGCGGCTTTATTTCTTCAGCTGCAAGCGTATAGCCACCCAAGCCGCAGCCTAGAGTATCTAAGATGGTATCTTTGGTCTTGTTTACCACTTCCTCTGGCAAACGGGAAAAATCTATAGCGGCTATAAATTTCGCCAGCGTTTCTGTAACACTCATTTTTTAACCCCCCTTTTTTATTTATAAATAAAAATTTTTTATTTATTTAATAATTACCTTATAAAAGATACGTTTAAGTAGTCTTAAAATTTTAACATTAGTAACTTCAAGATGTCAATTATAATGCAAAGAGGGTTGGTCTCTTTCTATTATTCTCCTACAATTATTTTACACCGAGCAAAACCAAGTAATCTACATTAAAAATATAAATCACGCTCCCCTTGCTCCAGCCGTTTTAATCTTTTTTCTGTTTCCCGGTATACCACTGAATTAGGAATTTCCTTTAGGTGTTCGGCAATTGTTTTCTCCCCTATCCTCTTTGTTTCTGACGAAGCATAATCAAGTAAAAATTCTTTAAAAGTTAGAATAGCGTTAGGCTGACAAACATTTTGAATTTGGCCACTCTTAGCTAAAGGCATAAACCGGTCTCCTGTACGTCCTTTACGGTAACAGGCCGTACAAAAACTAGGAAGGTAGCCTGCCAAGCAAATACTCCGCAGTACTTCATCTGGACTACGATGGTCTTCAATTTCAAATTGACCTGTGGACAAACCTTCTATTTCCTTATGGTAACCCCCTACCCCCGTGCAAGAACCGGCGCTTAACTGGGATATACCCAGGGATATTATTTCATCTCTAAATTCTGCCCGCTCCCTGGTAGATAAAATCATCCCCGTATATGGAACCGCCAAGCGAATAACCGCAATTAGCTTTTTAAAATCCTTATCGCTTACTAAATAAGGAAATTTTGCCAGGTTTACTCCTGCAGCCGGACGCAGTCTGGGAACAGATATGGTGTGGCAGCCAACCCCGAAACGTTCCTCTAGGTGTAAGGCGTGAAAAAGAAGCCCTAAGACCTCGAATTTGTAATCATACAAGCCAAACAACACCCCAAAACCTACGTCATCTATACCGCCTTCCATAGCGCGGTCCATCGCCGTAAGATGCCAGTCGTAATCTTTTTTTGGCCCGGCAGGATGCACCATCTGGTAAGTAGGACGGTGGTATGTTTCTTGAAATAAAATATAGGTACCAATGCCTGCTTCTTTTAATTTACGGTAGTTCTCTACCGTAGTAGCGGCAATATTTACGTTAACCCGGCGAATGCTCCCCCTTTTTTCTTTGACGGCATAAATGTTTTTTATTACCTCTAATATATGGTCAAGAGGACAATTTTTCGGGTCCTCCCCTGCTTCTAGGGCCAGACGTTTATGACCCATGGCTTCCAAGGCAATTACTTCTTTTTCCAACTCATCTAAATCAAGCCGGCAACGCTTTATTTCTTTATTATCTTTCCTGTATCCGCAATAAACACAGTTATTAATACAGTAATTGCTAATGTATAAAGGGGCAAAAAAGACCAACCTTTTACCGTATATACTCTTCTTTACTTCATGGGCAGCCTCATAAATTAACCGTAAGGTATCGTTGTCCTCATTTTGGAGCAGTATGGCTACCTCAAAAGGAGTAAGTCCTTTAGCTTCTTTGCCTTTAGCAATAATTTCCTGAACTAAGGCCACCGGTGCTTCTTTAGCTTTATCAAGTAAATCATAAATCACCTGCTCGTTAATAAACTCAGTTGTTTGGTTTAGTTCCTTAACTTTCATTGTTACTCATCCTTTCTTTGTATTTTGGGCTGTGACCATAATCTTGCGCTAACCTTCTTCCTAATTGCCGGATAATATTAGAAATATTTGCCACGGATTCGGTTGTTTCCTCCGTAAGACAAATTTTATTAGGGTATATCTGGTAATGTTCCCTGTATTTAACCGGCGTTACGTTGGGCATAACCACATTAGCCCCGCATGACAGGGCCATTTGCCGGCCTTGGGGGTGAATGCTGGCCAGTGCCGTGGTTGCCGGCAAATGCGTTAAGGGTAAAACAAGACGCGTAACGGCCAGTACCTTTAAGGTAGTTTTTACTTCACCACCAGCCCAATTCCTTAAAGGAGTTTGATGATGGGGGATGAAAGGACCAATTCCGGCCATCTCCACATCCAGTTCCCGCAATAAAAGGATATCGTCAGCCAGCGCTTCACGAGTCTGTCCCGGTAAACCAACCATATTTCCTGCCCCTACCTGAAACCCTAACTCTTTAAGCCAGTATAACCTTTTTATCCTGCCGGCCAAGGTTGTACCAGGACGCAAGCGGGTAAATAAATTGGCGTCAGCCGTTTCGTGTTTTAAAAGATAACGGTCGGCCCCGGCCTGTTTCATTAAATGGTAATCTTCTTTAGACCGGTCCCCAACAGATACGGTAACGGCTACGCCGGTTTCTGCCTTAAGGCGGGCTATAATTTTAGCCAGTATTTCTCCGGTATAAAAAGGATCTTCTCCCGACTGCAAAACTATCGTTTTAAGACCCAGCTTTGCCGCCTGACTGCCCGCTTCTATTATTTCTAGCTCACTCAGGCGGTAACGGTTGAGTTTTTGGTTATCCCTTCTTAGGCCGCAATACAAGCAGTTTTTGACGCAATAATTAGAAAATTCAATTATTCCTCTTAAGTGCACCTCGTCTCCCATGTACTGGTGACGAACCTGATCAGCAAGTTTAAAAAGTAAAGAATCTTTTCCCTCACCAAGATTTAAAAGAGAGAGAATGTCTTCCCGGAGAAGTTTTTCGCCTCTGGTGGCCTTATTTAAGGCCTCCGGCATAACAATATTCATCCTTCCCCTTCTTCTCCGCATCTTCCATAATATGAAAAGCATCTGGAAATGGGGCCAGCGCCCGTTTTAAGATTCCGTGGACGTAAGCAATAAGCACCCCGTAGTTAACGATAGGCACACCGGCGGCTTTAGCCCGCATAAGCCGGTGCAGCATTTCCTTGCGGTTAATCATGCAAGCACCACAATGGATAATTAATTTATAATCCTTTAAATTGGCCGGTAGTTCCAAACCACTCACCCAGTTGAACTCTAATGGTCCCCCCACAATTTGTCTTAGCCAGCGGGGGATTTTTACCGTGCCAATATCATCTTCCACCCGGTGGTGGGTGCAGGCTTCAGCAACTAAAACCTTATCTCCCGGTTCCAACTCTTCAATGGCTTTTGCCCCGGCTACCAATGCCGGTAAATCCCCTTTGTAGCGGGCAAATAATATGGAAAAAGAGGTTAAGAGCACATCCTTGGGTGTGTCCGCAGCTACCTTTAAAAAAGCCTGAGAATCAGTAACCACAAGACGCGGTTTGCTTTTTAAACCGGCCAGGGCTGTTTTTAATTCTCTTTCTTTAACCACCAAAGCCAAAGCATCATGGTCCAAAATGTCTCGGATTGTTTGGACCTGAGGTAAAATTAACCTTCCTTTAGGGGCAGCCAGGTCAATAGGCACTACCAGGACCACCGTATCTCCTGGTGAAATTAAGTCACCTAAAATGGAGGGCGCCATCCAATCCTTTGGCGCGGCCTTAACCATAGCTAATTTAAGGGCCTCAATTCCCTGTTTGGTTGAAGCACTAACGGCAACAACAGGCAAATTTAATTGTTTGCTTAGTAGGGGCATTAAGTTTAACGCTTCTTGCGGATAAAGGTCTATTTTATTGAGCACCCCTATTACGGGTACGTTATTCTCTTTGGCCCGGGCAATAACCTCTTCTTCATAAGTCCCGGTTTTTAAAGCCGGGTCTATAACCAACAACATCAAATCTGTTTTTGCCAATACCTTTAGCGCTTTTTCAACGCGCATGGCGCCTAGTTGGCCCACGTCATCAATTCCAGCCGTATCAATAAGCACTACCGGGCCCAGGGGAAGTATTTCCATTGATTTATAAACNNGCGTTAATTAAACTGGACTTACCCGCATTACGGCGGCCAAAAATAGCAATATGCAAGCGGCTGCCCCGCGGAGTTTGATTTAAAGTTGTATCTACCATTTAAAATCCCCCCTGTAGGAGCGTTAAATTTAATGCCCCTACTTGATCTATAATTTACCTAAACTTCATTCTTTCTTTTTTAATTTATACTTAAGTTTACGTGCTCCGGCAATTCCCGGCCGGGTAAGCTCAGCCGGGGAAAATATAACGGCTAATTCTTCGGCTTTAAATAATCCGTTTTCTACCGCTACTTCCTGAATTGTCTTTCCCGTAGTGGCTGCTTGTTTATATAAATTCGCGGCTTCACCATAACCAATATAAGGGGCTAGAGCCGTAGTCAAACATAAGCTTTCTTCCAACCAGTGCCGGCAGCGTTCTTCATTTGCCCGGATTCCCTCCACACAATGGGTACGTAAAATATTAACGGCTTTAATAAGCAGCCTCAAGGATGTTAAAATGTTAAAAGCAATTAAGGGCAAAAAAGCATTTAATTCTAGTTGTCCAGAGGCAGCAGCCAGGGTAATAGCCTGATCAAAGCACATTACCTGAAAAGCCACCTGGGTAACCATTTCTGGAATTACCGGATTAACTTTGCCAGGCATAATGGAAGAACCCGCCTGTCTTTGGGGCAAGGCAATCTCGGCTAACCCCCCGCGTGGCCCGGCAGAAAGCAACCTTAAATCACCGGTTATTTTTGCTAGATTCGCAGCCGCGGCTTTAACCAACCCGGACACTTCCACAAAGACATCTGCATTTTGGGTAACATCCACCATATTCTCCGCCCTGGCTATTCCCAGGCCGGTAATGTTCTGCAATTCTTCAATTGCGGTGTAAATGTACTCCCGTTGGGCGTTTAAACCTGTACCTATTGCTGTACCCCCTAAGTTTACCTGCCTTAACCGCTCTTCTACTTTAAATAGTCGCCAACGGTCACGGGCAATGGCCTCCGCAAAAGCACCAAATTCCTGACCCAGCGTAACGGGTACCGCATCTTGCATTTCCGTGCGACCCAGTTTAAGAAGGTGGGCAAAAGCAGCCTCCTTTTCCTGCAGGGCCCCCTGAAACTGGGCTATAATTTCGCTTAAAGTTAGAACCAGCCTGATGGCCGCAATTTTTAAGGCTGTCGGGTAAACATCGTTAGTAGACTGGGAAAGATTAACGTGGTCTAAAGGATGCACCAGGTGATAATCGCCCTTCTTTCCCCCTAAAATCTCAATGGCCCGGTTAGCCAGCACTTCATTCATGTTCATATTAGTGGAAGTGCCGGCTCCCCCTTGAAAGGCATCGGTAATAAACTGGTCCTCCAATTTTCCTTCCGCCACTTCAGTGGCGGCTTGAACAATGGCCTTAGCTATTTCTGGAGCTAGTAAATTTGCACGCTCATTAGCCAACGCACAAGCCTGCTTAACCTGAGCCAGTGCCTGGATCAACTCTGCGGGTACTTTAAACCCAGAAACAGGAAAATTTTGGACGGCCCGCATAGTATGAATGCCATAATAGGCTTCGGCAGGAATAGGTAGCGATCCTAAAAAATCTTCTTCCAACCGGTAGGACATTTTTACCCTCCTTTAAAATAGACTTTACTTGGAAACAAGGGCGGTTTTTACTTGTACACCTTTTAAACTACCTAACTTACCTGTCATGGCCCCAATTTCATCTGTGCTTCCTTCAATGATTAAAGCTATTAATCCCAGGTTTTTTTCCCGGTAAGGAATACCCATCCGTCCAATAATAATTTGAGCATATTCGCTTAAAATATTATTAACTTTGGCCGACTGGTTTTTACGGTCAGTTATCACCACGCCTACTACCCCAATTCGTGTTTGGGTCAATTTATTCAATTCCTCCCTAAATCAAAAAGGTCTACTTTTCATCACGCGAAAAGTAGACCTTGAACAAAAATAACCTTTCTTTTTCCCTAACCCCTTGGTATCAGGCCATCCCTTCTCGCAGGGCTTACTTGTATGGACGTTAAAATTAACGTTCCTGTAAATTATAAAACAAGTATTTCATTTTTTCAAGTATATTTTTAAAATCTGCTTCGGGCAGTATACTTAGTGTGCAAAAGATGATGCGATTGCTCTCCTAAAGGAGTACCTAAAAATTCTTCGTAAATCCTCTTAATGGAAGGATTTTCGTGAGATTTCCGGTATTTTAAACTTCTATCCTCTTGATACAAAGCCTTCGCCCTTAATCTTCTAATTTCATTGTTTACCGGAATAGGCTGTCCTCCGCCGCTTACGCAACCACCAGGGCAGGCCATAATTTCAATAAAGTGGTAGTTAGCCGTCCCATCCTTTATTTTTTCCATAAGTTTTCTAGCGTTACCCAATCCGTGGGCTACGGCAACTTTAACCTCCCCAATTCCTTCTACCGGCACAATGGCTTCTTTTATTCCTTCTAAGCCCCTTACGGCGGTAAATTCTACGTTTTCCAGCGTTTTTCCCGTGGCTACCTCATAGGCAGTTCTTAAGGCGGCCTCCATTACCCCGCCGGTAGCACCAAAAATGGTGGCTGCTCCGGTATACTCACCCAACGGGTCATCATAAGTTTCGTCTTCCAGATTCCTAAAATCAATCCCGGCTTGCCGGATCATCTTGGCCAACTCTCTGGTGGTAAGAACATAATCTACGTCCTTGTAACCGCTATCATTCATTTCGGGTCGGTTACATTCAAATTTTTTGGCGGTACAAGGCATTACGGAAACAACCACCATGTCTTTAGGGTTAATTCCTGCCTTTTCAGCGTAATAAGTTTTTACCAGAGCCCCAAGCATTTGATGAGGGGATTTGCAGGTGGAAAGATGAGGCAAAAGCTCAGGGTAAAAGTGCTCAATAAATTTAATCCAACCCGGGCTACAACTGGTGATTAACGGCAACACACCGCCTTCCCCGACCCTTTTTAAAAGTTCATTTCCTTCTTCCATAATGGTCAAATCCGCCGCAAAGTTGGTGTCAAACACGCGGTCAAAACCTAACCTTCGGACGGCGGCCAGCATTTTACCGGTTACCAGAGTTCCTGGCGGATAACCAAACTCTTCTCCTAAAGCCGCCCTTACCGCAGGCGCATCTTGCACAATCACAATTTTTGTTGGGTCAGCCAGCGCGGCCCATACTTCGTCAATATCTTCCTTTTCCGTAATTGCCCCTACCGGGCAAACCAGGGAACATTGACCGCAAAAAGTACAGGCAATATCGTTTAAGCTGGCGTCAAAGGCCGGCTCAATCCTGGTTTCAAAACCCCTGCCTTGAGCAAAAATAGCGCTTACGCTTTGAATTTCCTGGCAAACAGTAACACACCGGCGGCAAAGAATACATTTACTCTGGTCTCTTCTTATGGACGGAGAAAAATCATCAATATGTCCTTCGCTTTTTTCACCGGTAAACCTTACTTCCCTGATTCCTAATTCTTCTGCAATTTTTTGCAGTTCACAGTTAAGATTACGCGCACAGGTTAAGCATTCCATGGGGTGGTTGGATAAAAGCATTTCCACCGAAAATTTTCTGGCTGCTCGAACCCGCTCACTATTTGTATGGACTACCAGCCCCTCACTGGCCGGAAATACACATGCCGCCTGCAAGTTACGATTACCCTCGATTTCCACCAGGCATACCCTGCAGGCCCCAATAGCTTGAACCTCAGGTAAATAACAAAGGGTAGGAATGTGGATGTCGGCTTTTAAAGCTGCTTCTAAGATGGTAGCGCCTTCCTCAACCTGTATATTATGGCCATTTATGGTTAAATTTATCATACCGGGTATTCACGCTCCTTATTTCTTATTTAGAAATTATTCTTCCTCTTCCCGCCGGTAACAGTGCAGACATCGCTTTGCTTCCTCTACCGCTGTTTTAACCGGGTAAGCAAGGACAACTTCTTTAAAGCTTTTATATCTTTCGGAAAGCGGGATACATGGAACTTCAACCCTGCTTCTCTCTTTTTGATACGCTTCTTCATCGTAAGAAACAGTCATCTTTAACAAATCATCACGGTAAGTGTCTTTAAGCACTCCGTCTCCTCCAAGGTATTTGTCTATAGCCATAGCCGCTCGTTTGCCATCAGCTATTGCTTCTACCACGGTGGCCGGACCTCTTACGTTATCCCCGGCAGCAAAAATACCTTCCTTTGTAGTGGCCAACGTTTTTAAATCAACCTCAAAAGTACCATTTTTGGCCATCCTAATCCCGTCACCGTTAAGGTAAGATGTATCGGGAGTTTGACCAATGGCCGCAACTACCATATCTACATCAAACATAAACTCAGAACCAGGTATAGCTTCAGGCCGGCGGCGGCCGCTTTGGTCAAATTTGCCTAAAGACATCCGGACACACTCAATTCCGCTTACCTTCCCGTTTTCTGAAATTATCCTTTTTGGGGCAACCAGGGTGTAAATCTTTACCCCTTCTTTTTCCGCTTCCATGATTTCCTCTTCATTGGCCGGCATGTCTTCTTTTTCCCGGCGGTAGAGAATAGAAACTTCGTTAGCCCCTAATCTTAAGGCTGACCTAGCTGCATCTATGGCCACGTTACCCCCGCCAATTATAACCACGTTTCCTTCCGCCTTGACGGCTTTTTTCAGGTTCAAATTACGCAGAAAGGTTACCCCGTCAACTGCTCCTTCTAAATCTTCGCCGGGAATACCAAGTTTTTGTCCTTTGTGAGCCCCGGTAGCCATTAAAATGGCCTTATAACCTTGGGTAAAAAGCTGTCCGGTGGTAATATCCTTCCCTAAGGCCGTATTTAATTTAACTTCTACCCCCAAATCAGTAATAGCCTTAATTTCAGCGTTTAAAATATCTTTTGGCAGCCTATACTCAGGGATACCAACTGCCAGCATTCCTCCGGCCACGGGAAGAGCCTCAAATACGGTTACTTTATATCCTTTACGGGTCAGGAAATAAGCTGCCGTTAATCCAGCCGGGCCAGCCCCAATAATGGCCACTTTCTCCTCCTTTGCTTCTGCAACTTTCGGACGGTAAGGCGCGTAAGAATTCAGGTCATAGTCAGCCGCAAACCTTTTCAAGGCACAAATAGCCACTGGCTCATCTATTTGATTGCGCCGGCACTTGCCCTCACAGGGATGGACACATACCCGGCCGCAAACAGCCGGGAAGGGATTGCTTTCCTTGATTACAGCAATGGCCTCTTTAAATTTTCCTTCGCTGATTAAAGTAACGTAACCCCAGGCATTCTGGTCGGCCGGACAGGCGTTTTGGCAGGGAGCATCAAATAAAGCCTGACAAACGCCAGCGCGGCAATATTTATCTTTAATATGTTCTAAATATTCATCTTTGAAAAATCTTAAAGTGGAAAGTATCGGGTTAGGCGCGGTTTGTCCCAAACCACAAAGCGCCGAATCTTTAATCCGGGTGCAAAGCTCAATTAGTTTATCAATATCTTCCTCCTCGCCTTTTCCCTGGGTAATACGCTGTAAAATCTCTAATATTCTTTTTGTTCCTATCCGGCAAGGGGGGCATTTACCACATGATTCATCCTGAATAAAATCCATGAAAAACCGGGCAAAGTCTACCATACAGGTATCTTCGTCGGTAATAATAAGTCCGCCAGAACCAACAATAGCCCCTATTTCCGCTACCGATTCATAATCAATGGGGATATTTAAATGTTCTACCGGGATGCAGCCGCCTGAGGGACCACCTATTTGCGCGGCCTTAAACTTCTTTTTGTTTTTGATACCGCCGCCAATATTATAAACTATATCCCCTAAACTGGTCCCCATTGGAACTTCTACTAAACCGGTATTGTTTACATTTCCCGCCAGGGCAAATACTTTGGTCCCTTTGCTTTTTTCCGTGCCGAACTGAGCAAACCAGTCGGCTCCTTTCATAATAATAGCCGGTATATTGGCGTAAGTTTCCACATTGTTAAGCAAGGTAGGAGAACCAAAAAGACCCTTCACGGCCGGAAAAGGAGGCCTGGGCCGGGGTTCACCCCTTCTGCCCTCTATGGAAGTCATTAAGGCGGTTTCTTCCCCGCACACAAAGGCTCCGGCCCCAATACGGATATCTACATCAAAATCAAAACCAGTTTCAAAAATATTTTTCCCTAAAAATTTATACTCCCTGGCTTGCTTGATCGCCCAGGTTAAACGCTCAATGGCCAGGGGGTATTCGGCCCTTACGTAAATATATCCTTGATTGGCGCCAATAGTATAACCAGCAATGGCCATAGCTTCCAATACGCTGTGGGGGTCGCCTTCCAGCACACTGCGGTCCATAAAGGCGCCCGGGTCACCTTCGTCAGCGTTACAGACTACATATTTAGGTGTCCCCTTGGCCCCCTTGGTGAATTTCCACTTTAAACCTGTAGTAAAACCAGCTCCACCTCGACCTCTAAGGCCTGACTTTATTATGGTGTCAACTACTTCGTCCGGAGTCATGGAAGTTAAAACCTTAGCCAGGGCCATATAACCATCATGAGCAATGTATTCTTCTATATTCATGGGATCTATAATCCCGCAATTTCTTAAAACTATTTTTTCCTGGTTTTTAAAGAAATCTATTTCTTTAAAGGAAGGAATAGCCTTGGCCGATATTGGTTCTTTATATAGTAAACGCTCCACTAGCCTTCCTTTTAAAAGATGTTCAACTACAATTTCTTCGGCATCTTCGGGTTTTAATTTTTGATAAAATACACCTTCCGGATAAACCAAAGCCAGAGGACCCAAATCGCAGGAACCCACACAACCTGTTTCAATTACCTTGACCTCTTCTTGTAGTCCATGTTCGATAATTTTGGTCACAATAGCATCTCTTATTTCCCGGCAGCCTGAAGATACACAGGCCGCACCGGCACAAACCAAAACATGAGCACGCCACAACTCCATTTTTAAGCCTCCTTCTTACTCGTATCTTTCTAGAATTTCTGCTAGTTTGGTGGTTTTTACCCGCCCGTAAACATCATTATCAACTAACATTGCCGGGGACAAACCACAGGCCCCAATACAGCGTACCACATCTAAAGAGTACCTTCTATCCTCGGTTGTACCGCCCACTTTAAGGCTTAGTTCCTTCTTTATTTTCTCAATTACTCTTTGTCCGCCCCGGACATAACAGGATGTCCCCAGACAAACTTTAATACTGTGTCTCCCTTTTGGAACCGTAGAAAAGAAAGCATAAAACGTGATTACCCCGTAAACCTCATTAAGCGAAACACCAAGACCTTCCGCCACCATTTCCTGAGCTTTTCGGGGCAGGTAACCAAAAAGATTTTGGGCTTTATGTAACACCATAATCAAATCTTCAGGTTTACCATGGTGTTCGGTGATTATTTTTTCAAGCTCGGGGTAAAGTTCGGCTTCATTTGTTTTGGCGCAACAACATTGGTTCTCAACGGCCATCTTTTTACCTCCTTTTATTTTACTAACCCTAAAACTTACTCTTCTAATAAAACCTTACCATCTAACGGGCTTCTTTTATAGTAATGCGTGTGCAAAAGGTGATGCGATTTGTCTGAATAAGGATGCCCTAGATATTTTTCATAAATTGCTTTAATCGAGGGGTTTTCGTGTGACCGGCGGAAAGGTAAAGATTTATCTTCTTCATAAAGTGTTTCTCCGCGCCGGGCCCTTCTGGCCATATCGCTGCCCCAGGGTTGTCCTCCCCCGCCAACACAGCCGCCTGGACAGGCCATGATTTCAATAAAATGATACTCACTCTTTCCTTCCTTAGCCAGTTGGTCTGAAACTTTATCCAGTAACTTTCTGGCGTTTCCAAGGCCATGGGCTACCGCTACTTTTAATTTTAGGCCGTCTACATCCACTTCTGCCTCTTTTATTCCGGCCATGCCTCTGACGGGTAAAATATCAATATTTTCCAGTTCACGACCGGTAACCAAGAAATAGGCGGACCTTAAAGCTGCTTCCATTACCCCTCCCGTAGCGCCAAAAATGGTAGCTGCTCCGGTGTATTCCCCTAAGGGATCGTCAGCCGGCTCATCAGGCATTTCTTTTAGGTCAATTCCGGCTTCTCTTAACATCCGGGCAAGTTCCCTGGTAGTCAAAACAAAATCCACATCCTGGTAACCGCTAGCTTTCATTTCTGGTCTTTGAGCTTCAAACTTTTTAGCCGTGCAAGGCATAATGGAAACAGAGACAATTTTTTCCTTGGAAATCCCTTTTAATTCTGCATAGTAAGTTTTAGACAAAGGCCCAAACATTTGCTGCGGGGACTTAGCAGTAGAAACATTTGCCATTAAATGAGGATAAAAAGTTTCCATGAATTTTATCCAGCCCGGACTACAGGAAGTGATCACCGGTAAATTTTTACCGGCCTTAATTCTTTCTACTACTTCCGTTCCTTCTTCCATAATGGTCAAATCAGCGGTAAAGTTAGTATCAAAAACAGCATCAAACTTCAGACGCCGTAAGGCCGCGTGCATTTTTCCGGCTACCAGGGAGCCTGGTTCCAGGTCAAATTCTTCCCCTAGCGTTGCTCTTATGGCTGGTGCTTCCTGAACTACTACGTGCTTGTCAGGATTGTTTAAAGCCTCCCAAACTTCTTCCACTTGACTTTTTTCATATAGCGCCCCTACCGGGCAGTAAACTGTGCATTGACCGCAATTTACACAAACGCTGTTACCCATGCCTTCACCAAAAACAGTGGTAATTACTGTATCGTAACCTCTTTGGGACAGGGTTAAAGCATTTACCGTTTGGATTTTTGAACATACCTGGATACACCGGCCGCAAAGAATACATTTATTGGGGTCGCGAATAATGGCTACACTAGAAGTATCAATTTCCTTCTTTTTGTCTGCTTTAGGATATTCAAAAGTTCTTATACCCAAAGTAGCCGCCAGGTCCTGTAGTTCACATTTGCCATTTTTTATACAGGTAAGACAATCTGTATCGTGGTTAGAAAAGATAAGTTCCACTATTTCTTTTCTGGCATTTCTAACCCGGGCTGTATTTGTATATACTTTCCACCCTTGTTCAAGAAGCGTCATACACGCTCTTTTTAAAGTTGGAAAACCTTCCACTTCAACCACACAAATACCGCATGACCCTTCTGGAGTAAGGTCAGGGTGATGACAAAGGGTGGGAATATTAAGGTGTAATTTTTTAGCTGCTTCAAGAATAGTGGTTCCTTCCGCAACTTCTATATCTACATTATTTATCGTGGCTTTGATCATTTTTTGTTCTTGTAACCTCCTTTTCCTGTAAGGTACCATAAAAAAGTTATTTGTTATTTGTTATTTGTTATTTGTTATTTAACTAGCCGCTTGTTTGACGTGCGATAGTATTTCATCTTTGAAGTATTTTAAAGCACTGGAAATAGGCAGATATAAAGATTGTCCTAACGGACAAAACGATGTGTCGCGCATTACTTTCGAAATCTTTAAAAGCTTATCCAAATCTTCTTTTTTGCCCTCATGAGCAGCTAGACGGTCAACAATTTCTACTAACTGCGCCGTGCCCAGCCGGCAAGGAACACAATGGCCGCAAGATTCATGCTTAAAAAAGTGCAGGACACTTTTTAACATTTCTACTATACTGGCGTCTTCATTCATCACTAAAATAGCCCCGGAACCTAAAACCGCCGCGTATTCTTTTAGGTTAACAAAGTCCATTTGAACATCAAGCATGTCTGGGCCAAGGAAAGCACCAGCCGCACCGCCGACCAGGGCGCCTTTAAATTTTTTCCCTTCTTTAATTCCCCCGCCATATTCATAAATAATATCCCTTAAAGTAGTACCCATTTCTGTTTCGATAAGCCCGGGGGTGGCAACATGCCCTAAAATAGTATAAACTTTCGTTCCTGGACATTTTTCCGTACCGTATGCTTTGAACCACGTAGCCCCATTTTTTATAATTTCAGGTATATTAGCTAATGTTTCGACATTATTTACAATTGTCGGTTTGCCCCATAGTCCTTCCGTCACCGGATAAGGGGGTTTATTCCGGGGATGCCCCCGCCTGCCTTCCAGGGATTCTATTAAGGCCGTTTCTTCACCGCAAACGTAAGCCCCGGCTCCTTTCATAATGAAAATATCAAAACTAAAATCACTATCCAGAATATGTGCCCCTAAAAGTCCATAAGCTTTGGCCTCAGTGATAGCTTTCTCCATACGCTCAGTGGAAAGGGTATATTCACCGCGGATATAAACAAAACCCTTTTGGGCCCCCACCGCATAACCGGCAATAAGCATGCCTTCTATAAGCTTATGCGGGTCTCCTTCTAAAATAAGTCTATCTTTAAACGTTCCTGGTTCGCCTTCATCAGCGTTACAAATAATGTACTTTTCAGGGTCCGGGGCCTTACGGGCAAACTCCCATTTCAGGCCGGTAGGAAAAGAAGCTCCTCCTCTTCCGCTCAAGCCAGAGCTTTTAACTTCACTAATTACTTCCTCCGGCGTCATGCTTGTTAATGCTTTGGCGATGGCCTCATATCCTTGAGCTGCAATATACTCATCAATACTTTCGGGATTAATAATCCCGCTATTCCTTAAAACAACACGCGGCTGCTCTTTTAAGAGTCCTGTTTTTTCTCTTTTAATTACGTAACGTTTAGGCGCCTCAGCCAGCATTAATCTTTTTAACGGTCTTCCCTTTAAAAGGTGTTCTTCTACCAGTTCAGGCACGTCATTTGGGGTAACGCCGGCATAGTAAATACCTTCGGGGTATACTACCACTACGACCCCCCGGCCTGTAATTCCTATGCTTCCAGTTTCCAGTACCGCTATTTCTTCCGCGAGTCCCTGCGAGGCTATTTCTTTCACCAAGGCTTCCTCAACGGCACGGGCACCCGCCATAATGGTACCGGCGTCAATGCTGATTAATACGTGACTTCTTACCATGTTCATCGGCTTTTTCTCCTCTCTTCCAGAATCGCATCCACCTTTTCCGGGGTAAGATTGCCAAACATTTCGTCATTTATCATCATGGCTGGAGCTACCCCACAAACACCAAGGCAACTGCTAAGTTCGAGCGTGAAGACGCTGTCAGTTGTTGTTTCACCAATTTCGATATTTAATTTCTTTTTTAGATAATCAAGTAATGAAGCTGAACCCATTAAATGACAGGGGGGAGAATCACAAAGCCTAATAATATGCTGACCGCGGGGCTTTAGGCTGAACATGGTGTAAAAGGTAGCTACGCCGTGTACATAACTGTACGGTAAATTAAGGTATTCAGCGCAGGCCTTTAGATCTTCTTTGGATATATAATGTTGCGTATTGTTGTCCTGCAGTTCGTGTAGAATATAAAGAATATTATCCAGGCTGGGTTCAAACTTTTTAAGGATTGCTTCTCTGGACAAAATTTTTAACCTCCTTCTCCTTACCTTACCTCAATAACATATTCAGAGACAGGATTGCCATTTACAATATGCTCCGCGACGACTCTTTTTGTTTTTTCTGCATCCATATTACCATAAACAACAACGGGCTTGCCTTCCTCATATACCTCTATCATCGGTTCCTGGGAAGCAAGCCCCTTTTCACCGGTCTGGGTAACAATTACGTCACTAAGATTTCTTTTAGCAATTTCATCCACAAAAGTTCTTATAACCTCTCTTGCTCCTGCTGCAATACCGCTTGTCCCCATCCCTACTACAATTCTAATTCTTGCCTGTTTTTGCCTTAGTTCAATGTCTTTTTCCGCTTTTTCCCTTATTTTTTTAAGATCTTCTAATTTCATAAAGCACCTCCTTAATTATCTTAATAAATTTATCTAAATTATAAATTTTCGTCAAGATATTTGCCTAAAAAACTTATTACTTCCGGATGGTTTATGGGTACGCTACCCAACTGCGCCTTTATTTCTTTAGTATCTAACGTAAACTCCTTTCCGTTAATTGTATAAGAAAAACTAAAATTTACTTCTGGATTGCTTACAATCATCACCAGGATTGTATCCTTAAGATTACCCAAAGGTGGTAAATCAGGATTATTCAAAGCAAAGGAAGCAAATATTTCTGTACCTTCTCCTATTTTACTCTTTAAATAAAAATCACCCCCGCAATGTTCAGCTGTACCCTTAAAAAGCGGAATACCTAATCCTACCTTTCGACCAGTTTTCGTTGAAAAAAAGGGGTCTTGTACTTTTTTAGACATCTCCTCCGTCATTCCTTTTCCATCGTCTACCACCTTTATCGTAAATAAAGCTCGCTTTTTATCTTGAGCAATAAAAATATCCACTTTTTTTGCTTCTGCCGTTATAGAATTAGCGACTATATCCATAATATGGGCGCATATTTCAGCCATCATAGTTTTTAATCCCAACTTAATCAAGTGTTTTAAAATAAGCTAATTAAACTCTAAGTAACGTCCTTCTTTAAATTTTAAGGCTTTAATTACTTCTTTAAAGCTGGGTTCTTTAAGATAAAAGACAGTTCTTCTTTTACCTACGTCTATAAGATAATGGGCGTCAGAAAAAGTAACAAAGGGAATGCCTTTTAAGTTGACAAGCGGTAAAAGCTCCTCTATTTTTTGCTTATCACGTACCTCTAGGGCATCAAAAGAAAGATTATCCGGTACATAACCCAGTTGACTGATAATACTAAAGGTCTGGCTATCTATATGAGAAGGAATTACTAACCCCTCTTTTAACTTAACCCGGGAAACAGCCTCATCAAGTGAAATTTGAACAGAATTTAAAAGTAGCCTTTCTTCCACGCGAACAATGTTATCATTTACATCTACTACAACCTGGTCGCCAAAATATACCGGGTTATTTTTAACCGCCGGCAGGAATTCATAAATTTCTCTTTGAAAATCTAGGGCGGTCTTATAATTATCAAACAAAACCAAGAGATGAATTTCTTCCCTGGTTTGTAGTTCCATACCAAATAGCACCCCTAAACCAAGTTTTTTCCCTAGCTCATGGACATAAATAGTATTTTCTACCATGTTGTGATCGGTGATCGCAATAATATCCAAGCCCACCTCTTTGGCCTTTTTAATAATATTTTGAGGTGACATTTCCAGACTGGCACATGGCGAAAGGGTTGAATGGATATGAAAGTCACAAAAAAAAGCAGTCACCTCTTTTTAACCTCTTTTTAAAGCATTATAAATAAGACCGCTAATTTCAAAAGCCGAGCGAAAATCTCTTAAAATAGCAATCTTTTCGCTTTTAGCTTTTTCAATAACTTCTTGTTCTAATTCGAGTTTGCGCGGTATAATAATGGCTATTATCTCTTTAAGCTTGGCTACCCCTAAAATATTTACGTGCCTTTGGATAGTAATCCAAATGGAGTTTTCTTCAATATTGGCAATAACATCAGACAAAAGGTCAGAAACGTATCCCGACTTTATTTCTTTGTCCAAATTAACATCTCCGGTTAAAGTTTCAAAACCAAGCAAAATAACCAACTCACCAAGAGTCATTATTTTCCTCCTAAGCAATATATTTGTAATTATTCAGTATCCAATGGTTATATTTTGTTTATTCGTTAATCTTTTATTTTATCTTCCCTTTTCTTTTGATGGGTCATCACCCTTTGCCGGAGGCATTTTGCGCGCTAAATCGAGTACTTCTTTGGCTAAGGTTTGTACCCTTTCCCTTAACTTAAAAATACAATCAGTTTCAACAGCCAAACCACGGATAATGTCCTCGGCCAGGGCCCGGCAGCTTGGTGAGCCGCAGGCGCCGCAGTCTAGACCAGGCAGTTCGTTAGTTATTTTATCTAAACGTTCCATTTTATGCAGTGCTTTAGATACGTTATCGTCAAGCACCATTACCGGTCTGGGCAGGATAGATTCGGTAGAAATAAATCTACCTTGTTGGTAAAAATCCAACATTTCTTTTTCCTGGTAATACGGCGTTTTTGACCGGTACTTTTCAACCAAATATTTTAACTTTACTCTTCCTATAAAAGGATTTTGTATACTTAGAGGACCGCCTACGCACCCACCGGTACAAGCCCGGACTTCAAGAAAATCAATATCTTTTAATTCACCTCTTTCTATTTCTTCCAATAAACTTACCACGTTATGAATACCGCAAACTGCTAAAGCTGAACCATAATTCAGTGCTTTAGCCTCTCCGGTAACGTAACCCCAAGACATTCCTATACCAGTTGCTTTTTGTAAATTCTTACCTTTTTCTTTTTTATGATTTTTAGTTAACTGCTTAAGTATATCCTTGTACACCAAAGACATATTAATAACTCCGTCAACGGCGGAAGTTTTTATACCCATAGGTTGTTTCATCTCGGTCACTTTAGCCGGACAAAGTGAAATAGCAAAGACACCAATATCTTTATAAGAAATGCCCTTTCTTTTAACCACATCCTCTTTGGCTAACCTGGCAGCTATTTCCCTGGGAGTCATAAAAGGTGAAACTTGGCTTAAAAGATCGGGAAATTTAATTTGCATTAAGCGTAAAACAGCAGGGCAGTATGAAGAAATAAGCGGTTTTTTATACTTATTTGTACTTAAGTAATGACGGGTCATAAAAGATACTACTTCTTCTCCTAAAGCAACCTCAAAAACATCATCAAAACCAATGTTTAAAAAGGCATCAAGAATATTTTCCACGTTTTTCTCTTCTTTAAATTGGGCGTAAAATGTAGGGCCTGGAAGAGCAATCTTATATTTAAATTCGGAAAGTTTGTCCAAGGTATCGGTAACTGCAATTTTAGCGTTATATGGACAAACCCGGATACATTCGCCGCAATCAATGCATCGTTCTCCTATTATTTTGGCTTTACCGCCGTGAACACGAATAGCTTCTGTAGGGCACCTTTTAATACAATTTGTACATCCCGTACATTTTTCATAATCAAGGGTTATTGAATGAAAGTAACTAGACATTAAACTACTCCTGCCTTAACTTGCTTAATTTTTGGAAGACAAATAAACTATTGCTTCCAAAACCGTACCTACTCCTACCTGAGACTTAATATTTAATTTATGGGAACATTGTTTAATATTGGGTAAACCCATTCCTGCTCCAAAGCCCATTTCCCGTATCTCAAGGGGAGCAGTTGAGTATCCTTCCTTCATGGCCAGTTCTATATCAGGAATTCCCATTCCTGTATCTTCCGTTAAAACAACCACCTTATCGGGAACAATAATTACTTTAAGCTGTCCATAGTTAGCGTGAATAATTACATTCATTACGGCTTCATAAACGATGATGGCTATATTTCTAACTGCCTCCGGCTTTAAACCCAACTGTTGCAATGTTTTTTTAACCTTTGAAGCTGCATCCCCAGCTACACTAAAATCTTTTTCCCCTATCTTAAACTCTAGCTTAAGCTGCGGTTTGCTTTCTGACTCTTTATCCGGGCGATTCATTGAGTAGCGTCCCTCATACATCCCTTAAGTCCATTTACAAAAAGCAAACCACAACATTTAAACATTAAAAAGGGAGTGGATAAAAGAGGTATATTGTTTAATTCAGCTTTTCTAATTATTTCTTTTGCCGGTCGTTTTCCTCCTACAAATACTACTCCCACGGCATCCATTATTTCGGCGGTATGGATTACATGCTCATTAGTAAGGGAGGTAATTAAAAGAGTATGTGAATTGGCAAAAGCCAACATTTCACTCATCAGGTCACAACCAAATCCGGTCTCTACTTCACGCTCCAGCAAGTGCTCACCACAAAGCACTTCGGCGTCAAGAACTTTTATAATGTCTTTTAGTTTCATAATTTAAGCCTTACCTTCCCCAACTACTTAATGCTTTATCGTAATTCAGCACTCATTTGTCAATCGCTGACGACTAAGCGACTGTACACGTTTTTAAGTATTCCTGCCTGCCAAATACTGGTGAATGGCATTTGCTGCCACGCGCCCTGCCCCCATGGCTAGTATAACCGTAGCCGCACCCGTAACAATGTCGCCACCCGCGTATACCCCTGGCTTAGAGGTAGCCCCGGTTTTTAAATCTGCTACAATATTGCCTTTCTTAGTTACAACCAAGCCCGTTGTAGTACGGGGCACAAGAGGGTTCGGCCCCTGGCCGATAGCCATTACCACTGTATCTACTTCCATGATGTATTCCGAGCCTGGGATAGGCACAGGCCTGCGCCGGCCAGATTCATCAGGCTCACCTAATTCGTAACACAGACATTCCATTCGCTCCACCCAACCTTGCTCATTGCCAAAAATTTGGGTCGGGCTGGTTAAAAAGGCAAATTTGACCCCTTCTTCTTCGGCGTGTTCTACCTCTTCAATCCGGGCCGGCATTTCTTCTTTTGAACGCCGGTAAACAATCCAGGATTCTTCTGCCCCTAAACGCAAAGCGGTACGGGCTGAATCCATCGCCACATTGCCTCCCCCAACCACGGCTACCTTGCGGCCAATTCTAATAGGGGTATCGTATTCAGGAAATAAATAAGCTTTCATTAAATTTACGCGGGTAAGAAATTCATTGGCTGAATATACGCCGCATAAATTTTCCCCCGGTATATTCATAAAGTATGGTAAACCGGCCCCTGTACCAATAAAAACAGCCTCGAAACCTTCGTTTAAAAGTTCGTCTACCGTAACTAACTTGCCAACTACTGAATCTACCTGAATATCTACCCCTAGTTTCCTAACGTTATCTATTTCTGTTTGCACTACTTTTTTTGGTAAACGAAACTCAGGAATACCATACATTAAAACGCCACCCGGGACATGCAAGGCCTCAAAAATAGTTACTTCATAGCCTAACTTTGCTAAATCAGCCGCACAAGTAAGCCCTGCCGGGCCAGAACCAACAATGGCTACTTTCAACTTATTAGAAGGAGCCACCTCAGGTAAAGTTACGCCATGCTCCAGTTCCCAATCAGCACAAAAACGTTCCAGCCTGCCAATAGCTACCGGTTCGTGTTTTTTACCCAAAGTGCAATACCTTTCGCACTGGCTTTCCTGCGGGCATACCCGTCCACAAATAGCCGGTAAAGCATTTTTTTCTTTAATTTTTTTAATGGCGCCGGCAAAATCTTTTTCAGCCATAAGCTTAATAAAGGCTGGGATATCTACTTCCACCGGACATCCTGAAAGACAAGGACTTTTTTTACACTGGATACAACGCTCCGCTTCTGTCACCGCCGTCTTGATCGTATATCCCAGAGCCACTTCGTTAAAATTTTTAATTCTTTCTCCGGCATCCTGAGTAGGCATAGGATGTTTTTTAGGAATAATTTCTTTTTTTGTTTTGGCGGTTTCGGCCATTAGGATGCACCTCCACACATACATTTATGGTAATCAAGAGCTTCCCTTTCCTTTTCTAAATAAATAGTGCTTCGTTTAGCTAATTCGGCAAAATCTACTAAATGACCATCGAATTCAGGGCCATCAACACAAACAAACTTTGTTTGTCCACCCACCGTTACCCGGCAGCAACCACACATTCCTGTTCCGTCCACCATCAAGGAATTCAAACTGACAATGGTTTTAATGCCGTACTCTCGAGTTTCGTTACAAACAACCCGCATCATTGGCTGAGGGCCAATAGCCAAAATCAGGGCAATATTATCTTTCCCTTTGTCTTCAATAACCTCTTTCATTACGTCAGTGACAAAACCTTTCCGCACGTACGAACCGTCATCGGTGGTAACCAGTAATTCAGAACAGGCGGCCCGCATTTTTTCTTCCCAAAATAACAACTCTTTAGTCCTAGCCCCAATTATTCCTGTAACATTATTACCAGTATCTCTTAAAGCACGGGCGATAGGAAAAATAGGAGCAATACCTACCCCTCCGCCAATGCAAATTACGTTACCAAATTTTTCAATATGGGAAGGCAAACCTAACGGGCCGACAAAATCTAAAATTTGATCTCCGGTTTTCATTTTCCCCAATTCCCTGGTAGTTTTGCCAACCTCTTGAAAAACAATAGTTATAGTTCCTTTATTCCGGTCAAAATCGGCTATGGTTAAGGGAATTCTTTCTCCTCTCTCGTGAAGGCGCAAAATAACAAACTGCCCTGCCTGACACTTTTTAGCAACTCTTGGGGCCTTAATTTCCATTTGTTTAATTACCGGCGAGAGAACTTCTTTTTCCAGAATTTTAAACACTTTACCCCTCCCTTTAAAAATTCTTGCTTTCTTGCTTAATTGCTTTCTCTATTCATTAGACAAATTCCTGCTTAAAAAAATTGTTTTTTAATTTTAAGAACAATAAATATTTCTTATTTTCTTAACATTTCTTAATATTACTTAAATATTTAAATTAAGAAATACTTCCTCTCGGAGTTACAAATTGAAGATTTTAAATTTTAAATTTTATGAAGGAATCCTCAACCCTAAAACCTAAGTCCTTTAATTGTTTGTGAGATACTGGAGCAGGTGCATTTAGCATTAAATCTACGGCGCTTTGCGTTTTAGGAAAGGCAATAACGTCACGTATGGTTTTTTTGCCAGATAGAAGCATAAGCAACCGGTCAAAACCCAAGGCTATTCCTCCATGAGGAGGAGTGCCGTATTCAAAGGCTTCTAACATAAAACCAAATTTTTCTACAGCTTCCTGGGGGGAAAGACCAATGGCTGTAAACATTTTTTCTTGAATATCCCGCCGGTGAATCCGGATACTTCCCCCACCGATTTCCACTCCGTTTAAAACTAAATCATAACTTTGGGCACGGGCTAAAACAGGATTTTCGGTTAAAAGAGCAAGGTCATCTACCTTAGGAGAGGTAAACGGGTGATGCATGGCCGTATATCTTTTTTCTTCTTCACTGTATTCTAATAAGGGAAAGTCTATGACCCAAAGGAATTGGAATTTATCTTCAGGGATTAGCCTTAGGCGCTCAGCCAGATGCAGACGCAAGGCCCCCAGAGCAGGATTTACAATTTGCGGTTTATCAGCCAAAAACAGCAGTAAATCACCTTCTTTAGCTTCAAAGCGTTTCAAAATTGCCTGAATCTCAGCAGGAGTAAAAAATTTAGCAATGGGTGATCTTATCCCTTCCGAAGTAACAAATAAATAAGCTAATCCTTTTGCCCGACAGTTAGTGACAATTGAGGTCAGCTCATCAATTTCCTTGCGGCTAAAATTACCGCAACCCACGGCATTAATTCCTTTCACCTGCCCTCCTACGTTTGCGGCCGAAGAAAATACTTTAAAGCCGCAAGAAGCAACCAGATCAGTTAAATCACGTATTTCTAAGCCGAATCTTAAGTCAGGCTTATCAGTTCCGTAACGTGCGTATGCTTGCTCAAAAGAAAGGCGGGGAAAAGGGTGGGAAATTTTTAAACCAACTGTTTCCCGACAAAGGTAAACCATCATTTCCTCAACTAAATTTAAAATATCCTCTCTTTCCACAAAAGACATTTCCAAATCTATCTGGGTAAACTCCGGCTGCCGGTCGGCCCGCAAGTCTTCATCTCTAAAGCAGCGCACAATTTGAAAATAACGCTCCACACCGGCAACCATAAGCATTTGTTTGTATAGTTGGGGTGATTGGGGTAAAGCGTAAAAATTCCCCGGGTTAAGCCGGCTAGGCACCAGATAGTCACGTGCCCCTTCCGGAGTGCTCCGCGTAAGCATAGGAGTTTCAATCTCCAAAAAACTCCGGGCATCTAAAAAATCTCGTATGGCCTTGGCGGCTCTGTGCCGCAGCATTAAAACCCGCTGCATCTCTTGACGACGCAGGTCTAAATAACGGTACTTTAAACGCAAGGACTCATCAACCTCGCCTTGATCTTCAATAAGAAAAGGGGTAGTTATGGCGCGATTTAAAATATAGATTTTTTGACCTAGAACTTCTATTTTCCCGGTGGCTAAATTAGGATTCTCTGTTCCTTCCGGGCGCAAAGCTACTTCCCCGGCTATCGCCAGAACATATTCACTACGGAGGGTTTGGGCCTTTCGAAAAGCTTCTTCTGATGCGTCAAAATTAAATACAATTTGAACCAGGCCGGAACGGTCGCGCAAATCAACAAAAATCAAACCCCCGTGGTCCCTTCGCCGCTGAACCCAACCCATAAGCACTACCTGTTGACCGGTGTGTTCTTTACGTAAATTACCACAGTAGTGCGTTCTTTTTAAACCAAACAAATAATCGGCCAAAAATATTTTTCTCCTTCCTGTTAATTAAGCCTTTTTGTATTTACCGATTTCTTCTTTTATTTCGGCAGGAAAAATTTCTTTTTGTTCACCACTTGCCAGGTCCTTTAAGGAAACAACCTGCCGGTTTATTTCTTCCTTACCTAAAATGGCCACAAATCGGGCCTTTTTTTTGGCGGCATATTTCATTTGGGCTTTTAAACTTCGGCCTAAAAAATCTTTATCGGCGGATAGACCCTGCGCGCGCACAAAAAACAAGAGTTCTAACGCTGCCCTCGACGCTTCTTTATCTGCTTCAACAATAAAAACATCCAGGTTTTTCGGGGCCGGAAAAGGTGTATTTTGCTTGTTCATGGTTAAAAGAACCCGCTCCAGCCCTACGGCAAAGCCAATGCTTGGGGTGGGCGGACCGCCTAAAGCAGCTACTAAATCATCATATCGCCCACCTCCCCCAACGGAGCTTTGGGCCCAAGTGTCGGCCACCATAATTTCAAAAGTGGTCCGGGTGTAATAATCCAGACCCCTAACCAATTGTTTATCTATAAGATAAGGAATTTTTAAAACTTCCAGGTATCCTAAAACAGCTTCGAAATGAGCTATACAAGAAGGACACAAACAGGAAAGACTGTCCGGAGCTCCTTTGGCTATTTCCTGGTCTTTAGGCTCTTTGCAGTCTAAAATACGCAAAGGGTTATACTCCAGGCGCTCCTGACAGTTGGGACAAAGTTCCTTTTGTCTTATTTTAAAAAAAGAGGATAAATTTTCTTTTAAAACAGGCCGGCATACCTTGCAGCCAATACTGTTAAGGTGGAGTTCAAAATTTTGTAAGCCCAGCCGCCGGTAAAAGTCTACGGCTAAAGCAATTACCTCTGTATCAGCCTCCGGGTCATCCGTCCCAAATACTTCCACCCCGCCCTGGTGAAACTGGCGGTAACGCCCGGCTTGAGGACGATCATAGCGAAACATGGGTCCAAGGTAATAAAGCTTTACCGGGTGGGGACCGCTTTTTAAGCCGCTTTCCAAATATGCCCTTACCACCGCGGCTGTACCTTCGGGACGTAAAGTAAGCTTGCGGTTACTCCGGTCAAAAAAGTTATACATTTCTTTAGCTACGATGTCTGTAATTTCACCCACTCCCCGTTCAAATAGCTCTGTATGTTCAAAAATAGGGGTACGTATTTCCGCAAAACCATAATCTTGACAAAGCCGGCGAAAAACACCTTCCACATATTGCCACCTAAAAGCTTCCTCGGGAAGAACATCGTTAGTCCCTCGGGGACGCGTAGTTAACATAACTATTAATTCTCCTTTTTATTACCCGTTACTCCCTTAATTATCTATTACTTTACCTACCAGCGTCCAGTTAAAAAAGGATTGTATTTTTTCTCCTCGCCAATAGTAGTTGCCGGACCGTGACCAGGATAAACTATTGTTTCCGGAGGAAAGGCCAGCAACTCTTTCTTAATTGATTCTATTAATTGCCGGTGACTACCCCCTGGGAAGTCAGTACGACCTATTGAACCAGCAAATAATGTGTCCCCCGTAAACAAAATGTTATCAACGGTAAGGCAAATACCGCCCGGGGTATGCCCTGGCGTGTGAATAACCTTAATAGGTATTTTGCCTACCTCAATAAGATCACCCTCCTGCAAAAGCCGGTCAGCCGCTTTACCTTGCCCCCTTTGCCTTTCGAGGAAAGAAACATTTCTAGCTAGGTTAGTAAGCATAGCGGCGTCAGCGGTGTGAATAAGAACAGCCGCCCCGGTTGCTTTTTGCACAAAGGATAAAGCACCTATGTGATCCGTGTGTCCATGGGTCAAAATAATTTGACGGCACTGAAGCGGCAATTTTTCCAAGCGGCTTAAAATTCGTTTTCCGTCTGCGCCAGGGTCTATTATTGCTCCTTCGTGCGTTTCTTCACAGCCAATAAGATAACAATTGGCCCCAATTAATCCTACTGGAAAACCATCAAGAATCAAATTTTTACCTCCTAGCTGGTTCTTTTAATTTCGTAAACGTCCTTTACGCGGTTAATTCGACTGATAATAAAATTTAACTGTTCCACATTTTTTATTTCCAGGGCTAACTCAATAGTAGCCTGATTATTTTTCCGCCCGCGGGCAATTACCCACTTGGCACTTATTTTTAACTCCGTAAGGATGGCCATGACATCATTTAATAAACCTGCCCGGTCCATAGCCAGTACTTCCAATTTAACCTGAAAAGGTGACTGGAAATCTTTGCTCCAAAAAACTTCTACAATCCGCTCTTTCTCTCTGGTGCGTAACAAGTCTATATTCCGGCAATCAGCCAGGTGCACCGAAACCCCTCTCCCCCGGGTAATATAACCTGAAATAGTATCACCAGGTACCGGGTTGCAACAATGAGCCAGGTGAACTAAAAGATTATCAATTCCTTTTATTCTGATTCCCTGTCTTATTCCATTGTGGGTACTTACGGAATGAGGCACTATTTTTAATTGTTGAAAATCCTCTATTTTTAAAAGCTCTTTTTTCTCTGGTTTTAATTTCTCTATTAGCCGGTTTATTACGTTTTGGGGCGTAACTACCCCGTTGCCCACAGCCGCGTATACATCTTCCTCGCTAGACATGTTCATTTGCCGCGCTAGTTCCTCTAAGTTTTCGTTTTTTGCCAGCTCTACATCCACGCCTTGTTTTTTTGCTTCCCGCTCTAAAGCTTCCTTTCCTTTAAGAATATTTTCTTCCCGATGTTCTTTTTTCAGCCACTGGCGAATGCGCGTCTTGGCCGTTGAGGTTTTGACCAGGTTCAACCAGTCCCGGCGCGGTCCGGCAACTTGTTTAGAGGTGAGAATCTCAACGATGTCCCCGTTTTTAAGTTTATAATCCAAGGAAACTATCCGCCCGTTAACTTTCACCCCGACACAGCTATGGCCAACCTGTGTATGCACCCGGTAAGCAAAGTCAATAGGCCCTGAACCGGCGGGCAGTTCCCAAACATCTCCTTTAGGACTAAAAACAAACACCACATCGGAAAAAAGGTCTATTTTTAAGCTTTCCATAAATTCGCGGGCATCGCGCAAGTCATGCTGCCATTCTAAAATATGGCGTAGCCAGGCTAGTTTTTCCTCTAAGCCTTTATCTCTTTGTTTTCCTTCCTTATACCGCCAGTGAGCGGCAATGCCGTACTCAGCTGTTTGCTGCATTTCCCAGGTTCGAATTTGAATCTCCAGGGGGCTTCCTTGCAGACCAACTACTGTAGTATGCAGTGACTGGTACATGTTAGATTTAGGCATGGCGATAAAGTCTTTAAACCGGCCAGGAATAGGTTTCCAGAGGGTATGGACCGTACCTAAGGCAGCGTAACAATCGCGAATAGAATTTACAATTATTCTTACCCCTTGCACGTCATAAATCTCATTTAAATCCTTTTGTTGTCGCTGCATTTTAGTGTAAATACTATAAAGATTTTTAGGCCGGCCTTCAATATGAGCCTTAATACCTACAGTGTTTAGTTTTTCTTTTAAAATTGTAGCTACGCTTAAAATGTATTCTTCCCTTTTGTTTCTGGTTTGGGCTATTCTTTCCGATAACTCGTAATATTTTACCGGCTCCAGAAAATTAAAGGCCAGGTCCTCCAATTCCCATTTCAAACGGTAAATGCCCAACCGGTGCGCTAAAGGGGTGTATATTTCCAGTGTTTCCTGGGCAATTTCCCTTTGCTTAAGTTCAGATTGATATTTTAAGGTGCGCATATTGTGCAAGCGATCAGCTAATTTAATTAAAATTACCCGGATGTCTTTAGCCATAGCTAAAAACATCTTGCGTAAATTTTCCGCCTGCTGCTCTTCTCTGGATTTAAATTCCAAACGGCCTAACTTTGTTACGCCGTCTACCAGTAGAGCTATTTCCTGACCGAAATCTTTTTTGATCTGGTCTAAAGTAATTCCAGCATCCTCAACCGTGTCATGCAGCAGTCCGGCCACGATAGTTTCTATGTCTAGTTCTAAATCAGCCAAAATGTTTGCTACCGCCAAGGGGTGATGAATAAAAGGTTCTCCTGAAATCCGTTTTTGCCCTTGGTGGGCAGCCAGGGCAAAAGGGTAAGCCTTATTTAAAACAATGTCGGCTTCTGGATTATATTTTGCTACTTTTTGGAGTACTTCTGACCACATTTTAGCGTCACCTGGATAACAAATAAAGAAAAACAAATAACAATATACTTTTTATTTAATATTATACTACTTTTTACTTATTTTTTAAAAAGTATTTATTAGCTCGGTCAGGGGCAGGGCTAATGCCTGTTCCTGCCAGGCTAAAACTTCCTTCTTAAGTTGTTTTGTATAGCAAAAAGTGATTGAATTCAATAAAGCCAGTTTTTTAGCCGGCGCCGGCAATACTTCAATTTTTAAATTTAACCTTTGATTTGAAAAGTTTATTAAACCAAGTTCGGCTAAAATACGCAGGCTTATTTGCATAGTAAGCCCGTTTACCCCGGTTAAGCCGGCCGCCCGTAAAATTTTAACTGTTTGGTCAAAAAAAGAAGTTTCTTTCATCACGATATTATTTTTATTTTGTTGTTTTAAAAGGAAAAGATATAATTTAGCCAAGCAATCCCTTTCAGGGGCCAAATACTCCAGATGTTTACGGGCAGTCAAGCAATCCTGCCGCCCAAAAAGCAAATAAACTGCCTTTGCTTTGCCCAAGGAAGCAACATTTATTGCTCCTTGCCAGGATTGGTAATGAAAGGGGAGGTGAAAAATAACCACCTGCTCCCATTCCCTGGTTAAAAAAAGAGGGGCAATTTGCAAGGTGGTAGCTAAAAACTTAAGCTTTCCGGCGGTAAACAAATTAAATACGGCTTTTTTTTCAGCGTAAGGCAAATAAAGATGATAAAACGCCAGTTTATCATTATCTTGGGGGTTAACCTGACGGAGATAAAAAGCAAGTTCTACTGTCTGGTAGGGGCAGTTAACTAAAATTAAGGTTTGCTTATTATTTGACAATAGTTTAGTTAACTGGTCAAAACGGTTAACTTGTTGACGCCAGTCAATAAACGTTAAGGAACCTTTTTCCGTAAAGGCAGGGTGACCGGTTAAAAGCAAAATGTTCTCCTTATTCTTTTTTATGACGTTCTTGTAAGTTTTGATTTTTTGATGAATGAATTCGGGTAAAAAAAAGAGGTATCTTTTTATGTTTTTTAGGCGGGGAGCTTTAACTTCCAGGCCTGTCTGGTAAGTTCTGGGACGAGTAAGAAAATTATATTTGCTACTGGCCAGGTGGGCAGCCGCAAAACTAGGTTTAAAATCTTCAATCTGTAATTGTACCTGAGCTTGATTGTTCCATTCATTAAGAAAAGGAGTAAAAATAAAAGCCATCTTGTCGGTCGTCGGTCGTTGGACGTCGGACGTCGGTATCTGATTTTTGGTCGTCAGTTGTTGATCGTCGGTTGTCGTTTGTCGGTTGTCAGCCGTCAGTAAACTATCGTTGATCGTTGATCGTTGATGGTTGGTAGGCTCAATTTTAGACCAGTTAAAAATAATTCCTTCTTTCTTGACTTCGTTCTCGACAACGGTAAGCCGCAGGTGCCTTTTTTCCTTTCCCACCGCATAAGGATTCAGCACAGAAGCCTTTAGGCAGGCCATTAAAGGCCTGGGATTACCGTAACCAAAGGGAGCCATTCTTTCTATCTCCTGGACTACCTCGAAGGAAATATCCGATAAAGAAACAATCATTTCACATTCTAGTTTGGGTGTTAAGTCTTCCTTGGTTAAAGTATGAGCAGCATAATTTTGCACGGCCTGCCGAAAATCTTCAATCTGGGTTACGGGCAAAGAAAAACCTGCTGCACCTACATGACCCCCAAAAGAGGTCAAGTATTGCCCGGCATTTTTTAAAGCCGAATATATATCAAATCCAGGTATACTTCGGGCCGAGCCCCTTCCTAAATCCTGGTCGCGGACAATTAAAAAAACTGGCCGGTAGAACAATTCAGCCAAACGCGAGGCAACAATACCAATTACCCCTAAGTGCCAGGCTGGGGAGTCCAGAATAATAACTTTTTCTTGGACCAACTCAGTAGGGCGGGCATCCTGCCTGCCCGTAGTAGGGCGGGCATCCTGCCTGCCCGAAGCCTGTCCAAGCATAGCCAAAGCTTCTTGAAAGATTTTACTTTCAAGTGCCTGACGTTCCTGGTTTTTTTTATCTAGTTCCCTGGCCAGGACCATAGCCTGGGTAAAATTTTCGCTGGTTAACAAGTCCACACTTAAAGAAGCGTCATTCATCCGTCCCGCCGCATTTAGGCGGGGAACAAGAGCAAAACTTACCTTCTCCACACTCAGTAGGGCAGGCTCGTAGGATGGGCATCCTGCCTGCCCGTAGTAGGGCGAGCATCCTGCCTGCCCAAAGCCTGTCCGAAGCTGTTTTTGCTGGTTTAAACCACAAACTTCAATCAGCGCTAATAAACCGGGTCGGCTGGTTTTAGCCAATTGTACCAAACCATGCTTTACTAAAATACGATTTTCACCAGTCAAAGGCACCACGTCAGCAATAGTGCCCAGGCAGACTAAATCCAGGTAGCTTGCCAGTTCGGTCGGCTGACGTCGGTCGTCGGACGTCGGTAGCTGATTTTCGGTCATCAGTCGTTGGTCGTAAGACGCTAGGAGATCTCTTGACGACTGATGACTAAAGTCTGACGACTTAATTGTTTCCTGATGCCTGGTGTCTGAAGTCTGACGACTGTATAGTGCTTGAGCCAATTTAAAGACCACCCCTACGCCGGCTAAGTCACAAAAAGGATAACCACCGCGCTTAGGATTAATTACCGCTAGCGCCGGCGGTAGAACTTCCGGTAGTTGGTGATGATCAGTAATAATTATATCAGGGCCGCCGCTGGCATTTGCTTCAGCAACCACGTCAAACGCGCCAATACCACAATCTACAGTGATTACTAGCTTAACCCCGGCTGCCCTGGCCTCCCGGATAGCTTGACAGTTAACGCCATAACCATCTTTAAACCGGTTGGGGAGGTAATAGCTAACTTTAGCTCCCATTTTTTCTAAAATTGACTTTAGCAAAACGGTGCTTGTTATCCCATCAACATCATAATCGCCGTGGATAAGAACTTTCTCCTTACGCTCACAAGCAAAAAGAATTCTTTCTACTGCCTTGTCCATATCAGGAAGCAAAAATGGGTCGTGTAACTGATTTAAATCGCTACTTAAAAAAAGTCTGGCTTCGTCACAGGTTAAAATGCCACGGTTTAATAAAAGTTGAGCCGTAATCGGAGAAACATTTAATTCATGAGCTAAAATCTGCTGTTGGGTATAATCGGGAGGCTTAACCTGCCATTTTTTAAAAGTCATTTTTCAACTCCAAATTGCTTATTGGACAGGCTTCGGGCAGGCAGGATGCCCGCCCTACTACGGGCAGGCAGGATGCCTACCCTACGAGGGGCAGGAAAGATGCCTACCCTACGAGTCTGCCCTACTACTCACTAAATAAAAAGTTACAAATTCTTAACCATTACCTATACCTATATTAGTTCTTTTAACGTAAAAAAAATCCTGCAAAAATAAAAAAGCCTCACTTTTTTTCGCGAAGCCCTAATTTTCTCTGGTGCGCCCGGAGGGACTCGAACCCCCGGCACGCGGTTTAGGAAACCGAATAAACTCGTTTTTACAGTTTGCGCCAGTTTGCTAAGCCTTGTCCTGACTGGTTTTGTTAGTTCCTTCCAGGGTGAAAATGGGTCATTTTTGGGTCAGTTTTATAATGTTTGGCACACTTTTGGCACACTTTTTTAGGTCATTATTTTCTTGCCACATAAGGGTTTTATCACCTGCTGGCACACTTTCTTCTTTGGTATTTGGTAAGTTCCCTGCGTTTATCGGCTGGTGAATTTTGGGTATTAGTATTATCACTTTTCATATTACTAATACCCAAAATTTTACTTACTGCCGTTTGCGTTATCCCGAACACTTCCGCAATTTCCTGCTGCACCGTTTGGCGGCGGTGTCGGTTAGGTTCCCCAAAAAGTTGGGGAACCTTTTCGTTTCCATGCCACCTATATAGCCTCCAAACACGAATCCGGCAAGTTTGCCATTTCCGTCAAAACTGTTTCCATGCCACCTATATAGCCTCCAAACTTTATGGATTTTGGCAAACTTGCCGAATCCCATAAACTGTTTCCATGCCACCTATATAGCCTCCAAACCCATTCCCACACACAGCGCACAGAAACGGCCTAAATTTAAACGAAAAACACCTGGCAGGTATGATAACACTACCCATGGTGTTTTAACGCAAAAATAGCCAACTCACGGGACTTGTTTTTGTTTAAGAAACTCCTCCAGTGCAGATTCAGGGATTCGCCAGACACTCCCCAGCTTGATTGCTTTTAACCTCCCCTGCTTTATCCACTTTATTATTGCCTGGGGAGTTACGTTATAACGATTCGCTAACTCCCTGGGAGAATAATATTTCTCTTCCATCCGGCCTTTCCCTTTCTGTTTATCTTGTTGAAAATATTATATAACAAAAAACATAAAAACTGCAATAATATATATTGACAATATCTTAAACACATATATATAATAGAAACAGTACAAACCAATTTATTTAATGGAAAGGAGGATCCCATGCGTATTATCTACCGCCCGCAGGCTGAAATAATTGCTGCCCTCTTTGGTATTCCGGTAGAACAGGCCGCAAGAGTAAGGTTCGACGGAATAACGCCGCCGTTTATCAATTTCCTCAATGGCGGAGAAGTCATCGTGGTTGCGGAGGAGTATCGGGACAGGAAGGACACCATTGAAAACGCAATCAATCTCTACAAAGAAAAGGTGTCGGTTTAAATGCTTGAATGGTTCCTCTACGGCTTAGTTACCGGCCTGGCCTTGTCCTGGCTGGTGAGAATAATTTCCAAACGAAAGGAGGGGTATCATGGTAACGATTGATTTAAAGTTAATTTATGGTGAAACAGCTAAGCTTGACTTGCTGCCGGAGTACGTTGCCAAAGCCAAAGAGTTAGCCGGGCAAGGTCAGGACGTGGTTCTCACCGGACCGGGGCCGGTCTGGCTATACCTGGCCGTGGCCCACGCCCTCCACGGGGTGGCTAAGTCCTTAAGCTACGACAGTCCAGTTACCGGCAGGGTGGTTATCTTTGACCACAATCCGCATTAGGGGAGAGGTTGTTATGTTAATTTGCGCCTTTACCGGTAAGGTCAAATACTTCCGGGTTTACCTGGCACAAAGAAAAGAGTGGTTACGCTGGATTCAGTAAGTTTTGCCCGGTTTGCCGGTCCGCTGCCGGCAATTAAATGCAGTTCGTACCCTTCGAGAAAGGCAAGTACCCCAGCCGGTTAAACACGCCCGCCGGGTGAACGCCGGAAGAAGCTCAGCGCGGGAAGCAGCCGGGCAACTTTTAAAAAAGAAAGGAGTGGTTACGCTGGAAACAATAAAGATCCTTATTGCCAAAAGCCCCAAAGCCACAATGCTATTGGTCGGCAAAGACGCTGAAGAGGAATTGCAAGGAAAGTTTGAAGGTATCGAGTACCAGGAGTTTGACATTGACGCTGCTTACGGTATTGGTGCACTGGTTGACTTCTGTTTGAAGCATGAGTTTAAACTAGGTGTTCAAGCAGGAAAGAGTAGTTAAAAGTAGGGAAATGCCCGTTAAAAAACCAAAGGAGGAGGTTTAAAACAATGACAAATGTTATCCAGGAGTTTATTGAAAGTTTGGAGAAGGTAGCCGCCCTAGGAGAACAGGTAGCTAAACTCCAGGCTGAAGTTAACGGCAAAGAAACAGAAGCATTATCCGTTATTGTCGAAAAAATTAAACCGGTCATGCCGTATATCAGCTGACACATTACAAAAAACGCTTACCATAGCGGCCACCAGTTTCACGAATGGAAATATGATTATCTTGAGGAAAAAGGTATCGTACTGGTGGACAATTTCACCAGGGAATACACAGATAAAGACACCAGAGGAGACTACTTAGGCAGTCAACTTATCCTGACTAATTCAGGGACATTTTTAGAACTCACCCGGCAGGGTGAATGGTCCCGCTGGCAAGGTGAAGGTTCCCATTGGGGCACTACAGAAAGAGAATTAACGTCAGAGGAAGCAGTTGTCAGTTATAGCCTCAAAGAAATTATCAGCGGTCTGGTAGAAGCGTTTAAGGAAGCTATCAAGAACAACGAAAAGAAGCAGCAGGAGCTTAGCAAGAGATTGGTTGCCCTGAATGAAGTAGAGAAGGTTTTGGCGAAATGAAACCTGTCTGTACAGTTACCAAAAGTTATAAGCCACGCTGCAATTTGGGGTATAGTAACAGAAGCGGAAAAGGTCGGTACAACGGCCCGTGTCCGTACTATAAGCCCAAAGAACGGGCCAGGAAGCTGCCGGGGTGGTATGCACCTGAGTAAAAAAAGTGGCCGGGTTTAAACGCCCGGCCTTTATCTGTAATGGCTAAGATACAAGAGAAACACGCCCTACTCTACATATATTATACCACAATTCCGGTCAGAACGCAAATACCTTTCTCTTGCCTCACGGCAACATCTGTCCGAATGATCGCCCGGATCAGTGTCTGGTCGGAAGCGAAGGCAGAAACAGCCTTGCCCTTGGCTTCATCCCAAAAACTGGCACTGTCGGACGCTGCTAGCGTTATTTCTTGCCAAATTGCCAGCGCAATTTGGGCCCCGTCTATGCAATATAGCTCGGTTTCGTCACCGCCTGCGCCCAGGCCAGCCGGCACAATGCTGCTGTATAAAACCGGAAGCCCATATAAGCGGTCAACAGGAGATCCGGTTAGGTCGCTGATTAGAATGGGCCGTCCGTTGCCGTCTTTCAGCTTTAGAAGTGTGCCTTTTGTTCTTGGATTTGCAATCCAGCAGGTAGGGTTTGCATTTTCCGCCTGCACTGCTATCAGGCAGTCGGTTATCTTGTCTGTGCTAACTGCCCCACCGCTGGCTATTTCTGTAATGCCCTGCCAGTTGCGAATCCCCAAAGGTTCGCTGGCTGCGCCCTGGCCGCGCAAATAGCCTGCGTCAGCAGCCAGGCTCAAAGCTTCGGTTAGATCGTCTCTTATTACCTGTTCCCCAGCCCCGGAACTATCGGCCAGAAGCTCATTCGACACCGGTATTAAAGCCCCCAATTTGTGGGGAGACAACCGAATCTGTCCGAATTCAGGATTACTGGCAGATATTTCCTGGCTCTCACTCAACCAATAAGCCGTGGACCTGCTGGTTTTTTTCGGCAGTGGCAGCCCACCAGTGCCAGCAGGGTTATATCTCCTAATGCCTGGAATTCTGGCAAAAATTAGTTGAGGCACCAGCATACCGATTAACTCGCCGGCAGCACTATCTGATACAAGGTAGCCGCCCGCAACGTCACTTGCCGCCATCATACCTCTTTGCTCTAATTCGGCATTGCGCCAATCGCCTGTAACCAATGCACGGATCGCACGCCGGAAAGAAAATTTATCTTTGGGTTCACCAAATTGCATATTGTTACCACCTCGTCTTAAAGTATTGTCGTCGTCAAATGGGCCTTGGGTCATCCGAGGGTCAAAACTCTGACGGATGTAGTTGTTGCACATGTCAGCTTTTTCCATCAAGCTGTTGAATTTATTTTCCTCACCGGGAGTTAAATCCCGCTTTTCGGCCTCGGCTTTATCTAATATTTGCCGGGCTTCGGCCAGTAATTCATCACGCTGTTTTTTTGTCGCTTGCATGATCTCGCTCTCCTTTTATCCTCCCTGTCGCTTTAAAAACGAAAAAGCGGCAAGAATCACAAATTAGGCTTTTACAAAGCCCGTTTTTGCTTTTCCAACCGCCGCGCCCCGCTAAGGTCGGTCTGCACACCGGCAAACTCTCAGGTTTTCGCCCCGTCCACCTGTAAGTTTACCGGTATTTTCAATTAGTCATATTATAGCATTGAATTTAATTTTTGTCAATCTCTGCCGTCCACTCGTCGCCACCGCCGGGGGTTATCCCTTTGTTTAGCATATTTAAATCTTTATTACCCTGGGCAACGTCTAGTAGGTGATCGTCCATTAAGATAGCCAGGTCGTTTAAAAACTCGGCCACTGCCGGGGTGCTTTTTGTAAAGCCGTCGCGCCATTCCATAAACATCCGCTTAAGTACTGTCAATTCCGTTGCGGTAAAGTCAGGTAAGGACACAAACTCAACTCCGGTTATTTTCACGCCAGGCGCGGCGATCCGTCTGGTCGCTTCGAGTTCGCACAAGGCAGCAAGTGCATCAAAGAATTCCCGCACCGGGGAGCGCAGCCCCTGCCCGCCCGCATAAGCTGAAAATACCTGTTCAAGCTGTTTTAAATGGTTGATTGTGATATTGGCTAAGTTAATTTTCAACTTTCTTCCTCCTTTTCGCCGGTAATTTTCGTTAAAATAGCTCGCAATTCTTTTTCTGCCGCTGGGCCTAACAGTCTTGCCTGCCGTTCCAGCTTCCCCAGTTCCTCCGGCCAAGGCTTTTCGCCATGGTAGGGTTCCCGGCCCTCAGTGTGCCAGTTGTGCAATGTTTTTAGGTAACCTTTCCGCAAGTGTAAATTGCGCACCCACCTGGCCAAAATCATGTTTCGTTCCGCTTCTTTAACTTCACCGGCACGGATCAAAAGTTCCCAATCCTCTTCCCCTGGCAGCCCTTCAATGTCCGGGTGTTCGTAGGCCCACCAGCCGCCGGGCCTCGTTCCGGGGTATCCTTCAAGCCACTCCTTGTTTAAAAATTCGTGTTTGTGCGCGTACCATGCCGCCCGCCGTTCCAGGGGGCTATGCCAGATGGTGCTGTTTTTATCAACCGTCCGGGAACGGTCTAAAATTAAGTCCAGCGATCGCTGGCCGTCTAATAATTCCCGTTTTTTGCGTCTGCGTCTTTTTATCGCCATCTTATCACCTTCCCGCTGGCCGGCCTACCGCGCCCGGCGGTTCTATGTCCAGGCCAAGTTGACGCCATGCCTTCAAAAGTACTAATTTTTGATCCTTCTCAATCTGCAAGCCGGGGTGTGGCCGCCTACGACCGGAGGGGTCAGTGATAATCAGCCCGTCCCGGTCAACTTCTGCGCGGGCAGCCTGGATGCGGTCCCAGGCCTCAAGCGCAACTTGCAATAAGACCAGGCCGTCCATTTCCATTACCCAGCCCTCTGTAATGTTTTGCCAAATTTTTTTTGACTCTTTGCTTAGGTGTCGTGGTGGTTTGTTGTTAAGCATTGGTAATTCCTCCCAACATTCAACATGTGCATTGTCTGGTTTCTCTCACGCGAAGCTGCCATGCCGACCTTTGGAATGAAGTTGTCTGGAAATAACAAGCCCCCCTGGGTATACTTCCCAGCTTCACTCCTCCGGCCAGAAAGAAGGACAGCCCGTAACAACCTTTACTACTTCGCCGTCCATTTCTTGTTGTATGTACTCAATGCCTGCCGGCTCTTCTTCCGGCCAGATACATAAACACTGCCAGCAAACTTTCAAACATTGCCAGCACAGGCTTTCCGGTTTTCCAAATACGCCGCAAACTTTCTGACTATTTTTTCCCACACTACCCGGCAGTCCGTGCAATTCCCAAAATTTTTCTGAATCAGCTTCCAGGAGTTCGAGTAAGTCCCGTATCGCCAAACGAGGGTCACCAGCTTTCTTTCACGAATGGATAACGTTTCCATAAACTCAGGCACGGCCAGCATATCCGCTTGTCTTTCTCCTAATTCTAACAGTTTTCTTGTTTTTCTGCCAGTTGGATCGCCAGGTGAATTGCCACCCCGCACGATAACGTAAGCCTCCTGCCGGTAGGCGTGAAGAATATCCTCCCTGGCCTGCTGAAGCTGCGCCCAAAGACCGGGGTAATTACTTAAAATAAACGCCGCCCTTTTGGTCTCCACTGTCTACCTCCTCAGCTCGATCAGCCCCTCTTGAACGGCCCGCAGGAGTGTGTACAGTTGCAATTCTGACCACCGCTCAGAAAAAGAGGAAGGGCACATGCCGGCTTTTTGCGCCAGGGCCACATTCAACAGAACCTTTTTCCCTGCTTTTTCTTTGAGTTCACGCTTAAGCCTGCATAGGATCAGTATCTTTCGATGTTTAATTGGCAGTTCTTCTTCTACCTGACGAACGAACCCCACCCAGCCGGGAGAGGGATCCAACAGGTCAGCCTGAATCTTTTTCAAGTGCGGTCCAAAGCTTTTTTTGAATAGCGGTAAGCCAATGCTCACTTGTATTACCTCCTTATTCGGCAAGTAATTTCCGCAGCCGCTCCTGGTCCGCTTCCTGCTGCAAAAGGACTGCGTTCAATGCGGGTAAGTCCAGATTTGCTTCAATAGATTCCCTGATTTTCTCCTGGAGAACGGGCAACGGCAGCGCGTCCAGCTCTACGGCCATATCTCCGTACCGCTCTATAAACTTCTTCGCTCTGGTGTCCGTTTTTTTTGCAAAATCATGGGGCAACCGGTAGTTGATTACGTCCTGTTTGGTAAGTGCCACCTTCGTTGTTTTTGGACTTGTCCCGAAAAATAAGAAACTATCCCGCAAGTCCCGGTGAATATCTTCTCCCGAAGGATCGAAGTCTCCAAAATATAGCACGGTTGCAGGCTTGCTTTGCGCCTTTACCATGTCCGCAATGTCCTTTTTAATGCTCCAGCTATTGTATCCTCTACCAACGATCAGGGGTACTCCATACTCAGCCGTAATCTCCTCGAAAATGCCTGACAAAGCGTCTTTCTCCACCCAAACAATAACGTACCTTGGCTGTCTGTCCCAAATATCTTTTCGGTAAGCGCGTTGTACAGTTTCAAGAAAATCGGATAAGTCCCGCCACATGCTCACCACCCTGGGCTGCCTGATCCGATCCTCGATCCAGTCCCAGGGGATAAGTCCTTGCTGCCTGGCCTTCACCAAAGCGTTAGATAAGCGTTTGTACTGGTTAAGGTTATTGTCAAGAAAATGCTTGCTAACTAACTGGTAATAACACTGCCGTAGGGTCATGGGGTGATATTCCTGCAATGCCTGGTAAGCAGCCTCAATCAGCTTCAGCGTTTTGTCTCGCATTTAATTTCTCCTTTTAGTTTTTTTATCTCCTCCAAAACACCCGGCAGCACTTCGGCAACATGCGTTAATCCCCGGCTTTGGCTCGTCCGGGCCCGCTTTATCGCTTTACCCCTCTTGATAGCCGCCGCCCATAACTCAGGGTTAAAGCTCAACAGGTGGGCCAACTCCTGCTCGTAAAGGTAAATAACGCATTTGCTCATTCTTATTTCAATCAACTTTCCGGCCACGTTTTCTGCCCTTCTTTCCCTGGCCGGCACGTTCCAGCCACTTCTCCACCGGCCACCATGTGGATCCTTTTCTCTTTATCGCGTTAGTTGCCGCAAACAGGAACTCCAGTTCTTTTGCCTGTTCGTTGGTTAGTTGCCACACTTTGCCGCCGGTTCTCTTCATGCCTGGTTGCCAGAATAGGCCGGGGTAAGCTGCGAATAGCGCCAGGTTAGCCCGTTCAAATTCTGCAACCGCCTGCCGGTACGTTTCCATGTCACCGGCCTGGTATGCGCTGTTGACATGTTTTTCTGCCGCCTGGCAACTCTTCCACAGTTCGGGTTTGTGCAGCTTCGCCCAGGGGATAGCGCCGAAAGGGTAATCAGCGTTTAGCCGTTCCAGGGTGTCCGCAAGGAGTTCCTGGGCCGCTTCCTGGTCGAAGGGTTCCCGGTTTTTCAGGTAAGTTATGGCCTCCTGTTTCCTGGCCTTTAGTTCGGCCAGCAGTGGCTTTGCTTCTTCTGGTAATTGCGCCGGTAGAGTTATTTTTATTTGTCCATTAATAACGCGTAAAAAAACGTTGTATTTTTTTAATGAATCAATCAAACGGTAAATTATCAAGGTTGTATTCACCCGCTTCCTGCTTGGTTTTAGACGTGTTTGGTTCTTCCCTTTCGTCGCTTCCTTCTTTTCCCAAAAAGTTATCAAAGTTACTAAAGTTAACTTTTTTCCTGTTAACTTCTACGCGAACTAGTTCCCGGGCGTTCATACGGAAATTTCTTAACTTTGATAACTTCGGTAACTTTTTTCCATTTTCTAACAAACCTATTCCATGTAAAAAAAGCTTATTTTCTGTGCCTCGTCGCTTCTCAAAGCCTTGTTCTTCTAGTTTGCTAACTAAGTTCTGTCGGCTTACTTGATGTTCGCCGTTTTCTTCACACCATGAAACGTAAACGGCATATAATTCTGTTACAGCTACCTTAGCCAATGAATTAATTATGCAGGTATCGTTTAAAAAGTTTGTAATTACGTCCATTTCCGTTTTATATTTTTGCGTTGCGTTTTTTACCTCTTCGGGGGTTTCTAAGCCTTCCCGCTGCCACAATAAGCAACCTTCCACCATCCATCGTAAAATGCCCGGTAGTTCCTTTTTAAGTTTCTCCAATAAATGCTTGTCTTGTTCATTCTCTGGAATAGTTACTTGAAACGGAATTAGCCGTATTCGCCGCCAGATAGCATGGTCGCTGCCTCTGATAACTGGTTTGTGGTTTGTTGCCAGCCAAATCTTGTGTGTCGGTTCAAAGTCCCAAAAATCCTCACGCATACGCCGGGCTTTCAACCTATCACCGCCTGTTAACTGTTTAATCAGGTTTTCAGCCAACCGCTTACCCTCCCCGCTTTCTATCACTGTAACAAGGCGCGCACCCTTTAAATCGGCCAGTTCGGTAGGATGCTGTTCGTTCTTTTTAGCCATAAGTAAATCCAAAGCTGCCGGTTTCCCGTAATTGCCCGAAGCATATAATAATGTATTCAAGAATACTGACTTACCGTTTGCGCCCTTACCGTAGGGGATGAAAAGCACCTGTTCTGAAACATCGCCGGTAAGTGAGTAACCCGTCGCTTTTTGTATATAGGAAATTAAGCCCCGGTTGCCGGCAAATATTCGCTCCAGGAAATTTAGCCATAATGGACAGGCTGCGTTTGCGTCGTATTCCACCGGGGATATTTTAGTTAATAAATCTTCCCTACGTGCCGGTTGTAACTGTCCTGTTTGAAGGCTTAACGTACCATTTTTGACATTAAACAACCAGGGGTCTTTATCTAGTTCTTCTGGCACTACAGGTATTCCCGGTTCACTTTGCGCTAAAATAATCATTGCTTCTAACTTTTGCCGGGAAAAACATTTTATGGCCGCCTGTAACTTTTCGTTTGCGCGTTCTCTTTCTTCATTAGTTACGGCAAGAGATAAAATCTCTGCTGCCTCACTTACCATTAACTTAACCGTGTCTTTTGCTGCCCGCATAACCGCTTGTGTATTGTCAATTTCCCACCGGCTGCCATCCCAAACTAACCACTTGCGCCAGGGGTAGCAATACCGCAGGTCTTGCCCGTGTTTAGTTACTAATCTTTGGGCATTGTGAAAGTCGGTACTCGTATCGCTGGGTATGTTTCCATTTCCAAACTCAACAACCCCGGCTATTTTTTGCTTTTTGTGTGTTTTTTTACGATTGTCCCGCCAGCCGGGTTCATATATATCTCTAATATCATGCCAACTTTTAACCCGGCAGTTGTTATGATGGCATTTAGCGCCGATAGCGCCGTTTCTTAACTGAATAATAAAAGCGCTTCTGTTCTGGTGGTTCGGGTCGCCAGGGCACGGATTCAAAACCCAAACGTGACCTTGTGAGGTATCTTTTTCTTGCACTACCGGCAAATTATGACTTCGTATCCACTCAGCCAGGTTAAATTCCGTCTGATAGTTTGCCTTGTGGTTGGTCGGTCCCGGTTTAGGCAATAGACCAGCTAATTCCCTTAATTTTCCTACCGGAACGGTTTGGATATTTTCAGGTAAGGAAGTAATTTTTGCTAGTCTATGAGGTCGCTCAGGTAGGTTTTCACCTTTACAGGCCATAGTGCCATACAACTTCCAAATACGCGCTGCGTTAAAGGTGGCCGTATCTACTTTGACTGGTGGTTCACTATGAAACAGGTCTAAAACTTCCAGGCAGTTTTTAACCAACTCCCGGCTTTCGTTGTCATTCGGTAAGTCAATTCGGTAAAGCAAATGCCAGCCGTTACCGCTGTCGGCAACTACCGGGTCGGTCCACCCTTTTGATCCTAGAAAGTCTCTAATTGCCTGGGCTACTTTTTTTGCCTTCTCTTTTTCTTCATTCGTTGAAGAAATACCGGCAGGACAGCCACAATCAATATCTATAGGCAGCCAGCGCCTGGCTATAATGTCCGCGTCGCTTGTGGTATGTTTAGCACGGGTTATAATTTTATTATTTGCCCTGGCTATTAAAGCGGGATTAATCGGGTTCAGCGTTATATAAACACCTGGGACGTTTCCTGAATACCGGTTAGCCGTTTTAGTTAGCTTTTCAATGTCGTCAAAATAACCGCTTATCGTGCCGGTCGTGCCGGTATCTAAAATGCGTAGTTCTATTACCTGGCCTGGTTTAAATAAAGCCTTCACCTGTTGCATAAAGTCTTTTCTCCCTTTGGTAATTGGGCATCCAGCCTCCGGATTTTTCCGCCGGTTCTGGTTGCTGCAGGCTGGCCTGCTCTTGCTCGTCCAGCCAGGCCAACAGGGTTGACCGTCTAAGTAAAACCCTTCTACCAATTTTTACATGCGGGAGTATTTTGCGCCGGGCTAAATCATAAACACTCCAGGTTGATATACCCAAAATGGCCGCCGCTTCACCGGCTGTTATCGTTTCGCGCATTTTGGAGCCTCCTCCAACAGTTCCTCAATGGCACTCTTCGAGATAACTACACGCTTCCCCAGCTTAACTCCCCGCAGTTCGCCTTGTCTGATCATTTTCCGAATTTTTCCCGGCGAAAGTCCTATTAGGTTAGAAACTTCCTTCACCGAGAAAGCCAGTTTTTCAATACTCATTTTTACGTCACCTCTGAAAGTTTCTATTGACAAGATATTATCTTGTTTGTTATTATAAAGCAAATAAAAACATACTTGTATCATAACGCTATCATAACGATTTTATCAAACGGTGGGGTTTTTCATGTTTCACTCCCTGGTTTTCCAAGACAGCTTAATCCCCGGCAAAGTTATAAAAACAAGGGAATACACTTTCACTAAGAAGGAGAAAGCAATTTTTGATGTTGAGGTAATAAAAAAGTACCCTGTTGGTGTCCTTGCTGAGTTAAAACACGGCAAAAAAACTATAAAGGATGTTGTTGGAATAGCAAGCCGTTTCGCTAGATTAAAGGACTTGAAAGACATTCATGATTTTGCCAATACTTACGGTCTTTTAGGAGTTAAAGAAATGCCTGCAGCCTTTGGAGAACCCCCGGTTTATGGAATAACATGGTTTGAACCCCTGGAAATATGGACATATCACATCCACGTTGTCCGCCATTTGCTGGCCGTTTTTACGGCGCTTTACAAAAGGGCAAAGGGGGGAGATTCAGAAATAGAAGGCAGGCTAATTGAAACCAGAGAGGAGGACAAATTCATACCTTATAAGGGATACTGGCGCGATGACAAAGTCATAACTGTTAGCTGGCCAGGGGGACACTTTCCAGTAATCGAATTTTTACCACCTCACGTCCCAGAAGAAGAAGAAGCGGTGTTGGCCTTTCTAGCCAACATCATCAGCGTTAATTTAGAAGGAGGGATTTTTTTAGGTATCGGGCAGATAAAAAAGGCGCTCACCAAAACAGGTTTTGAAGTCCTGGAACGCAGGACAACACCATATCTATTGGCGGCCATTTATTACGACTTATGGCGATTGATCACCGAAAACAAAAAGATGATTTTTTGCGCTTACAGAAACTGCCGCCTGCCTATAGAAAAAAGCGGTAGGAGTAAGTATTGCAACGCTGCCTGCAGGCAGGCAGAATATAGAGAACGAAAAAAAGGAAGCTAAAAACAGAACGGTTTGCTTCTTTTGAAAGAAGCGGCCCGCTACCTTCGCATCAATAAACAAACCATATTACGTCTTTTGTTAAAAGGTGAAATCAATTATCTGGTATCAGGCAATGAGGTTTTCCTTGATACTGAAGAATTAGACAGGTGGCTTGAAAAAGCAGAAAAACTGACCATGCTCAAAATTATTTACAGAACAGGGGGGTAATTAAAATGGCAGGGTATTATGAAAAAACTAAATCAGGTAAGTACCGTCTTTTTGCCAGCGCCGGGCAAGGGCCGGGAGGGAAGCGTAAACGGCTAACAAAAACGGTAGAAGCACGGTCCGACAGGGAAGCAGAAAAACTGCTTGCGCAGTTCGTTGCCGAGGTAGAAAGAGGTCAGTATATTGAACCATCAAAGATCACCTTCAAGGAATTTACGGAACGGTGGATTAAAAACTATGCAGAAAAAAACCTTGCACCGAAAACTTTATTCCGGTATAAGCAAATGCTTGAAACAAGAGTATTTCCGGCAATGGGGCATTTAAAGGTCGAACAGGTAAGGCCAGTCCACTTAATGGAATTTTACGCCAACTTACAAGAAGAAGGAGTAAGGTTTGACGGTAAAAAGGAGGCGTTATCTAATCAAACCATCCTCCATCATCACCGCCTGCTATCAACAATTTTTAATGATGCTGTAGAGTGGGAGGTAATCCCTACCAACCCGGCAGCAAAGGTCAAACCCCCGAAGGTAAAAAGAAAACAAGCTGACTTTTATGGAGAAGAACAAATGGCAAACTTATTTACCGCTTTAGGAGAAGAAGACTTAAAGCATAAAACCCTTGTTACTTTGGCTTTATTTACCGGCCTAAGAAGGGGTGAATTAATGGGCCTGGAATGGTCTGATGTGGATTTTGAAAACAACACCATCATAGTAAGGCGAACTAGCCAATACCTGCCGGGGAAAGGGACATTTACTAAAGACACAAAAACCGAAATGTCCAAAAGAACGATTACCGTACCCGGTTCAGTCATTTCCCTGTTGAAAGAATATCGAAAGCAGTGGGTTGAAAACAAGCTTAAAGTGGGTGATATGTGGCAGGGTTCGAACCGGTTGTTTACCACCTGGAACGGGAAGCCAGGACATCCGGAATGGCCTTCTCAATGGTTTTCAAAATTTATCAGAAAGCACAAATTGCCTCACCTTACCTTTCACGGTTTACGCCATACCGCAGCAACAATATTAATAAACCAGGGAGTACCAGCAAAAAACATAAGTGCCAGGTTAGGGCACAGCAATATATCAACCACAATGGACATATACGGCCACATATTAAAGAGTGCAGACAAGGAAGCGGCAGACAGACTTGAACAGGTTTACCAAAAAATAAAGATCAACGGGGTAAAAGAACGAACCTAACGATTATATTTTTTAACTTTGGCACACTTTTGGCACACTTTTTGGCTTGTTTAAAATTTGCTTAAAAATGGAAAACCCCGCAATTCCTTGCGGGGCCTAATTTTCTCTGGTGCGCCCGGAGGGACTCGAACCCCCGGCACGCGGTTTAGGAAACCGCTGCTCTATCCACCTGAGCTACGGGCGCGTCATACTTATGCTTTGAGAAACTTTATTAATTTTATCATACCCACTGTATAAAATTATGTCAAGCAGCGAAAATCCACGTTATCAATACCAACGGTGCTGTTATTACCGGTTGCGGGAGAAAAGATGAAACGTACTTCTGCCCGGGCTGTGCCGGCAGGGCTTAACCCTGTCGTAAGGGTATATGAAGTATACTGTTCAGGTATGGCGGTCTGGTTAAAAATAGGGTCGGCCCGGCTAATAAAGTTGCCTTTAGCGTTATAAAAAAATACTTCTGCCCCCAGGGTAAAATTAGCCCTTGGCGGTGTTTGTGGAATTTCGCGCGCCCAAAATTCAAGCCGGAACAAACGCCTTGGCAACCCGCTTACCATTTGAATTAAGGCAGCCCGTTGGTTATGTACCGTTCCTAATTCGGCCGCAAAAGAACCTGACTTGCTTAAGCGGGTACGGTTTAAATTTGTTCCCTGCCAACCGGAAGGAGTGTTCTGGTTTAGCCAGTTTTCCAGGCCGGGATTGTTTAAAAGGTTATCACTCGGACAGGTAATTGGCGGCGGTAAAGGAGCCGGGGCCAAACGAATCCTGATGGCCGTGGAAATAAACCGGCGGCGTAATTCTTCGGCTAAATTGTAACCGCGGACAATATACGAACCTGGAGCCACCAATTGCCCGGAGTTGTTCCGTTGGTCCCATAGGGCGCTAAATATTTGCGCTTCCCCGGGACGTATAGATATTCTTTCCATCACCTGGGCAAAAAACTGATCTTCCGACCAGCGCCATATTTCCCGGTTGTCTTTTAAAACAACAAAATCGAAACGTTGGGCGCTCCGGTAATTTAAAGTAACCGAGGCGGAGGTAATATTTATTTTGGTCAGGGTAAAAAGAATAGGTTCTCTTCGTAAAAAACGGGCTTTCTCGGTAGTTAAAATATAAAGAAGACCATCAAAAATCCGGGTAGTGTAAGGGTCATTTTCCACCTCTGGTTCTTCAGTTTCTAAATCAAGATACAGTTTCATTCCCACCTTAATATTATCCGGGTCAGGAATATCATTTAAAGTTAAAATCTTTTCCAGCGTTGTGTTAAAACGACGGGCAATTAAGAAGAGCGTATCCTGGGGTTGAACGTAATAAACGAACAAAAAATCCTCCCCCTTTTTATTAGTCTTTATTGCCTGGCTCAAAGCTGATTTAAAAGTTAGGCAGTTGCTTTATTTTATACTATGAATCTTTACCTTGGCTTGCGTCATAAAAAAGTAAACCCAAACATAAGTATTCAGCGCAAGCCGTTTGCTTACGGATAACAAAGCCCCTTCACTGGTTAACTGAATATTTACATCCAAACTTAGAAACATTTATTACTTATAAAATAAGGAAGGTAATTTTTTACTATGGTTAACCGGCTATTATTTTGACCAACACTTTTCTTTGTCTGGGCCCGTCAAATTCGCAAAAGAAAATGCCCTGCCAGGTACCCAGCACCAGCCGGCCGTCGTTGATTAAAACAACCTGGGAAGCGCCTAAAATACTGGCTTTGATGTGGGCAGCGGCATTTCCTTCTGTGTGCCGGTAGTTGTCCTGCCAGGGAGCCAACTTGTCTAACTGTTTTATAATGTCCTGAACCACACTGGGGTCAGCGTTCTCATTAATGGTAATGGCGGCAGTAGTGTGGGGCGCATAAAGATGACATATTCCTTCCGGTATACCAGCTCCGGCTACCAGTTGCTTTACCTGACTGGTAATGTCTATAAATTGCGTCCGGAAAGAAGTTTTTACATTAAGGACGTTATAATTACCCATCCTCTATAACCCCCTAATTTTTTTAGTGTTTAATACAACTATGTAATAAAGACTATACTACCCCATTTATCTTTTAATTTTGTCAATCAAAATTAGCTCTTTCACGAAAAAAAACGAATTTTTTGGGTCGAGTCATAAAATTTATAAAAGTTTATTTCGTAAAATTATAACCCAAAGTTTAATTTGCTGTTAAGGCCTTATAGGCATTTGCTCGCCCGATAGGCGGGTCAAAGCCTTCGGTTGGGTCGGTTCCTTTTTCCAGCTTTTCTCTAACCTTTGCATTGCTTATTCCAGGGTATTTGGCCATGACCAGGGCGGCTATTCCAGCAACGTGAGGGCTGGCCATGGAAGTACCCATTAAATAATCGTAATTAAGGGCTATACCATAGTTATTAAGAAAATTTTCGTGATTTGGGGTGGTGGAGAAAATATTCATTCCTGGGGCGGCAAGATCAACCCAGTTACCATAGTTGGAAAAAAAAGTCCTAGTGTCGTTTTCGTCAGTAGCTCCTACCGCAACACAGTTTTGGTAAAAAGCAGGGTAAACAGGGTTAGAACAACCTTCGTTGCCTGCAGCGGCCACAAGTACAGCTCCCTTTCTCCAGGCGTAATCGACGGCCATTTTAAGCGTCTTTGAAGGTTGGTCCCCGGCCAGGCTTAGATTAATCACTTTGGCTCCTTTATTCACAGACCAAGTTATACCCTGGGCTACCCAGCTATAATAGCCACTGCCATCATCCCCCAGCACTTTAATGTTCATCAGGGGACAATTATAACCAGTGCTGGCCACCCCTTTGTTATTGTTGGTGCTGGCTGCCGCAATCCCGGCCACATGGGTGCCGTGGCCGAACATATCGTCTGCTGTTTCACTAAAGGTAAGGTTTTTATTGAGCATAATTTTAGAGGACAGGTCTTCGTGATCCTGGTCAATACCGGTGTCCAAAATGGCAATTTTTATTTTTTCACTCCCTTTAGTTATATCCCAGGCTTCCGGGGCGTCAATGTCAGCGTCATTGGTGCCGCCGGTTTGACCGGTGTTTTGAAGGCCCCACTGTAAATTAAAGTAAACATCGTTGGGTATAGAAATTGTCCGGGCAAAATAATCAGGTTCGGCAAATTCCACGTTAGGATTGCGCTGATAGGTGGATACTTTTTCCAGTACCTTGTTCTTTTCTACTTTAACTATTTGCACATTTATTTCGGGGATGGTTTCGCTCACGTTACCCTTATTTTGTAAATGTACTTTTTCTATCTCGTTTTTGGTTGTCCCTGGTTTAAACTTGACCAGAATATGATCAGAAGCACAGATTTCTCCTTTTATCGAAGGCATAAAAGGACTTGGGGCAGCAAAACTTAAAGAAATAAATAAAAAGGCAATAAGAATGCTTAATACCGGTAAAAAAACACGGGGAAATGCTCTTTTCGGGGACATAAAAAGACCTCCTTTTTAAAGAATTCTAAAGAATTTTAAAGAATAATACCTTCCAGTAATCTGATCCAAGCTTATTGTTTTATCGTCATGATTTTGCCGCTCCATTTTTACTGCCATTTATCACCTCCCTCTTTCTAGTTAGGTTAAAAATCAAAGGGGTTTCATTTTTACTCTCCCCCAGGCAGCAAGCCTGTCCCCTTTAATGGCTAAGGCGCCTGTAACTTCAGGAATGCTGGCGGCAAAATTAACTGCTTTTTGTAAATCTGCTTCATTTTGGACTAGATTTCCGGCCGCAGTAGCTACTGCATCCGCTAGGGCGGCAGAAGGAGATAAAATTACCACCGCATCGGCTTTTCCAAAGCTTAAGGAATGGCCTACCGTACCTGAGGAAGTGCAGATACCTAAGGGAGTACCTTCAGGTATAATTTCCAGCGCCAAACGGTAGCTAAAAGGGGAAGGGCCGGCAAAAATACCAATTTGACGGCGGCAGGTGGTGCGCAAAAAAATATCCCCCCCATTTTCCACAATTACTTCTTTGCTTCGCTTAAGCAAGGCTTGTCCAATTTCTTCCGCAATGGCTCCAGCTACCGCCGCCATTGGACCAACGTTAGCTTTACCAGCTGCTAGGGCCATTTTATATACTAGGGGTGGCGCGTCAGGTAGTGGATTATAAGGACTTAAAGTTTTGTAGAAAAGCAGGTCTTTTTTAATGTACTCTTCTAAAGGGGTACGGCAATTACGTACTAAATGGAACACCCAATTTGCCAGTTTAGGAGAAAAACATTTCTGACTAACACCAATATCTAAATCAGTTTCTTTTACGACTACCTGAAAGTGAACCAGGTCTTTTTGGCGGTAAAGACAACGGTAATTACGGGCCGGCAATTAGAATCGGACCTCCATTGCCCGCACAGGACATGCTTTTAGACATAAATAGCAAACTACACAAGCATCGCTGTCAAATTGTACCTCCATGGAGGGTCTTTTTAAATAAAGAGCTCCGGTAGGACAAATGGCCGTGCAGGCGCCGCAGTCCGTACATAAATCTTCGTTTCGGACTATTTCCTGCGTCAAATCTTGCACTACTACACCTTGGCGGCGCAAGTAATCTAAGCCAGCAGCGTATAAATCACCAATAACTTCCAGTACCATGGTTCCTTCTTTTTGCGGGTTAACATTGGCTTTAAGGATATTAATAATTAAGTCATAATCTTTGACCAACCGGTAAATAATGGGTTTATCGGCAATATCAGCGCTAAAGCGCAAGACTACTTTTTTTGGGGCCATAGTTTAAATTCCTCCCTATTATTTTAGTATAGCAGGGGTAGGTTGATCGCTAGGTGGAGGAAGCAATTGCACGGGTTCAGCTAATAAAAATTTGCCTTTTTGAATCCACTCTTTAAGCAGGTTGGCAATCTCTAATGCCCTTGGGTAACTGGATAATGGGGCCGTAGGTACTTCTTTACCGTTAACCATTATTTTTCCTGATTTTAATTGAGCGTAACTTACGTAACCCAAATTACCCGGGAGGCGATTGGGGTAAGCTTCCCCATAGTCTACAATTGGGGCATATAATTCTTCATCGGCTGCGGCGGCGAAGCGGGCAATCTCTTCATTTAAAATAGGAATAGGAATGCCGATGCCTACACTTAAAGTAGCTCCGTAACCTAAGTAGCTGGTTCCTACCAACCAGCGCGGGTCCATTTGCTTTAAATCGCCAATTACCATTAGGGTTCCCCCGCTAGGTCCCAATTCATTCCCGTTAACATCGCGTTGAATAAAAGGTAAATGTTGGGTACCATGCCAGGCTACGTAACCAATACCCCCTCCTAAAAATATCCTAGTGCCCAGGCCAATAGTTTTAAAGTATGGATCTTTAAGTAAGGGGCTTAATTGACCAGAAGTAGAATAATGGGCGTTACCTAAACCTGGTTTAAGCATTCCCATATAGGTATAAATGGTGCGATTACTAAGGTTAACTGCACAGTTATAATTTTGGTAAGCGTTGCGAGGGTTAAATAAGACGGCTTCATTAATATCGTCTAAAGTAAGCGTGGTTTCAATTTTCCGGCGTGGATAACAATCAGTCCCGTACCCTGTTGCTTTTAAATGGATGGGCTTGCGAGCAACTAAATCCTGGATAACGTGTCCCCCACCGTACCAAAACTCACCAGGATAGGTACTGTTCAAAGGGTCATCTTCCGGAACTTCAGTAGCCCCTAAATACGCATCTACGGCCGCAATGCCAGTGTAAGCAGGAACATTATTCAACCATAGCCGGTGCATTTTTATGCGGGGAGCAGAATGGCCGAAATTTAAAAAAACACCTGAAGAACACATGGGCCCGAATGTACCAGTCGTCACCACATCTACTTCGCGAGCAGCTTGCGCTAAACCTTTCTCGGCGACCAGTTCAATTAGTTCGGCCGCGGTTACTACTACGGCTTTGCCTTCTTTAATTTTAGCGTTAATTTCGGCATAAGTTTTATCCATATAAATACATTCTCCCCCTTTGGTGCTTAAAAAGTCTTAACTATTTTATTATTAATTTTACTTAAAGTCAATGAAAACTCACCTGCCTTGTTTACACCGGCTTAATTTTAAGGTAAGATTAAAGTCAAAAATTGAATTAGGACTAGGGAGGATGCTAATGACCAGCTATAAAATTGCCGTAATTCCAGGAGACGGAACTGGTCCGGAACAGGTAAACGAAGGAATAAAAGTTTTAAACGCGATAGCCGAACGGGGTGGTTTTAAATTAGAAATGACCACCTATGATTTTGGCGGGGAACGTTATTTGCGCACCCAGGAGACGCTACCGGACAGCAGCCTGGAAGAGCTTAAAGGTTTTCACGCCATATATTTAGGAGCCATTGGTCACCCGGCGGTAAAACCAGGTATATTAGAAAAAGGAATTTTGTTACGCTTACGCTTTGAACTTGATTTATACATAAATCTAAGGCCCGTAAAATTATATCCCGGGGTGGATACCCCTCTTAAAGATAAAGGGCCGGAAGACATTAACTTTGTGGTAGTACGGGAAAATACGGAGGGTTTATATACGGGCAGCGGAGGATTTCTTAAAAAAGGAACGCCGGATGAGGTGGCCATTCAGACTTCAATAAATACCCGCCAAGGAGTAGAAAGATGTATCCGTTACGCCTTTGAATACTGCCGTAAAAGAAACCATCAGAAAAAGGTAACCTTATGCGGGAAGACAAATGTGCTTACTTACGCCTTTGACCTTTGGGAAAGAGTATTTCACGAAATTGGGACAGCCTACCCGGATATAAAAAGAGATTACGCCCACGTAGACGCTACTTGCATGTGGATGGTAAAAAATCCTGAATGGTTTGACGTTATTGTCACCGATAACATGTTTGGGGATATTATAACCGATTTAGGGGCTATGATTCAAGGGGGTATGGGGATTGCGGCCGGCGGGAACATTAACCCGCAAGGGGTTTCCATGTTTGAACCCATAGGCGGTTCGGCCCCAAAGTACACTGGAAAAAACATGATTAACCCCCTGGCGGCCATTTGCGCGGCAGCCATGATGCTTGAATACTTAGGGGAGAAAAAAGCCGCCCTTATGGTGGAAAACGCTGTTGCCCAGGTTTGTGCCCGGCACTTGAAGAGTTTAGCTGCCGGTGAAATGGGCTATACCACCTCCGAAATCGGTGATTTGGTAGTGCGTTACATTTAATTATCTATTTCCTCCGAAAAAAACTACAAAATCAATTTTTCGAGAATCATCTTTTTGAGGAATTTTAATTTCTTTTAATAACATACTCATCAAATATTCACCTCCTGGTCTTCCTGCTCACATTTTAACATAATAATTTATTTTTAAGCAACTTCCAGACGCTTTGTGAATGCTGTCACGAATTTTTAGGCAAAATTTTCAATCACGGCGTTCGCCTGGCGCAAGCGCCGGCTCAAGACGGTTGATGATATTGAGCGTTATTTCCGGCCGCCTCTGAGTTAATTTCTGAAAATCTAATCTATTCAAATCAACGTCAGATGGCTCATCTTCTATCCCTTCCTATTGCTTTGTTTTACTGCTAACCCCTAACAAGCGCTTTATCATTACTACCGCCTGGGCCCTCGTGGCTTGCCCTTTGGGGTTAAAATGCTGCTCATTTATTCCCTTAACCACCCCCAACTTTACTGAAACAGCCACGGCATCTTTTGCCCAGGAGCTAATTTGCGATGCGTCGGTAAAGGTAAGAGGACCAGGGTTTTGATAAAGACTGCCTGCGGTAAACATATACGCCCGCATTATTACCGTGGCCATTTCTTCCCTGGTAATAAAGCGGTAAGGCTCAAAGTAATCCCTTTTTGTTCCTTTAATTATATTGGCGGCGGAAACTGCTTTTACCGGGGTGTAAAACCAAGCGTTTTGAGAGACATCAAGAAATTCCGGTGAGTTTGTATCGGGCAAAGGTAAATCTAGGGCCCGTTGAATAAAAGCCGTAAATTCAGCCCTGGTTACCTTATCGTTTGGTTTAAAAGTATCCTTTCCCACCCCTTTGACTATTCCCAGGGTAGCCATAAGTTCAATATCCTGTTTTGCCCAATGATTAGTCGGTACATCCTTAAAGGTGATTAGTAACTGGGTTGCCCCCTCTTTTTTTGCGGGTGAAACTGGCTGTTTTAATTCGGTTTTTTCTTCAGATACGGGAATATTTTTCTTTACTCCAGTACTATCGCCACCTGTTTCACCTCCACCAGAGCCGCCGCCCGGACCCGGGGATGAGCCATCGTGACTTGTCATTTCCTGTTTTAAAGCTTCCATTAAACCAGCATATTGAGGAGGTAGTTTTTTTACCTTTAAAAAATCATTTATTTCTTGAGGGAACGCTTGAAAAGTTGCCGCCAAAAGGGCCTTGTTTTTTAAAATTAATTCTACTACGTTACGGTAAAATTCGTCTTCAAAATTAGCCAAGGTAAGATTTTCTTGGGCCAGTTGGTTGCTTAAATCCAGAATAAACTGGTTGATTTCATTTTCGGTTACCTTTCCGGTGGCGGTTAATTTGTTAGTCAGCTCATTAATGAGGCTAGCATATTCTGGCTTTGTTTTTAATTTTTCGTAAGCATCGGTCAGGGTTTTGGCCTGAAGGGGAACGACGCCCGGTATAAGAAAAAACATTAAGCTTACCAGCACGATAATTTTAAATATTTTTTTTCTAAAAAACACCATATTTTCCCTCCTTTTTTTCCTTTAATACTTTATATTCTCCATTTAAAGCCAAAATCCTGTTAGTTTTAGGTTCAAAAATTTTTCCAACCTTAATTTAAATGTTAGCCCGAAAATACGGGGTTAAAACCGTTCTCATCAGAAGAAGCAAAAACCCGGATACGCCGGTTGCGCCAGTGCTGTTTCCATCATCGAACATATCGGACTGGGGGCCTAAGGGATCCTGTCCAGGAAAGTGCCGATTCTAAAGCAATCAAAGAAACCCACCAGGCATCTATCCAAATCCGCCCAGAGGA